>CAVYOS010000010.1:0-133105 GCA_963770205.1 uncultured Alphaproteobacteria bacterium
GCTCTAACCAGCTGAGCTACCCCGCCAAGAGCACCGCCACTGGCGATCTCATGGCTCCGGCCAGGCCGGAGCGCGCCGGATATAAGGAGTGGCCCGAAAGGGTGTCAAGGAAAAGGCGCGCCCTCACCCCGTCTCCACCTCTCCCGTCACGTCGAACGTCAGGTTCACGCCGCCGATGGTGAACGTCGCCTTGGCGGGCAGCGCGCCGCCTTTCAGCTTGCCGCTCGCGGCCGCGTCGCGCACCGCCTGCTCGATCTCGCGCTGCGCCGTCACGCCGACTTTCTTCAGGAACTTGCGCACGCTCATGTTGAAGGCGTCTTCGTTCATGGCGGTCTCCTCAGGTTGGCAGGCGGCTGGTCGCGCCGCGTTTCGCGCTTTCGGGCCCACCCTACAAAAAACTCAAGCCGAAGCTTCCTTGCCGTAGCGGATCAGCGAAAAATGGCCGAGCGGCGGCATCGGCGTGCGCTCGATGAAATGGATGCCGGGCGTGCGCTCCTTCCAGGCGGTCAGCCGCGCCCAGGGAAACTCGGGCCGCCAGCCGAGCCGGCGCGCGAGCGGCGCGAACGCCAGCTCGAACGCCTTGCGCGCGCCGCTTTCCGCGCCGATATGGTTGACCAGAATGATCTCGCCGCCGGGCTTGAGCACACGCGCGAACTCGTCGAGCGTCGCCTCCGGGTCGGGCACCGCCGTGATGACATATTGCGCCACGATCACGTCGAAACTGTCGTCGGGAAACGCCAGGTGCTTGGCGTCCATCACGGCGAGCGCCTCGACGTTGGAGAGGCCCAAGGCATCGACGCGCTCCTTCGCCTTGCGCAGCATCGGCGCCGAGATGTCGATGCCGACGAGGCGGTTCGGCGCGCGTAGTCCGGCAACGAGATGCCGGTGCCGACGCCGACCTCGAGAATGCGCCCGCCGACGCGCTCGGCCGCCTCGATCGAGGCCCTGCGGCCGCGCTCGAATACTTTGCCGAACACGATATCGTAAACCGGCGCCCAGCGCGCATAGGCCTTTTCGACCGCGCCCCGATCGAGGGTATCCGTCATCGCCCCTCGTGCGCCATTGAGCCCACGATACGCGATCAGGCGTCGCCGCGAGCGTTTCGGCGCTGTGACTTTTCTGCGGCACGGCGCGCGCGGATGAAGCCGCCGCCGAGCACGCGCGCGCCGCCTCGGCGAAGTCATAGAACACGCAGGCCTGACCGGGCGCGACGCCTTCCTCGCCGTCGGCGAGCTCCACCGCGACACCGTCGCGGCCGGCTGTCAGCCATGCGGCGCGCGGCGGCCGGGTCGAGCGCACCTTGACGAACACCTCGGCGCGCTCGCCGTCGCCGAGCGCGCCGTCGCCGATCCAGTTCACGTCGTGCAGGCGGATCGTGCGCGTCGCGAGCGCGGCGCGCGGGCCGACGACGACGCGGCGCGTGTCCGGCTTCGAGCCGCACGACGAACAGCGGCTCGGCCGCGGCGATCTTCAGGCCCTTCCGCTGGCCGACCGTGAAATGGATGATGCCGTCGTGGCGGCCCGAGCACCTTGCCGGCAAGATCCACGATGTCGCCCGGCGCCGCGGCGTCCGGGCTTCAGCCGCGCGACGATGTCGGCGTAGCGCCCGGTCGGCACGAAGCAGATGTCCTGGCTGTCCTGCTTGTCGGCGATCGCGAGGCCGAACTCGCGCGCAAGCTCGCGCACCTGCGGCTTCGGCAGCCCGCCGAGCGGAAAGCGCAGCACGTCGAGCTGCTCGCGCGTGGTGGCGAACAGGAAATAGCTCTGGTCGCGCTCGCTCGTCGTGCGCGCGATAGAGCGCGTGGCTGCCGTCGGGCAGGCGGCGGTTCACCACATAATGCCCGGTCGCGAGCACCTGCGCGCCGAGATCGCGCGCGGTGCCGAGCAGGTCGGCGAACTTGATCGAGCGGTTGCACTCGATGCACGGCACCGGCGTCTCGCCCGCCGCGTAGCTGTCGGCGAAGCGGTCGATCACGGCTTCCTTGAAGCGCGCCTCGTAGTCGAGCACGTAATGCGGAATGCCGATGCGCTCGGCGACCGCGCGCGCGTCATGGATGTCGCGGCCGGCGCAGCAGGCGCCCTTGCGATGGGTCGCGGCGCCATGGTCGTAAAGCTGCAGCGTCACGCCGACGACGTCGTAGCCCTCGGCCTTGAGCAGCGCGGCGGTGACCGAGGAATTGACGCCGCCGGACATGGCGACGACGACCCGCGTGTCCTGCGGACGGCCTTCCGTGTCGAGACTGTTGAGCATGCGGCTATACCTATAAGGCGGACGCCGCGGCGCAATGCGACACCGCGTGCGTGGCGCGGGCGGCAGTTCTTGCCGGTGCGCCAGCAACGGATGCCGGGAGACGGCGCCGGGGCGCATCCGCGATCGCGTCTAATCAATTGATCTGATCTTCACAATTAATTGCCGGAAAGGGCTGGCCCGGCGCTTGCAAACCTCTTCTCGCCTTTGTGCGCCTATTGAGGTGTTGCCTTGCAGCCTGTTGCGTCGGACCCGATCGTATCGCGGCCCTTGCGCCCCGAGCCGGCCTCCGGCCGCGCGGCCGCGCGGCGGCCGCCCGGCGCGTTCGACGCGATGCTCGACGCCGGCCGACTGAGGCGCCGCGCCGCGGCCTGCGCGGCGCGCGCCGACCGGCGCGACGACGGCCGCCGCGAGGACCGCAACCGCGCGCCGAGCGCGCCCGATGCCGAACGCGACACGCGCAACCGGCAAAGCCCGCGGATGCCCCAGCCACGCGGCAGGCCAGGAATGGCCAACCTCCGAGACGGCGAGCCTCGCGAAACTGCCGCTGAGCGCCGACGGTGCGCGCGCCGACACGCGCAGATCGCCGCCGTAGTCGGCAGCGATCGCCGACGAGGCGCCGAAGAATGCCGAGGCAATCCTGGCCCCCACCGAAGAAGCCCGTCGACGCCGGAGGCCACCGATCACGAGCCGAAGGACGGCGACGAAACACCGCGGTTCCGCCGAAGCACGCCGGCCGGCCGAGACGCCGATCGTCGTTGCGGTTGCTGTGCCGGCGCCGATCAACCCTGCTCCGGTGGTCGAGCCGACGGCCGACACCGACGATCGCGCCGATCGCAGGCGGCCCCTGCGCCCGCGGCGCCCGCCACGCCGCCGCCAGGCGAGCGCCCGCCGCTGCCGTCCGCGCCGCCCGCGGACGGCGCCCAAGCCGGTCGCGGCGGCCGACAGGCCGAAGCCGACATCGAAGCAGCGTCCGACGACAGACCCAAGCCGCAACCGCAGGACTGCGGCAACCGCGCCGAAGCACCGGCCGAGGCGCGCCGAAACGACATCGCCCCCCGAACAAAAGGCCGAGAGCCGACAAACCCGGACTCATCAGCCGCGTCCGCTCAGCGGCGCGGCATCGTCCGCGCCGCGCCGAGACCTCCCGCCGCGCGGTCAGCAACGCCCGGCGTCGCCGAGCTCCGGCCGAACCGCGCGAAGACCGCGCCAAGCCGCGCGCGCAATCAGCCGAGCCGGCGCGGCGCCGCGCGCCTTTCCGCCGAGGCGCGCACCGAGGCCCGGCGCCGCAGGCCGCAACGCCGCTCACCGGCGCGGCGAACAACGCGCCGGTCATGCCGTTCCACCTCGCGCTGTCGTCGTCGCTGGCCTGCGCCGACGCTGCCCCCACCGCGCTGCGCGTGGACGCGGCAGCGACAATGCCGTGCCGCTCGCCGGCCTCGCAGTCGAGATCGTGGCGCGCGCCCAGGACGGCTCAAAACGCTTCGATATCCGCCTCGACCCGCCCGAGCTCGGCCGCATCGACGTGCGGCTCGACGTCGATCCCGGCGGCAAGGTGACCTCGCGGCTGATCGTCGAGCGCGCCGAGACGCTCGACCTCCTGCGCCGCGACGCGCCGCAGCTCGAGCGCGCCTGCAGCAGGCCGGCCTCAACACCGAGGGCGGGCTCAGTTCTCGCTGCGCGACCAGAATTTCGCGGGCCGCGACCAGTCGCGCGCGACAACGCGAACACGTCGCATCTCATCGTTCCCGAAGACGACACGGCGGCGGCAGAGGCCGCGCGGCGCGGCTATGGCCGGCTGATCGGGCTCGGCGGCGGCGTCGACATCAGGGTGTAAGGACAGACCATGGCTGACACGCTCGCAAGCATTCTCAATCCGGTCGCCTCCGCAATCGGCACCTCGCCGAGCACGACCGCCGGCGTCACGACGAACACGACCAACGACGCCACCACGATGGCGAACAATTTCCAGACGTTCCTCACGCTGCTCACCACGCAGCTGAAGAACCAGAACCCGCTCGAGCCGCTCGACACCAACCAGTTCACCCAGCAGCTCGTCCAGTTCACCCAGGTCGAGCAGCAGATGAAGATGAACACGCAGCTCGCTTCGCTGATCAGCATCGAGCAGATGGCGCAGTCGACCGCCGCGATGGCCTATCTCGGCTCGACCGCGACCGTCGACGGCTGGACCGCGAAGCTCGAGGACGGCAAGGCGAACTGGACTTTCTCGTCGGACAAGCCGTCGAACGCCACGATCAACATCAAGGGACGCGACCGGCGCGCTGGATTTATTCGGGCAACTACACGGTGAACGCCGGACAGCAGAATTTCATCTGGGACGGCCGCGGAAACAACGGCACCAAGTATCCCGGACGGCAATTACACGCTCGCGAGATCTCGGCCAAGGATACGGCCGGCCAGTCGGTCGCGATCTCGACCATGGTGTCCGGCACGGTTTGCCCTCTGGGCCGCCTGCGCAGAAATTCGTCCAGCAGCCGGCGCTGAAGAACCGTGGTTGAGGACGGCGTGCAGCCTTCCGGCAGAACCGGAGTGCCCACATTGACCCCGGATGGCTCGCGCCGCCATCGCATTTCCGGCTTCGCGCCAAGTTCAAACACGGGCTCTTCGATGAAGTAGGTATCGTAGTCGGCGGCTGCGCGAGACAAGAGATGCTGCGGGCGTTGCCAGACGAAGTTCCAGCGCAGATGAGAGAGGCAAACGAGCGTCACCGCCTTGCCAAGAGATTCCTGACGCAAGCCCGCATCATCCACTCTTCCACCATTCAGTCTGCGCATACTGATCACTCTCTCTCATTGGCGGGGTTTGCAGCCTGGCTCGACCGCTAGGCAAACTCCGGGTCCAGAAGATTGTTCCGCGAAAAACCGCGGCGGCTTTGGGTCGAAAAATCAGGAACAAAACCAATTAAGGGCTGTTGGCACTCGTATGACGCATGAGGCTGAAGCAGGTTCCGTGATGCACGTGGCTTATTACGTCTCGCTCCGAGACGGAGAATGGATGATCGAGAGACACGGCCAATATTACGGCCCGTTTCCGAGCCGCGAGGACGCCGTGAGGGAGGCCGTGTACGTCGCGGAATATTCAATCCGGCATGGGCTCCAGGCGGAAATAATCGTACAGCGGAACGAATTTTCCGACGACGGAGGGAAAAAACCGGCCGCTGCGTCAGCCCGAAGGCAGAGCTTGCCGCAGAGAGAAAAACCCCCGCCACGGATCTTCCGGCAGGTGATCGAGACGGTGCTGCAGGTTGGTCAGGGTGAAATGGTCGGAGCGGATCTCATTCGAAAGCTCTTCCCACAACAAGGGCGCTGAGACCGGCGCTCCCGGTCTTGCGCGAGTCGAATAGGGTGCTACGGCGGTGGCGCCCCGCGCGTTGCGGAAATAGTCGACAAATATTCTTCCCTTGCGAAGGCTCTTGGTCATTTTGGCGACATAGAGGCTGCGGTTGTCCGCTGCCATGCCTTCCGCAACCTTTCGCGTGAAATCCTTTACCTCATCCCATGAAGCCTTGGGCCGAATGGGCGCCATCACATGAAGCCCCTTTCCGCCGGTGGTTTTGACGAAGCTCCTGAGGCGATGGCGCCGCAGCCGGTCGCGCACTTCCTGGGCAGCGGCGATCACGCTCGCCCATTCTACGCCCTCGCCCGGATCGAGATCGAATATAATCCGGTCTGGATGTTCGAGATCGCCAATCGAGGATCCCCAGGGATGGATTTCCAACACGGCGGCCTGGACGAGGGCGATCAGGCCATCGGTGGCTTCGATGGCCAACATCGGTGCCTCTTCGCCGACATCGATGCGCCGGAGATCGCCACTGAGACCGGCCCAGGCATGTTTGGCGTAGAAGCAATCGGCCTCGGCTCCCGAGGGGCAGCGCACGAGACTCAGCACCCGATGGGAAACGTGGGGAAGAATCCAGCGGGCGATGGCAAGGTAGAAATCTGCGAGCGCCTGTTTGGTGATGCCGGCGTTTTCCCACAATATGCGTTCGGGATGGGTGAGGCGCAACTCCTTGACCGCCTGCCGCCGCTGGGGCTTTGGAGGCTGCTCTTCGAGGACGACCTCGGCCGGATTCCTATCCTCGCGCAACCCCTTGAACGATGCCTGGCGCAGCAATTTGTCGCTTGTCCAGCCGCGGTATTCTATCTCTGCGACGAGTTGCGGGTCGATCCAACGGACATCCTTGGTCATCGCGCGCGGCAGCTTCTGCTGAAGCTCGGGGTTGGCGCGGCCAAGCGCGTCAAGCTGCCGGCGAAGAGCCTTGGCCTGATCGAGAGAAAATCCGGTGCCGGCGCGCCCAGCGTGCACGAGGGTGCTCTTGTCGTAGTAACCAAGAACGAGCGAACCCACAGCGCCCGGAAGAGCAGTCGATGGAACATAACCGATGACGACGAACTCCTGGCCCAGCACACATTTGGTCTTGATCCAGTGTTCGCCGCGGCCCGACACATAGGGCAGATCGATGCGCTTGGAGACGATCCCCTCGAGTCCGAGCCGGCATGCATGAGTGAGCACTTTGCCGCCATCACCCGCCACGTGATCGCTGAACTTCACGATGGACGATTCCGGCAGCGCCTGGATGATTTCTTGCAACACCTCGCGACGCCGGTCGAGGCGAACGGCTCTGAGATCGCGGCCCTCACAATAGAGGATATCGAATGCGAAGAACGCCATCCGGTCGCGCCTGCCGGATTTCAAATCCGATTGCAGCGCACTGAAGCTTGCAAGACCACGTTCATCCTGCACGATGGCTTCACCGTCGATGAGAGCGGAGCCGACGGGCAGCAGCGCAAATTCCCGGGCAAGGGTTGGAAAGCGGCCCGTCCAGTCGAGGCCATGACGCGTGAGCAGCTGCACGCGCCCCCCATCGATGCGGGCCTGCATGCGATAACCATCGAGCTTTATCTCGTGGCTCCAGTTCTTTCCGCTGGGCGGGAGCTCTTTCAGCAGCGCGAGGCTGGGTTTGACGAATACCGGCAGGATGGCCTTGCGCACCCCCGGCAGCTTGGCGATTGCCAGGTTCGGAGCTTTCGATGCGGTGCGCTTTTTCTGTCGGGCGGCATGATCGGCGCGCATGCCGCCACCCGCGGCCAGATCGGCATTGGTGCGGCCGCTCAAGACCGATGTCATTTCCTCTTCGACAATTTCGGCGGAGCCGGGCGTCCTGGCGAATTCGTCGGCGCTTTTGATGAGCAGCCACTGGTCCTTGGAGTCCGAAGGGCGACGGCGCATCCGCACAAGGTGCCAATGTCCGCGGAGACGATTGCCGGTTAGGGTGAAATCAAGCTTGCCCTTCGCCAGCGCCTTGTGAGGGTCGCCATCGGGCTGCCAAGTGCCGCGATCCCAGACGATCATCGTCCCGCCGCCATATTCACCCTTGGGAATGACGCCTTCCCATTCGAGGTAATCCAGCGGATGGTCTTCGGTCTGGACGGCAAGTCGTTTTTCGCCGGGGATCAGGCTCGGACCGCGGGTGACAGCCCAGCTTTTCAATACGCCATCGAGCTCGAGGCGCAGATCGAAATGCAGCCGGCGCGCGTCGTGCTTCTGGACGACGAATTCGCTGCCGCGCTTGCGGCCGCGCTGCGGGGGCGGCTCCTTGGTTTTGGCGAAGTCGCGCTTGCTGCCGTATGTCTTCAGGCCGCCCATGCGTCTCAACCGCTTGCCTGGTTCATTTTTCGGCCCGCTGTTGCTCCGCCGTCGACGACGATAACACTTCCGGTCTGGAAGGTGCATTTCGGCGAAGCGGCGAACAGAATGGCTTCCGCGATTTCGGCCGGGACCGCGATGCGGTTCAACAGCGTGTAGGACTCCCACTCCCTTTGAGCAGCGGCGGGATCGGGGGCGTGATCCACCGAATCGCGCATCATGTCGGTAGCTACGGGCCCCGGGCAGACACAGAGCACGCGAATGTTCGGGGCGAGCTCGACGGCGAGAGCCCGGGTGAGGCCGATAAGCGCGCCTTTGGAGGCGCAATAGGCCGATGCTCCTGCGTAGCCGAGAAGGGCGGAATCCGAACCGATGTTCACGATGATGCCCTGCCTTTGCCGTAGCGTTGGCAACAGCGCGCGGGTGAGCCTCCAGGGCGCGGTGAGATTGACCTCGATGATCCGATGCCAGTGACCGGCATCGGCGTCGGCCAGCATGCATTCTTCGAAAATTCCAGCACAGTTCACCAGAATGTCGATCGCACCTGCGGCTTGCGCTAGACGATCCTGGTCGGCACGATCGAGAAGGTCGGCACCGATGGCAGGGAGAGCGCGGCCAAGGGGAGCGGCAAGATCGGCAGCAGCCTTATCGGCGGCGAGCTGATCTCTGCCGTGAAGGATAACCTCGGCACCTTCGCCGAGGAATGCCACAGCAGCCGCATGTCCGATCCCACGGGTAGAGCCGGTGATCAGAACCCTGCGGCCTAAAAAAATGCCGGTCATCTCATAGTCTCCCGGCGGTGCTGCCGCCGTCCAACACGACGGGCGACCCGGTCATGAAGGCCGCGGCCGGCGAGGTCAGGCAGAGAACGAATTGTGCAACCTCCTCCGGGCTCGCCAAGCGCTGGAGCGGATGATAGGCGCGGAAGTTCCGGTAGTACCTCTCCGGGTCGCCGCTGTCGGCGGCGCAATCGCGCATCAGCTCGGTATCCATCGTGCCGGGACACAGCGCGTTCACTCTTATGCCGGCCGGGGCCAGCTCGATCGCCAGCGCCCTGGTGAGAGCGAGGACGCCGTGCTTCGCCGACACATAGGCAATATTGTTGGCAATGGCGTGGAGACCGAGTTCGGAGGATATATTTATGATGCAGCCTTGCGATGATTTGAGAAGCGGCAAGGCCGCTTTTGCGGTAAAGAACGCCGCCGACAGCACGACGGCGATATGCTCATCCCAATGGGCATCACTTGTCTCATCCAGCGGCTTCTCGACATTCACCGCGGCGTTGTTGATCAGGAAATCGAGCCTGCCCAGCCGGTGCGCGGCTGCGACGGCCGCAGTCGCGCCTGCGGGGGTCGACAGATCGGCGGGTGCGGCGATCAACGTGTCTCCTCCGCCGAGCCTTGCAATTGCGCGCTCGACATCGGCAGGCCGGCGATCATTGAGGATGACGGTCGCCCCGGCCCGCAGAAAAGCCTGAGCGATAGCAAAGCCCAGGCCCCGGCCCGCCCCAGTCACCAGCGCGGTCTTGCCGCTATAGTCGAAGCTGATTGCCATCATCCGCGATATTTGCTGACGCTCAGCGCGAGCGCCGTCGAGCCAATGCTGAGCATGATGAGAAGAGTGGCGACGGCGTTGATGGAAGGGTCAAGGGTGGTGCGCACCATTCCCCACACCATGGTCGGCAGGGTGTTGCCGCTGCCGATGGTGAAGAAGGTAATAACGAAATCGTCGAGCGAGAGCGCGAGGGCGATGAGGCCGGCACCAACGATCGTCGGCTGAACGATGGGCAAGGTGACGGTGAAGAATGCGCGCGAGGGAGATGCGCCCAAATCCTGCGCCGATTCAACGAGCGACCAATCGAAGGAAGCGAGCCGCGCGTGCAGGATTGCTACGACGAAAGGAACGACAATGACGAGATGACTGAGAACGACGGTTGGAAGGCCGAGGGGGATTTTCAGGAACCGAACGAAATAGGAAAGCAGCGCAATGCCGATGATGAGGGATGGCAGCATCATGGGTGCGCTCAGCGACGTCATGGCTATTGCAGCCCAGCGCCTGGGCATGCGCGCGAGCCCCAGCGCCGCCAATGTGCCGATGACGACGGAGAGCAAGGCCACAGTCACACCGATCAGCAGGCTGGCGCGCAGCGCCGGCCAGAAGCTCTCGTTGCCGAAAAGCCGAGCATACCAATTCAGGGTAAGACCGGTGAGCGGCAAGCTCGTTAGGGCAGACACGTTGAAGCTAAACACGATCACCAGCATCAAGGGAAGTGTGAGAAACAGCACCACAAAGGCGATGAACGCCAGCCAAAGGAGCCTGAACGCCCAGGGCGCGCTCATAACGAAATCAACTGGCGCAGAGCTATCCTGCAGAGGAGGAATATCACAAGCGAGGATGCCATCAGGGTAAAAGCCATGGCACTGCCCATCGGCCAATTGAAGCCGAAGGAAAACTGCGTCTCGATGAAGTGCCCCATCATGGAAGTACCGCCGCCGACGAAGCGCGGCGTCACATAATCGCCGACCGATATCAAAAAGGTGAGAAGGAAGGCGACGGCGATACCGCGCTCGCACAGGGGGAGCACGACGTCACGCGAGGCGCGGAAGGTGCTTGCACCGAGGTCACGTGCCGCTTCGATCAGGCTGTCCGGGATGGCGCGCATGTTGCCGTAGATAGGGAGAACGGCGAAGGGCAGCAGGAAATAAGCCAGCGTAATGACGACCGCATTGGCGTTATAGATGAAGAAGGTGAGCGGCTCGTCGATGATGCCGATGCTTCGCAACACGCCGTTAATGATGCCATCGCGCCCGAGAATGCTCTTCCAGGCATATATCTTCACAAGATAACCGCCGAAGAGCGTTATCAGCGTGAGGAGCAGGAGTGCGTTTCCCCATGTGCCCGAGCGGAATCGGATGGCAAAGGCGAAGGCGTAGGCAAGTGCCGTGGTGACAAAGGCAATCGCCAATCCGATCAGAAGCGTGTGCAGCAGCACATCGCCGTAGTCGGCAAGGGTGGCAAGATAGTTCCTGCCGGTGAAATCGGGGCGCATGATACGGGCGCGCACCGACCAGAAGCTGATCACGAAGAAATATGTCAAGGGTGCCGCGAACAGCAGCAGCCATGCCGCGGCGGCGGGTGCGAGCGCCGTCAATTGCCGCGGCAGCCTGGGAAGGTGACCCAAGCCACGGCTCACAGCGGGGCGTCAGGCTTTCTGCAGTCGGGCATATTCCTGCAGAAAATCATCATAGGTCGCCGTGGTGCCGTCGTATTCGGTTGGCGGCACAGGCTGCAGGCGAGCCTTCTTCATGAAGTTGCCGAGGTCGCCGTAGTTATAGGACTGCGCCAGCTCCGGCGGCAGCATCGGAACGGCTTTGAGATTGGTGATGCCGGCGCTCTGCTCGACGGCGAAGATTTTCTGCGGCTCAGGCGAGATGATGTGGTTGATCATCTTGTAGGTCAGGTCGATGTGGGGACAATCCTTCGGGATGCAGAGGCAATCCATGAACATGCCGGTGCCTTCCTTCGGGATCGTGTATTTGATGGTCTTGCCCTTGCCCTTGGCCCAGACGGCCACCGCTTCCCAGCCTATCGCGCTGGCGGAAACCTCGTTGCGAGCAAAGGCATCGGCCATGTCGCCATAGGAGGCGAAGAAGGCGCGGGCCTGGTTTTTCTTGATGTCGATGAGCGTGTCGATGACTTTCTTGAGTTCCTCGCGGGTCAGCAAAGTGCCCGTCGGCTTGCCGGTGACGACGGTGCCCCAGATCAGAAGATTGCCGAGAGGATCGTCCACCATGGCGACCTTGCCCTTGAATTCGGGCTTCATGAGATCCATCCAGCTTTCCGGCGGCGTCGGCACCTGTTCGGGATCGTACATCAGGGGCAGCGAGCCCCAGTTCCACGGCACGCCATAGAGCTTGCCATCCTTGCTGATGGCCTCGTGAGAGGTGAACTCAGGGATGAGATCGGAAAATTGCTCGATCTTGGAGGGATCGAGCGGCTCGAGCAGCCCGCCTTCGGCCATGAGCGGCAGATAACCGAAGTACATGGTGATGAGGTCGGTCTTGCCGGTGCCGCCGGCCTGGAGCTTGGTGATGATCTCTTCATTGGAAGAAATGAAGGTCGGCTGAAAATCGATGTCGTTGTCCTTCAGAAAGGTGCCGGCCTTGATCGGTGTTTCATACCCTTGCCAGCCCATCCAGGTCATGGTGGTGGCTGCCCTGGCATGCCGGGGCATAAGTCCGGTTGTCGCAAGGGCGCCGACCACGGCAGCGCCTTGCAACAGGCTGCGCCGAGACAAGGACGAAAGCCGCGAGAGTTCGGTCGCAGCGTCGAGAGAGGTTTTCGAGTCGCTCATGGGGGGCCCTGTTCCTGGTGTTTCGCTCCAGTGGCCGATGTTTTCATTGTTATGAGGGGATCGGCTGCACTCCTGGGGGATTAAACCAGCGAAGCCATAGCGGGTCAAGAATGGCAGCGTCACCGCAATGCGGCCAGCGCCTTCATGAAAAAGTCATCGGTGCCGAAATTGCCCGATTTGAGGGCGAGCGCCAGGTGAGGCGTCGAGGTCGAGAAGGTCATCGGAATGCCGGGATCGATCTGGCGGCCGATCCGCAGGGCTGGAATTCTCAAGGCGGCCACGACCGCTCCCGAGGTCTCGCCGCCGGCGATCACCAGCCGCCTGACGCCTGCACTTACCAGTGCTCTGGCGATTTCCGCCATCGCCTCCTCGACGAGAGCACCGGCGCGGCCGCGCCCAAGCCGCGCCTGGACCTTGGCGACCTCGTCTGAAGGGGCAGAGGCGTAAATCAAGACGGGCTCCCGCGGCAGTTTGGAAACGGCCCAGTCCAGAGCGCGCGTGATTTCATGTCGGGGATTTTCCCCCAGAGCGATGGGATCGAGTTTGAATGCGGGATGGCGGGCTTTCATATGCTCCACCTGGCGCAGCGTAGCGGCCGAGCAGCTGCCGGCAAGCACAGCCGCAGCGCCGCCGGCTTCCGGCAGATCGTTCGATCTCGGAACGCGGGGCGAGCAGCCCTTTCTTGCGGAAATTTTCGGGCAGGCCGAGTGCTGCCCCCGAGCCGCCGGTCAGGAGCGCAAGGTCCGCACAGGCCTCGCCGAGCGCGAGGAGATCGGCATCTTCGATAATATCAACGACAGCATAGGCATGACGCTCGCGGCGCAATCGATCGAAAGCCGCTTGGATCGCGGCAGGGCCCTGCCGGACAATCGACCAGGGAACAAGCCCGACAGGCGCCTTGGTCTGCGCTCCCATCACGCGCAACAGATTGGAATCGGTCATCGGCGTCAGCGGATGATGCCGCATGGCCGATTCGGAGAGCAATTCGGCGCCGACAAAGAGATGTCCCTGATAGATCGTGCGCTTGGTTTCGGGAAATGCCGGGCAGACGATCGTGAAATCCGCGCCGAGCTCGGCCAGAAGCGCATCGGCCACGGGTCCGATGTTGCCCTCGGGGGTCGAATCGAAAGTCGAGCAATATTTGAAATAGATCTGGCCAGCACCATTGGCGCGCAGCCAGCGGCAGGCGGCGAGCGACTGCGCGACAGCATCGGCCTTTAGGCGCGGTGCGCGATTTGAGCGCGATGACGATGGCATCGGCGCCGGTAAAGCTCTCGCCTTCCGCGGGCGGACCGATTGCCTGGATGGTCCGCATGCCGCCGCGCACGAGAGTGCCGGCGAGATCGGTCGCGCCGGTGAAATCGTCGGCGATGCAGCCGAGCAGCAGTTGCTCAGGCATCGGCGGTGAGCCGGGCCACCGCATAAGGGCCAAGCTCCAGGGTCGACACTTTTCTCAGCGGCTTGCCATGCTGGGCAAGGAAGGAGGGATCGCGCGTTGCCTTTTCGAAGGAAGCCTCGTCGAGCATATGCAGACGGGCGCCCCCGTCAAATCCGGCGATCTTCACCTTGCGCTTGTCGCTTGTCAGATTGGCGAGCCACATCACCTGATGCTTTCCCTTGCCATAGGCGAGCGCCGCCAAGCCCCCGGCGTCCGTCGACACTTCGCGCAATTTGCTGCCGCGCGCCGAAGCCAGCGAGGCGAGCACGTGATACAGCGGATAGATTGCCGCGCTATCCAGCGAATCAAAATAGGGCTGCTTGTGGCGACCGCGCTGGTAAATCATTCCGGTCGGCCCGGTCGCTGCGCCGGCGCTCACCTGCTCGACACCGCTATAGGCAAGTGCTGCCACATAACCCAGCGTCCATGCTGCACCAAACAAGCCGCGATGGCGCGGATCATTGTCGGCGAGGCAAACCCGGAGGTCGCCGGGATTGCTCGCGGTTGAGGCACCATAGGGATTGATACGGGCGGGAATGGTGCTGGGCCCAATGTGATAAGCCTTCTTCCGGCCGATGAGCGCGCGCGTCGATTGCACGACGGAGGGAAGCGCTTCGAGCGTTTCCATCACCGAGATGTCGTCGGCCGCGTGAACGATCGGACAGGTCGTGTGGGTGACGAAGTCCAGAAGCTCGGCCGGCGGGCGCTTGCGGTTGAGCTCGGTAAAGAAGGAGAACATTCCGCCGCCGACCGCGACGCCCGGAAATGCGGTCCTGGCGGCACTATAGATTTTTTCCGGAGGCGGCGCATCGCCGGCCGCACTTCCCGGAAGTATGGCCTTGAGATCGATGGCCGGAGACACAGCGACGGCCACGGGTTCGAGACCGCTGCCGTCAAGCGCACGCACAACCGGCTCGAGTTCCACGGATGGATCCGTCCGCCCGGGAACTATGATTTCGAGGCTCACCGGTATGCCCGTTTCCTCGGACAGCTTGCGGTAGGTGCGGGCAAGATCGGTCAGGTCTGAAGCGGCGGCATCGATCTCACAGAGCAGCCGGCCCGGGGCGGCGCGTTTCAGGAGATCAGCTTGCGCAAGCGCATGCTCGGCTTCGGCTGCAGAGACAGCAATGGCGATATCGGGAACGCTTCCGGCAGTGCGCCCGAGACTGACAATTGCGGGCCGCGTGGCACCGCCCTTTTTCGGACGCGGCAATTTGCCGGAAAAAGTCAAGGTCACGGACTGGGTGAATGCTATGTCCTTCGCCAATGTGTAAGGCCAGGGCAACGCCAGCGGACGGACATAGGTCTTGAACGATGCATCGGTCCAATTGCGGTGATCCTCGGTTTCAAAAGCATCGCCTTCCATGCGGACGGTTGCAGACACGCCAGGGGAAACTTCGTGGCTCATCGCACGCACGTTCAGGAAAGGCTGGACCGGATCGATGAGTGCTGGAAATTTAGCCTTCCGCCGTTTGCCGTCGACATGCTCGATCTCGACGGGCGCTCCAGCGACGCCCTTCAGGGGATGGAGAACGACGAAACCGGTACGGTTCGTCTGAAAATCATTTTCCGGCGTCGCTGTGGCGGTGAAGGAGAGTGTGCCCTCGGCCCTTGCCGAAATTTCGGCATGATAGACGAGCGCGCGGCCTGGCTCACCGCAGCTCGCATCATAGGTCACAATGAAGCCCTTCGGCGTCTGGCGGATTTTCTGGTTGCGGATTGAAGGCGTATAGGTGCCCCAATTCTCGTCGCGAACGAGAAAGGCAATAGCGCGGAGAACTTCGACGTCGCCCAGGCGGATATAACGCAGAGCACCATTGTCGAGAACGGCCGTGATCGGCCCAGCACGAAGCGCCCTGCCCTTCGCTTCCTGAAGCTCCGTGCCAAAAAGCTTGACCGCTCGTTTCGGCTTGTTCGATGCCATGGTTCCTCCAGATCCTCTAAATGACGCGGTGGGTTTCGGGGTCGATGATCACGGCGCGGTTCATATCGAGATCGACATCGATCATTTCGCCCGGCCCGTGCACATCATGCGAATCGAGTTCCGCAACTACGGGCACGGCTCCAATAGGAAAAGTGATGTAAGCACGCGAGCCCGTCGGCTGCACGAGCTCCACTTTCACGTTAATTCGAGCATGGCCGGCGCGCATGGCCGGGCCCGTGCCACGGCTGATATGTTGCGGCCGAATTCCTAGGAGAAGGTCGCGCTTCTTCGAGGGGAGGTCGAAGTCGCGAGGGACCATAACGCTCAGTTCGCCCGGCAGACGAAGTTGCCATTTGTCGC
The DNA here is from genome assembly GCA_963770205.1 of uncultured Alphaproteobacteria bacterium. Classification (GTDB taxonomy): domain Bacteria; phylum Pseudomonadota; class Alphaproteobacteria; order Rhizobiales; family Aestuariivirgaceae; genus DATBLQ01. The sequence continues at coordinate 15,992 of CAVYOS010000010.1, forward strand.
GCGAGCCGAAAAGTTTCGCCGGAATGAAGTTCATTCTCGGCGAACCCAGGAAGCCAGCGACGAAGTGCGTGGCAGGGCGCTCGTAAAGCTCCAACGGCGTTCCCGCCTGCTCGACCAGGCCGTCGCGCAGCAGGACGATCCTATCGGCAAGCGTCATGGCTTCAATCTGGTCGTGGGTGACATAGATCATCGTTGTGCCTAGCTCCTGATGCAGCCGCTTGATCTCACTGCGCATCTCATCGCGCAATTGCGCGTCGAGATTGCTCAAGGGTTCGTCGAAGAGGAACATCTTGGCATTACGAACAATGGCGCGGCCGATCGCCACCCGCTGGCGCTGGCCGCCGGAGAGCTGGCGCGGCAGGCGTTCGAGCAAGGGCTGAATTCCGAGCATCGTCGCAGCACGGCGCACCCGTCCGTCGATTTGATCGCGCGGCGTCTTGCGGGCGCGCAGGCCGAAGGCGATGTTCTCATAGACGCTCATGTAGGGATAAAGCGCGTAATTCTGGAACACCATGGCGATATCGCGGTCGCGCGGGCGCACATGATTGACAATGCGGCCGCCGATCTCAACAGTGCCCTTGTCGGCTTGCTCAAGGCCGGCGATGGTGCGCAGAAGCGTGGACTTGCCGCAGCCCGACGGCCCCACCAGAACGGTGAACTCGCCCGAAGGAACCGCCAGGTCTATGCCGCGCACGGCGTGCACGCCGCCCGTGTAATGCTTGTGCAAGCCGGTGATCTTCAGATCGGACATGGGTTCAGCCTAACCCTTCACCGCGCCCATGGAAATGCCGCGCACGAGATAGCGCTGCATGGTAGCCACAGCAACAAAGACCGGGATCGTGCCCAGCACCGACATTGCAGCGATTTTCGCCCAGAAATTCGACTGGCCGCCGAAATAATGCGTCACCTGAACGGTGTATGTGATGACCTCGGTGCGGGTGAGCACGAGAGCGAAAAGGAACTCATTCCAGGCGAAGACGAAGGTGAAAACCGCGGTCGCAAAGAGGCCGGTGCGGGCCATCGGAAAAACCACCTTCCACAATACCCCCCAGCGGCCGCAGCCATCGACGAGCGCACTTTCCTCAAGCTCGAGCGGAATATCCTCAATGTAGCCGCGCATCATCCATATGACATAGGGCAAGTTGAACGCCGTATAGAGAAGTATGAGACCATGATAGGTGTCGACCCAGCCGAAGAATACGTAGAGTAGAAAAATCGGAAAGACGATGGCCACCGGCGGCATCATGCGCTGGGAAATAATCCACACCGCCAAATTCTCCCCACCCGTCTTGAAACGAACGAGGCTGTATGCGGCCAAGGTGCCGATGATCATGGCAAGGATGGTGCTGGCGCCGGCGAGCACGAGGCTGTTCCACACGGTGACGGCGTCGCCGTCCCTGAACAAGACGCGGTAGTTGGCGAATTGCAGGTTTTTCGGATACCAGACAGGCGGAAAGGCGAAGATTTCCTCCGGCGTCTTGAGTGATATGATGAACAGCCAGTAGATCGGGAAGAGGAAGATTACCGTAAGCAGCAAAGCGGCAAGGTAACGCAGCGACAATCTCACTCCCGGACGGCGAAAAACTGGCATCGCTGCGCTCACTTCGCCAACCCCATGCGCCTGATGGCCCAGACGACGATGATCGTAAGAATGGCGATGACCAGGAAGGCGATCGCCGCGGTATAGCTCGTCTCAAATTGCTGGAACCCCTGGATATAGGTGTAAATGGAGATCGTCTCCGTCATGGTGCCGGGACCACCGCCGGTCAGCGCCCATATGATGTCGAAGATGCGCACCAGATCGAGACCACGGATGAGGATCGCAACGGCCATGACGGGCCAGATCTGAGGAAGCACGATCCTGACGAGGGTACGCCAGTAACCCGCGCCGTCGATCTCGGCGGCCTCAGTCAGCGATCGGTCGACATTGGACAGCGCTGCGAGCAGGATCAGGAACATGAAAGGAGTCCATTGCCAGATTTCGCAGAAGATGATCGCCGGGTAGACGAGATCGGGGTTGACTGTCCACAGAAGGGTTACCGGTTTGCCGGCGAACCAGCCGATAATCTGGTTTATCGGGCCATAGCGGTTGTCGAGCATAAGGCGCCACATGGCACCCGCGACGATCGGAGAAATAATGGTTGGAAGAACGAGAAGGGAGACGAAGAACTGCCGGCCCGGCATGCGTTCCAAAAACAGCTGCGCCATCGCCAAGCCGAAGATCAGTTCGAGAGGGAGCGCGATCACGGTAATGACGGCGGTATGAAGCAGGGATTCCCACAGCCGGTGATCGCGAAACAGCTGGGCGTAGTTGGCGAGACCGGCAAAAGATGTATCGGCCTCCAGCATGGTGAGGCGCTGAAAGCTGACGATCAGCGAGTAGACGAGAGGAAAAAGCCCGATCAGCAGGAGCAGGAAGATCGCCGGTGCAATCAGCCAGTATTTGAAAAAGCGATCGGGAGCCGCAAGCGCGCCGGACGGAGCGCCCGGTTCCATCGCCGCTGATGTCATACTGGCGTTCATGCACAGATGCCGAGCCTGGAACAGTCGCCGCCTCGTCCAACCGGGGACGAAGCGGCAATGGGTCGGTGCACTCTATTTCGGATAGGCGCCGGACTTCGAAGCCCAGCCCTCATAAACCGCCTTCTGCTTGTCGACGCCGATCTTCTCGGTTATCGCATCCCAATCCGCCGCGGCCTGATCGAGGATGGCCTTGGGGTCTTCGCCGGCCCAGAGCTTGCTGATCGACTGGCGCAGAACCTCTTCATATTTGTCGGTCTGCAGGAGCGAAAGATCGAGAAGACCGGTCTCGGCTCCCTGCTTCAGGGCTGCCAGGTATTCCTTCGCGTCGGGCCATTTGTTCTGGTATTCCGCACTGGCGAAATGAGAGTCGCGGAATGGATCGCGAAGCGCATAGGGCAGCTGCACGCGTTGAAGGCTCACGTCCTCGCTGTTCAGCCATTGAATGAACAGATAGGCGGCATCCTTATTCTTGCTCGTCGATGCCACGGCGAGAGCGAAGCCCGCCGCCAACTCGGGGTGCCCGCCCGGCGGAAGCGCGTAGCCGACCTTGCCGGCGATCGTCGATTTCGGCACCCAGCTCAGCACCTCCTGTTCCGTGCCGTAGCCGGCGGCCCAGCGACCATAAGGAGGCCAGGAGATGGTCATCGCCGTCTGGCCCGAAAGGAAAGCGGCAAGATTCTCCACGAAACCGAATTGCTCGACGCCCGGCGGCATAAATTTGTTGTCGTCGCGCATGCCGGTGAGCACTTTCACGCCAACGTCGCTGTTGATCGTCGCCTTCATCGTTGCAGGATCGAAGAACTTCCCGCCTTCGTTGCGAAAGCGCTCCTGAAACATGTAAATCGCGTAAGGAGGCTGACGGAAGAACGCCGCACCATAGGTGTTGGGCGCCAGCTTGTCGGTCAAGAACTGGCCGATTTCAGCGAATTCCTTCCAGGTTTTCGGCGGCGCAAGATCGTAACCGAGCTTGGCCTTGAACTCCTCCTTCATCTTTGGATCGCCGAAAATATCCTTGCGATAGTAGAGAACAAAAACATCCCCATCATCGGGGAAGGCGTAGATCTTGCCATCGACCATCATCTGGTTATCGCGATAGGTCGGTGCGATTTTTTGCAGCTCGTCTCGGAACTTGTATTTGTCGACAAAGGGGTCAAGCACTTCCAGGGCGCCGGCCTGCGCCAAATCGGGCATCCATGCAGGTATGACGTTCAAGGCGTCATAGGCGCCGGTGCCGGCACGGTATTCCTGCATGATCTTGGTGAACATCTCGGCGGTCTGCACCTCGACGACCTTGACCTTGATACCGGTAAGCTCTTCCCACTTTGGACCGGAGAAATTCAGCGGATCGAGCGCCTGGAGACCGGCCTCCCAGACGATGGTGACGGTGCTTCCCTTGTATTTCTGCGCCTCGCGCACGGCAATTTCCGCCGCGGTCTCGGCCATTGCAGTGGCAGCCCATGTCATCGCCAGAGCGGCGAGGGCACCCACCCAAGACAGCTTCCTTATCGAACTCATACTCTTACCTCCCATTGCGGCGAACACCTGTGAAGGGCGATCACCCTGTGACATCCGCCGCGCGCCCGAAGGGCTGCGGCAGATCTCTTCTCGCCACCCGCGTTATGCGCGCGCACGGCCGGCATGGGCCTTGAGACGCGCCTGGAACCGCGGATCGTCGAGAACTTTTCGGTTAATCACGCCGCGCGGTACGCGGCCGTGCTGAATATCGATCACCGCCTTCACATCGGCGGCACCATTGCCGGCGAAACACTGGTCCGTCCAGCACAGGGCGTGGGGAGTGAGAACCACATTGTCCAGCTTGAGAAGGGGATCGTCCTCGGCGGGCGGCTCGGTTTCAAAGACATCGAGCCCGGCACCAGCAAGCCGGCGCTGTGTCAAGGTTTCGGTGAGCGCCGTCTGATCGACGATCGGACCGCGCGCGGTGTTGATCAAATAGGCGCTCGGCTTCATCATCCGCAGACGTTCGGCGTTGACCAGATGACGGGTCTGAGGCGTCAGCGGGCAGTTGACGGTGAGAATATCGGACCGGCGGAAAACCTCTTCGAGGCTCGTCAGTTCGACGCCAAGCTGGGCTGCAGCAGCCTGATCCGCATAAGGATCATGGGCGATGAACTTCATATCGAAAGGCTTGGCGAGGCGGAACATTTCAGCGCCAATGTTGCCGATGCCCAGCGAGCCCAGCGTCAGGCCTACGAGACCAACGCCCATATGCTCGGCACGCTGGTTGAAACCCGTAGGCCCGGCGCGAGTGAGACGATCCTTGATGAGAAGCTTGCCGGTGAGGGCGAGCATGAGCGCAATGATCGATACAGCAACCGGGCGGCGGACACCATCGGGGGTGATGACGACGGCGATGCCGGCTTCCGTGCAGGCGTCGACGTCCACATTGTCATAGCCCACTCCGAAGCGAGCGACCACCGACAGGCGGCCGCCTTGAGGTATGCTTTCACGTGCGAAGCGTGGCACGAGCAGGATCAACGCATCGAAGTCGGCAAGGTGGCGCGCCTCGATGGGGTTGGTCGCTGGCAGAAAAGCCATTTCAACGCCCGGAGCGTTCTGCAAAGGCTCGAGATCGAAGTCGGGAAAGGTCGGCGCACCATCCGGCTTCTTGAAATCGCCGGAAAGAGCAACTCGGAACTTATCGGCCATGCAAGTTCCTCAGTTGACTGCAGCTTTGCATTTGGTGCGCAAGGCCGTTATCGCCTCCGCCAAGGCATTGTGCAAAACCCAGACATCGCCAGAATAGCAGATGAAATCGAAGCCCTGGGCAAAGAAAGCAACACCCTGGTCCACGGTGGGCACCAGCCGGCCCAGAGCTTTCTTGCGCTTGCGGGTGGCTGCGACCACTTGTTCGATCGCTTCCTTGAACTTGGGATGGTCGAACTGGCCCGGAATTCCGAGCGATACCGAAAGGTCGAAATGCCCGACCCACAGACAGTCGACACCCTCAACGGCCGCTATGGCATCGGCATTGGCCACGCCTTCAGCGGTCTCTATTTGGCAAAAAAGGGTGGTGAACTCATTGGCGGCTTTCAGCTTGTCGGTGACGGCGCCGGAGCGATAGCGATCATGCGCCACCTGCAGAGCAACTCCGCGCTTGCCGGCAGGGTGATATTTCATCGAGTCGGCGATCGACTTCGCCTCGGCAGCCGTTCCAACCATCGGCACCATCAGTCCCTCGGCACCCATGTCGCAGGCGCGCGCGATATGGTGATATTCCTTCGAAGGAACGCGGACGATGGGCGCCACGCCGGCTGCTTCGAAGTAACGGATCGCGCTTTTCACCGTCTCAAATCCAAAGCCCGAGTGCTCGAGATCGAACAGCGCGAACTCGCAGCCTGCCGACTTCATGATGTGGCCGATGCCTGGGGTGGCAAATTCGACGATGAAGTGACCGAGCTTCAGCTTTCTCGATCGAGCCATCGCCTTCAATCCGGCCTGGGTCATGAATAATTCTCCCCTTCTCGACGGGTCCCGCCCTTCACGCAGGGCCTGAGCCTTCGCACACCAATTCGCAGACAAGCACTTTTTTCTCCCTGACGAGCGGTGCGCTGGCTTTGTTGAACAACTGAAAATGCGGCGACTTGACGTGAAGGTCGAATGCAGCACGGTCATCATAGATTTCGTAGAGCAGGATGCGGTCGGCATCATCGGGAAATTCGAGGACGTCGAAACGGCGACAGCCCGGCTCATGTCTGCATGAATCCCTGGCGTTGACGTCGATGAGCCGGCGGAATTCGGGCTTTGCCCCTTGATTGACGCGAAAGTCGACGACGATCACATAGGGGCTCATGCACCGCCTCCGGTGACGCGTGAATAAAGCCCAGCTACCTGGGCGAGATGGATGCGCATCTGCCGTTCGGCCTCATCGGGGTCGCGGGCCTCGATGGCACGGTAGATATCGGCATGTGCCTCGTAGGCTATCCGGTTCTGGCCGGGAATGCTCAGCGTCACCTGCCGCTGTTCGACGAGCCATTCGATTATGGCGGCATGAATGGCGGTATAGATGGGATTGCGGGGGATGACGGCCAGGGCATAGTGGAAAGCAATATCGGTCTCGCCGAATTTCTTCACATCGCCAACCGCCGCCCTGTTGGCATCAAGCGCTGTTTCAAGAGCGGCAAGGTCTGGCGCAGAAGCCTTCTCGGCGGCGTAGCGGGCGAGGCCGGTTTCGAACAATGCGCGGGCCTGCTGAAAGTGATCGATGCCTCCCGGTTCGGATAGGAAGTGGCGCGCAGCGCCGGAGAGCGTTCCAACGACAGCCTCGGCAGTTGGCTCGGCAACCTTGGCGCACTCGCCGGAGCGAAGCTCGATGAGGCCCATGCGGTTAAGGTGAAAAAGGGCCTCGCGAACAGCGGGCCTGCCGACACCGAATTCGCGCATGAGCTGCCGTTCCGACGGCAAACGGCCGCCTGGAGCAATTCCCTCATTGCGAATGCGCTGCTCCACGCGCTCGGCGACATCTTCATACAGCTTGCGGCGGCGAATGACGCTCATGGTATACCTGTCATACCAGCAGTCTATTCGGAAGCGGAACGAAGGTCAAACCGCCACGTTGGGCTGGGTTCACCCGATTTTGAGAGAGGCAGCATCATGAGTTGCAAGGCCCCCAAAAATCCCCCGCCACGGCCGGAAAATCTGAAGCTGCGTGGCAGTGTCGAAACCGATGAGGGGCCGGCGTTGAACGCCAAGCCCGGCTACCGAAACAGCGATGAAGTCGAGAGCGGCGGCGATGCACGCCGGGACGATCCGACCGGCGTTTAGTCGCGCCCGCGAATGGCGCACTACAAAAATGGTCATGGCGGGCTTGACCCGCGAATCTTCTGATGGAGATGGCCGTGTCAAGCACGGCCATGACGATTTTCATGCAATGGCATTATTTTCTTCTTGACAACATTCCTAGGTGTGTGTATATGGTCTGCATCTGCTCCGTGAAGGAGGCGGTCATCGCGAAGCCTCACCTCTTCTGTTGATACGTGGAGCAGCTGCCGTCTGTCCCAGGGTCCCCGAGGCACCTTGGCAGGTACGGACGGCGGTGGGAGCGCTGTCGAGCCTCCGTCTTTTGCCCCTCAGCTGGGGGGCACCAGTCCCACTCAGTTAATTCTCGAAATTAATGGAAGTGGGCACCAGTCCTACTCTTTGAAGTAGGCACCTAGGAGGGCCAGCCTCCCACCTCTCCTTCACCCGGAGGGCGAAAAGCCCGGCGGAAGGCAATTCTATTGTGAAGCTTGAACACCCACCCTGCCCTATTCGCCGTCATTCGCTCTCGGGGGTCCAGATCACATGGTGGATTGAAGGCGCGGCGGTGGCCAGCATGACCAGCCGGTCGAAGCCGAGGGCGACGCCGCTCGCGGCAGGCATGATCGCAAGAGCTTCCAGAAACTCCTCATCGATCGGATATGATTCGCCGTAAATGCGATGCTGTTCGGCCATATCGGCCTCAAACCTGCGCCGCTGCTCGTCGGGATCGGTCAGTTCGCGAAACCCGTTGGCGAGTTCGACACCGCAGGCATAGATTTCGAACCGGTCGGCGAGGCGCGGATCGCGTGCGCTCAGCGCGGCGAGCGCTGCTTCGGAGCGGGGATATTCGTGTAGGATCGCGATCCGCTCATTGCCCAGTTCCGGTTCAACCAGCGACACGAGGATGCGGCTGAACAGATCCGACCAGCTGTCGCCGGGTGGACCGTCAGTCCAACATGACGTGTCTGGGCCGCGAGCGCGTCGCGATCGGCGGTACCGTCTGAACGGCAGGTGGCCAGCAGATCGATTGAGGCGTATTTCGCGAACGCGTCGGCGACCGCCACTCGGGTTGCCGGCTGGGAGGGATCAGCCGCGCGCCGGCGATAATTCAACTGGAGAGTACCGGCAGCTTGGGCCGCCAGGCGCAGCGCATTCTCGCAGTCCCGCATAACGAGTTCATAGGAATCGCCGGATCGGTACCATTCGAGCATGGTGAATTCGGCGGCATGCAGCGGCCCGCGTTCACGGTCGCGGAACACATGGCCAATGCTGAAAATGCGGGATTCGCCAGCCGCGAGAAGCTTTTTCATGGCAAATTCCGGCGAGGTGTGGAGATAGCGCCCGGCGATCTTGCCGTCAGGCAGCCGGATGTCCGCTGCTATGGCATGAATATGGGTTTCGTTGCCGGGCGAGACTTGCAGGGCTGCGGCATCGATCTCGACAAATCCCTCCTTAGCAAAATATTCCCTCAGACGGGCGAGAATGGCGTTGCGTGCCATGAGCAGCGGGCGGCGGTCCTGATGAACGGACGGATTCCACCAGGGCGACGTGCGCTGTGTCCAAGGGTCTCTCAACATGAATTCTTCCGGCTTGGCGATTATTGGTGTCCCTGCTAAGAGGCTCTGCTTCGATCGTCAACAAGCGTGTTCTTCGCAGCGAATCAGCTGCCTGGAGGGGCCCCAACCAAAGAGTTCCATCCGTGGCAAAGGTTATCGCCAACAGTCTGCGCAAAGGCAACATCGTCGAGGGGGACGATGGGCAGCTCTATGTCGTCTTGAATGCTGAAAACTTTCATCCCGGTAAAGGCACGCCCGTCACACAGGTGGAAATGCGCCGGATCAGCGATGGGGTTAAGGTGGCCGAGCGCTATAAGACCACGGATACGGTCGAGCGGGCGTATGTGGAATCAAGGCCTTTCAACTACCTCTACCAGGACGGGGATTCCTATGTGTTCATGGACCCGGTCAACTTCGAACAGCTATCGCTGCCTGCGGAGATGATCGGGGAGCAGGCAGTTTACCTCGCGGAGAACATGGCGGTTCAAATCAGCCTGCATAATGGCGTGCCGATTTCCATCGAACTGCCGCAACGGGTCGTTCTCGAAGTGGTCGATACCGAGCCGGTGGTGAGAGGGCAGACTGCATCATCGTCGTTCAAACCGGCGTCGCTGTCGAACGGCGTCCGCACCATGGTTCCTCCGCATGTGACGGCAGGAACGCGCGTGGTCGTCATGACCAACGACGGTTCTTATGTAGAGCGGGCGAAGGACTGATCAGTCGGGCCAGCGGCGCTTGTTGCAGAACCATGTTTCGGGCGAGCGGCGGATCGTGCGCTCGAATTCGATCGCGATCGCCTGGGTCATCCGCTGCTCGGCGCCGGCGGCTTCTGCCGGCGGGTAGATCGGCGGGCGGAAGTACATGTGGAATTTATGGCCGTCGCGGCGTTCCATATCCATCGGCACGATGGGGCAGCCGAAGCGCACGGCCAGACGTGCTGGGAACGAGGTCATGATCGAATTGCGGCCGAAGAAATCGACCTCTACGCCTGATTTTACGCGCTGATCCATGAGGAAGGCGAGAGAGCGGCCCTCGGCGAGGATATTCATCGCGGTGCGGACGGCGTTGCGGCGCTCCAGATAGATAGCTCCGGTTTTCTTGCGGGCAGCAAGAATGGTCCGGTCGAGCAGCTCATTGCCGAAATTGGCGTAGATCAAGGTTATGTCTACGCCGTTCTCCACGTAGAACAGCGGCGCGATTTCCCAATTCCATTGATGCGTGCCCACGAAGATGACGGGTCCGTTCCTGGCGAGCTTAAGATTTTCGCCCCCATCGAAGGTGAGCCTGCCATTGGCTATGCCGCCGCAAAATTCTCCGATGTGACAAAGTTCGGCTGCGACCACGCCGAGATTGGCCGCCACGTTCTTCGCGGTCGCTTCCACCTTGTGGGGCGGCATATCCGGGAAGGCCTTGGCGAGGTTCTCGCGGATCGTATGCTGGCGGGTCAGCTGACGGGCCATAATCCGCCCGATCGCGGACAGAAGGCGCGCAGCCGCCGGCAGGGGTAGAGATCGCGCCATGTTCCATACGATCCAGAAAAGAATGCTGGTGCTGCGCTTTGAACGATTTTTCTTGATCATGCCGCTTCAGACGCGCCGTGAGGATAAGCAATCAATACGCCATAGCCCGAGGCAAGCTCTATTTCGACGGAACCGGTGACGATGTTGGAAAGAGTGCATGTGCTGCCCAGGCCAATTTCGGCATCGCGCAGCGGCCAATGGGCTCCGCGCAAGGTGAGACCTGAGAGGTCGGCGAGGGCGATGATGCTCATCCGGCTACCCAGTGGCAATGCGGGATGCATGCTGCCGGGAAGGACCGGATAGGCTTCTTCCTCGCCGCTGCTCAGCATCACAGGAATACCCTCGCGGGCAAGACGCAAGGCCAAGGCGAAATGCCCGAGCGCGTGATCCGACTGGCCGCCGAAACCGCCGACGAAGAGTATGGAAGTGGCGCCGCGGGCAATCGCCGCCTCGGCAGCAAGTTCGCCGTCAGTCTTGTCCTTGGCAGCGGAAAATCTCTCACAGGGAATGTCACGGTGGCGGATGGCGAGGGCTTCTGAGGTAGAATCGAAATCGCCTATCCATAGTTCGACGTCAAGACCCAAGGGAACCGCATGTGCCATGCCGCCATCAGCAGCAATCGCCCGCGTGCCGACAGCCAGCTGCAGCAGACGGTCGGTCACAATGACCGGGCCGTTCAACAAAATGGTGAATCGCGACATCGCCCTGCCCTAACCCAGTTCATTCGAAAAACGCCAGCGGGACGGGCAATTCCGCTTGCATCGGCACCTCGCACTACCTAGAGTCAAGTCACTCTTACGGGGTGCCCAAAAGGGCTGAGAGACGCCGACGGCGTCAACCCGCTGAACCTGATCCGGGTCATGCCGGCGGAGGGATTGGGAGTTTTTTCACCCCAACACTCGAACCTCCGGCGGGCCCTGCCTTGAGGAGGATGCCGTGAATAAAGCCTGGTTTGCTGCCACCTGTTTCACAGCGTTGGCGCTGTGCCCGCAGATTGCGGCGGCAGAAGAACTGACGATCTACACCTATGAAAGCTTCACAGCCGATTGGGGGCCAGGCCCCAAGGTGAAGCAAAATTTCGAGAAGGAATGCAGCTGCACCGTCAAATTCGTCGCCATACAGGACGGCGTGGCGATGCTCAACCGCCTCCAGCTCGAAGGAGCGGCGACGAAGGCCGATGTCGTGCTCGGTCTCGACAACAATCTCGTGACGGAAGCCAAGGAGCTCGGGCTGTTCGCGCCGCATGGCCTCGACCCTGCAAAGCACAGGGCACCGCAGTGGCGGGATGAATTCTTCATGCCCTATGACTATGGTCACTTCGCATTCGTCTATGACAGCCAAGCCCTGTCCAAACCCCCGCAAAGCCTGGCCGAGCTCGTCAACGGCGCTGGCAATGAGAAAATCATCATTGAGGATCCAAGAACGTCAACTCCCGGCCTTGGCCTTCTCTTGTGGATGAAGGACGTGTTCGGGGAAGGCGCCGCCGATGCCTGGCGCAGGCTTAAGGGGCGCATCCTGACCGTCACGCCCGGCTGGAGCGAGGCCTATGGACTGTTCACCAAGGGCGAGGCTCCCATGGTGCTGAGCTACACGACCTCGCCTGCTTATCATGTCATCGAGGAGAAGACCGACCGCTACAAGGCAGCGAATTTCGCAGAGGGCCATTACGTGCAGATCGAGGTCGCCGGCGTGATCAAAAGCTCGCCCAGAACTCGACCTGGCGCGGCGGTTCATCGCATTCATGATGGGCCGGGATTTCAGGACGTCATCCCGACGACCAATTGGATGTGGCCGGCAGGCGAGATTCGAAGCCCCTGCCGGCGGCATTCGATGCACTCATCCAGCCGACAAAGACATTGATGATCGATCCGGACATGGTGGCGCGCAATCGCAAGAGGTGGACTGAGGAATGGCTCAACGCCACCAGCCAGTAATATGAGCAGATACAGGAGCGGGTCTTTAGCGGCGTGGATGGCGAGTGGCGAATCCTTCTGTTCGTCGCCATTCCGGTATACGGCCTCATTGCCGCGTCCAAGGCTCGCGAGAGCACGATCTCGCTCAGCGACCCATATGTGCTGCAGATCCTGCGCTTCACCCTGCTGCAAGCCGTGCTTTCCGCGGGTCTGTCCATCGCTCTTGCCATTCCGATCGCACGTGCGCTGGCCCGAAGGCAGAGCTTTGCCGGGCGTGACTTGTTGCTGAGGCTGTTTGCCGTGCCACTCGGACTGCCACAGCTTGTCGCGGTACTCGGACTGATCTCGGTGTTCGGGCGGCAAGGATGGCTCAACAGCCTCTTGGCAAGTGTCGGGCTCCCTGCTCTGCCGTCATTATTCGGCTTAAAGGCATTTTGCTCGCGCATGTGTTTTTCAACATGCCGCTCGCGGTCAGATTTCTGCTGGCCGACTCGATGCAGTTCCGCAGGAATATTGGCGCCTTGCGGCAAGTCTCGGTTTTCCCCCGCCCAGCGTGTTCCGGCTTATCGAGTGGCCGCATATGCGGACGGTGCTGCCCGGGGTGTTTGCACTGATCTTCATGCTCTGCGTCACGAGCTTCACGGTGGTTCTGACCCTCGGCGGCGGGCCGCAGGCAACGACGCTCGAAGTCGCGATCTACCAGGCGCTGCGCTTCGATTACGATCCGGTGCTGGCCGCGCGCCTCGCCGGGCTGCAGATCCTGCTGTGCGCATTGTTGCTGGTGGGGCTGCAGGGGATGCCGTTGGGCTTCGTCGGCGGGGCCAGGCTGGAGGCGTCGACCGTCCGCCTGGACGGCGGGGATAAAAGGGGGAAGGCTCTCGACCTCCTGCTGATCGGCTGCGGGGCGCTGCTTGTGGTTCTGCCGCTTGCAGCGATCCTATGGGACGGGCTCGATGCCGACATGAGCCGGATTGCGGGAAATGCAACGCTCTGGCGGGCAGCGATGTGGAGCCTGATATTGGGATTGAGCGCCGCCGTGCTGGCAACAGTGACGGCTTCAACGTTGGCCCGGGCGATCGCGCGCAGCCGGGGGACAGTTGCGCTCATCTTCCGGATGTCGGGCAATCTCGTGCTGCTCATACCGCCGCTCGTGCTTGCCGCAGGGATGTTTCTTCTTGTCCACCGTTTCGTCGACCCGCAACACTTCGCGCCTTATGCGGTCGTCACGATCAATGCCGTCATGGCGCTGCCCTTCGCCATGGCGGTGACGGAGCCCGCCTTCCGGGGGTCGTTTCTTGCCCATGACCGGCTCGCGGACAGCCTCGGGATCGAGGGTGTTACTCGGTTTCGGCTTATCGAATGGCCGGTCATGAAGCGGTCGCTCGCACTTGGATTTCTCGTGGCCCTGCTGGTATCAATCGGCGACTTCGGCATCATTGCGTTCTTCGGCAGTGAGGACCTGATCACCTTGCCGCTTTACCTCTATCAACGCATCGGCAGCTATCGGTTCAACGATGCCGCTGCCATCGCCCTGGTGCTGCTGCTCGTGTGCCTCGCTCTCTCATGGATCATCGAACGGCAGAGCCGATGGGAAGCAAGGTTCAGCCAATGAAGGCCGGGCTCGAGCTTCGCGCCGTCACCTTCCGCTATGAAGACATGAAGATGTGTTTCGACCTTACGGTGGATGAGGAAGAGCTCATTGCCATCATGGGGCCGAGCGGTGCGGGCAAGTCCACGCTCCTTCAGCTGATCGCCGGTTTCGAGCAACCCCTCCAAGGCGAGATCCGCTGGCGGGGCAAGAATATCACGGGCCTGCCCCCGGCAGAACGGCCGCTGTCGATCATGTTCCAGGAGAACAATCTCTTCGCCCATCTCGACGCATTCGCCAATGTGGCGCTCGGCCTTTCTCCTTCTCTCACGCTCAGCCGTGAGCAGCGCCAGGAAACGGAAGGTGCGTTGCGGCGGGTGGGCCTGGAAGGCTTTGGCGAGCGGCTGCCGGGTGAATTGTCGGGAGGCGAGCGCCAGCGCGTTGCACTGGCTCGCACGCTCGTTCGCAAGAAGCCGCTGCTTTTGCTCGACGAGCCTTTCGCCGCGCTGGGGCCGGCGATGAAGAAGAGCATGACCGAACTGATAAAGGATCTACAGAAGGAGCGGAACCTGACCATTCTGCTCGTCACTCATGAGCCGATGGATGCTCAGGCGGCGGCCACCCACACGGCGTTCGTGCATGAGGGCCGGATATTGGCGAAGCGCAGAAGCGTGGAATTGTTCAAATCCACGGATATTCCGGAACTCAGCGATTATCTGGGCACTGCCGGCTGAGGCGTCCCGATCAACAGAGGCGCGTATAGGCGCCGCGAAAGAAGCCGAGCGGCCGGCCGTTTGGATCCCAGTCGGCGTGAATGACTTCGCCCACGAAAATCACGTGATCGCCCCCGACATAGGTGTGGGCGATCTTGCACTCGAATACCGCAAGGACGCTCGGGAGGATGGGACAGCCGGTCCTGCCGATTTCATAGTCGATGCCTTCCCATTTATTGATCGACTGGCGCGCAAAGCGGGAAGACAGATCCTCTTGGCCTTCGCGTAGAATGTTCACCGCGAAATATTCGCAAGACAGATAAACGCGCATGCTGTGGGCATGGCGACCGAGGCTCCAGAGAATCAGGGGCGGGTCGAGAGAAACCGAGTTGAAGGAGTTTGCGGTATTGCCGATCAGCTCACCGCGATGGTCGCGGGTGGTGATGACCGTCACGCCGGTCAAAAACGAGCCGAGCGCGCGGCGGAACCCTTGCTGATCAATTGCGGCCGTCATGGTTCACATCCGTTCCTATCAGACATACCATCACACACCAATTCGGACCATTCGGTTGATTTGTCGAGTATCGTCGCTTAGCTTTGGCTCTATCAAAGGTTAACGCAAAACGCCGACCATGCTCGACAGCGCCCGACCCTTTCCCGGCTCGATCAAAGCGAGGCCCAGTACCATTCTGAGGCCCGGCATTCCGGTGCTGCCGCCCGGAACCGAGCGCTATAGGGTGCCCGGACAGGGCTCGGTGGTGGTGCCTGTCGAGGCTGGCGATGAAATCCAGCTGCGGGATTTGGAGGGCAGGCAGCCTTGCGAGATCGCTTTCGCCGGTATGGATGGGCGTTTCGATACTAGGGCCTTCGGCAGCAAGGACTCCCGCCCAAGCGAGGGGCTCCTCGCTATTCTCAAGGAGGATAGCGAGAGTGCCGAACGCAGCAAGACTGCACTCAACAGGCGGGGCCTCGATTTATCCAGGGCCGTTGGCGTCAGGGTGTTCGGTGAGGCATCGCGGGCCGGAGAAACAGTTCGCCTTCCCGTGAACCGGGACGGCATCATCATCGTTGCGGCACCCGGAATGAAGATGAGCCCAGGGGCGCAGGATAGTTCGACCGCCATTGAATTGATCATCACGCGGGGGCGTGTTCGAAAGGCCGGCGAGGAGCGTTTGCCGGAACCGTTGCGCGACCCCCTCCTCGACCTGCGCATCAAGGCAGCAACCGCCCGGGCCTATTCGGTAAAGGCTGGTGAATATATTCAGGTCATCGACGTCGCGGGTCGGCAATGCACCGACTTCCAGGCCTTCGCTGCCCGCAAGCTCGATCTCGGCAAGACGCTGGCGCTCGATGCGACGGTGACACGGACTCTCACCGGCCGCAGCTATCCGACACCTGGATTACCATCCAAGGCCTTCGACCGTGAATTCGAGCCGCTCGTCGAGATCGTGCAGGACACCTGCGGACGGCACGACGCCTTCGCCACCGCGTGCAATGCGCGCTATTACGACGACATGGGCTATCCCGGCCATGTCAACTGCTCGGAAAACTTCAACCGGGCGCTGGAGCCCTTTGGGGTCGCGGCGCGCAAGGGGTGGGAGGCTCTCAATTATTTCTACAACACCAATATCGACCAGAACAACCAGCTCTATCTCGACGAGCCCTGGTCGCGGCCCGGCGATTACATTTTGATGCGGGCGCTCACCGACCTGGTCTGCGTCTCGTCCTCCTGTCCGGACGACATCGATGCGGCCAATGGATGGAACCCTACCGACATCCAGGTGCGAACCTATGCGGCCGGGGAAAAATTCTCACGAGCGGTGGCCTATCGCATGACTCCAGATGCCGAACCCGAACTCACCCGCGAGACCGCGTTCCATCCGCGTTTTTCCAAGCTGACGCGAAACTTCACCGAATATCGGGGCTATTGGCTGCCGCAGCGGTTCAACAATGAAGGCGTGATCGAAGAATATTGGGCGTGCCGGGAACGCGCGGTCGTGCTCGATCTCTCACCTTTGCGCAAATTCGAGATCACCGGGCCGGATGCGGAAGCGCTCATGCAATATTGCGTGACGCGAGACATGCGGAAGCTCGCCACGGGCCAAGTCGTCTATACGGCGATGTGCTACGAGAACGGCGGCATGATCGACGATGGAACGGTATTCCGCCTTGGCCAGAATAATTTCCGCTGGATCGGCGGCACGGATTTCAGCGGCATCTGGCTCAGACAGCAGGCGGAGAAGATGGGGTTCAAGGCATGGGTCCGCGCGTCAACGGACCAGTTGCACAATATCGCGCTGCAGGGACCGGCAAGCCGCGAAATATTGAAGGACGTTGTGTGGACAGCGCCGGCGCAGCCCGCCATCGCGGAACTCGCATGGTTCCGGTTTGCGGTGGCGCGGATCGGGGGATTCGAAGGGGCACCTATCGTGGTTTCGCGCACCGGATATACCGGGGAACTCGGCTATGAAATCTTTTGCCACCCCAAGGACGCTCTCACAGTATTCGATGCGGTGTGGTCGGCCGGCGAGAAGCACGGCCTCAGGCCCATGGGGCTCGAGGCCTTGGACATGGTGCGGATCGAAGCCGGGCTGATTTTCGCCAATTACGAGTTTACCGATCAGACCGATCCATTCGAGGCAGGAATAGGCTTCACCGTACCGCTTAAAACCAAGACCGAAGACTTCATCGGCAGGGAGGCCTTGGTTCGAGCGCAAGGAACATCCGCGGCACGTGCTGGCCGGACTCGAGATCGACTCCAATGAAGGCGTCGGCCATGGCGACTGCATTCACATCGGCCGGGCGCAGGTCGGCACGGTGACAAGCGGCGTGCGCTCGCCCATTCTCAAGAAAAACATTGCGCTGGCGCGCCTCGATGTGATGCATGCCGGTATTGGCACGGCGGTTGAGATCGGCAAGCTCGATGGCCATCAAAAGCGACTGCCGGCGGTGGTCACGCCGTTTCCGCATTACGATCCGGAAAAGACGCGGGTCCGCGCCTAACCGCAGAAAGTATTTCGACAGGTTAACCGGCTTTGCCCAATGCGCAGGTTAAGCGACAATGATGTTGATTGCGCCGCGCGACGACCTTACCGTTTGGCGATCTAGCAATCAAAGCAAAGAGCATGTGAATGAAACCGACCATCGCCCTTGTTCTCGCAGCGCTCGCCATGATCTGTTCGTCAGGGCCGTCAAACGCCCGAAGTTCAACGGAGGGCATCGTGATCTTCAGTCCGATCGACGGGGTGACGGTTGTGACCGTTGCCGAGGTGGAGAGTGACCTGGCTATTCCAGCAGCCGGTGAAGTCAATGTCTCAAACCACATCGCGGTGATCGTCACCGATCGCCGTTTTCGTCGTTCGCATCGCTGCGGCATAGGGGTTCTTTATCCCTGGCGCAGAGCGTCTTGCGGTGATCCGCTCTATACGCCGTACTGAAAGCGTCCCCTTCACAAATAGAAAATCCTTCCGCCAGCTTGCGCTTCCGGGATGAAGGAGGGGTGGAGCGGCACCTCGCGGTGGCGCCAACGTTGGTGTTAGTAGAGATGGTGCGAGGGCGCTCCACCCCGGTGATTTTGGGAGGTCACTTTCACGTCACTCGCTTCGGGATGTTTCGAAGCCGCGCCGGCCTAGCACTCAACCCCTGGTCAACGGCAGCCAGTCCACGGCTTGCCTACAGGCACCGGCCCTTTCTCCACACTCAAAAGGCGACATCCGGACAGCGCCTCCTTCACGGAGCAGGGTGAAGAATGACTACTCTATACTAGGAATGTTGTCAAGAGGAAAGTTTCCCCTCCCCCTTATGATCTCGTCACCCTGACGAAAGTCAGGGTCCAGCTTCACCAGATATCCGTCATGCGCGGATGGAGGCACGTGGGAGCGACTCGAGGGAGGGTAACCCCTCATCCGGCTCGATGCTGAAACGCATCTCGACACCTTCTCCCCAAGGGGAGAAGGAAAACGGACGCGTCATGCGCGGACGTGATCCGCGCATCTGCCGCTGGCCCCAAGAGTCGCCGGGAGAAATCAGCCTGCCGATTTCGCTTCCGGTGTCTCGCCGCCGGATGTCTCCTGCGTCCGGTTCCTGCGCTCGGCCATAAACTGGTCGAACTCGGTCTTGTCGCGGGCCTGGCGCAGGCGCTCGAGGAATTCGGTAAATTCCTTCTGTTCCTCCTCGAGCCGGCGCAGCGCGTCGGCACGATATTCATCAAAGGCGTGATTGCCGGTCGACGACGGCATGCGGAACGACCGTTGCCATCCGCATGCATGACGTTTTGCCTGCCCTGCGAAATCCTTGCCGGTATGTCTCCAAAATCCCATTCTTCCGCTCCATATCAGATAGATCAGAACTCCGAGGCCAAGGGGCCAAAAGATGATGAAGCTTGCGATCATCACCGCGATCCAGGCCGGCTTGCCGTAATCGTCCAGCTTTGCTGCAATCTGCATGCGCGCCTCAAGTGAATGTTAATCGTATTAACATATATGAAGAGGCGCCCTTGGAGTGTCAAGTCAGCGGCGGGGCCGGCGGCGAAATATTTTTCGGCCATGAATTCAGGTGAGACCGATGCCGCGAAGGTAGAGACGCACCTCCGCCTCCAGCAGATCTTCGGCGGACATCGGGATCAGATGACGCCCCTGATCGCCGCGGGCAAAGAGCGAGGCGATACCATGCGCCATCGACCAGATGTGCAGACTCATCATCAGCTCGGGCGGCCGGCGCTCCTTGGGAAGCATGGCGCAGATCGTTTCGCTCGCGGCTCGCAGCACGTCAAAGGCGCGCCGTCCGGCGTCGTCGAGTCCTGGATAAGAGGCGCGCGGCAGAGCGCTTTCGAACATCGCTGCATAGTAAGCAGGCTCCAAGCGCGCGAAGGCGAGATAGGCGCGACCAAGACGGATGAAAGCAGCCTGGGGGTCGGGCTTGCCCGCGTCCCATGCGCGCTCCAGCTCGATTGCGAATTTCATGAAGCCGCGGGCCGCCACCTCGGCCATCAGAGCGTCGCGATCGCGGAAGTGGCGATAGGGCGCGGCGGGACTGACACCAGCAGCGCGTGCCGCTTCGGCGAAAGTGAAACCGGAGGGACCTTTGTCGGCGATCAGATCGATCGCCGCCTGCATCAGGGCTTCGCGCAGATTGCCATGATGATAGCCGCGCCGCTGAAAATCCCAGGACATGAAACCGGGTTATGGCATGAGTCCAGGCGCTTGAACATGAGCCTGTACTCTCTCGACCTCAGGCGGCGGCACCGGGCTTGGTTTCGGCCAGGAGCTTTTCGGCAAAGGCGCGTTTTTCCTTCGCCGACATTTTCTTCACTTCATTGTTGAGCACGCGTTCATTGATAGACTGGTTCCAGTAATCAAGCACGCCAAATCCCAGCAGCGAAGCCTTGCCGACAAATTGACGCAAGACTTCGTTGGTCGGACCCATCACCCAGCCGGCCTTGCCGTCGCGCAAATAGCGCTCGATCTCGAGCGGGCGCGGCTTGTAGCCGGTGCCGCCGCAGGCGTGAAGCATCTTATCGGTCACGTGGGTCACATTCTTGGCAGCGGCAAATTTCACCTGCCACATCCAGGCGAGGAACTGGGCACGCGGAAGCGCCTTCAGATCGGAATGGATCGACCAGTCGCAATTGTTGGTCACGCTGTCCATGGCCTGGGCCATCATGAAGTTGAAGGCACGGCAAGAATTGGTGTCGATGATCGCCTCGCCGACATAATCCTGGATGGTGGGATAGTCGGCAACCCTAAGCCCGACGTCCTTGTGAGTCTTGCTGGTCGTATGGCGCTTGGCGATATCGATGAGCGCCATGGATATGCCGTTCCAGCAGGCGGAGGAACACAGGAGGAAGAAGGGGTCAACGCATTCGTCGTTCGAGGAGGCTCCATCGCCGACAGGTCCGACGAGGCGGTCCTTGGGAAGCGTCGAGTCGACCTCGATCGGACCCGACTGGTTGCCGCGGAGGCCAAGACCATCCCAGCTCGAGGGATCGGCCTTCACCTCATTGCCCAAGACGAGGAAACAGGAGAGATCGGAGTAATTGCCGTTGAAGCCAGGGGATGTCGTCTGAACAATATACCAGTCGGCGAAACCGCCCGAAGTGGTCCATGAGGCCTTTTTGCGCACCTTCCAACCGTCGCGCGTCTCATCGGCGCCGGACGAGATCGGATACCAGAAATGCGATCCGGTTTCGGGATCGGAATAAGACAGCGTGCCGACAAGGCAGTCCTTGTCGATCCGCCGCATGATGTCCTGAATGGGCTTCGAGTCGTGGTGACGGAACAGAGCCGCGGCGACGGCGCCGAGATGCATGGTGTAGCACATGGCGGTGGAGGGGCAGCCGTAACGGGCGATGGTTTCCACCGCCATGGCAGCGCTGACATGGTTCTCGCCCATGCCCCCTAAGGACTTGGGCACCAGGAGGCCCATAAATCCGTGTTTGGCGAGGAGCTGGAAATTCTTTCGGGGATAGAGGAGCTTCTTGTCGCTTTCCACCGCATTGGCGCGCATTTCCTGCTCGCATAGCGAGATCAGAGTTTCCTGCAGCTTCTTTTGGCGGTCGCTGAGGACCCATTGCGGGTCCCATTCGAAACCCAGGCCCCAGAAATCATCCTTGCCCCATTTTTTCTGCGACATCATTTATTCTCCTTTGGGCCCGACCCGCTTGCGCATACCAATCAGAGGCCGTATTTGGCCAATCGCAAACCAATTTGTCAAAACATTCTACCACCTCCCACCGGACCGGCGGCTTGAAGATCCTGACGAATAATGAATTGAGGTCGTATTTCCTTGGCTGGCAGTGCCGGATCAGGCAAATCAGCGCCCGCGACTATGGCGGGGCGCCCCTGCCGGCCATGCGGCCGCGCCTGCTTTCCCGCTCAGGTGAGGAACTCATGCCGGCGATGACGCTGCTCATCGTGCCGGTTTCGCCCGAGGCGAGCACGGGCTATCTCAGGTTTCAGCTGCAGCGCACGAATGACCATGCCTTGGCCCGGGAGGCAGGTGTCAGATATCTGGCGGCGGATTATTTCCAGGAACCGGAGCTGTTTACCGACGAGATGACCGCGCTGTTTCAGCCCGGTTCGCAGATCGCCAGGAGAATTCTGAAGCTCAGCGACTGTCTTCTGGATTTCGAACAATATAGTCAGCGGTTCACGATGTTCTGCCGGGCCCGGACAGTGGCGAGAAAGGAAGCCGCCCATCAGGCAACGCTTTGGCACAATCGGATCTTCAACCCGAATGTGCCGAATGAAGCCGTCGTCTTAGGGTTCAA
The DNA here is from genome assembly GCA_963770205.1 of uncultured Alphaproteobacteria bacterium. Lineage (GTDB taxonomy): Bacteria > Pseudomonadota > Alphaproteobacteria > Rhizobiales > Aestuariivirgaceae > DATBLQ01. The sequence continues at coordinate 37,830 of CAVYOS010000010.1, forward strand.
GCCGGATTGGAAAAACGTGCACGCCGCGCCGATGCCGCCGTGAACAATCTGGCTTTGTCCGTCCCCTACCCTCGTCGCCCCGACGTTCGAAGCTGGATTTCCGGCTTGCGCCGGAATGACGATGGGAGTTTGCCGATTGCACAGACGACGGGCGAGGTTCACATTGACCGACGGGCTGGGCGGCAAGGAGGTTCGTCATGACGATCTATATTTCGCAGGGCCGCTACACGCGCGAGGCCATTCAAGGGATGATCAACAGTCCGGAAGACAGAGCGGAGGCGGTGGAAAAACTCTGCAAGTCGGTCGGCGCAAAACTCGTCAACCACTACATCACATTCGGCGACTATGACTTCCTTGTCATTCTGGAATCAGACGGGCCGGTGACAGACGCCATGGGGGCTCTGCTCGCCGCGGCCGCAACGGGCGGAGTTACTGATCTGAAGACGACGATCGCCATCAGATCCAGTGATGCGATGAAGGCGATGGAGAAAGCCAAGACCGCCATGAAGGATTTCAGGCCGGCAGGCCAGCGGAGCTAAAGCAGCTTTTCAGACTTTGCGGTAGGCGCGATTGAGATCCACCATCGGATGGTTGGGGCTCATCTGAAATTTGATGAGAAGCTCGCGCGCCAGCATATCGCGATCCTGCTGATTGTCCGGCAGCTTGAGGTTTTTCGGAATGCGCACCCAGCCATTGACGTTGCGGTCGAAAATGGCGGGAAGACCGTCTTCATAGCCCATGTGGACATCTTCGAGCCAATTGAGGTCGTCCCAGCCCATGTATTCCATATATTTCGCCAGAAACGGGGTGATGCGCGAATAGTCGGGCAGAAGATTGACGTCGTACCGGTAGCCGATGTGCTGGCCGATTTCCTTCTCACGCGTGGAAGCGAGCCCGGCCTTGTCGGTGATGAACTGGTTGACGTCCTTGATCTCGGAGCCTTTGTAACTCGTTCCGGCCATCGCGTCGGCCCTCCCCTTCAGTATTTATGATAGTCGTCGATGCCGACGGTGTAGTTGGTGCCCGCCAGGGGAACCTTGCACATGGCCGAGGCTTCCATCGTCAGAGCGGCAAGATCCTCAGGCTCGAGTGAGTGGATGTTGGTTTTCCCGCAGGCGCGCGCGAGAAGCTGCGCCTCCATGGTCAGGGTGTGCAGGAAATTATAGACGCGTTCGGCAGCCTTGTCGGGATCGAGGCGCTGACGCAGAACCGGATCCTGCGTGGTGATGCCGACCGGGCAGCGGCCGGTATGGCAGTGATAGCAATAACCCGCTTCCACACCGATCTCGGCTGGGTAGTCGGTGATACCGGGAAGGTGCTTGTTGCAGTTAAGCGCCATGAGAATGGAATGGCCCAGCGCAATCGCGTCGGCGCCGAGCGCCAGCGCCTTGGCGATATCGCCGCCGTTGCGAATGCCGCCCGCGTAAACCAGCGAGATATGATCCTTCTTGCCCAGTTCGTCGATGGCACGCCTGGCTTCACGGATCGCGGCAATGCCCGGAATGCCGGTGTCCTCGGTGGCGACATGAGGGCCGGCACCGGTACCGCCCTCCATGCCGTCGATGTAGATAGAGTTGGGATCGCATTTTACGGCCATGCGGACATCGTCATAGACCCGGGCGGCGCCGAGCTTAAGCTGAATGGGTATCTCCCAATTGGTCGCCTCCCTGATCTCCTGGATCTTCAGGGCAAGATCATCCGGTCCGAGCCAATCGGGGTGCCGGGCCGGCGAGCGCTGGTCGATGCCAGCCGGCAATGAGCGCATTTCGGCCACTTGATCGGTGACCTTCTGGCCCATGAGATGGCCGCCGAGGCCGACCTTGCAGCCCTGGCCGATGAAGAACTCGCAGGCATCGGCAAGGCGCAAATGATGAGGATTGAAGCCGTAGCGCGACTGGATGCACTGATAAAACCATTTCTTCGGAATAGCGCCGCTCATCGGGTATCATGCCGCCTTCGCCGGAACAGGTAGCCGAGCCCGCCATGGTGGCGCCGCGGGCAAGAGCAATTTTCGCCTCATAAGACAGAGCGCCGAAACTCATTCCCGTGACATAGATCGGGATGTCGAGAACCATGGGGCGCTTGGCGCGCGGGCCGATGACGGTGCGGGTATCGCATTTTTCCCGGTAGCCCTCGATGACGAAGCGGGTGAGCGTGCCGGGCAGAAAAGTCAGGTCGTCCCAGTGAGGGATTTTCTTGAACAGGGAAAATCCCCGCATGCGGTAACGGCCAAGCTCCGATTTGATGTGGATGTCGTTCATCACCTCGGGCGTGAAGATGCGCGAGCTGCCGAGCAAGTATTTGCTGCTCTCCGCCGGGGTCGCGGTGAGGGCTGCGATACCGGTCGAGGTGCGCGTGACGGGAGAGCCGTTCTGCTTGCGAACCACCGGCTGCTTCACGCGTATCGTCGAGACGCTCTTTCTGCGCGCCAGCACAACGCGGGTCGGTCTCCTGGGAGGCGTTCTTGCCATGAATTCACCCTTTGAATGCCATGCCTACAGCACGAGCTTCTTTTCGCCCGGCTCGAGATTGTCGTAATTCCAAAGCTGCTTTCCGGCGACGATCTTGCGGAAGTGGCCGAGGCCCTCAGGGACAAGCATGTCATACATGCGCAATTTGCGCGCCAGCCATTGGCGGTCGAGCTCCGTCATCTCCGCCCAGACGGCGTCCACGCCTAAGCTGCGGGGCTCGCCGCCGATATAGATCGTGCCGTCATACATGCTGTCGCCGAGATTCTTGCCGGCATTGCCGCAAATGACCATGCGGCCACGCTGCATCATGAAACCGGAGAATGAGCCGGTATCGCCGCCGACAATGATCGTGCCGCCCTTCTGATCGATGCCGGTGCGCGAGCCGACCGATCCCTTGCAGATGAGATCGCCGCCGCGCAATGCGGCCCCGAACTGGGACCCGGCGTTCTTCTCGATGACGATGGTGCCCGCCATCATGTTCTCGCCGCAGGCCCAGCCGACGCGGCCCTTGATGCGCACATTCGGCCCGTCGAGAAGGCCGCAGGCGAAATAGCCGCAGCTGCCCTCGATATAAAGATTGAGGCGGTTGAGTATGCCGACGGCAAGGGAATGTTTCGAGCCGGGATTTTTCAGCACGACGGTGCCGTAACCCCGCTTCATGAGCTCGCGAAGCTCCTGTTGATTTGACGGGTGTCGAGGCTTTCCGCGTCGATCTCGGCGCGCTTGTTGAAGTCGACGTCGAGTGCGTCGGGATAGCCGAAGCCGACCTTTTCCTCAGCGATATCGAAGAAGCGCTGCTGGGTGCGCCCACGCAGCCCTTCGGTATGCATGCCCATCTCGTGGGAGAGATGGTCCTTCGGGGTCGTGGTTACGCCCGCCATACGCGAACCTCCTCATCATAAGGGTCCCAGGTATCGATTTCATGCGGGACCACGGCGCGGATCGCCACTTCTTCAGACGCCAGCGCAACGAGATTGTCGCTTTCATAGAGCACCATCGGCTTTGCCGCCATGGTGTCCTTTGCCATTCCGAGCGAATCCTTGGTGGCAATGAGATAGGTGAAGACGCCGTCGATCTCGCGGATCGATTGCTTGAGAGATTCTTCCAACGTGGCACCGTGCTCGAGATTATATGCGGTATAGACGGCCAGCAATTCACTGTCGCAGTTCGACATGAAGCGATGGCCGCGGCGCTCGAACTCCCGGCGCATCTGCCAATAATTGGTCAGCTGGCCGTTGTGCACGACCGCGATGTCGTTATAGGGGTAGGCCCAGTAGGGATGGGCCGAGCGGATATCGACATCGGATTCAGTCGCCATGCGGGTATGGCCGATGCCATGGGTGCCCTGGAACGTGCCGAGCTTATACTGAGAAGAGACAAGAGTGGCATCGCCCAGATCCTTGATGAGCTCGAGCGCATTGCCCATGGAAAGAATTTCCGTGCCTGCGACATCCTCGACATAGTCGGCGAGCTTCTTCATCTCGCCATCATATTGGATGCGGTAACGGAAGGCGTATTCGGTGACCTCGTCCCGGTCGATGACGGTGACGCCGAGCTGCTTCAACCGGTCCTCGACCTTCGCACGGCGGCGCTTGATCTCGTCGTGAATGTCGAAGCCCTTCTTGGTGTCTTCCTGCTCGGCGACCTTGAAGCGCATGACGAATTCATTGCGGCCGGGCGAGCCGTAGATCGCATAGCCAGTGGAATCAGGGCCGCGGTGCCGCAGGGACTGCAGCATCGACGTCATCTCGGCCCCGATGCTGCCGATGCCGTCGCGGTGAATCAGTCCTGCTATGCCACACATGATCGATCTCCTTCTTTACGGCAGGCAATCCATATACATCTTGATGTCCCACTCCGTTGAGGTGTGGAGGAAGCGCTCCCATTCGTCGCGCTTATATTCGTCATAGAGCCGATGCATCTCGCCGGGCAGCGCGGATTTGATGATCTCGTCGTTCCGCAGCGCTTCGAGCGCATCGCCCAAGGTCATGGGCAGTTTCCTGACCTGCTTGCCGGCTTCCATGGCAGCGTAGATGTTGCGTTCCTCGGGCTTGCCCGGATCGATCTTGTTCCTAATGCCGTCGTCGGCCGCCTTGAGAATGCCGGCAGCCATGAGATAGGGGTTCACCATCGAATTCGACCGCGCGATATTCGAAGCGGCCGGGTGCGGAAAGGCGCAAGCCGGTGGTGCGGTTCTGGAAACCCCAGTCGGCGAATACCGGCGCCCAGAAGCCGGTGTCCCAGAGACGGCGGTAGGAATTCACCGTCGAGCAGCCGATGGCGGTCAGAGCGGAAAGATGCTTGACGATGCCGCCGATGGTGTAGAGGCCGATCTTGCCCGGCATCTGCACGTCGCTGCCCTCCGGCATGAAGGTGTTTTTGCCGCCGCGACGGTAGGTGTAATTGTATTCGAGACCGGGCAGGTTCTTCGGGTCGTTGCCGAGCGGCTTGATCTCGTCGGTGCCCTCCGCCCATAGCGAGATATTGTGATGGCAGCCGTTCGCCGAAACGCCCATGAACGGCTTGCACATGAAACAGGCGATGATGTTGAACTCGCGCGCCACCTGGGCGCAGATCTGGCGATAGGTGGACAGGCGGTCGGCCGTTCGCAATGCGTCGTCATAGTTGAAATTCAGCTCGAGCTGGCCGGGAGAGTTTTCATGATCGCCCTGGATCATGTCGAGGCCCATCTTGCGGCAATATTCGATGACCCGCATGTAGACAGGCCGCAGGCTTTCGAACTGATCGATGTGATAGCAATAGGGATTGGAATAGCCGCCGTTGGCCTTGCCGTCGTCGCCTCTCTTCAGCCACATCATCTCCGGTTCGGTGCCATGGCGCATGCGGAGGCCATGATTGTTCTCGAACTCATCGTGGATACGGCGCAAATTGCCGCGGCAGTCGGCCGTGAGATAGGCGCCGGGGTTTTCACGCTCCTCGCGGTTGCGGAACAGCGTGCACCACATGCGCGCGACGCGCTTGTCCCAGGGGAGCTGCATGAAGGTCTCGGGCTCGGGAATGCCGACAAGCTCGGCTGCCTCGGGGCCATAGCCCAGATACTCGCCGCGCCGGTTCAGGAACAGGTTCACTGTCGCGCCATAGACGAGCTGAAAACCGCCATTGGCGACATTTTCCCAATGTTCGGCGGGAATGCCCTTGCCCATGATGCGGCCGGTAACGGAAATAAACTGCAGATAGAGATAGTCGATGCCAAGCGCGTCAATCTTCTTGCGAACCTGCTTGATGAAATCGTCGCGGCCAGGGGCCTTGGTGAAATTCTCTAAATCGGTGGGCATATGCTCTCCCTCAGACGCTCGTTACTGGTTACCGCCGGTCGGGCCTTGTCGTCGGCCAATATTATCAACCAGCAGGCCTCTTTGGACAATCGGTCAACTCCATGGGAAGGGGCTCTTGGAAACCGGGTGCAGCTTGCCTTCGGCATAGCGCGAAAAGCGGAACGGCTCGAGCAGGCGCGATTTCTCGCCGGCAATTTCCTGGGCGACCAGCTTGCCCACACCCAGCATCTTGTAGCCATGATTGGAGTCGGCAATGACGAAAACATTGTCGCGGAACACATCGAAAACCGGGAAGCTGTCGGGCGTGAAGCAGCCGAGGCCACCGGATTTCTCGTCCTTCTTGTAGATGCCGATCTTGCCCTCGAAGCGTTTCTGGCAATGCGCCAGCATGGAACACCAGGTGTGGATGAAATTATCGCCGACGATGAAGTCAGGACTGTCGGGACCATAGGGATCGATGGCGACATCATCGGGGTCCTCGTCGACGACATAGGGCGAGGAGCCGCCCTGCACGCCGCCGAAATTGAAATCGGGCTTGTAATAGAGACCCCACAGCTTATCGGTGATCAGCGAGCCGTCGACGTCGGAGTGCAGCGGCGCATCGGTATCGACATGAATGACCGGCGGCATGCTGCCGTCGTTGGTCTTGTGCATGTCGGGGTCGACGCCGAGGGTGCCTTCTTCCAGACACCAGTATTTCCACATGCGCACACCATCGTGCATCATCCCGTCGCGGCCCTTGATCGAGACGGTTTTGGGCAAGTCGAGCAAATTCCAAATCCGATTGACCCAAGGCCCGGCGCCGACGACGACATAGTCGCAGGCGATGCGACCCTTAGCTGTAAGAAGTGCGGTAACGGCGCGGCTGTTGCCGCCGAACTCGAAGCCGGTGACCTCGACGCCCGACATGATCCGCACGCCCTCGCCTTCGGCCTTGGCAGCAAGGCCATAGATCGAGGCGGTGTTGTTGGCGTAGCCGCCCTTCTTCTCGTGAAGAACCGAAGTAATGCCCTTGGCCTGCCAGTCGTCGAAGATGCCTTTCATGTATCGCATCGAATCCTTCTCGCCCTCGATGAAGGTGGACGGATAGCCGATCGCTTTCTGCTGCCGGTAGATCGACGCGCAGCCTTCGTGCATCACCTCAGGCGATATCTGCATGTACCCGACGGGGTGATAGCTGTAGGACTTGGGATCGCTCTCCCAAACCTCAACCGAATGTGCCATGAGCTCGCGCATGGCGGGCTGGAAATAATTGTTGCGCACAACCCCGCAGGCGATCCCGGATGCACCGGCAGCAATTGCCGTCTTGTCGACGACCAGAATGTCTTTGCCCGAACCCTTGCCGCGCGCTTTCAGCTCAAGAGCGAGATGATAGGCCGTGCTCAGGCCGTGGATTCCGGCACCGATGACGGCGTATTTGACGCCCGATGGAAGTGCCATTGCCGGCCTTTCGCTCGCCTGGCCCATTCCGGAATCGCTGAATCGCTTGACGGCGGGCCTGTGATTGGGCGCATAATGTGCGAAATCGGGAACCTATTGCAAACCAATTCTTTCCAATTTCGCCCAATGCGCGGCCAATATCATGCAGCATAGTCTCAAGGAAACGCTGGGCGAAGCTGGAATATCGGATCCCGAAATCACTGGGGCTTGTTCCGGCCAAAAGCGCCAATGCAATCACGGCGCGGCTGCGCCATGCCATCGAAACGGGCATTTTCGCCGACGGCGACCAGCTTCCGCCGGAGCGCCAGCTTGCGGTGGCGCTGGGCACCGCACGGTCGACCATTCGCAAGGCGCTGGATCAGCTCGAGCAGAAAGGCCTCGTCGTTCGCCGCGTCGGCAGCGGGACCTTCGTCAATTTTGCCGGACCGCTGCAATCGACCGCCGGCGATGTCGCCGATCTGATCAGTCCGCTGCAGCTCATCGAAACGCGGCTCGCGGTCGAACCTTATATGGCGAAGCTCGCAACGCTGCATGCGACGCAAAAGGATCTGGACAGTATCGAAGGCTGCCTCGAGCAGCTGGAAGCAGCCGAAGCCGATCAGGACCGGTTCACCCGGTGGGATGCCGAGTTTCACCTGCAGCTCGCGCGCTGCGCGCGCAATCCGCTCATCATGCATATTTATCAGGAGATCAACGACGTGCGATCACAGGCGCAATGGGAGCGCATGAAGCGGGTCATCCTGTCGGGCGAGAAAATACGCTCCTACAATCAGCAGCACCGGGCGATCTATAACGCGTTGCGCGACCGCGACGTCGCGGCGGCGATCGAGGAGATCACCAAGCATCTCGAAACGGCTCGGCAGGATCTCCTGGGAGCGGAGGAGAAGTGACGCAGTACACCCCGCGCGCTGGATGAACCCCGGGCTCCTTGGTCTCATCGCAGCCATTGCATGGGGGGTGCACGATGTCATCGGCGCGCGGCTCAGCGCCTCGCTGGGGGCCGTGAAAACCGCGACGGCGGTGACGGTATTCGGGCTCTTTATCCTCAGCCTGTGGGTCGCCATGACAGGCGAGTTTCCCAGAGCGCCGGCAGCGCAGCTTTGGCTGCCGTTGATCTCAGGGGTGTTGCTGGCGCTCGCCACGGTTTGGCTGTTCGCGGCAATGACGAACGGCTCGGTATCGCTCACGCTGCCTATCGTCATGTCGTATCCGGCGACGTCGCTGATTTTCGGCGCCATCGCCGGGCGGCCGCCAAGCTCGTGGCAGATCGCCTTTGCGGCATTGGTGCTGGGCGGCGTCGTGGCGGTCGCTAAAACGGGAGAGGAGCAGAACGGCGGCCGGGGCGGCAACATCAAGCGCGCGATCGGCTTCGCGCTCCTGTCGCATTTCACTTTCGCCATCGGCAATTTTGTCGGCCAATATGCGGCAACGATCTATGGCGCGATACCGGCCACATGGATTTCGCGCATCGGAGGCTGCGCCGCCATCATGCCGCTGCTGCTCATCACCACAACAAGTCCGGGAAAATTTCCGCTCAAGCGCCTGCCTTTCCTGGTGCTGATGGGCGGGCTCGACGTGCTTGCCCTGTCGATGCTCAATTTGGCGGGGCATACGCTGCAGCCGGAACTTGCCATCGTAACGGCTTCCGCTGCAGGCGTGTTCGCGATCATCCTGGTGTGGCTGATTTTCAGTGAGCATATTGCGCCGCTCAGATGGTTCGGCATTATTCTGACCTTTGCCGGCGTCGCGGCGCTCAGTGCAACCGGATAGGACCTCAATCAAATGATTTCCCTCACGCAGGAGGATTTCGACCGCTTCAACCGCGACGGCTTCGTTACGGTCGCGAATGTTCTCGACGGCCCGGCCATCGCCAAGGCACGGGAGCGCTTCGAGCCGCTGTTCTCCGGCAAGTTCCAGACCGGCCTTTATCCCGATGAGTGGAACTGGCGGATGGGCCGGGACCGGGACGACCTTACACGGCAGATTTGCAACGGCTGGAAATCCGACCTCACCATTGCCTCGATTGTGCTGCGGGCCGATATCGGAAAAGCTGCGGCGGAGCTTCGGGGGTGGCCGGGCGCGCGGATCGGTCAGGACAATGTGATTTGGAAACCTCCTGGGACCAAACCCTTGGGATTCCATCAGGACGACAGCTACAACAAATGGATCGTGCCTGGCGAAATGCTCACCTGTTGGATCACACTCGACGATACCAGAGCCCATCAGGGAACGATCGAATATGTGCGCGGCTCGCACCGCTGGCCAGTGGCACCGCCTATCAAGCAGTTCCATGCGCCCGACGAGCCGCTGGACGATTTGCGGTCGGCGGCAAAGGCAGCCGGTATCGAGGATTATGAAATCGTGCCGATTGAAATAAGTGCGGGCTCAGCGGTTTTTCATCATGGCGGCACCTGGCACGGGTCGCGGGACAACAGGGGCGATGAGCCGCGGCGGGCCGTCATCGCACATTGCATCTCGTCGGCTGCCACATTTCACCCGACGAATGTCGGCTATATCTACAGCCGCTACAAGAGAGTGGGCGCGGTCGACATGGATGAGAGCTTTTTTCCCGTGCTGTGGCGACAGGACGGCTATCGCACGGCCTGGCTCGACGGCTATATCAAACATGCGGCTGCCTGATGACGGCCAGGGCCAATAAAGAGAAAAAGGTGGAGGCATGAATCTCATCCAATTCGAAATGAACAAGCTGCGGGGCGTGGCGCGCATCGAAGGCGACAAGGCCATAGCGGTGCGCAATATCAACAGGATGACCGAACTCGCGCAGAGCGCAATTCGCATGGGCCTCACTCTCGAGGAGGCGGTCGAAGAAATGGGCGAAGGCGAGGTTCTGGATTATCCCGCGCTGCTGGCGGCCGGCGAAGTCATGGCGCCGCTCGATCATCCCGATGGAGCGCATTGCTTCGTCACAGGCACGGGCCTGACCCATCTCGGCAGTGCCGCGGCAAGAGACGAGATGCATCGCAAGGCTGCCGCCGAAACCGGCAATGAGAGCGATTCGATCAAGATGTTCAACCTCGGCCTGAAAGGCGGAAAGCCGCGGGGCGGCGGACCGGGCGTGCAGCCGGAATGGTTCTTCAAGGGTGACGGCTCGATGCTGGTTCGCCCCGGGGGCGACCTGCCGTTGCCGGAATTTGCCCTCGATGGCGGAGAGGAGCCGGAAATCGTCGGGCTTTATGTCATCGGAGTGGACCGGCGGCCATGGCGGCTGGGTTTCACCATCGGCAATGAATTTTCCGATCATGTGCTGGAGCGGCAGAACTATCTTTATCTAGCGCATTCCAAACTCAGGGCTTGTTCGATCGGGCCGGAACTGCGGGCGGGCGCGCTGCCCGACAATGTCGCGGGCGAAAGCAGAATTATCCGCGACGGCAAGGTTCTATGGCAGAAACCATTCGTGAGCGGCGAGGCCAATATGTCTCATTCGATCGCCAATCTGGAATATCATCACTTCAAATATGACCTGTTTCGCAGGCCGGGCGATGTTCACGTCCATTTCTTCGGCACTGCAACGCTGAGCATTTCCGATGGCGTGCGAACGCGGCCCGACGACGTGTTCGAAATAGAGGTCCCGGAGTTCGGCAGGCCGCTGCGCAACCGCATGGTGGCTGCGAAAAGTGGATTCTCTTATGGGGAAACCGGACAGCTGTAAGCTTGATGACGTTCATGCCCTGACGACAGTTCAGACCTCGTCTATCGCACCGGTGATGAAGCTCGTAGCTTCTTCCGGCGAAATGTCGGCGATCTTGCGGTCAGCGATCTTGCGGCCGCAGCGCAGCACGACAATGCGGTCGGAGACAGCGAAGGCATCGGACACGCAATGGCTGACGAGCACCACGGCGACCTTCTGATCGCGCAAATGGCGAATGCGATCGAGGACCTCCGCCACCTGACGAAGGCTCATGGCGGCGGTGGGCTCATCCATCAGCACGATCCTCGGATCGCCCAGGCGGGTGCGGGCGATCGCAACTGCCTGGCGCTGACCGCCGGACATATGCCTGACGAGATCGCGCGGCCGGGTTTCCGACTTCAATTCCTCGAACAGCTCGCCGGCACGCCGGCACATGGCGGGATGGTCGAGAACGCGCAGCACCTTGCTCTTGTATAATTCCCTGCCGAGAAACACATTGGCAGCCGCGCTGAGGTTGTCGCAAAGCGCCAAATCCTGATAGACCACTTCGATGCCTCTCTCCCGCGCTTCGATGGGGCTATGAAAGCGAACCTCTTCGCCGCCGATGCGTATCGAGCCCGCGGAGGGAGCAAAGCTTCCCGCCATGATCTTGACGAGCGTGGACTTGCCGGCAGCGTTATCGCCCAAAAGCCCAACGACCTCGCCGGGCTCTATTGCGAGCGACACACCGGACAGTGCCTGAACGGCGCCGAAGTGTTTGCATATGTTGGCGAGCTCAATCAGCGGCATGCCGGTGAACCTCCTGGGAGCGCATGACCGGGCGTGAACCGGCCTAAATCGTCATTCCGGCGAAAGCCGGAATCCAGCTTCATTTGTCAGCAGCCAAAGCTGGACCCCGACTTTCGTCGGGGTGACAAAATGGGATTCGCGGGTGACGGATTAAGAAACCGAACGCAGACCCCCTACTCCGCCGCCTGCCGGTCTTCGCGCAACGCGAATGGCCGGTCATGGGTGAGCGATGGGATGCGCCGGCGCGATTGCGCGACAAGATCGAGGTCGATTTCAGCAAGGATGACGTTCTCGTCCTCGCCGCCGTCAGCCAGCACGCGCCCCCATGGATCAATGATGAGAGAATGACCATAACACTCAGAGCCGCCGGCAAGAGTGCCATATTGGCAAGGAGCGATGACGTAGCTCAGATTCTCGATAGCGCGCGCCCGGGTGAGAACATGCCAATGTGCTTCGCCCGTGATGCGAGTGAAGGCGGCCGGTATGGCAAGCATTTGCGCACCCGCCTGAGCGCAGGCGCGGTAGAGGCTCGGGAACCGCAGATCGTAGCAGATCGAAAGACCGATGACGCCGCCGAGACAGGGCGACAGAACGGCCTTGCCGCCAGGGGCGATGGTAGCGCTCTCGCGGTATTCCTTGCCGTCACCAAGGCTGACGTCGAAGAGATGAAGCTTGTCGTAGCGGGCGACGATGCTGCCCGAAGGATCAATCATAAGCGAGCGATTGAACGTGCGGCCGTCTTCAGCCTTCACGCCGATCGAGCCGACAAGGAGCCAGGCTGCGGCATCACGGGCGGCGGTGCACAGCGAAACGACAGCCGGGTGATCGCGTTCGGGGAAAGCCATGGGATAGAGCAGACCATCCTTGGTATCGAGCCCGATGCAATATTCCGGAAGAGCGATCAGCCGCGCCCCGGCCTCAGCCGCCCTGGCGATCAGGCGCCGGCAGGTCGCGATGTCTGCCGCGACATCGGGCGTTGCCGAGTTCTGAATACAAGCGGCTTTGAACCTTGTGCTCATGAGGGCACAATAACTCATTTGCCCCGGCCTTCAAGACGGGCCAAGAAGATCGATAAAGGCACAAATCATATGAAGGTCGGCGCGGACGCGCAGGCACACAAGCCATTCGCACATGTGCTCCTGCCAATCGGATATGGAAAGCGCGCTGAGCCGCGGATCGCGGGAAAGCTCGCCCATGGATATGATGCCGGCGCCCAGACCCTGGGCAACGGCCTCGTTGGTGCCTTCCCTGCCCTCGATCTCGACGAACTGCCGAAGCTTGAGCCCGCGCTCGCTGGCCTCGGCTTCGAGAAGCGCGCGGGTAGCGGAGCCGCGTTCGCGGAGCACCAGGGGGCCCGCGATCAACTCGGAAAAGGTGATGGATTTATGCCGCGCGAGGGGGTGATGGGCTGGCAGAAGACAAACAAGACGATCTTCACGGATTTTCCTGGCGATGAAAACATCGGATGTCGGAAGTTCCGCAACCACAGCGAAGTCTATTTCCAGCCGCTCGAGGCTTGCCATGAGCCGCGCGGAATTGCCGGTGATGAGCCGGAGTTCAACCCGCGGGTAGCGCTGATTGAATTTCTTCACCAATGGCAGGACGTGGACGGCAGCGTCGGCGCCGATCGTGATGAGCCCATGTTCCAATTCGCGGGCACGGCTCAAGAGCTCAACCGCCTGGGCCTCGGATTCGAAGTGGCGCTCGGTGATTGCGAAGAGACGACGGCCAAGATCGGTCATCTCGACCTTGCGTCTCGTGCGCGAAAACAATTCGACTCCATAGGACGTTTCAAGCTTGCGGATATGGTCGGAGACGGCCGGCTGGCTGAGGCCGAGCCGCGCTGCGGCTTTAGAAAAACCACCGCTTGCCGCTACGGCGTGAAAGGCTTTCAATTGGGCGTAGCTCATATCTGAAAAACCAATATAACACATAATAAGAAGCGATTTGACTTATAAGGGACCGCAATCGCATATGGAACGGCCATTGGAATGAAGCAGGGTAACCTATGGTTGTGATGATCAGGCCGGTAAAGCGCAAGGTCAAAGGGCCGGAAGGCCAAGAAGACATGCCGTATCTGCTCACGCCGGGGCCGCTGACGACATCGCGCAGCGTGAAATTCGCGATGCTCGCCGATTGGGGCTCATGGGATCAGGAACTGAAATTCATCGTTGCCGATATTCGGCGGCGGCTGATGAAGCTTGCAGGTTGCGATGGGAGCTACAGCTGCGTGGTGATGCAGGGGTCGGGGACGTTCACCGTAGAAGCCGCGCTCGGAAGCTTCGCCCCGACAGGGCGCCGGAAAATGCTGATGATCAGCAATGGCGCTTATGGCGAGCGTGCCATTCAAATCATGGAGCGGCTGAACAGACCTTATGCGGTGCTGCGCTATGCAGATCAAGAAAAGCCGAAGCTTGCCGAAATCGAGCAGGCGATGGATGAGGACCCCGGCATCGCCAGCGTATTCCTCGTTCATTGCGAAACCACCTCGGGTCTCGTCAATCCCATGCGGGACATCGCCGCTGCGGTCAAGAAGCGGGGATGCTGTCTCATTCTCGATGCGATGAGCTCGTTTGGCGCAATTCCGATCGAAACGACGGCTCTCGGCATCGATGTGCTGATCTCATCCGCCAATAAATGCATCCAGGGGGTACCGGGATTTTCCTTCGTGCTCTGCCGCTCGGACGTGCTCAAAGAGTCCAAGGGCCGGTGCCATTCCTTGTCGCTCGATCTGCACGACCAATGGCAATATATGGAGAAAACTGGCCAGTTTCGCTTTACGCCGCCGACGCATTGCCTCGTCGCCTTCTACCAGGCTCTCAAGGAACATGAAAAGGAAGGCGGGATCGCCGGGCGCCTGGCGCGCTATGTGAGGAACCGCGACACGCTGCTGGCAGGCATGCGGCGGCTTGGATTTCATACTCTGCTGGCGCCGGAGGATTCCGGCCCGATCATCCAGACTTTCCTCACGCCGCGTGACCGCAAATTCGATTTCCAGCGTTTCTACGACGGGCTGAAGTCGCGCGGTTTCGTCATTTATCCGGGCAAGCTTACCAAGCGCCCGAGCTTTCGTATCGGCAATATCGGACATATCGATCCGAAAGTGATGCAGGCCCTGGTCGAAGCCGTGCGCGATGCCTTGCGGGACATGGGTGTCAGGGACATGACGCCGGCTCCGGCCGAGGATTGAGCCCCGGTGAAGGAGAACCGAATGATCACGGTGAACGGCCGCGGATATCAGTGGCCGACAACCAGGCTTGTCGTCATTTGCTGCGATGGCAGCGAACCGGCCTATATGGAGCTGGCCATGGCGCAGGGTCTCATGCCGCGGCTTCAACAGATCATCGGCAAAGGCGAAAATCTGCGGGGCCTCGCGGCAATGCCGAGCTTCACCAATCCCAATAATCTTTCGATCGTGACGGGCCGGCCGCCTTCCTGGCACGGCATTTGCGGGAATTATCTGATTGATCCCGACACGGGGCAGGAAGTGATGATGAACGACCCGAAGTGGCTTCGGGCCCCGACGGTTTTCGAGGAGTTCCAAAAAGCGGGCGCCCGTGTGCTGGTCATCACGGCAAAGGACAAGCTGCGGCAGCTGCTCGGCAAGGGACTCGCGTTCAACGGCAGCGCAATCTGCTTCTCCTCCGAAAAGGCCGACCAGGCGACAGAAGCGAGCCATGGGATTGCGAATGTATGCGCCATGGCCGGCATGGAGGTTCCCGAGGTCTATTCCCAGGAATTGTCGGAGTTCGTCTTTGCCGCGGGAGTCAAGCTGCTGGCAAGCTTCCGGCCCGATATTACTTATCTGTCGACTACGGATTATGTGCAGCACAAATTCGCGCCGGGCTCGGTCGGGGCCAATGCGTTTTACGCCATGCTCGACCGCTATCTGGGCCAGATCGACGATCTCGGCGCCACGATCGTGCTGACCGCCGATCATGGGATGAAGGATAAGCATCTGCCCGACGGCGAGCCCGACGTGATCTATCTGCAGGATGCGCTCGACCGCGCGTACGGCCCCGGCAAGACAAAGGTCATACTGCCGATCACCGATCCTTATGTGGTGCATCACGGCGCGCTTGGATCGTTTGCAACAGTCTATCTCTATGGGCCGGTGGCGCAGGACGTGCTGAACAAAATCACGCAGCTTGACGGCATCGACATCGTGCTGGAGAGAGCTGAGGCGTGCAGGCGGTTCGAGCTGCCGGAGGACCGCATGGGCGAGCTTATCGTCATTTCCGGCGGACCCGACGCCACCAAGGTAATCGGAACGAGCGAAGGCAGGCACGATCTCTCCGCGCTCGGCGAACCCCTGCGCTCGCACGGCGGGGTGAGCGAGCAGGAAATTCCGATCATCACCAACAGAAGAGCGAAAGGGCTTGCCGGCACCTTGCGGAACTTCGATGCATTTCACATCGGCTGCAATCAGCTGGAAACGCTGGCCGAAGCGGCGGAATAGGCATGATGAACAAGATCGAGCCACGGCAGGCAGTCATTGCCGAAGCCATGCGTATCGGCGGCAAGCGGGTCGAAAGCGACGACGTTATAGCCGTCCGCTATCCCTACACGAATGAGGTCATAGGCACGGTGCCTGCCGGCCGAAGCGAGCACATTCGCAAGGCTTTCACCATCGCCGCGGGATACCGCTCGAAGCTTTCCCGCTATGAACGGCAACGCATATTGTTCAATACGGCCGAACTCATAAGCCAGCGCAAGGATGCGTTATCCGATCTGATCACGCTGGAGCTCGGGATATCGAAAAAGGATTCACTCTATGAATGCGGGCGCGCGTTCGACGTATTCATGCTCGCGGGACAGCTGGCGATCCTCGATGACGGCCAGATTTTCTCCTGCGATCTGACGCCCCATGGCAAGGCCCGCAAGATCTACACCAAGCGCGAACCGGTGCGGGCAGTTTCGGCGATCACGCCTTTCAATCATCCGCTCAACATGGTTGCCCACAAGGTGGCACCGGCGATCGCGAGCAATGCTTCGGTCGTGTGCAAGCCGGCCGAAGCGACGCCGCTGACGGCGCTGGCGCTTGCCGATCTTCTGTACCAGGCAGGTCTGCCAGTGGAAATGCTGCAGGTGGTGACCGGCTGGCCGAAGGATATCGGCGATGAAATGGTGACCAACCCCGACATCGAAGTCATCAGCTTCACGGGCGGCGTCTCCGTAGGAAAGCTCATCGCGGGCAAAGCCGGCTATAAGCGGGCAGCACTCGAACTCGGCGGCAATGATCCGCTGATCGTTTGCGACGATCTTGCCACGGGCGATCTCGAGCGGGCGGCAGAGCTTGCCGTCCAAGGCGCCACAAGAAACTCGGGCCAGCGCTGCACGGCCGTCAAACGCATTCTGGCGATGGAGAAAATCGCCGATGAATTGGCCGCGCTGGTCGCAGCCAAAGCCAAGAAGATCAGGTTCGGAGACCCGATGGCGGCGGACACCGATCTCGGAACCGTCATCAGCGAGGACGCGGCAAAGCTGTTCGAGCGAAGGGCAATTTCGGCGTGCGAACAGGGTGCCAAGATGCTGTACCACCCGGCGCGCAAGGGTGCGGTGCTGCCGCCGATCACCCTCGACCATGTGCCTTATGACTGCGAGCTGGTGCGGGAGGAAACCTTCGGGCCGATCGTGCCGATCATCAGGGTTCCGAACGATGATAGCGAAGTCATCCGGATTTCCAATGCGACGCCCTTCGGACTGTCCTCAGGTGTCTGCACCAACAGGCTTGACCGGATCACGCGGTATATCGACGGGCTTAACGTGGGTACGGTTAACATTTGGGAGGTGCCGGGTTATCGCATCGAGATGTCGCCCTTCGGCGGCATCAAGGATTCCGGAAATGGTGTAAAGGAAGGGGTATTGGAGGCAATGAAGTTCTTCACCAATGTGAAGACCTATTCATTGCCGTGGCCGGCTTGAACGGCAAGCTGGCTCTATAAGGATTTGGAATGGACTCCTTAAGCCCCGGCACGCTGGTCATCGTCAATTTGCTAGGCAGCGTGGCGCTCCTGTTGTGGGGTGTCCGCATGGTGCGAACCGGCATCGTGCGCGCCTGGGGCGAACGGCTGAAGCGGTTCATCGAACACCGGCTCAAGAACCGATTGTCGGCCATGCTTGCCGGCGTCGGCGCCACCGCATTGCTGCAAAGCGGCACCGCGACCGCGCTGATCATCACCGGACTGGCGGCGGTTGGAACGCTCGATGCTGCGCGGGGCCTCGCGGTGCTGCTCGGCTCGGATGTCGGATCGGCCATCGTATCGGCAGTTTTTGCGACGGGGGGCAGCTTCCTTGCCCTGTGGCTGTCGCCGCTCCTTCTCTTCGCCGGCTATGTGCTGTTCAGCGCGTCGAACGATTTCAGGCCGCGCAATCTCGGACGGATTCTCATGGGATTCGGACTGATGCTGCTGGCGCTCAAGCTCGTGACCTCGGCAACCGCTCCGCTGCGCGAGGCCACGCTGTTCCACAATGTGCTTGCCAATCTCGGGACGGAGCATCTGCTGGCCTTTCTCATCGGCGCGATCGTGACATGGCTGAGCTATTCGAGCCTCGCGGTCATGCTGCTGATCGCATCCTTCGTCGCCAACGGCAGCCTGGAAGTGCCGGGCGCGCTTGCCTTGGTGCTCGGCGTCAATCTTGGAGGCGGCCTGCCGGCCTTCATCTCGACGGCGCAATTCGAGCCAAGGGCGCGGCGTCTGCCGCTCGCCAACCTGCTGTGCAGGGCGGCGGGGGCGGCGGTCCTGCTGCCGCTCGTGCCCAGGCTTTCCGAACCGTTCAGCAGACTTGCCGGAGATCCGGTGCATCAGGTGCTCGGTGCCCATCTGGCATTCAATATCGGGCTTGCAATCATCTGCTTGCCCTTGTGCGGGCTGATCATGCAAGGCATGGAAAAGCTGCTGCCCGATCGGCGTCCGGCCGACGATCCGCTCAGCAAGCCCAAATATCTCGACCGCGGGGCCTTTCAGTCACCGAACGTTGCACTCTCGAATGCGGCGCTGGAGACGGTGAGAATGGCGGAACTGCTCGAACGGATGTTTCGAACTGCCGTCGAGGCCTTGAAAAGCAACAAGGCGGAGGGCCTCAAGGCAATCCGCGCATTGGACGAGCGGCTCAACGGATACCAGCATGATATTCAAATCTATGCCGCTGAACTCACGCAAAACGAATTGTCCATGCAGGAGAGCCGGCGGGCACTGGAAATCATGCTCTATGTGAGCAATCTCGAACATGCGGGGGATATCATCCATCTGAGCCTGGCCGACCGGGTGAAATCGAAAATCAGGGAGAGCATCAATTTTTCGCCGGCGGAAACCGCCGCGCTCGACGAATTGATCGGCATCGTGCTCGACAGCTTGCGGCTCGCTTCGGGAGTGCTGGGTTCTGGAGACATTGACGGAGCGCGGCGGCTGATCGACAAAAAGGCCTGTTTCCGGACGATCGAGAACCGCATCATCAACGAGCAATTTCGCGGCGGAACACAGGGACGCTCGTTGCGGCGGGGCGCCTTGTTCGTGGATCTCATCCGCGATTTGCACACGATAAACTCGCATGTGGTTTCGGCAGGCTATCCGATTGTCGATGCCGCCGGACTGCTGCGGGAAACCCGGGTGCGGACGGCGGAAAAGAAGATTTCATGAAGTTCATTCAGATCTCCGATCTCCATCTGACCCAGCCTGGCGAAAAGGTCTGGGGTCTGGATCCGCTGGAGCGGTTCGACCGGTGCATAGAGGACATCGTGCGTCATCATGCAGACGCGCGTTTCTGCGTGCTGACCGGCGATCTTGGCGAGACGGGAACGAAGGAGGCCTATGAAGCGCTGCAGGAACGGCTGGCGCGGCTGCCCTTCAGGAGCTTCATCATGGTTGGAAATCACGATGACCGGGGAAATTTCAAGTCGGTGTTCGGGACGGCGCATTGCGATGAGAGCGGCTTCGTCCAATCCGCCTGCGCGATCGAGGGACGGCATTTTCTGTTCCTGGACACGCTAAAGGGCGGTGCAACCTCGGCCGGCAGCTATTGCGAGACCCGCCGCGCGTGGCTGAAGGACCGCCTTGGCGAGGCAGAGGACCAGCCGGTGTTTCTGTTCATGCATCATCCGCCCTTCGACATCGGCCACGACCTCATGGATCTGATCAAGCTCGAGGACGCGGAAAGCTTTCACCGATTGATCAGCGCTCACAATGTGCGGCATCTGTTCTTCGGCCATGCCCACCGGCCGGTCAGCGGCGTGTGGCGCGGCATTCCCTTCGCCGCTCCGCCGTCGCTCAATCACCAGCTGCCGCTGGTGAGAGGAGCCGTCGCGACCGTCTATAGCGATGAGCCGGCCATGTATGCCGTCGTTATGGCCGAAGCCGACAGAACCATCGTGCATATGGATGCGTTTCTCGACCGCAAGCCCGCCCGCATGGGCGAAGAGCAGGAACGCGGGAACTGGTATTAGCACCTCGAGATTCTATGATCCACCGGCAGGTGATAAAACCGGCGTCGCGCCTAGACCGCCACGTTCGGCGAGCTGAGCCCGCTCCTTGGCGCGTGCTGCCCGATATTCCTCCCGCCGCTTGAGAAGCTCATAGGTGATCGCTCCGGCCAAGGAGACGGCGATGATGATGACGGCGAGAGCGGAAAGTGCCGGCGTCGTTCCCTGGCGAACCCGGCCTGCGAGTACCGTCACCAGCGTCTTGTCGGCGAGAATGGCGAAGGTCGTGGTGTTGTAATTCTCGAAGGACGACAGAAAGGCGATCACCGCCGCGGAGAAAAGCGCAGGTTTGAGAAACGGGATGAGAATGTGCCAGAACACTTGCGGATAGCTGGCGCCAAGATCGAGAGCCGCTTCTTCCTGGGCGCGGTCGAACCGCTGCAGCCTGGCCATGATGATCAGCATGCAATAGGCACAGATGAAGCTCGACTGGCCGATGATGGCCAGGATGATCCCCTTATAGAGATAGGGCTTGAGCCACACCGCCTCGCTGAAATCCTTCCAAAAGATCACCGTGGAGATACCGATGATGACGCCCGGCGTCAGCACCGGCGAAACGGTGACGAGATAATAGAGCGAGCGGGCGCGCCAGTAGATCTGCTGCATGACGATGGATGCGGCAACCCCGATGGGGACGGAGAGCGCGACCACGCCAAATCCGATGATGATGGAATTTAGAAGGCCATCCATCATGTCGCGGTCTTTGACAAGAGCACCGAACCATTTCCAGGTGAATTGCTCGAAAGGAAAGGCGGTCGGATAATTCGGCGTATTGAAGGCGGTGACGCCCATGAAGAACAAGGGTCCGAACAAATAGAGGAAGAAGATCAGCAGGTAGAAGCCGATCATGAACCGAATGACCAGCTTCGAACTCATCTGATTGCCTCTCCCAGGCTTACCCGGAACAGGCGCAGCATCAGCATCACGAAGAGGATGCAGGCGGCGAGCAGGATAAGGGCATAGGCCGAGCCGCGGGCCCAGTTGAAGGACTGGAAGAAGAAATCATAGACGATAGAGGTGAACCAAAGCGTTTGCGGTCCGCCGAGGAATTGCGGGGCGGCCAGCGCGCCGGCCGACAGCATGAACACCATGGTGCAGCCCGACGCGATGCCGGGCTTGGCATGGGGGATCACGATGTCGCGGTGAATTCTCCACCATGGGGCGCCAAGATCGCGCGCGGCCTCGATCTGGTTGGAATCGAGGCTTTCGATGGCATTGTAAAGGGGAAACACCATCAGCAGCAGATAGGCATAGGACAGGCCGACATACAGGCCAATGTTGGCGCCGAGGAAGTCGAACGACTCGCTGATAAGACCCATGGAAAGAAGCGCCGTATTGATGAGGCCGCTCGAGGCCAGCAGCACGCGCAAGGCAAAGGCGCGGAGGATTTCATTGACCCAGTAGGGAACGATCAGCGCGAGCAGCAGCAGCCGCACCTTCTGCGGGGTGGCCGACTGCGCCATGTAATAGGCGATCGGATAGCAGAGAATGAAATTCCCCACAGTGACGGCGAGGCTGACGAGGATGGTGATGAGAAACGCACGCAAATGAGTGAAATTTCCCAGACCGTCGCTGCCATAGAGGAAGAAGCGATAATGTTCGAGGGTCAGCGTGTCCTTCGGACCGCCGCGGTCCTTCGGCCACAGGGTCGGATGAAACGACTCCTGGAACATATAGAGATAGGGCAGCGTGACCATGAACAAAGTCCAGAAGCCCACCGCCAGGACGAAAAACAGCGACAGGCCCGGACCATTGCGCTGAACAAAACCGGTTTTGGATATGTCGGCGGTCGCGCGCCGCTCGACCATGGCCATAAAAACATAGGCCAGCACGACAACCGCCGGAATGATGAAGACAAGGAGCCGGTTAGTCACGAGCCAGTTTTCCTTCCGGAAGGGCGAGCGCGCTGGCGGGATCGTATGAGATTTGCGCAGTGGTGCCCTGGGCCGGAATAGGCGCGCCGTCGCGACGGCCCACTGTCAGGGTGATGTCCTTGGGGCCCAGACCTTTCAAGAACACATGGCTGGCGTTGCCCTCGAAAGCGACATTGAGGACGGTCGATTCGAATGTCGCGTCAGCCGTTCCATTGCCCAGCCGCAGAAGCTCGGGGCGGATGAACAGGATCGCACGGTCGCCCTTCGACAGATTTTTCAGATTGCGACCGCGCAGAGGGCCGAAACCGGTGTCGACCACGACCTCGCTATGGGTAGCGCGGGCAACCCGGCCGATAAAGGGATTGTTCTCGCCGACAAAGCTCGCCACAAAGGCTGTCTCGGGACGATCGTAAATGGTTTTGCCATCGGCAATCTGCTCGATAACGCCGTCATTCATCACCGCAATACGGTCGGACATCGTCAAGGCTTCACCCTGATCATGGGTGATGTAGATGAAGGTGATGCCGACGCGCTTCTGTATGCTGCGCAGCTCGTTGCGCATGTGCTGCCTGAGCTTGAGGTCGAGGGCGGAAAGGGGCTCATCCAGGAGGAGCACCTGCGGCTCGACACATAGAGCGCGCGCGATGGCAACGCGCTGGCGCTGCCCGCCGGAAAGCTCGTTTACCAGCTTATCCCCCTGCCCCGGCAAAGCGATGAGGCTCAGCAGCTCATCGGCACGGCGGCGGCGCTGCTCACGCGGCGCGCCGCGGACGCGCAATCCATAGGTGATGTTCTCCGCAACCGTCATCAGGGGGAAGAGCGCAAGGTTCTGGAAGATCAGCGCGGTCGGCCGCCGGTTGGGACCGATGCCGCCCATGTCTTTCCCGCCGATGCGGACGTGGCCTTCAGAGGGTTCGAGAAAACCCGAGATCGTGCGCAGAACCGTTGTCTTGCCGCAGCCGGAGGGACCGAGGAAGGAAAAGAACTCACCATTGTTGATCCGAAGGGTGGCGCCCTTCACTGCGGTAAAATTTCCAAACCTTATCGTGACTCGATCGAGTTCGACGTCCGCGCTCATGCCTCACATGTCCCCAGGCGCATCAAACTTAGTTTTGGCGCAAGCCCGGCGCCAAATGATCCGGCCCCGGATAACGCGGGACCGGATCGAGCTCATGCCACCTGTGATCAGGCTGATTTGAACTTGTCGGCGTAGACAAGCTTCAGATCTCCGAGCCAGGATGATTCCGGCGGACGGTGCCACAGGTTCTTCAACGAGTCGCCCGGATAGGCTTCGGCAAAGTTCTTCTTGGCCACGTCGGACAGCAGCGCTTCGGCTCCCTTCACGACCGGATTATAGCCCGAACCTTCGGCGAGCTGGGCGGCAACCTCCGGCGTGTGGAGGTAGTTGATGAACTCATAGATCTGGTCGACGTTCTTGGCTGCTTTCGGCATCGACAGACCGTCGATCCAGGTGATGGCACCCTCTTTCGGAGCCTGATAATTGACGGGCTTGCCGTCTTTCTTCAACGACAATGCCGGTCCGTCCCAGGTCTGTCCGATCCAGACATCGTTCTCGATCAGGCCGGATTTGGTGTTGTCGGCCGAATCCCAAAACTGCTTGATCCAGGGTTTGTGCTCGATCGCGAATGGAAGAATCTGATCGTAGATCTTCTTGAACGTCGCCTCATCCTTAAAGGCGTCCAGCATGCGATTGGAAGGCAATTTGCCGGTTCCATCCATCCACAAGCCAATGCCGAGCAGCAGCGAATGCGGCCGGCCCTGAACGTGGCCTTTCACGTCGTCGCCCCAAAGATCCCCGAAGCTCAGTTCGGCCGGGCTCTTCGGGTTCCACTTGTCGGTTCGCCAGGAAATCGCCTCGCTGCCCCAGACATGCGGCACGTGGTAAAGCCCGCCGTCCCAAGTCCACAGGCTCGTCGAGCCTTCGAGCATGGATGGAATGAGATTGGCGCTGTTCTTGAGCTTGCCCATGTCGAATGGGGCAAGCACGTCAAGATCCTTGAACTGGGGAGCGCGATCGCGCGTCGGCTGGCAGAGATCGAAGCCTTCGCCGCCCGTTGCCTGCAGTTTGTTGATCTGCTCTTCGTTCTGCGAGAATGGCGTGGCGTTGACCTTGATGCCGGTCTGCTTTTCGAAATTCGGCAGCACCGGATCTGGAAACTCGTCCGACCACATCAAAAGATTAAGTTCGCCCGATGCCGATAAAGCGTTCCCGATCAATGCCGGGCCAGCGAAGCTAATCGCGCCGGCAGCAGCGCCGGCCTTGAGCACGGTGCGGCGGGTGAAACGTCTGGCCGCCAGCATCGTCTCCAGGCTTGAGCGAGCCCGTTCATTCCGTTTGTTCATTGAATATCCTCCGAGGATTACAGGTGTTTGGGCGCCCGGTCTTATTTTTGCTCTCATGATAGCATGACAGCTTCGTGAAGTCTGGTTGGCCCAGCTTCTCACTAGCCGGAAGGATAGTATGACGTTTCGATAACGGCGGGCAATGGGAGACCAACCCCAAATCCGCAGCTCGGAATCTCCGCGCACCACCCCAAATTGCAAAGCTGAAGGTACAGCCTCCTATGCCGGCTTCGGGGGCCGGCTCGATTGCCGCAGAACGCGTGGCGGGATAGAAGCGCATGTTCGGGCAAGATGGAGCGGTGCATGACGGGACCTCTAGGGCATATTCGCGTGCTGGATCTGTCACGCGTGCTGGCGGGCCCGTGGGCAAGCCAAGTGCTTGCCGATTACGGCGCCGAAGTCATCAAGATCGAACGTCCCGGCGAGGGCGACGATACGCGCGGCTGGGGGCCGCCGTTCATCACCAACCCCGACGGCTCGCGGGGCGACGCGGCCTATTACCTGTCGGCGAACCGCGGAAAGAAGTCGGTTGCAGTCGACATCGCCAAGCCGGAAGGCCAGGGCCTCATAAGAGAGCTTGCCGCGAAATCGGATATTTTGCTGGAGAATTTCAAGGTCGGCGGACTGAAGAAATACGGACTCGACTACCAGAGCCTGCGCCAGGCCAATCCTAGGCTGATCTACTGCTCGATCACCGGCTTCGGCCAGGACGGGCCTTATGCAAAGCGGGCGGGCTATGACTTCATGATCCAGGGCATGGGCGGCATTATGAGCATCACCGGCGTGCCCGACGGCGAACCCGGCGCCGGACCGGTCAAAGGCGGCGTGGCATTCGCGGACCTGTTCACGGGACTCTACGCCGTGTCGGGAATACTGGCCGCGCTCGTGCATCGCGAGCGCAGCGGCGAGGGCCAATATATCGATGTCGCCCTCCTCGACAGCCAGGTTGCGGTGCTGGCAAATCAGGGTCTGAATTACCTGGTCAGCGGAGCCTCGCCGCCGCGGCTCGGCAATGCCCACCCGAACATCGTTCCTTATCAGACTTTCGCCACCAAGGACGGGCATATCATCATCACGGTCGGGACCGACAGGCAGTTCCGGGAATTATGCCGGATTGCCGAGCTCGGCCAATTGGCCGATGATCCGCGCTTCAGCAACAATCGCAGCCGCGTGGAGAACCGCGCGAGCCTTGGCGCCCTGATCGCTGAGGCTATGATCACACGCACGACCCAGGACTGGATCGATGCGCTTGAAGGGGCGGCGATCCCATGTGGGCCGATCAACAGCATCGAAGAGGTGTTCGACGATGCGCAAGTGCTTCACCGCGGCATGAAGATCGAGCTGAGCCGTGCCGATGGGGTGAAGACACCCGGCATCGCCAATCCTGTCCGCCTCACAAAAACCCCCGTGAGCTATGAGCGAGCGGCGCCGTCGTTCGGAGCCGACACGGATGAAGTGCTGCATTCTCTCCTCAAGCTGGACAAGGACAAGATTGCGGCCCTGAAACAATCCGGAGTGGTCGGGTGAGGGGTATCACTGCTGAGAAGCATTGGCAGCGAGGTTGATCAATTCCATATATGACTCCATGAAAGCTCCCCTCACCTCTCTCCTGACCATCTGCGGTCTCGAAGAGCTTGGCCATCACAGTTCGCGCGGTGTCACCCACGTGCTGTCCATTCTCGATCCGGAGTGGCCGGAACCCGATGCCTTTTCGGGCTTCGACCTTCATCACCGGACCACTCTTAAATTTCACGACGTCATCCAGCCGGGCCCCGGGCTCGTGCTGCCGAATGCCGAGCATGTCGAAGCCATATTAAATTTCGGCCACGCAATGGCGGATGAAGCTTCGGTGCGAAAAGATCCCCATCTGCTCGTCCATTGTCATATGGGTGTCTCGCGCTCGACCGCTGCCATGGCGATATTGATGGCACAATCCGGCCAGGCGGAAAGCGAGGAATGGATTTTCTCCCGCCTCATCGAATTGCGGCCGCAGGCCTGGCCGAATTCGCTGATGATCGAGCTTGCCGATGAGCAATTGAACCGGAAGGGGCGGCTTACCTACGCGCTCGGAGGCTTGTATGCCGAACAGCTGAAGCGGCGGCCGGACACGGAGGATTTCATGCGAACCCACGGACGATCGCGGGAAGTCGAGATGGCCAAATCCTGGTGAGCGAAGACATCCCTCCCCGCGAGGGGGAGGGAAGTCAATTGCGGATGAACGAAACTCAGGCCTGCTCGAGCGCCCATTCCTCGCAGAAGAAATAGCGGGTCGGGTGGCCCTCGAAGCCCTTCACCTTCTTATCGACGGGGAAGATGATCGAACGCCACAGGGGCTGCACGATCGGACCGTCTTCCTGCATGATCTTTTCAAGCTCACCGACGATCTCGGAGCGCGCCTTCACATCGAGCGTGCCTTCGGCCTTGGTCAGCAGCTCGTCGAACTGCTTGTTGGAATAGGCCGACTCGTTCCACGGCACGCCGGTGCGATAGGCAAGGCCGAGCACCATGATGCCGAGCGGACGATGCGTCCATTCGGTGAAGCCGAAAGGCACCTTGTCCCACACCTCCCAGAATTTCGCCGAGGGCATGAGGTTGATCTTGACGTTGAGCCCGGCCTCCTTCCACTGGCCGACCATGGTTTCGACCGCCGCCTGCTCCCAGGTGGGCTCAGGCTTGCAGACGATCTCGGTTTCGAGGCCATTTGCAAATCCTGCTTCCGCCAGCAGCTTCTTGGCGGCCTCGACGTCGCGCTTCATCTCCGGCACCTTGAAGTATTCCGGATGTATACGGGCGACATGGTGATGCTCGCCAATTTCGCCGAGGCCCTTGTGAGCGATCTCCAGGATGGGAGCGTTGTCGGTCGCCAGGCGAAAGGCCTTGCGCACTCTCGGATCGTCGAAAGGTTTCTGGTCGAGCCGCATGCGGGCAACGCCGGTTTGGGCGGTGACCGTTTCGACCACATCGATGTGGCCCATGGCCTTGTAGAGATCCAATTGCTCGACATTGGCATTGTATGCCAGATGCACCTGATTGGACTGGATGGCCGCGGCAGTGGCCGGGGGGTTGTCGCCGAGATCGATGAATTCGACGGTTTCGACATGGGCACCGCGGCCTTCGATCGCCTTTACCACGGCTTTGCGGCCTTCCTCATGCTCAACCAGCGTGAAGGCGCCGGTGCCGCGCGAACCGACCTTGAAGGTGCCGCCTTCCTTGGGATCGAGCATCAGGAAAGGATAATGGAAGAACGATTCCGGCAGACCGATGTTGGCCGTCTGAAGATTCAGAACCAGGGTCTTGGGATCCTTCACCTCGATGGCATTGGCATCCCACAGCTCATATTTCTTCACCGGCTCGCCCTTGTCGTTCTTTTCGCCGGTCTCGGTGACCTTTAGCAAGATCGCCTCGAGCAGGCCCAGAACCGATGAACCGGTATTTGGATCGAGAGTGTGCTTGATATTCCAGGCGGCATCCTCGGCGGTGAAAGGCTGGCCGTCATGCCAGTTGATGTCGGCGATGGTGAAGGTCCAGCTCTTGAGATCGGGAGAGACCTCCCATTTCGAGGCAAGGTGCGGCCTGGTGATGTTGTCGGCGCCGGTGCGTGTCAGATAGCCCTCGACCTGACGTACGATGTTGCTATCGAACGCCCAGGAAAACGTATGGGGATTATCGACCTTGGGCACACGCATCGATACCTTGATGGTGCCGCCCTTCGGCAAGTCCTGCGCGCGCGCCGGGGGTGCAAAAGGCTCGCCGGTGATCTTGCCGGCCCACATATAAGCCGCGCCCGCCGACATGCCCAGCAATGTCGAATAGCGCACGAATTCGCGACGGCTGATCAGCCGGTCGGAAAGCTGCTGCTTCAGTTTCGGTATCCAAATATGATCCTTGTCAGACATGTTCAGTAATTCCTCCCAGGGGTGTTCCGGAACCCTTTACGGGCTTCTTACGCCCGCCTCACAGACCCGGGTTCGGATCGGTGATCGCTGGAGCCTAGCACCTGCATAGGCTGAATCAAATGGGTGAAACGCGTTCACGCCGAGGTCAGGGGAATTGCGGCGGGGGCACAAAGGCGTAGAACTCGCGTTCGAGAAGTGCGGCGAAACGGATGGCGGTAAGGTCTTCGTGCAGGCCGGCGATGATCTGCACGCCAACGGGGAGTTTGCCGTCGGCCAAACCTACGGGAGCCACGGTTGAAGGCAGATAGAAACATCCCGAATAGCCTGCCCAGAACAGCTGGTCCACCGTCGGCACGCTGCGGCCGTTGACGAGGATCATGCGCTCGTGGCGTTCACCCTGATGGTCATGAGGAAATGCCGCTGAGGCAGCAGCGGGACAAAGCAGCACGTCGTAATCGGCGAAGAACGCCGACCAGGCCTGCATCAAGGCATGGCGGCGATTGTTGAAGCCGAGCCAGTCGCGATGGGAAAGCGTATATCCCCTCAGCATCATGGCAAGGTAGCTGTCATCATCGGGACTTAAGCTAGCCGATTTTTCACGGTTGACCTTGAATTCTGCATCGGTCTGGCGGCGGCTCGTAGCGGAGCGCAGAAGCGATATGTAGAGGTCCCAGACCTCCTTAGAGGAGATTTCAGGCCTGGCGGTGAGGGAAAAACGCTTCACCCGCGGGCCAAGCCAATCGGCAAGCTGCTCGAGTTCATGCTGCACGGGCCGGTCGACATCGCTGACAGGATCGTTCAGCACCAGTGCAACCCTGAAATCGCGCAAGTCTTTGTGGCGGGGCACGGGCAGTCGATAGCGGATTGCTTTCGCTGCCGGGCCATCGGGTCCGGCCAGCAGTGCCATGGCAAGGGCCAGATCTTCAGCACTGCGCGCCAGGGGACCCACAACCGAAATGTCGCTCGGCGCGACAACGCCCGGAAGGAAATGCCCCCGCATCGGCACGATGCCATAGGTCGGCTTATGGCCATAGACACCGCAATAATGCGCGGGATTGCGGATCGAAGCACCGATATCGCTGCCGATCTCGAGCGCCGATAGGCCGATGGCGAGTGCTGCTGCAGAACCGCCTGATGATCCGCCAGGAGAGCGCGTGATATCCCATGGGTTGCTGGTGGTGCCATAGATGTCGTTGAACGTCTGCCAGTCGGCCAGCATCAGCGGCACGTTGGTCTTGCCGAATACGATTGCGCCGCCCTGCCCCATCCGCTCGACAGCCACTGCATCGGCCGCGGCAATATTGTGGCGATGAGCAGGAACGCCCCAGGTCGTCGGCGTGCCGGCCCAATCAAATGACTCCTTGATCGTCATCGGCACGCCAAAGAAAGGTTTTCGGGCCTCATCCCGCCTTAGCCGCGTGTCCGCCGCGCGGGCCATTTTTCGCGCGCGCTCGATATCGGTGACGACGACGGCATTGATCTGAGGATTGAATGTCTCATAACGGCGCCAGCAATGATCGAGAAGCTCCAGTGCGCCGAGCTTGCGAGTGCGCAAGAGCCTCGCCAGCTCTGTTGCGGATTTGAAGTGGAGTGCGGTGGATTTCTTCAAGTAAGCGAATCCGGCAGCACGGCCTTGCGCCTGGCCATATAGTCATTGAGGGCTTCATCGTGGCCGGCATCGAGCGCCGGCGCCTCATATTCGTGCAATTGCCGTTTCCACGTGGCATTGGCGCGGCGCGCGGCGTCACGTTCGCCATCGTCCCGCCATTGCTCAAAGGAATTATTGTCGGCAACGATCGAGCGCCAGAAAGCCGTTTCGAAATTGGCCTGAGTGTGGGCGCAGCCGAGGAAGTGACTTCCCGGCCCGACTTCGCGGATGGCGGAGAGTGCCTGGCCGTTCTCCGAATAATCGACACCATCGGCAAAACGCTGGAGCATCGAAAGCTGGTCGGCATCGATGATGAACTTTTCATAAGACGACACGAGGCCACCCTCGAGCCAGCCCGCGGCATGAAGAACGAAATTCACCCCCGCGAGAATGGTCGGCCAAAGAGTATTGGAACTTTCATGCGCGGCCTGCGCGTCCGGCAGCTTCGACGCGCAGAGCCCGCCGCCCGACCTGAAGGGAACATTCAGCCTGCGGGCAAGCTGGGCGGCGCCGAAGAGAACATGGGCGGGCTCCGGCGTTCCAAAGGTCGGCGCTCCGGACTGCATGGAGATCGAGCTGGCGAATGTGCCGAAGACCACTGGTGCGCCAGGGCGGCAGAGCTGCGCGAAGGCCATGCCGACCGACGCTTCGGCGAGAATTTGGGTCAGAGTGCCGATCGCCGTTACCGCCGACATCGCGCCCGAGAGGATGAAGGGCGAGATGACGGTCGCCTGGTTGTTGCGCGCGTAGACCTTGAGTGCCCCGACCATGGTGGAGTCAAACACCAGCGGCGAATTGGCGTTGATGAGATTGATCATCACGCAATTTTTGTCGACGAACTCGTCGCCGAAGACGATCTTCGCCATGTTGACGCTGTCTTGCGCGCGGTCCGGCGCGGTGACCGAGCCCATGAACGGCTTGTCGGAATAGCGCAGGTGGCTATAGACCATGTCGAGATGGCGCTTGTGCACCGGTACGTCGACCGGCTCGCAAACCGTGCCGCCGGAGTGGTGAATCGAGGGGGCCAGATAGGCCAGCTTCACGAAATTGCGAAAATCCTCGATCGTGGCGTAGCGGCGACCCTCATCGAGGCTGCGGATGAAGGGCGGCCCATAGACCGGGGCAAAAACCGTGTTGTTGCCGCCAATGACCACGTTGCGGTCGGGATTCCTGGCAAACTGGGTGAATTCCTTCGGCGCGGTCTTGAGCAGCGATCGTACGAGACCCTTGGGAAAACGCACGCGCTCGCCCCTGATGTCGGCGCCGGCATCTTTCCACATGGCGAGCGCTTCTGGATCTTCACGGAAATCAATGCCGATCTCCTCAAGCACGGTCTCGCAATTGCGCTCGATGAGCGCCAGGCCGTCCTCGCTGAGGACCTCGTAAAGGGGAATATTGCGCCTGATATAAGTGAGCTGGGTTTGATGGCCCCCAGAACGTGCGGCGCGGCGCGCTTCGGCACCGCCACCGCCGCGACGCGACCGGCGATCGGAGGCTTGAGGAGCGTTGGTCAAAGATCTGGCTTCCTTGCTTTGGGTGAGGCCCGATGTTCTCATTAACGTTTTGAGGCGTGCCCCGCGATGCATGAAACGTCTCCCGCGCGGCTGGAAGCGACACTTTCGCTGGAGCAGCAATATACTACTAATGATTGCTTAATCTGCTAGTTACCATTCCAGGTTACATTGCCGATGACTGGGGAGTTATGAGCAATGCTGTCAAAAGTATTTTGGAAAGCTATTCTCTGCGCTATCTGTCTGGCTTCTCCTGCAGCCGCGGGCACGGTTACCGACACATTCGATGTCACGCTGACGATTCAGGCGGGCTGTGAAGTCAGCGCCCCCGACAACCTCAATTTCGGCACCGCGACCTTCCTCGATGCGATCCTGACTGGAACAGTCCAATTCAGCGTGAGGTGCACAAGCGGAACCAATGGTACGATTTCGCTGAATGGCGGCATCGGATCGTCGGGAACGGTCGCGACGCGGACCATGGAATTCGGCGCCAACTCGATCAATTATAGTCTCTATATGGACGCGGGTTACGCCACGATCTGGGGTGATGGCTCTTCAGGAACGTCTACCGTACCCCATACTGGAAATGGCTCGATAGCCAATTTGACGATCCATGGCTTAGTCCCGATTCAAACTACGCCGACGGCGGCAACCTACAGCGATACCATCACCATAACGGTTACGTATTAGACGCAACATGATGAGCAGCGTAAGAGCACTATCGTTTGTTCTCATTATGCTGATTGCCGGCCCGACAGCCGCAGCAATGCTAAGCGTATCGCCGGTAACCCTCGAGATCGCTGCTCCCCGGACCAATGCCAAGCTCAATTTGGAAAACCGCGGCGAAGAGCCCGTCACGGTCCAGATCCGGGTGTTTCGCTGGGAAAATAAGAATGGCAAGGAGAGCTTGACGCCGACGAGCAGCGTGGTGGCGAGCCCGCCCATGGCCACGCTGAAGCCCCACGGAAAATACACGGTGCGGATTGTGCGCGTTGCCAATAAGCCCGTCACGTCGGAGGAAAGCTACCGGCTGCTGGTCGATCAGCTACCGAAGCCCGTCAACCAACCTGGCTCGGCTGTGAGTTTTCTCATCCGGCAATCCATTCCGGTTTTCTTTACGATTGCAGAATTGCAAAAACCGTCTCTCGTCTGGTCGGCGCGTATCGAGAGGTCGAAACTCGTGCTCGCCGTCGGGAACAAAGGACGGCGGCGGGCGAAGCTGTCGCACATCAGGCTCACTGGTCCGGCGGGCGTTTTCGGTGGACCGGAAGACGGGCTGGCCGGCTATGTGCTTTCAGGGTCGACCACTCAATGGGTGCAGCCGAGCCCGCTCGGTTTGGCACCTGGTGCCAAGATCACAATAGTAGCGCAAGACGAAAATGGCCCTGTCGAGGCGACCGCAGTTGTCGGGGC
The DNA here is from genome assembly GCA_963770205.1 of uncultured Alphaproteobacteria bacterium. Taxonomy (GTDB): domain Bacteria; phylum Pseudomonadota; class Alphaproteobacteria; order Rhizobiales; family Aestuariivirgaceae; genus DATBLQ01. The sequence goes on from CAVYOS010000010.1 coordinate 70,660, forward strand.
TGCTGATTAGAGTGCTTTTGTTGGCGGCCGCCGTCAGTTCAACCATTGGAGCTCAAGTGGAGGCAGCTGGCGCCATTCCGCTGCAGCTCGAGGTGATCATCGAGGGTAAAGCGACCGATACGGTCGCCAGCTTCGATCTCTTTGGAGACGGGCGACTGGCGGCGCGGCGCAGCGACCTTGCCGAACTCGACCTGCCGGTGCCACAGGACGGCGGGCCCGGCGAACTCATCATTCTCAATGACATTCCGGGGCTGAAGTACCGCTATGACGAGGAACAGCAATCAGTCGAACTGTGGATCATCCACCATGAAATCAAATCCCCGTTCCATTAGGCTGCGCGGTGAAGAGGAGCTGCCGGCGCCGGAAGCTATCAGGGGACTCTATGCCAATTATTCACTCTACGGCAGCGCGGCCGGAGAAATCGACGGGGTGCGATACAGCGGGGCCTCGGTTCTGGTGGATGCCCATGGATTCAGCAAATACGGCACCCTGGCGCAGTCGCAAATCCTCGGCGTGACGCCGGAGAGCGAGGGGCATCTTACAAGGCTCGACACGACCTATTCATTCTCCAGCACCGAGCACATCGCCAGCTTGAACGCCGGGGACATTATCACCGGCGGCATGGCATGGAGCACTCCCATACGCATGGGCGGACTGCAGCTGAAGCGAGACTTCGGCACCCGCCCAGACCTCGTTACGAAACCGCTGCCGTCGGTCCGCGGTTCGGCAGCGGTCCCGTCCACGCTCGAAGTGTTCGTCAATAATGTGAAACAATATTCAGATGACGTGCCTGAAGGCGCATTCGAACTTCAGGACATTCCGACATATTCCGGCAGCGGCGTCGCGCGCATCGTGCTGCGCGATGCGCAGGGACGCGAAACCGTCACGGACCAGCCGTTTTATTCTTCACCGATCCTTTTGAAACCGGGACTCTACGATTATTCCATCGAGGCCGGCCTGCCACGGCGCAACCAGGGCACGCGTTCGTTCGACTACCAAGGAAGCCCCGCCGGTTCGGCGAGCCTGCGCTACGGGCTTGAGGACTGGCTGACCGTCGAGGGCCATGCGGAGGGCATGGAAGACCTGTTCAACGGGGGCGTCGGAGCGGTAATCAGCGCCGGAGCCCTGGGAGTTGTCACCGCTTCTGCTGCGGGAAGTGTTCACGATGGAGCGGCGGGCGTGCAGCTGCAGGCAGGATGGGAGTTCAACCGCGGAAATTTTTATCTCTCCGCCAGCGCGAGACGCGGCTTCGGGGCCTATGCCGATCTGGGTATCGCATCGGCAGATGAGCAAAGCACCTTTGCCCTCAGCTCGGTGGAACAATTGACGCTCGGTTATGGCTTCCCGGACTGGCACTCGACTCTCGGGGCCGGCATCGTTCACAGCGAGAGCTATCAGGGCGTCGAGTCAACGATCATAAGCGCAAATTTCAGCCAGCAATTGCCCTACAACATCAGCTTTCAGGCCAGCGGCTATGGGGCTCTGGCAGATCGGGACAGTCTGGGCGCAAGCATCGGCTTCACCATGCCGCTCGGAGAGAATTACAGCGGCTCGACAGGGCTCAGCCTCTATAAAGACTATGCGGAGGTGACGACGAGCGTCGGCAAAGCCAGCGGCAACAAGCCCGGCAGCTATGGGTGGAGAGTTGCCTATGGCGATGGGGAGCGCAGCAACGCCCTCGCTTCGGCGAATTATCTCACCCGAAAGAACGACGTGATCGCCACCGTGCAGACATCGGAGGGCACCGGAAGCGGCACCATTGCTGCCACTGGTGCAGTCGTCATGGCGGACGGCGAGCTGTTTTTTTCCCGACATATTGGCGATGCATTCAGCATCGTGGATGTCGGTCATCCCAATATCGAGGTGTTCAGCCAGAACAGGCCGGTGGGCAAAACCGGACGGAATGGCAAGATTCTCATCACCGATGTGGTGCCTTACCATAAGAACAAGGTCGAGATCGAAACCGACGGGCTGCCGGTCGATGCCGAGATCACCGAGACGGAAGCCGAAACAATCGTGGCGCGCAACAGCGGCAGCATCGTGAGCTTCAGGGTGGCGACGGACATCCGGGCGGCGGTGGTCGTGTTCAAGTTCGGCGACGGGGCGTTCGTGCCCGCCGGCAGCATTGCAAAGGTGAACGGACGCGACGAGGCGTTCGTCGTCGGCTATGACGGACAGGCCTATCTAACGGGCTTGAACTCGGAGAATATTGCCGTGCTGGAACATCCGGGAGGGTCATGCAAGGCACATTTCAGCTATGTTCCCCTGGCCGATTCCCAGGTCTTCATCGATGGAGTTGCCTGCCAATGATCATGAGCCATCTGCGGAAGGCGGCATTGCTTGCCGCGTTCCTCCTTGTCCCCTTCCACCAGGCTATCGCTGCGCTGGTATGCACCGCCACGATGACCAACATGAATTTCGGAAATGTCACCGTCATCAACAACCAGAATGTCGACATCACCGGCACAGTCTCGATCAATTGCACGGGAGCGAATGCCAATCAGCAGCTTCGGTTTTGCATCCATCTCTGCGAGGGCAGCGGCGGAATGGACAACACGGATATCAATCCGCGCTACATGAACAACACCGCGGGACTCCAGTACAATATTTTTTCCAACAGTGCCTTTACGCAGATATGGGGTGCACGCGAAACCGCCGGCGCGACTTACTGCAGCAATGCGTCCTGGAACATCTGGAACCTGGTTTTCTCGGCAAGTCCCTTCGCGGATGCTTCCGGCAATTACAGCGGCGCGATCACGGCGTATGGCCGGGTGTTTTCCGGCCAGACCGCCATGCCCGCGGGAAGCTACAGCTCGTCATTCACATCGACCGCAAACAGCACGAGCCGTTTTGCGCTCGCCTATCGCAATTGCTGTCTCGCCTGCAATACGACCAGCAGTTTCAATGTGACGAGCGCGCCCTTCACCGTCTCTGCCAATGTCGTAGCGGGGTGCACGGTTTCGGCCGGCGATCTCAATTTCGGAACCGCATCGCTGCTCAACAGCAATGTCGATTCCACGAGCTCGGTTTCCGTCACCTGCACGTCCGGCCTCGCTTATGCCGTGGCGCTCAGCCAGGGCACGACGACGGGCGGCACGACAACCACCCGGCTGATGAAGCATGCCAGCACCGCCTCCACCGTTCCCTACAAGATGTATTCCGATGCCGCGCGGACGGCGAATTGGGGCAATTCCACGAGCGATGACGTCAATGGAACGGGAACAGGGTCGGCTGTAAACCATACGGTTTACGGCAGGGTTTCTGCCCAGCCGGTCGGGCCTCAGGCCGGAAGCTACAGCGATACGGTAACAGTGACCATTACCTACTGACCCGGCCCTGTCGTTTTTGCGTGCGTGCAAGTCGTGCAAAAGCGGCTTGGCTGTGCTAACCCGGCGCATAAGAAACGCATTCCAACACGTATGTCGAAGGCTCATGGGTCAACTTACCATCGTCTATTGGCGCGATATTCCCTCGCAGGTGATCGCCAGGTCGGGGCGCGCCAATGAAAAGCGGATGCTTCCGGACCGATTCCAGGAGGCGATCGACATGGCGGCCATGCGCGACGGCGCTTCGGGCAGCGATGCCTATCTGGCCGACTGGCGCCGGACGGATCCGGCCGAATGCGGGGAAGATCTGGCAGCGGAAGCGGAACGAGCCGCGCAAGAGCTCGATGCCAGCTTCGACAAGGATCGATTGAAGGCTCTCATTGGCAATGGCGGGCGCGAGCCGGCTTAATTCGGGGACATCCATGACTCACACGCTCATCGCTTCGCAGAAGAAGGAACATATCATCGGCTTCGACCGGCCCTTCACGATCATCGGGGAACGGATCAATCCGACGGGTCGGAAAAAACTGGCGGCCGAGATGATCGCCGGCAATTTCGATACGATTAAAAAGGACGCGCTCGCCCAGGTGGCCGCGGGAGCGCATGTGCTCGATGTGAATGCCGGCGTGACGGCGGTCAATCCGAATGAGATCCGAGCCGCCGCTGCTCAGGCAAACCCTGGAGATCGTGCAGTCGCTCGTGAACGTGCCGATCTGCATCGATTCCTCCGTGCCCGCCGCGCTCAAAGTCGGGCTCGAGACGGTGAAGGGCCGGCCGCTGGTGAATTCGGTAACGGGAGAGGAAGAACGGCTGGAGGCGATATTGCCCCTGGTGGCGAAGTACAATGTGCCGGTCGTGGCGATCTCCAACGATGAAACCGGCATTTCGGAAGACCCGGACGTGCGTTTCGAGGTTGCGAAGAAAATCGTCCAGCGCGCGGCAGATTATGGAATCAAGCCCTATGACATCGTGGTCGATCCGCTGGTCATGCCGATCGGCGCCATGGGCACCGCCGGGCAGCAGGTGTTCCGTCTGGTGCGGCGCCTCAGGGAAGAGCTCAAGGTCAATACGACCTGCGGGGCGAGCAACGTCTCGTTCGGCATGCCGCAAAGACGGGCGCTTACCGGTTATTTCCTGGCGATGGCTGCCTCGCACGGGATGACGAGCGCGATCATGAATCCGCTGCATGATGAAGACATGCACGCGATCATGGGCGCCAATGTGCTGAACGGCGTCGATGCCAACTGCCTGGCCTGGATCCGAAAGTTCCGCGAGCGGCCGCGGCACCGGCCGGTGACGGAAGCCCGGCGGCTCCGGTCAATGATGTCGATGCGCGCCGCCGGGAGCGCGAGGAAAGACGCCGCCGCCGCGGATAAAATGATGACGGACAAGGCCGACGCGCTGATCGTATTCACCCCTTCCGGCAGGCGGGGGCGCTTCCCTATCGGCACGCCGGTGCTGCAGGCCGCGCGATCGCTGGGGGTCGACATCGATTCGGTCTGCGGGGGCCGTGCGATCTGCGGGCGCTGCCAAATTACCATTGGCGAAGGCGAGTTCGCAAAACACGGCATAAGTTCCCGCGCCGAGCATCTGTCGAGCTTCTCTGCGGTAGAACAGCGCTATCAGGAAAAACGCGGCCTTAAGGCGGGCCGGCGCCTTTCCTGCCAGACGATGCTGCTGGGAGACGCGGTGGTCGACGTCCCGCCCGAGTCGCAGGTGCACAAGCAGGTCGTGCGCAAGCGGGCGGAGGCGCGGACGATCGAAATCAATCCGGTGGTACGGCTTCACTATATCGAAGTCGAAGAGCCCGACATGCACAAGCCGTCGTCGGATCTCGAAAGGGTCTATCGCGCGCTTGCCGAGCAATGGCAGGTGGAAGGCGTGACCTGCAATCTGGATATCATCCGAGACTTGCAGAAAACCCTGAGGCAGGGCGCATGGAAAGTGACCGCTGCCGTTCACTCGCGCGTTGCCGGAGGGGCTAAGGAACTGATCGCGCTGTGGCCGGGCTATTACGAGAAGACCTATGGGCTCGCCGTCGATATCGGATCGACGACGATTGCGGCACATCTCACCGAACTGTCGACGGGAGAGGTTACGGCTTCGGCCGGCATCATGAACCCGCAGATCCGTTTCGGCGAGGATCTGATGAGCCGGGTTTCCTATGTGATGATGAACCCCGGCGGCGACAAGGAAATGACCGCTTCCGTGCGCGAGGCGATCAACGGGCTTGCCGAACAGGTTTGCCGCGAAGCACAGATTGCGCCGGACGACATATTGGATGCCGTCATCGTCGGCAATCCGGTGATGCACCATCTGTTTCTCGGCCTCGATCCGGTCGAGCTCGGCGGCGCACCCTTCGCGCTGGCGACCGGCTTGGCGATCACGCGGCCGGCGCGCGAGCTCGATCTCAGGTTCAATGCCGGGGCTTATGTCTACATCCTGCCGTGCATCGCCGGGCATGTCGGTGCGGACGCCGCGGGCGTCGTGCTGTCGGAGAACCCGCATCTGTCGGACGACAACATGCTTCTCGTCGACGTCGGCACCAATGCCGAGATCGTGCTCGGCTCAAGGCGGCGTCTGCTCGCCTGCTCCTCGCCAACCGGCCCCGCCTTCGAAGGCGCGCAGATATCCTCAGGCCAGCGCGCGGCGCCCGGCGCCATCGAGCGGGTGCGCATCGATGCCGCGACGCTCGAGCCGCGCTACAAGGTGATCGGCTGCGATCTATGGTCCAACGAGGCCGGATTCGAGACGGCGGTCGGGCCGACCGGGGTCACCGGCATCTGCGGTTCGGCGATCATCGAAGTGGTCGCAGAGATGTATCTCACCGGCATCATCAGCCAGGACGGCCTGATCGACGGGTCGCTCGGCGCGAAGAGCGGGCGCATCCGGCAGACCGGGCGCACGCATTGCTACGTGCTGCGCGCCGGCGAGCCGTTCATCGCGGTCACGCAGAACGACGTGCGCGCGATCCAGCTGGCTAAGGCGGCTCTTTACGCCGGAACGCGGCTGTTGATGGACAAGCTCGCAATCGATCATGTCGACCGTATCCGGCTGGCGGGAGCCTTCGGCAGCCATATCGACGTCAAATATGCGATGGTGCTGGGCCTCATCCCCGACTGCCCGCTCGACAAGGTGCAATCGGCAGGCAATGCGGCCGGAACGGGGGCGCGTATCGCGCTCGTCAATGCGAAGGCGCGAGACGAGATCGAGGCGGTGGTGCGGCGGATCGAGAAAATCGAAACGGCGGTCGAGACGAAGTTTCAGCAGCATTTCGTCGAGGCAATGGCAATCCCGCATAAGACCGCTCCCTTCCCCAATCTCGCGCAGACGGTAACGCTGCCGCCGAACAAGATCATCGAAACGACCGATGCCGGCGGCGGGGAGCGGCGACGGCGGCGGAGGTAAGACACCGGTCTCCGCGTGATCCGGCCATCTCGGGCCAGCGGCAGATGCGCGGGTCTGGGCCCGCGCATGACGTGTCCGTTTTCCTTCTCCCCCTTGGGGGAGAAGGTGGCGAGATGCGTTTCAGCATCGAGCCGGATGAGGGGGTACCCCCTCACCCTACCCTCTCCCACGAGGGGAGAGGGAAAACTTCCTCTTGACAACATTCCTAGTATAGAGTAGTCATTCTTCACCCTGCTCCGTGAAGGAGGCGCTGTCCGGATGTCGCCTTTTGAGTGTGGAGAAAGGGCCGGTGCCTGTAGGCAAGCCGTGGACTGGCTGCCGTTGACCAGGGGTTGAGTGCTAGGCCGGCGCGGCTTCGAAACATCCCGAAGCGAGTGACGTGAAAGTGACCTCCCAAAATCACCGGGGTGGAGCGCCCTCGCACCATCTCTACTAAACCAAACGTTGGCGCCACCGCGAGGTGCCGCTCCACCCCTCCTTCATCCCGGAAGCGAAAGCTGGCGGAAGGGTTTTCCTGTTGTGCAGCGAGAGGTCAAAAATCCGTCGGCTGGCCGCCCTCCTCGATGCGGCGAGCGACGAAGGCGTCGAGCTCTTCGGCGATTGCCGCATCCATCGGCGGCTCGCGGTATTCTGCCAGCGCCTGTTTCCACAGCGCATTGGCCCGCTGCCAGGCCACGGGCTGGCCCGCCGCAGTCCACTGCTGAAAATTGCGCCAATCGGAAATGAGCGGCGCATAAAAGGCATCCGTATAGCGCTCAAGGTGTGCTGGGCGCCGAAGAAATGTCCGCCGGGGCCGACCTCGCGGATTGCTTCCAAACCCAGCGCATCCTCGCTCATGTCGAGGGGCTTGAGAAATTCGATCACCATCTGCACGAGATCGACATCGAGGAGCGAATTTCTCGATAGGACGCGACGAGGCCGCCCTCCATCCAGCCGAAGGAGTGAAGGATCAGATTGCCGCCGCCCATGATGGCTCCCCACAGCGAGAAGACGCTCTCATAGGCGGCCTGAGCATCGACACTATTGGCGGCGTTGGTGCTCGAGGTGCGGTAGGGCAGCCGGTAGCGGCGCGCCATCTGGCCGCCGAGGATGCACGCCTTCATATATTCAGGCGTGCCGAAGGCCGGAGCGCCCGACTTCATGTCGACGTTGGAGGTGAAGCCGCCGTAGATGAACGGCGCGCCCTTACGGGCGAGCTGGTTGAGCGCCAGACCGGCCAGCGCCTCGGCGTTCTGCTCGACGATAGCGCCGGCAATGGTGATGGGCGCCATGGCGCCGGCGAGCGTGAAAGGCGTGACGCAGCAGACCTGGTTGTGGCGCGCGAGTTCGATGATGCCCATGGCCATGGGGCCGTCGAGCTTGAGCGGCGAATTGGTGTTGATCACCGTCATGCAGGAGGGCTCGCGATCGAACTGCTCACGGCTCAAGCCGCGGGCGATGCGCGTCATCTCCAAGCCGTCGAAGAGGCGCTGCGCGGCCGGTGGAGGTGACGAAGGGAAATTTGTCGGAAAAACGCAGCATGCCGCGCATAGATGTGCAGATGGCGGATCGCTGGCATGATGGTCGAGGGCATCGACGGAGCCGCCGCCTGCCCCGTCACACAGTTGAAGAACTGCGGCAAGGCGGATGAAATTGTGATTGTCCTCGAGCGTGCCTGGCCGCCTGCCGCGGTCCGTGTCGGAGCAATTGGGCGGACCGCCAACCGGCCAGAAGGCGATCCAATTGCCGCCCATCTCGATGTTGCGGCCGGCATTGCGGCAATACATGGTGAATTCGGCTGGTGCGCGAGTCTTCAGCGCCTCATCGATGATTTCGCGTCCGATGCGGACACGCTCGCCATCGACGCTGGCACCGGCGCGCGGTAAAGATCGCGGGCCTCAGGGTCGAGAACATCCATGCCGATCTCTTCGAGAAGAAGCAGGGACCTCGCATGAATGGTCTCGACCTCATCATCGCTGATGAGCCGCATCGGCGGAAATGGCAGCTGCGACTGGCCGATATGTCCGCTGCGAAACAGGCCGCTTTTGGCCGGAGCTTCACGCCGGCGGCGGCCCTCGCGGCGTTGTTGGGGTGCTTGATCTGGCATCACTCTCCGGACGGCAAAGTTCACAGAGAAACGCGGCAAGCAGGGAACTCACTAGAAATCGGTCGGTGCACCGCCTTCGCGCTTTCGGCGCTCGACAAAATCATCCAGCTCCTCGCGAACGGCAGGATCCATCGGCAGGTTCGTGCGTAATCGGCAAGAGCCTGTTTGCAGACGGCATTGGCCTTCGCAGAGCATCGGGGCTTCCGGCAGCGAACCATTGCTGGTTGTTTCGCCAGTCGGAAATGATCGGCGCGTAGAAGGCATGTTCGTAGCGCGCAAGAGTTTGCGCAGCACCGAAAAAATGGCCGCCGGGGCCGACCTCGCGTATCGCATCGAGACCCAGCGCGTCCTCGCTCATGTCCAAGGGCAACATGAATTCCATGACCATCTGGATGAGATCGACATCGAGAACGAATTTCTCGAAGGAGGCCACCAGGCCGCCCTCGAGCCAGCCCGCGCCATGCATGATGAGATTGCCGCCGCCCATGGTGACACCCCAGAGCGAGAATACCGATTTCATAGGCTGCCTGCGCATCGACGGTGTTGGCGGCGCAGGTGTTGGAGGTGCGGTAGGGAATGCTGTAGTGGCGCGCCAGCTGGCCGCCGACGATGCAGGCTTTCATGTATTCGGGCGTGCCGAAGGCCGGGGCGCCCGACTTCATGTCGACGTTGGAGGTGAAGCCGCCATAGATGGCCGGCGCGCCCTTGCGCACGATCTGGGTGAAGGCGATGCCGGCCAGCGCCTCGGCATTCTGCTCGACGATGGCGCCCGCCACCGTCACAGGCGCCATGGCGCCGGCGAGGGTGAAAGGCGTGATGCAGACGACCTGGTTGCGGGACGACATTTCAATGATCCCGCGCAGCATGGGCGTATCGAGCTTCAGGGGCGAATTGGTATTGACGATGGTAAAGAGCGAGGGTTCGCGTTCGAGCCTTTCATGCGATATGCCGCGGGCGATGCGGGCAATTTCGATTGCATCGTCAGATGCGCTCCTTGCCGAGCGAGTAGCCGTGGAAGGGTTTGTCGGTGAGGATCGCCATGTCGCGAAGCGCATCGAGGTGGCGAATGGCGGGATGGAGATCGACCGGTTCGACGGGATAGCCGGAGATGAAGCCGATGGCGTTGAAATACTGTACGAGCTTGAGGAAGTTGCGAAAGTCGGCCTGGTTGCCGGTGCGCCGGCCGCCTTCCATGTCGGAGCTGTTGGGCGGACTGGCGACGGTGCCAAACGCCATGCGGTTGCCGCCAATCTCGATGTGATTTTCCGGATTGCGCGCATGAAGCGTGAATCGCGGCGGAATGGATTTGATCTTCTCCTCGATCAGCTGGCGGGGAAATCTCACGCGCTCGCCCTGGACTTCGGCGCCCGCTTCCTTCAACAGCAGCCGCGCTTCCTCGAGCATGAAATCCATGCCGATCTCTTCGAGAACGCGAAGTGATGTGCGGTGAATCGATTCGACTTCGTCGGCTGAAATGAATTCGATCGGCGGGAAGGGCCGCTCGACCCGGCGGCGCGGCAGCTGGGAGATGCTGCGGGAACGAGACGATCCGCCCTCGCGCCGGCGGCCGGTCTCGCGACCGCGGCGGCTCGCTGCAGCAACGGGTTCAGTCATGTTCCGGTCCGTTCCTTGGTTTCGAGCCGATAAGGATCGAGGTCGCGGTCGGCCGCCACCTGCTCGACGAGCCAGCTCTCGAAGCGTCTGATCTTCGGTTTCAGGCGGTGAGACGCCGCGCAGCAGAAGACCCAGCTGATGGCGGTGCGGCACCATCAGGCTGAAGGGCTGAACGAGGCGGCCGGAGCGGATCTCATCCACGGCGAAAGGACCGATGGTCATCGCTATGCCGCGGCCCTCGATGGCGGCCTCCTGCGCAAGAATATAGCTGTCGAATGCGAGGCGGTCGGAGAGCTCGATGGCCTTCACTCCCGCCGCTCCAAGCCAGATCCGCCAGTCTTCCTCGGCTGTGTAGACATAGAGCAGCTTGTGCCGGCGCAAGTCCTCGGGCGAACGTATGCCGTTGGCGCCGCGCAAGAACTCAGGCGAGCAGACCGGCGTCAGCAGCGAGCGGTACAAGGTGTTGTAATAATGGTCGCCACGGTTGCGCGCGAGAATGAAAGCGGCATCGACATTGCCTTCGTCGAAGTCCCAGTCGAAATAGGCGGTGGACAAGCGGACCCGCATATTCGGGAAGCGGCGCTCGAAATCATGAAGCTTCGGGATCAGCCATTTGAGCGCAACGGTGACATAGACCTGAACCGTCAGCTCGTTGTCGGACGACTGGGGGCGCAAGGCAACGGTCTGCGCCTCGATCTGATCAAAGGCGTCGCGAACGACCGGGTAATAAGCGAGCCCCGCGGGGGTGAGCTCGGGCTTTCGCGCTTCACGGGAGAACAGGAGGATGCCGAGGCCGTCCTCGAGCGCCTTGATCTGGTGGCTGACGGCGGAACGGGTAATGCCCAGCTCGTCAGCCGCCATGCGGAAAGAGCCAAGCCGCGCAGCCGCCTCGAAAGCGGTCAGGGCACGCAAGGGCGGGAGGGCGCGGCGGGGCAATTTCATTCACCTAGCGAGAAGGATGTTCATCAAGCAAGCCTATGCATTTACTTGACATAACCCAAGGGGGAAGAATGATAGTCCTGTGGTTTGGTGAATTTAGCTCACCGCTTCATGAAATCAATGCGCTTTCGAGTTGCAGCGGCTGAGCGCATATTGGAAGAGATAATCAGAAAGAGCCTCCGATGAGCGTCCTCGAAGAAGTGAGCCGAAGGCGTGGCGGCCGCGAGGCGCGCCGGGCGCTCCGCGCGCGGGCGATTCCCATGGCGGAGGCGGCCGTCCGGCCCGGCATGGAGGGCGGCCAGTACAAGCCCCTTGCCCAGCATGACATGGACCGCATCCACCAGGCGGCGCTCCATTTGCTGGAAACAGTCGGCCTCGGCCAGGCCATCCCGTCTTGCATCGAAATGATGACGGCGCAGGGCTGTTTCATGAACCCGAAGGGCCGGCTGTGCATTCCGCGCGGGCTCGTCGAAGACATGCTGGCGCGATGCGCGAGGCAGTTCGTGCTCCATGGCCGCGAGCCGAAGCACGACATGGAGCCATGGGGCAACACGCGTCTATTTCGGCACGGCGGGGGCCGCCGTCCATATCGTCGAGCCGGAGACCCGCAGCTATCGCGAATCGCTGCTCGGCGATCTCTATGATGCCGCGCGCATCGTCGATCTATGCGATCACATCCATTTCTATCAGCGGCCGATCACCGCGCGCGACATGGTAACTGGGCACGACCTCGACATCAATACCATCTATGCCTGCCTGGCAGGCACGAGCAAACATATCGGCACCAGCATGGTCGCCGCCGAGCATGTGACCGAAGTGCTGCAAATGCTGCATGTGGTTGCCGGCGGCGAGGAGAAATGGCGGGCGCCGCCCATTCGTGTCGCAGTCGAACTGCTTCGTCGTGCCGCCGATGAAATTCGCCGAAGACGCCTGCCGCTGTCTCGAAGCGGCGGTGCGCGGCGGCATGCCGGTGCTGCTGCTCTCCGCGGGCCAGGCGGGCGCCACCGCACCCGCGGCGCTTGCCGGCACGTTGGTTCAGGCGGTCGCGGAATGCCTCGCCGGGCTCGTTTATGTGAATGCGTCCTTCCCGGCGCGGTGGCGATTTGGGGGCCGTGGCCGTTCGTTTCCGATCTTCGGACCGGCGCCATGTCGGGCGGCTCGGGCGAACAGGCGCTGATCACCGTCGGGCTGCGCCCAGATGGGTCATTTTTACAGTCTCACCGTCGGCTCGGCGGCAGGGCATGTGCGATTCGAAACTGCCGGACATGCAGGCCGGCTATGAGAAAGGGGTAACGGCCAGCCTCGTCGGCGATGACCGGCATCAATCTGCTCTATGAGTCGGCCGGCATGCATGCCTCGCTTCTGGGCTTCTGCCTGGAGAGCCTGCTCATCGACAACGACATGCTGGGCTCGATCAACCGCAATGTGCGCGGCATCGAGGTCAATGACGAGACTCTGTCGGTCGATGTCATCGGCGATGTGTGCCTGGAGGGCCCGGGGCATTATCTCGGCCACGACCAGACACTCTCGCTGATGCAGAAGGAATATATCTATCCGGCGCTCGGCAATCGCATGAGCCCGAAGGAATGGAACGAAGCGGGCAAGCCCGACATCGTCGAACGGGCGAGCGCGAAGAAACGCGAAATATTGGCGAGCTATTTCCCGGAATACATGCCGCGCGAGATCGACGATCTGATCCGCTCGCGGCACGACATCAAGCTGCCGCGAGAACGGATGGAGTTGGGGTAGGTCCTGGTCGGATACCCCCGCGTGCCATGTACGAACACCCCATTTTGACTGCCATTTGCAATGAAGGTTTTACGCCGCTGGGCTGGTTCGCGCCTGCTGCTGGCGAGGAAATCGCCGCAGGGCCTTTGTCTGCGCAATTCGTCATTCTCATCGGAAATGCCGGCCCACAGATGTTCAGCCGGTTCCACCGCGAGCAAGGCTCGGCACCAGGCGAGCTCGACGGCTGGTGCCGGACGGTGATCGGCGCGCTTGCCGAGCGGCTGGGCGCACAAGCGGTCTATCCGTTCGATACGCCGCCGCCGCCGTTCCTGACATGGGCAAAACGCACCGGCGCCATCCACCAATCACCTCTCGGTCTCGGCATCCATGCGGATTACGGGCTGTGGCATGCCTATCGAGCGGCATTGATGTTCCCGGTTGCGTTCGACATGCCGATTTCGCGCAGCCGCAGCCCTTGTGACACTTGCTCAGACCAGCCGTGCCTGTCGGCATGCCCGGCCGATGCGTTTACAGGGTCTTTGCTATGATGTCGAGCGATGCGTCGACCACATCGCTTCGGTCGACGGCAGAGACTGCATGGCCGAGGGGTGCCTGGCCCGTCGCGCATGCCCGATCGGACGTGCCTTCCGGTATCAGCCAGCCCAGTCGCGCTTTCACATGGAGGCTTTCCGCAGGAGCCGTCTCGCCGCGCGCGTAAAGACCGGCTAGACTGCGCAAGCATTTATGCGGAGAAGGCTTCATGACCGGCTTGCTGATTACCGGACTCATCATCATTTTGGCGCTATGGGCGGTGGCTCTTTACAATTCCCTGGTCACGCTGAGACAGCGCAACCGGCAGGCGTTTGCCGACATCGACGTGCAGCTTCGGCAAAGGCACGATCTGGTGCCCAATCTGGTTGAAACGGTGAAGGGCTACGCCAGGCACGAGCGCGAGACGATGGACGCGGTGATTCAGGCCCGCAATGCAGCGGTGAGTGCGAAGGGCCCGGCACAGCAGGCGGAAGCCGAGAATGCCCTCTCGTCAGCGCTCGGCAAACTGTTCGCACTTGCCGAGGCCTATCCGGATCTGAAGGCGAACCAAAATTTTCTCGAGCTGCAGCGGCAGCTCGACGACATCGAGAACAAACTCGCGGCGGCAAGGCGCTTCTTCAACAGCGCCGCGGCAGAATACAACGCCAAGCGCGAAAGCTTTCCGGCAGCGTTCATTGCAAATTATTTCGGTTTCACGGCACAGGATTTCTTCGACCTCGGCGAGGACAGGCGGACGCAGCTCGAAACACCGCCACCCGTCAGCTTTCAGCCCTGAGACATGGCCAAAGTCTACGGTCTCTATTCCCACATCCAGAAGAACCGGATAAAGTCGGTGTTTCTACTGGCCTCCTTCGTTCTTCTCATTCATGCCGTGCTGTTTTCACTGGTTTTGCTCTTCGAGGCCGGAACATATGGCGGAACGGCACAGGAAATTCTGGAAGCCGCAATCGAGGACGTACGCTACGCATGGCCGGCGGGGCTCATCGCGGCGGGCTTATGGTTTCTCATCGCTTATGCATTTCACCAGCGCATGATCGATTATGCCACCCGTGCATCCGGGGTGGAGCGCCGGGCAGAGCCGCGGCTTTACAATACGCTGGAAAACCTGTGCATATCGCGCGGGGTCGCCATGCCGAAGCTGAAGATCATCGAAACCGAAGGGCTCAACGCATTTGCCTCCGGCATTCGCGACAGCAATTATTCGGTTGCCGTAACGCGCGGGCTGCTCGATCAGCTGTCCGAGCGCGAGCTCGCGGCGGTTCTCGGCCATGAACTGACCCATATAAGGAACAAAGACACCCAGCTCATGGTGGTCGCGGTGATCTTCGCCGGCATCATTGCTTTCGTAGCCGACATCATGTTCCGGCGGCTCGATTTCCCGTTCGGGTATTCGCCGCAGCCAAGACGATCTTCGGATCGGGGCCGGCGCGAGAGCAGCGGCGGCGGCGGCGCGGCCGTGCTCATCATCGTGATTGCGCTGGCGGTGATTGCCATTTCATGGGGGGTGTCGGTGCTCATCCGTTTTGCGATTTCCCGCTCGCGCGAATTCCTGGCCGATGCGGGTTCGGTCGAACTGACCAAGGATCCCGATGCGATGATCTCGGCATTGCGGCGGATCGAAAAAGGTGCAGCGATTCCAGATATACCTTCGCGAATGCATGCATTTTTCATCGAGAGTCCCGCAGCCGAGCCGGAGCGGGGATGGCTTTCCACTCACCCCTCGGTTGATGCGCGCATTCATGCGCTGGTAGAATTCGCCGGCGGTCGCGACGTTGGACAGGAATCCCTTGTTGCCCAGCCGAAAGGACCATGGTCGTGAGTCTCTATGAGCGGATCGAAGAGAAGCTTGAAACCGGCCAGATCATCATTCTCGACGGCGGAACGGGCACCGACATTCAGCGGCGCGGCGTGCCGATGAACTCAGATACATGGAGTGCCGAAGCAAACATCACGCACCCGGAAATCGTGCGCGCGGTTCACGAAGATTATATCGCAGCCGGCGCCGACATCATCATCGCCAATACTTTCGCTACGAGCGCGCTGCTGTTCAACCATCTCGGCCGCGACGACGAGCTGCCGGGGATCGATGCGGCGGCCGTGGCGGTTGCCAGGCAGGCAGCGCAGGACCGAGTGCCGGTGGCGGGTTCGTTTTCAACGATGCGGCCCGTGGTCAAGGGCTCGGACAGGACTGCGCGACAACGGGAATGGGCCAAGAAAGACGCAAGAGAATTATTCAAACGAAAGGCGGACAGCCTCGTTGCAGCCGAAGTAGACTTCATCATGATGGAGATGATGCGCGATCTGGATTATTCCTTGTGGGCCACGGAAGCAGCGGTGGCGACGGGCCTTCCGGTATGGGCGGGGATCTCGGTCGAGGCCGATGCGAATGGCCGGCTCAAGGGATTTCGGACGGGAGGATTTCGCCTTCGAAGACATCATCCGCCCGCTGATGGAGACGGGCGCCACGGTGCTGTGCATCATGCACAGCTCGCCCAATGATACCACCGCCGCCATTCCAGTTGCGCAGGCGAAATGGAAAGGGCCGCTCGGCGCCTACCCCGAGAGCGGATATTTCACCATGCCGAACTGGAAATTCGTCGACATCATACCGGTTTCGGCGTTCGTCGAGCTGGCCAAGGCGTGGGCGGAACGCGGCGTGACAATCTTCGGCGGCTGCTGCGGCATCGGGCCCGATCACATCAAGGCGCTGGCCGATGCATTCAAGGAAAGCGAAAAATGAGCGATGTAATTCACAGCGGTTCTTGCCTGTGCGGGGCGGTGCGCTACGAGGTGGAGGGTCCCTTGAGGCCGGTGATCGGCTGCCACTGCACGCAGTGCCGCAAGCAGACGGGACATTACATGGCTGCCACCGCTGCCAAGCTCGCCAATTTCAAGATCACCAGGGATGAAGGCCTGCGCTGGTTCCGCTCCTCCGAACGGGCCGAACGGGCGTTCTGCCAGATATGCGGGTCGACGCTGTTCTGGAAAGGGACGGAAAGGGATTATGTGGCGATCGCCGCGGGCACGCTCGACGGCGTCACGGGCCTCGCCATGGCCGGCCATATCTTCTGCGCCGACAAGGGTGACTATTATGACATCGAGGGCGGCGGGTTTCAGGAGCCGAGCTGGCACCGGCCGCAAGGGTCGAGCACGAGCTAATTGTGGCGTGTGTATTGCGCCACGTAATCGAAGCCGCCAAGACGCTCCTTATACCCTTCAGAAAGCCGGCGGGTGACCGGGCCCCAAGCGCCGGCCGCCAAGGGCTTGCCGTTGATGGATTTGACCGGAACGAGACACCAGCTCGTCGAGGTGATGAAAGCCTCATCGGCTACATAGGCGTCGTAAAGATCGATGTCGGCCTCACGGAGCGGGATCTGCTTGTCGGCGGCGATGCCCATCAAGGTCTGGCGCGACAGGCCGGCGAGGACGTATCGCTCATGCGGGGTGAGGACCTCGCCATCGCGGACAATGAATATATTGGAGCCCAGGCCCTCGCAAAGACAGCCGCGCGTATCGAGCAATATGCAAGTCGCGCCGGGCCGGATGGCCTGCACCTCGATATCGCCGGCAACCAGATTGCCGTAGCTCAGTGATTTATAGCGGGGGCTGATCGCTTCAGGCGGCGTGCGGCGGATGCCGGCCGGGGTCATCACATCGAGACCGTCGCGCATAGACTGCGCCCTGCCCTTCAACGGCAAGGGCGAGCATTCGATGATGACCGTAGGGGCACCTTCTGCCGCGATGCGGTTCATCGAGCGCATGCCGCGGGACACCCATTGGCTCACCCAATAATCGTCGTGCTCGGCGAGCAGCGGGCGGTTTTTCTCGAAAATTTCGTGGGTAAGGACCAGCATCTCCTTCGGCGAGAGGCCAGGATCGAGACGCAAATAGCCCAGCGATTTGTAGAGCCGGTCGACGTGTTCCTTGAAGAGAAAAGGCTTGTGGGCGACCGAGCGGGCGCTGTCGAAAGCACCGTCACCCATTTGGAAACCATAATCGCGGAACGAGACCCTGACCTCTGATTCCGGAACAATGCTGCCGTTGAAATAAGCCACGCGATCCATTCGTGCTTCTCCTGCTCAGGCCAGCTTGCGCATGGATGTCTCCAGCCCGCCATAGCCGGAATAGCGGTATTCATAGGCAAGTCCGAGCCTATCGGCCGCCGCCATGGCGCGCTTGGCAAGCTCTTCGTCACGTGTCTGGGCGAGATAGACGAGCTTGGTGTAGTTGCCGAAATAATCGGAAAGCAGTTCGGGGTGATCCTTCAGCCCCAACCCTTCCCAGATCAGCTTGTCGAAATGACGGGCGAGATAATCGGTGAGGAAAAAGGCAGTCACGTCCCCGTCGGTGTGACGGTCGAACTGCTCAGGCCCGCCGTAGAAAGCGTAGCAATGGGGGCCTTCGATGCGTTCCACGCCTTCCTCGGCGAGCATCTTGTCGAGGAGGCCGCCGCTGCCGCAGTCGCCATAGGCGACGAAGATCTTGCGGTAGCGGCCGCGCGCTTCGCGGATCTTCTCACGCACACCGGGGGCAATCAGTTCGGGACGGTTGTGCCATTTGGCTGGAAGACAAGCGACGTCGAAGGCGGTCCAGTGATTGCGCTCGATCAGGTCGATGATCTCACGCGCCAGCGCGCCACATGCGATCAGCAGAATTTCCCCTCCGCCCTTGGCAAAGGTGAATTCTTCGGAAGGTCGCAGATTGACAGTGGTCATGAGAGCCGAACGAACGACGGTCTAGCCGGCCGCCGCCGCCATTTGATTGTGCTTGCGTGCCATGTAGGTCTTGGCGGTCTCGACCGCAACCGCCGCATCACGGCAATAAGCATCAGCGCCGATCGCCTTGGCGAACTCCTCATTGAGCGGCGCGCCCCCGACCAGCACGACATAATCCTCGCGCATGCCTTTCTCCTTCAGCGTGTCGATGACGACCTTCATATAAGGCATGGTGGTGGTGAGCAGCGCGGACATGCCGAGGATATCCGGCTTGTGTTCCTCAATCGCCGCCAGGTATTTCTCAACCGCATTGTTGATGCCGAGGTCGATCACTTCGAAGCCGGCGCCCTCCATCATCATGCCCACGAGGTTCTTGCCGATATCGTGGATGTCGCCCTTGACGGTCCCGATGACCATCTTACCCATGCGGGGGGCGCCGGTGGCGATGAGGAGCGGCCGCAGAATGGACATGCCGGCCTTCATGGCATTGGCAGCCAGGAGAACTTCGGGAACGAACAATATGCCGTCGCGGAAGTCGATGCCGACGATGCGCATGCCCTCGACTAGGGCCTCCGTCAGCACCCTGTAGGGGGCCCAGCCGCGTTCCAGCAGTATGTGCACGGCGTCCTCGATCTCCGACTTGAGCCCGTCATAGAGATCGTCATGCATCTGCTGGGTCAGCTCTTCGTCGTTCAGCGACCTCAGATCGAGTTCATCACCGCTCATATGGTCTTCTCCGGAAACGGGCGGAAACGGGAATTGGGCCAGTTTTACCGCTTAAGCCGGAACTGCCCCTCCGCGTGCGCGACATCGGGCGGCTTGATTCCGACTCAGTGTTTCCGTTTAGGTGAGATTCGACAGCGAAACAACCGGTTCCGGAGGAAATATCACCCCATGAGGGATTTCCCGGTCGATCTCATACGCCAGGAGTTTCCCGCGCTTGCGCTGGGCAATGACGGGCGGCCTGCCGTCTTCCTCGACAACCCGGCCGGGACACAGGTGCCGCGGCGGGTGCTCGAGCGGATGCAAGACACCATGGTGAGCGGGAACGCCAATCTCGGCGGCTTTTTCTCAACGAGCCGGCGGGCGGGGCAATTGGTGGCGCAAGCGCATCAGGCACTGGCCGATTTCTACAATGCCGCAGGGGCGGAGGAGATCGTCTTCGGCCAGAACATGACGACATTGACCTTTCACATGTCGCGCTGCATCGGCCGGCAGCTCAAATCGGGCGATGAGATCATCCTTTCCCGCATGGATCATGATGCGAACGTCGCGCCATGGCTGCTGCTGGCGGAAGACAGAGAGCTGAAGGTTCGCTGGCTCGATTTCAATGTCGAGAGCTACGAGTTCGAGGATAATGCCCTCGATGAGCTGCTGAGCCGGCGAACCCGCCTCCTGGCCATCGGTTCGGCGTCGAACTGCACCGGCACGATCAATGACGTAAAGGGCATGGCGGCCAAGGCCAGGGCGGCTGGGGCCCTCGTCTATGTGGATGCGGTACAGCTCGCTCCCCATCAAGCAATCGATGTAAGAAGATCTCGGCGCCGATATCGTGGTGTCTTCTGCTTATAAATGGTTCGGGCCGCATCAAGGCGTGCTGTGGGGGCGCCGGGATGTGCTTGAACATATTTCACCCTATAAGGTGCGTCCGGCGGGAGACGGCCTGCCCGAGCGTTTCGAAACCGGAACGCAATCGCATGAAGGAATGGCCGGCTGCCTCGGAGCCATCGAATATCTCGCGTGGATCGGCCGAACCTTTGCCGAAGCGCGGCATCAGCCTAGTGCCGCACTCAGCGGCGAACGGCAGGCCATAGAGGCCGGCTTCGCTATCCTCGGCGAATGGGAACAGCGCTTATGCAGGCGCCTCATCGAGGGCCTTTCAGAACGCAAAGGCGTCCGGATCCGCGGGATCACCAATTCCAACGCGTTGCATCGGCGCGTGCCGACGGTCTCATTCACGCTGGAAGGCCGCGATCCAGCCGAGCTAGCGAAAGAATTCGCCAAGCGCGACATCTTTGTGTGGTCCGGCCATAATTACGCCGTCGAGCTTGTCGGGCGGCTGGGCCTGCTCGAAAAAGGCGGCGTGCTACGGGCAGGCCTTGCCCATTACAACACGCTCGACGAGGTGGAGCGTTTCCTCACCACTCTTGACGAGATTGCTGCGAAGGCGTGAGCGTCCGTCAAGCAGCCTTGCGGTTGATATCGGCTTCAGCGATCTCGGTCAAAAGCTTGTCGGCTTCCTTCTCCTCCTGAAGCGTCTGGTTCAGGAGCGGCTCGGCGTCGCTGCTGCCGAGCTGCCGGCACCAAGCGATCAGCGTTCCGTAACGCGTGATCTCATAGTGCTCGACCGCCTGCGCCGCCGCCAGCATGCCGGCATCGAGAACTTCCGGATCCTTGACGTCTTTCAAAAGATCCTTCGCCTCCTCGAGCAGTCCCTCGAGGGCTGCGCATTTCTCCCCGCGCGGCTGAAGATTGGAAAGCTGGAAGACTTCTTCCAGGCGGGCGACATGCTCTTCCGTCTGAGCGGCATGATCCTGAAAGGCCTTTTTCAGTTCCGGATCGGATGCCTTTTTCGCCATTCTGGGCAATTCCGACACCAATTTTTTCTCGACGTAATAAATGTCTCTTAGGGTGTGCACGAACAGGTCCTGCATCGTCTTGATAGCCATGAACCGTCTCCTCAAATCTGTGGGCTTGCGCGACACTGAAACGCGAACTTCGCGGCCAAGTTCCGGAGCGACCTGAATTCGCTGGCGCGGCGCGGTGGCATGAACAACCCGGTGCACAAAATAGTCGTGATCCCTTGCAACCTTTGCCGCATTTGTGCGTTAATTCGAGCCTCGAATGCGGCGCCCATCAGTTTGGGCACGCGATTGTTGCGCAAGCCTTCCCCGGAGCATGAATGGCTGTTTTTCGGGATCTCATTGGTTCAAGGTCTTCCGATGAGCCTCCGTGGGATAATTCCGAACCGATCAAAGCCGAACTTTTCAATGTGGAGCGGCTTGAGCAGCACGCCGAAAGCCTGGCAACGGCGCAAAAGGTTCTTCCCCGCCACAGCAAGACAAGGCGCAAGTCGGTTGCCAAGCGGCTCGATGAAAATGCCGAAGCTCTGCTATCGGCCTATGAAACGATCTGCAAAAGCATCGCCAGCGGCAGGCCGATTACGCCGGCGGCAGAATGGTTGCTCGATAATTTCCACGTCGTGGAAACCCAGATAAGGCAAATCCGGCAGGACCTGCCTCCAGGCTACTACAAGGAGCTGCCGAAGCTCGCGACCGGGCCGCTGGCGGAATATCCGCGCGTACTCGGCATCGCCTGGGCCTTCGTCGCCCATACCGACAGCCTGTTCGACCCCGGCATGCTGATGCGCTTCGTGCAAGCCTACCAGCGGGTCGAGGCCCTGACGATCGGCGAGCTGTGGGCAGTTGCCATCACGCTGCGCATCGTCCTCATCGAAAATCTGCGGCGCCTGGCCGACCGTATCGTCAAGGCACGAATGGCGCGCGACGCAGCCGACAGCCTGGCCGACAGGCTGCTGGCCATGGAAGGGGCTCCGGCACCGGCAATCGCAGAGGTGCTGCGGGAGCACGAGGGAGAACCACTGTCGAAGACCTTCGCCGTGCAGCTCGATCAACGGCTGCGCGACCAGGGAATAAGCGCAGTGATCGCGCTGCAGTGGCTTGAAGAGCAGCTGAGATCGCAGGGGAGCTCAGCGGATCAGGCGATGAATGAAGAGCATCATCGCCAGGCGGCAGCCAATGCGACGGTGCGCAACATCTTCACCAGCATGCGCCTCATCTCAGATGTCGACTGGACCGATTGGTTCGAGGGGGTCAGCCTGGCGCATGCAACGCTGTCGGCTCATCCGCTCTTCGCGGAAATGGATTTTACGACGCGCAACCAATACCGCAACGCCATCGAGGAATTGTCGAAGGGCTCCAGCGCGGCGGAGCTCGAGATTGCCCGGATGGTAACCGATGCCACTATGGCGCCGGCAACGGACATCCGGGACAGTGGCGCGCTCGAGCCCGGGTATTTTTTGCTGGGGCGCGGACGGCAAGAGATCGAAGCACGCATCGGGTTTCGACCAAGGCCGCGGGAAGCATTCCGCCGCGGCGTCGTGCGCGCCGGATTGGCCGGTTATCTCGGGGCAGTTTGCATTCTTACGCTGGGATGGATGCTCGCCAGCTATTGGGTGGTCGCAGAGATCATGGGCTCTGCCCCAGGCGCGCTGTTTCTGCTGCTCGCCGTTTTACCCGCTTCGGAAGCTGCGGTCGCGCTGGTAAATCTCACTGTCACAAAGATCACCGGGGCAAGGCTTCTGCCCGCGCTCGAACTCCGCAAAGGAATTCCCGAGGAGCTGCGGACGCTGGTCGTGGTGC
This sequence comes from uncultured Alphaproteobacteria bacterium, assembly GCA_963770205.1. Classification (GTDB taxonomy): domain Bacteria; phylum Pseudomonadota; class Alphaproteobacteria; order Rhizobiales; family Aestuariivirgaceae; genus DATBLQ01. The sequence goes on from CAVYOS010000010.1 coordinate 93,410, forward strand.
CGACATTGCTCAACAGCCGCGAAGGCCTCGATGAAGAGATCGAGCGGCTCGAGGTGCATTATCTGACCGAACCGCAGGGGGAAGTCTATTTCGGACTGCTCACGGATTGGACAGACAGCCAGATCGAGCAGAGCGCCGGCGATGAAGCGCTGCTGCAGGCAGCACTCGACGGTATTTCGGCGCTCAACGAGCGTTACGGGGGTGCTGAGGGTCAGCCGCGTTTCCTTCTTCTGCACCGGCGGCGGGTGTGGAACGAAACCGAGTCGCGATGGATGGGATGGGAGCGCAAGCGCGGCAAGCTGCATGAGCTCAATCTGCTGCTGCGCGGAGCCACGGACACGTCATTCGCGGTCATGTGCGGTAAACTGCCGGAGAATGTCCGTTACGTGCTGACACTTGACGCAGACACCCGAATGCTGCGCGACACGGCGCGTCGGCTGGCGGGCAAGATGGCGCACCCTTTGAACCGGCCGGTCTTCGATGAGGCGGCGGGCCGGGTCGTCGGCGGCTACGGCATACTCCAGCCGCGAGTCACACCATCGCTGCCCGACCGCGGCGAGCGGTCGATCTATCAGCGAATATTCTCCACACCGCGCGGGCTCGACCCTTATGTATTCGCCGTGTCGGATGTGTATCAGGACATGTTCGGGGAAGGCTCGTTCACGGGGAAAGGAATTTATGAGGTCGATGCCTTCGAGAGTGCCCTCAAAGGCCGAATACCGGTAAATGCGCTGCTCAGCCACGATCTTTTCGAGGGTATTTTCGCACGCTCCGGCTTCGTGTCCGACATCGAGGTCATAGAAGATTTCCCAACGCGCTACGAGGTCGCCGCAGCACGGCAGCATCGCTGGATCAGGGGCGACTGGCAGCTCTTGCCATGGCTCATCCGCCTAAGGCGCAGCAGCACGGGAAACCGCGGGCGCGACAGGATTCCGGCACTCGGTCGCTGGAAGATGTTCGACAATCTGCGTCGATCACTATTGGCTCCGGCCCATGTCGTTGCATTAATGGCGGGCTTTGCGCTGTTGCCTGCCGCGGCAAGCATGGTGTGGACTGTCGCCGTGCTCCTGGCCTTCTCGCTGCCGTCGCTCATTCCGGTTTTCGATCGATTGTTCCGCGACACGTCAAAATCACCCTCAGCAGCCATATTCGAAGCCTTTTCCAGGATTTTGCCCGGGCATTGTCGCAGATCGGCCTGAACATCATTTTCCTTGGACATCAGGCGTGGATGTCGGGCGATGCACTGGCGCGCACGATCTACCGGCTCGCGGTCAGCCGACGCCACCTGCTCGAGTGGTTATCCGCCGCCCAGGTCCAGCGCTCGCCGCAGCTTTCGCTCACCGGCTATTACGGCAGGATGTGGGGAAGCCTCGTCATTGCCGCGGCAGCAACCGCGGCAGGTTTCGTTGCCGGTCATCTCAATCTTGCCCTGGCCTTGCCCTTTGCCGCGGCCTGGATGCTGGCGCCCGGCGTCGCCCTGTGGGTCAGTTCGCGGCCGACACTGACCGAAGACGATGAGCTGATGGTCGAAGAGGAGAAGTCGCTCAGGCTCATTGCGCGGCGGACGTGGAGGTTTTTCGAAACCTTCGTCACGGCGGAAAATCACATGCTCCCGCCCGATAATTTCCAGGAGGATCCGGAGCCGGTGGTGGCGCGGCGCACTTCGCCCACGAACATCGGGCTCTATCTTCTGTGCTGCGTCAGCGCGCGCGATTTCGGCTGGGCGGGACTTTTCGACATCGTCGAGCGCATGGATGCGACTTTCGCCACGCTGCGCAAGCTCGAGAAGCTGCACGGCCATTTGTACAATTGGTATGGCACAGCCGATCTCCGGCCGCTGGACCCGCGGTATGTGTCGACGGTCGACAGCGGCAATATGGCGGGACATCTGCTCGCGCTCGCCAATTCGTGCCGGGAATGGGCAGAAAGCCCCTTCGCCGGCGGGGCGGGACTCGAAGGTATCCAGGACTGCCTAGACCTTGCCGTCGAGACGTTGCAGGGCCTGCCCGACGAGGGCAAGGCGACGGCGAAAGCGCGCGACCAGATTACGGCCATGATCGAATTGCTGGCGCGTTCGATAGAAACGGCCAAACAGGCGCCCGAGCTGCTGGCGGTTCGCCTGATCGAACTTTCGCTGCAAGCCGGCCAAATTGTCGAGGTTGTCGGTCTCTATGGCAAGGAACGCCCCGCTTACTGGGGCGAAGAACTGCTCGGCTGGCTACAGGCCGCGCATGCGACGATCGAGAGCCATTTCCGCGATGCGACGGCGAGCACGGTCGGGACGCGGGCTCTCAGGCAAAGGCTCGAACGCATCGAGAGCGAGGCAAGGAGCATTGCCCTTGCCATGGAGTTCGACTTCGTTCTCAACCGGCAGCGCAATCTGCTGTCGATCGGCTACAGGGTTGCCGACGGATCGCTCGATGAGGCATGTTACGACATGCTGGCGTCCGAGGCACGGCTGGCAAGCTTCCTCGCGATCGCCAAGGGCGATGTGCGCACCAAGCATTGGTTCAGACTTCGACCGATCCGTCACCGCTGTGGATTTCGGCGCGGCGCTGATCTCATGGTCGGGCTCGATGTTCGAATATCTCATGCCGTCGCTGGTCATGAAGGCGCCGCCCAACGGCATTATCGATCAAACGAACAGGCTGGTGATCCGCAAGCAGATTTCCTATTGCTCCGAGCTCGGCGTGCCCTGGGGCATCTCGGAATCGGCATTCAACGGCCGCGATGTGGAATTTACCTATCAATATTCCAATTTCGGCGTGCCGGGACTTGGCCTGAAGCGTGGACTGGCCGATGATATCGTCATCGCGCCCTACGCCACCGGCCTTGCTGCAATGGTCGCGGCGAAGGCGGCGGTGGAAAATTTCGCTGCGCTGCGCAAGGAAGGCGGGCTCGGCCGCTACGGCTTCTACGAGGCGCTCGACTATACGCCGCGCCGGGTGCCCGAGGGCCAGAAGGTGGCGGTCGTCAGGGCCTATATGGCGCATCACCAAGGCATGACAGTGGTGGCGCTGGGCAATACGCTGAAAAAAGGTGTTTTCCGCGAGCGGTTCCACGTGGAGCCCATGGCGCGCGCCACGGAACTGCTGCTGCAGGAGCGGGCGCCGAGAGGCGTGCCGATCACCTATGCGAGCGCTCGCGACATCGAGGCTGCCGCCGCGGTACGAGAAAACCCGCCGGTGATCGTGCGCCGGATCACCAATGTTCATACCGAAGCGCCGGCCACGCATCTCATGTCCAACGGCCAATATACGGTGATGGTCACGGCGGCAGGATCCGGCTTCAGCCAGTGGAGCGGTTTCGCGCTGACGCGGTGGCGCGAAGACCCGGTCGCGGACGACTGGGGTTCGTATATCTACGTTCGCGATCTCACCAATAACAAACTCTGGTCGGCAGGCTACCAGCCGATCGGCGCAGAAGCAGACAGCTACGTCACGGTATTCGCCGAAGACCGTGCCGAAACCATCCGCTCCGACGGCTATATCACCACGACCACCGACTGCGTGGTTTCGCCCGAGGTCGCTGCGGAGGTCCGCCGCGTGACTTTGAACAATTCGGGGCGCCGTGCCTGCGACATCGAGCTCACCTCCTATATGGAGCTGGTGATGGCGCCCGCCGCGGCGGATATTTCGCATCCGGCGTTCTCCAAGATGTTCATCGAAACGGAGTACCAGGCCGACAGCGGCGCGCTGATTGCGCGGCGCCGGCGGCGGGCCGAGACGGACCCGGAAATCTGGATGGCTCATCTTTCGGTCGTCGAGGGAGAGAGTACCGAGCCCGTGCAGATAGAAACCGACCGGATGCGTTTTCTCGGACGGGGAAATGACCCGACCTGCGCTGCAGCGATTATGGACGACCAGCCTTTGTCCAACTCTGCCGGAACGGTGCTCGATCCGATATTCGCCATACGGCGGCGGATAAGCCTAGACGCCGGGGGCACAGTGAGATGTGCGTTCTGGACGATGGTGGCGCGCAGCCGCGAGGAGCTTCTCGACCTGATCGATCGCCACAGATATCCCGCAGCCTTCGAACGTGCCGCGATGCTTGCCTGGACGCATGCCCAAATCCAGCTTAGGCATCTGGGGATCAAGCCGGAGGAGGCACGGCTGTTTCAGCGCCTTGCCGGCCATCTGATCTATGCCAACAGATCAATGCGGCCCGCTCCCTCGCAGCTGCGCAAGGGTGTGACGAGCCAAGCGGCCTTGTGGCCGGTGGGAATTTCAGGCGATGTGCCGATCGTGCTGGTGCGCATCGACGATGTCGAAGATCTCGATGTGGTGCGCCAACTGCTGCGCGCGCATGATTACTGGCGCATGAAACAGTTCCCAGCCGATCTGGTGATCCTGAACGACCGCGCGTCATCCTATATTCAAAGTCTTCAGGGAGCGGTGGAAACGCTGATCAGGACCAGCCGGTCGCACGCTGCCAGGGAGGGCAGCCTGGCCGGGGCGGTCCATTTCCTGCGAGCGGACCAGCTTTCCCAGGAAACGCTTTCGGCCCTGCCCAGCCTCGCCCGGGTGACGATTTCGGCACGCCGGGGTTCGCTGCAGGATCAGCTCAACCGCATCGTCGAGGCGGCGGTGCCGGCACCCATGCGGCCGGAAAGGCGCAGCTGGAAAAGCACGGACAACAGCGCTCTCACCAGCGGGCTCGAATTTTTCAACGGCTTTGGCGGGTTCGACAAGAATGGAACGGAGTATGTCACACTTCTCGACAAGGGCGTGATGACCCCGGCACCCTGGGTCAATGTTGTGGCAAACCCGAATTTCGGATTCCAGGCGGCAGCCGAAGGCGGCGGCTACAGCTGGGCCGACAACAGCAGGGATTTTCAGCTGACCGCTTGGGGCAATGATGCGGTCAGCAATCGGCCGGGAGAAGTCTTTTACGTGAAAGACGAAAACAGCGGCGCCCTGTTCGGCCCGACGATGCTGCCGGTCAAAGACGGCCAGGGCACCTATATTTCCCGCAAGGGACACGGCTACAGCAGCTTCGAGCACAGCGCCTACCAGGTTGAAATGGTGCTCGAACAATTCACGCCTCTGGACAATTCGATCAAGCTGGCGCGGCTGAAGCTAAAGAATCTGTCATCGGCGAAGCGCAGGCTGTCGGCGACGGCTTATGTCGAATGGGTGCTCGGATCGTCGCGGGCACAATCGGCACCCTATATGCTCACCGAAATCGACTCGGTCACCGGTGCCATGTTCATTCGAAATCCCTGGAATGTCCGCTATGGCGGACAGGTGGCATTTGCCGATCTCGGCGGAGAGCAGACGCGGTGGACAGGAGATCGAGGAGAATTTCTCGGCCGCCATGGCACACTCGCCGCGCCGCTCGCAATGGTACAAGACATCGAGCTGTCGAACACGACCGGTGCCGGTTACGATCCGTGCAGCGCGTTACAGGCGCAGGTGGAACTCCAGCCGCAAGATGAGACGTCGGTGCTGTTCCTGCTCGGCACCGCCGATGACGTGCAAACGGCGCGGACGCTGGTCATGCGCTATCGGCAGCTCGATTTCGACAAGGCTTTGCAGGAGGTGAAGACCTACTGGCGCGACGTGCTCGGTGCGGTGCAGGTCAAAACGCCCGACCGGTCGCTGGACATCATGCTCAACGGCTGGCTGCTTTACCAGGCGCTCGCCTGCCGGGTGTGGGCAAGGAGCGGCTTCTACCAGGCAAGTGGAGCCTTCGGGTTTCGCGATCAGCTTCAGGATAGCCTGGCTCTCTTGTGGACAAGGCCCGATATCACGCGCGCGCATCTGCTCCATGCCGCGGCGCGGCAGTTCCGAGAGGGAGACGTGCAGCATTGGTGGCTGCCGCGGACGGGACAGGGAATCCGCAGCCGGATTTCGGATGATGCCGTATGGCTCAGCTATTGCACGGCACGCTATATCGCCGTGACAGGCGACAGCGCGGTGCTGAAGGAACGGGTGCCGTTTCTCGAGGGCAGGATGCTGAGCCCGGACGAGCATGATGCGTTTTTCGAGCCGGAGGTGAGCGAGGAATCAGGGAGCCTCTATGAGCATTGCGTCCGGGGCCTCAAATACAGCCTCACCAAGGGGCCCCATGGGCTGCCGCTGTTCGGCACCGGGGACTGGAACGATGCCATGAACCGGGTCGGCTACCTCGGCAAAGGCGAAAGTGTGTGGCTGGGGTGGTTCATACATGCAGCGGTTACGGCATTTTTGCCGCATGTGGAGGCGCGCGGCAAAAAGGCGCTGGCTGAAAAATGGCGAAAATATCTCAACGGCCTCAAAGCAGCCCTGGAAAACCATGCCTGGGACGGCGCTTGGTACAGGCGCGGCTATTTCGACGACGGAACTCCGCTCGGGACAGCAGGTGCGGAGGAATGCCGCATCGATTCCCTGGTGCAGTCCTGGGCCGTCATCTCGAAAGCTGCCGATGGCGCGCGGCAGAGAACGGCGTTGGCAGAGGCGGATCGTCAGCTGATCAACCCAAGCCACGGAATAGCGATGCTGTTCACCCCGCCCTTTGACAAAACCCCGCTCGATCCCGGGTATATCAAGGGCTACCCGCCGGGCATACGCGAGAACGGCGGGCAGTATACGCACGCCGCCTGCTGGATGGTTTTCGCATTTGCCCAGCTCGGCAGCCACGACAGGGCGCATGCGCTGCTGCAGATGCTCAATCCGATCAGCCATTCCAAGAGCTTGGAAGGCGCTCAGGTCTACCGCGTCGAGCCTTATGTGGTGGCAGCAGACATCTACTCCGCACCCGGCCATTTCGGCCGGGGCGGCTGGACCTGGTACACCGGATCGGCGGGATGGCTCTACCAGGCCGGCCTCCAAGCCGTTCTAGGCCTGGAACAGCGGGCAGAGGAACTGCATGTCAACCCCTGCATTCCAGCGGATTGGGAGGGGTTCGAGATTACGCTGCGCCGCGGTGAGACAAAATACGAAATCAAGATCATACGGGATACTCAAGAGGCCGGCGCACCTTCGCCCACTGGCCCAGATGAAGCAGCGGGAACCCATGCCGTCTTGCGTTTCACCGACGACGGCAAGACACATCACGTGCGGCTCACTGTCGGTCAGCGGGCTATCGTGAAGGAACCATTCGCTGCTTGATGACGTTTGGGTAGAGGGGATGCGCGGCCCATTCCGCGCGTCACTTCCAAGGAGGTATGGACCCATGAACAAACTTATAATTGCAAGTGCGGCAGCAGCCCTGATGTTGGGCGTTTCCGCACCCGCATTTGCGCAGGCGACGCCGGCTGATTGCGACAATCTGTTTCAGCGCGCCGATGTAAACAAGGACGGATCCCTGCAGGCGGATGAGGCCAAGGTGTTCATCGATGCCATGAACAAGGCACAGGTGCAACCGCAAGACGCCTCGATGATCAAGAAGGACGAATTCGTGGCGGCCTGCCAGAAGAACGCCTTTGTGGACATCAAGCCGGAAACCATCGGCGCGGCTTCGACCACGGGTGCGGCTACCACCGACCAGTCGGCGAGCACAACGACAACCACCGAGCAGCCGGCAACGACAACGACCGATCAGACACAGACCGGCACGGCGGCAACGACAGACCAGTCGGCGAGCACCACCACAACGACCGAGCAGCCGGCAACGACCGATCAGACGCAGACCACGACAACCACTGCAGAAACCCAGCCGACAACGACCGAACAATCGTCGACTCAGACGACCGAACAGGCGCTGGCGGCACCGGAAGGTTTCCTTGCATCGAACGTCATCGGCGCGACCGTCTATTCGCAGGATGACCAGTCGATCGGCGATATCAACGACATCATCCTGTCACCGCAGGGACAGCCAAGCCAAGTGGTCGTGGGTGTCGGCGGATTTCTCGGCATGGGTGAAAAGGACGTCGTCCTAGACATGTCCAAGCTCCAAATGGCCGCGACAAGCGATGGCAATTTGAAGATTGTCGTGCAGACGACGCCGGATGAATTGAAGAACATGCCGGCTTTCACGAAGAAGCAGTAGCAGGTCCCCGCCTCGACTGCGCCGAACCGGGAGGGCCTAGCCTTCCCGGTTCTTTTTTATCCTCATCGTCATTCCGGTGAACGCCGCTGATCCAGCTTCACCCACCACGTCATGTATGGACTTCCCAATCCGTCATTCGCGGGCTTGACCCGCGAATCTTCTGACGGAGATGGCGGTATCAAGCACGGCCATGACGATTTTCATTCAATGGCACAATTTCCCTATTGACAATATTCCTATTAGAGAGTAGTCATTCTTCACCCTGCTCCGTGAAGGAGGCGCTGTCCGGATGTCGCCTTTTGAGTGTGGAGAAAGGGCCGGTGCCTGTAGGCAAGCCGTGGACTGGCTGCCGTTGACCAGGGGTTGAGTGCTAGGCCGGCGCGGCTTCGAAACATCCCGAAGCGAGTGACGTGAAAGTGACCTCCCAAAATCACCGGGGTGGAGCGCCCTCGCACCATCTCTACTAACACCAACGTTGGCGCCACCGCGAGGTGCCGCTCCACCCCTCCTTCATCCCGGAAGCGCAAGCTGGCGGAAGGAAAAATCATTTTAAAAGTTGGACGCCGGATTGCGCTTGCTAATTCCTTTTCCTCTTTCCCCTGCCCGCTGCCGTGCCGCCTCCCGATTTTAGGAAGGCGATTACTTTTTCATCGATGCGCTGTTTAACCGCGAAGAATTTCGTCGTCCAGGGATCCTTGCGATCGGGCGCGGTGAGCAAAGTATATTCGTCGGCGCGATCCAGCTTGCGGAGTTCCGGCCAAGTGACGGGGACCGCCACGCTGGCATTCGGCTTGGCGCGCACCGACCAAGGCATGATTGCGCTGGCGGTGAGCCGGTTGCGAAGCCAGTCCACGTAAATTCGGTTCTTGCGCTTTTCCTTGGAGGCGGTGGCGATGTAGCGGTCGGGATCTGCCGCTGCCAGGCCCTGAGCGATGCCCTCGGCGAAGTCGGTGATGACATCCCACTTTTGGCTACTATCCAGCGGCACGATGACATGTACACCCTTCCCTCCCGTGATCATGGCAAAGCTTTCAAGCTCGATGCCGGTGAAGAGATCGCGAAGCTCAAATGCTGCGTCGCGAACAGAGGCGAAGGGCACGGCTGGATCGGGGTCGAGGTCCAGAACAAGGCGATCGGGGTTTCGCAGTTTCGGAAGGCGCGCGCCCCAGCCATGGATTTCGATGACACCGAACTGAGCGGCGGTGAGAAGGCCCTCGGGACTGTCGATTGCAACGAAATCCTCGTGCTCGCCATCGGGATCGGGAACGAGTTTGATCCCAGCGGACATCCCGGCGAGCTGATGGCGCTGAAAAAATTTCTGACCGGCGAGGCCATCGGGCGCGCGAACAAAGCTAATCGGCCGCTCCTGGAGGTGCGGCATTATGCGGTCGGCGACAGCGGCGTAATATGAAGCGATGTCGCCTTTAGTCACGCCGACATCGGAAAAGACCACCCGGTCGGGATGGGTGATCGTGGCGGGAACCGCTCGAAGCTTCGCCGAGCGGCGATGAGTGGTGTCGGCGGCCGAGCGGACGGGCTTGCGGGCCTGCGATACGGTTTTCTTTGCCATGTTTTGGCCCTTCGCGGGTTTCCGATCCTCGCGCCAGCCAAGAAATCTGGCGTGGCGCAGCTGGCCGTCCGCCGTCCAGCCGTGAAATTTCACTTCAGCGCGCAATACAGGCTCGACCCAGACCGCTGTGCGCGGCGCCCTTTCGATCGCCTTCATGGCGGGGCGCGTTTTGAGACGCAGCGGGCGCAGTGTTTCCAGTATATCAGCAAGTTCGTCAGCGTTGAAACCCGTACCCACGCCACCGACAAATTCCAGTCCGTAAGGTGTTTCAGCCGCCGCAAGGAGGGATGAGAATTGCCGGCGCTCGGAAGGTTTGTACCCGACGATGACGAAATCGTCGCGGCGCGCCGTCTTGATCTTGATCCAATTGCCAGAACGGTAGGGCTCATAGCGCGACCCAGCACGTTTGGAGACTATCCCCTCGGCACCCATCTCGACTGCCTTGTCGAAGACGCGGCGGCCGTCGGCTTCAATGAATGAGGAGATGCGCAGAATATTGCCATCGGCATTTTTCAGTGCATCGGCAAGCTCCTGTTTTCGGAATGTCAGAGGTTTGCCGCGGATGTCCTTGCCATCGCTTATGAGAATGTCGAAAGCCGCGAAGCTGATCGATTGAGGGTCATGTTTCAGGGCCTTGACCAAGGCGGTGAAGTCGCTCAAGCCTTGCTTGTCGAAAACCACAGCCTCGCCATCGATCAGGCTGCGGCGCAAGTTGAGAAGCGCAAAGGCCTCGGCTACGGCAGGAAAGCGCTTGGTCCAGTCGAGCCCTTCGCGCGTGTAGAGCCTGACTCGCGCGCCGTTCACCGCGGCTTCGATGCGATAGCCGTCGTATTTCGTTTCATGCAGCCAGCCGGCACCCGGCGGCGGCTCATCATGGAGCTCGCACAGCATCGGCGGAATGAACGCAGGCAGATTTTGCGAAGAGCGGGTAGCGATCGCTGCCGGCCGAGCCGCTGTCAGTGCTGCTCGTTTGGGATTGGGCTTGCGAGCGGGCGAGGTCTTGCGCGCCTTGCGTCGCCGCGCGGCGGGACGGTTGTTCTCGATCTCCTCACGCGTCCTGCCGGAGAGGATGCTCTCTGCGAAGTCCTCGAGCGATACGCCTTTGGCTGCGTATTCGTCGCGTTCCTTGATGAGCAGCCAGTTCTCCCGCTTGCCTTCGGTGCGCATTCGTATCAGCGCCCAGCGGCCCTTCAGCCGCTTGCCCTTGAGGGTGAATTTCAGCGCGCCTTTCGTCAGGGCCTGGCGCGGATCGGGATCGAGAGGTTCCCAGGTGCCGCTGTCCCAGAGAAGGACGGTGCCCGCACCATAATTGCCTTCCGGGATCAGGCCCTCGAAGCCACCGTAGGAAAGCGGATGATCTTCGGTACGAACGGCCAAGCGCTTGTCGGCCGGATCGAAGCTTGGACCGCGGGTCACAGCCCAGCTCAGCAGAACACCGTCGAGCTCCAGGCGAAAATCATAGTGCTCGCGTGTCGCCCAGTGATGCTGGACCACAAAGAGTCCCCCGCGGCTTTTACCCCTATCCTTCGGTTCAGGGGTTTTGGAGAAGTTCCGTTTTGCCTTGTAGGTCGCCAGCGAGCGCTCAGCCATGATTGAGGACCGTCAGCGTTTCGCCCGTGCACGCGCCTTCGACGTGCTGCGGCGGGCAGGCGTTTCTGCTCGCGTGCGCGCAGCTGCACCCGATTTGCGGAGCGACCGCCTCAGCGCCTCGGTGAAATCGATGACCTTGCCGCCTGCAGGCTCGGCCTCCTCCTCGCCGACCGCGACCTTGCCGCCCTTCATTTTCGAATGCACCAATTGACGGAGCGCCTCGGCATAATGGTTCTTGTAAGCCGCGGGATCGAAGGGTGCCGAGCGCTGTTCGATCAGGTCCTTCGCCATCTCGATCAGATCCTGTCTCAGGCGTGCATTGCCTATCTCGTCGAAAATGGCGTCGGCATCCTTGATGTCGCTTGCGTAGCGAAGCGTCTCCAGCATCAGCCCCTTGCCGCAGGGCTTCAGCGCAACCAGATTCTCGCGGCCGCGCAGCGTGAGCTGACCGATGCCGACCTTGTTTTCGCTGCGCAGCGCATCGCGAATGACGCGGTAGGGTTCCTCGGCATCCTCGCCGTCGGGGACAACGTAATAGGGCCGCTCGAAATAGAGAGGATCGATGTCACAAGCTTCCACGAATTGAACGAGCTCGATGGTGTGACGCGATTCGAGCTTGAGGTTCTCGAGTTCCTCCTCTTCGAGAAGAACATAATTGCCCGGCTCAACCTCGTATCCATAGACGATATCCTCCTTGGGGACTTCGCCGACACCGGGGGCAACCTTTTCATAGCGGATGCGCTGCTTGGTGGTTCGATCCACTTGGTGGAAATGGATTTGCTTCTCCTTGGCCAAGGCGGTGACGAGCCTCACCGGAATCGTGACAAGCGCGAGGCGAAGCTGGCCCTTCCAAAAAGTCCTGGTGCGTTCTGCCATGATCAAATCCCTGTTGAATCGCGCAGGCGCCAGCCGTGAGCGGCCGGCACCTGCCGGGAGTAAAGGATTGCCACTCCAACCCCAAAATGTGGCGTTCAGTTCCGCACCTTGCCGGAACAAGCGCAGCCGCGAAACGTTTGCAAAGAACAAACCACGCATTCCCATGCCAGATGACGACCGCAAGATACCGCCGCAATCGCAGCCGAGGCAGCCCGGGCGGGAGCATGTCATGCGTCCCGAACCCGATTACCGGCCGCGGTTTCCCGGCGCGGGGCGTCTGAAGAACAAGGTGGCCCTGATCACCGGCGGTGACAGCGGCATTGGTCGAGCATGCTCGGTGCTATTCGCCCGCGAGGGTGCCGATATCGCTATCGTCTATCTCGAAGAAGAGCGCGATGCACGAAGGACGCAGGAGCTCATCGAGGAGGAAGGGCGGCGCGCCGTTCTTGTAAAAGGCGATGTCAGAACATCCGCTTTTTGCCGAAAAGCGGTGGCGCAATGCATCGAGGAATTCGAGCACCTCGATGTGCTTGTGAACAATGCCGCTGAGCAGCATACGCAGGAGGATTTTGCCAAGATTTCGGCAGAGCAGTTGGAGAAAACCTTCCAGACAAATGTGTACGGTTATTTCTACATGACCCAGGCTGCGCTGCCGCATCTGAAAGAGGGCAGCGCGATTGTGAACACCACCTCCGTCACCGCTTATCGCGGCAGCAGCCATTTGATCGACTACAGTGCCACGCGCGGAGCTATCGTCACCTTCACGCGCTCACTTGCCAAGGCATTGGTGAAGGACGGCATCAGGGTGAACGGCGTCGCCCCCGGTCCGATTTGGACACCGCTCATTCCGGCGAGCTTCAAGCCGGAAGAAGTCGCCGAATTCGGGAAGGACGTGCCGATGGGGCGGCCGGGCCAGCCTTACGAGGTGGCGACCTGCCATCTGTTCCTGGCATGCGGGGATTCCTCGTATATGACAGGCCAGGTTCTCCATCCCAATGGAGGAGAAATCATCAACGGCTAGGCGCAAGTTAAGGCTGCGATCCGGAAAATGCCGTGAAGATAAGAATGAAGGCCAGGACTACGCCCGCCAAGGCGAATATCAAAACATAGCGTACGTTATGCCCGGTGACGCCTTGGCGTGTGCGGTTTGTAGAGGATCGCGCATCCTGCGCAGAGAGTTCATCGCGCTCCGGAATAGGCTCAGAATCGGGATCGACCAAGCGCGGCCTTGAGCCGTTATTCCGGTTGATGGACATGACCACACCCTCCTCTCGCCGCTAAGTGAAGTTCAGGCCAACGCTTCTTCCGCATCTAAGGTTCCGGACCCCTTCATTCGGGAACTTTCATGCATTGAGCGACGTTGACGCCGCGGACGGAGGAGTAAGCCATGATCACATTCCTAGCCGCGTTGACCGTCGTCTTGGTTGCAGCGTTCGTCCATCCGCCAGAACTCCGTGCGGCCGGTACGCGAAAACGACAGCGGCGATAGTCGGCCATGTTCGCCGGCATGTGGAGCAGAGTGCTTCTGCTGGGATTGCTCACGCTATCGTTGTCGGCGGATGTCTCATCGACATTGGCCAACCCCCGTCAAATGATCGCGGCCGCAGCACAGCGGCATGGTGTTCCAATCGAACTCGCCCTTATCGTGGCGCATGTCGAAAGCAGCAGCAATTGTTTTGCGGTTGGTCTCGCCGGCGAACTCGGTCCGCTGCAAATCAAGCCGGCAACGGCACGACTTATCGGCTATACGGGGCCGGATTTCGCGCTACAGTCCTGCGGTGAAGGTCTCGAGTGGGGCATGAAGCATCTGGCGCTCGCTCTGCAGCATGGCGGGGTGTGGAAGCACAATCAGGGTCTGTGGGCGAAGCAGCGGTCGGTCTATGGAACGAAATATGAGAGGACCGTTCTGGCACCTTATATCTTGCGCAAACTTTCTCTCCGAAAGCCGCGACCGCCAGCCAGCCGTCAAGTGATGGCGAGCAAACTGTAGCCGGTTGGGCGCACTCTATACAGAGGCACTCTCATGGTGGAGCCGGAGATCGCTACCGGATGGTCGCTTGCAATGCGTGCCGCGGAGCAAGCATCGCTGTGGCACTTGAATGAGAAGCACAAGGACGAAGCACCGTTTATCAATCACCTGATCGAAGTGGCCGCGCTCGTTACAATGGCGACTGCCGGACGCGAGCCGGTCCTGACGGCGGCTGCATTCCTTCACGACGCTATCGAAAAAGCAAATATCGACGCAGGAAAGATCCGCGATTGCTTCGGAGAAGCGGTGTGCGCCTTGGTGCTCGAAGTTAGCAATGAGCCCGGATTGACGAAGAACGAACGGCGCCGAGAGCAGGTCAAGAGCGCAGCGCAGAAAAGCCCGAAGGCAAAGTTGCTGAAGCTTGCCGATAAGACAAGCAATTTGCGCGCGTTGGCACGTGAAGTCTCGCATGAGGAGGATGCGCGGGACTATGCGCAGTGGGCTGAAGCCGTCGCCAAGGAACTCAGAGGCAGCAACCCCTGGCTCGAAGAGCAGTTCGACCAGGCCCTTTCACTCTTGCGCACACGCATCGGAGCAGACACCGGACAGCGAAGGTCCACCTAAAGCTGGTCAGGAACGAAAGAAACCATTTCACGTTTTTCTGCGACAGGCTGGGATTTGTCATAAGGGAGATACATGATGCAGCGCAACGAGCATTTTGGGCGCGGCCGCAACAGGCGCCGCGAGGAAGAAGGCCGGTTTGCAAGAGCTGGCCGGCACGGTGGAGAACGCCACGAAGAATCAAGATTCTCCGGCGAGGGTGGTCGTGGCGGCGGCCCGGGCTGGAATCGGAGCGAGGAAAGCCGGTTCGGGGAAGGACCCTATCGCGACCAGGGATTTGGCGGTGAGGATTATCGGGGCATGACCCGCGGCGGCGGCTATCCGGATTACGGCGCGCGCGATGCCGGCTGGGGCGGAGGCTATCCCGGCTATGGCGAGCAGGGTCAAGGCTTCGGCCGTGGTCAGGAAGGCCGGGGCGAAGGTGGTTATGGCGGCCAGGATCATGGCGGTCAGGGTGGTTCCAAAGGCTCCTGGGGCGAAGGCCAGGGGTTCGGAGGGCCGTCGCGCGGCGCCTGGGGCGAAGGCCAAAGCGGCCAAAGCGGCTCTTGGCGGGAAGGCGGCGGCTTCGGCGGCCAAGGCGAAGGCCAGGGCTTCCGCCACGAAAGCGGGCAGCAGCGCTGGGGTTACGGTGAAGAAAGACCATCGCCACCACCATGACGATGACTATCACCATTGGCGCAATGAGCAGCTGAGAAGGTTCGACCAGGACTATGAGGACTGGCGCAGCGAGCGGCGCAAGAAATTTAGTGAAGACTTCGACAAATGGCGTTCCGCGCGACCGGAAAGGGCTGAAGGCAGCCGGACAGCGAGCCAGGCAGACAACAAGAACAAGTAGTTGGGCAAGCCGCGACCTCGAAGAAACTTGTTCAGGGTCGCGGAACCTAACTTGAAAGTTTCTGTTCTCAATCTGGGCGGTGCCTTCCCCCTCCCCGCCCATCGGACTTGAAAGCCCAACCTTCGCGGTTGGGCTTCTTTTTATGCCTGCACTCTTTTCAGCACCTCGGCTCTAATTTCATCGGGTGTCATGCCGCTGTTGCCATAGGCAATGATTTGGCGCGCCAATGCCGTCCGCGTGGCTTCGGCATTGACGTACTGCGTAAGCGGGCTACCGCTCGTCACGAGCTGCTCCCAGGCACTGTCAAAAATATCCTGAAACAAATTCACTTTATCGGGGGAATAAAACTCAGTCCGCACCATGACCATCAGCCGCCTCCCTTGGCTTTTGTCACCGCAAGGTTAGCATTAATCACCTTCTCTGTCAGATTTATGACGAACGGTCGGCAACGTGCAGTTGCCAACGCAGGCTTATAGTACGCCTAGTCACGACCACGGCGGCGCTCGCGCCGGGCACCTGCAGCCGCGCTAACGTCGGTACCCTTGGCGAGTGCGGAAACAGCGCCCAAGCGCTGCTCGATCAAGTCGACCGACGGTCTCGCCCCCGGTGAATGGGATTCGAGTGCCAGGCGCATTGCCGCCAAATGTTCGGGGGAAGTGCCGCAGCAGCCGCCAATGATGCGTGCCCCGGCATCACGCACAATGCGAGCATAATCGGCCATGAGTTCCGGCGTGCCGTCATAATGGATGTGGCCATCAAGATATTGCGGAATGCCGCAATTGCCCTTGGCGACGACCACCGTGCTCGGCGTCGCCTCGGTGATGCCGAGGATCGTCGCCACGAGCTCGGCTGCGCCCGTGCCGCAATTAGCGCCGATGGCAGCCGGCTTCACGGCGAGAGTATCGGCCAAGCCTGCGAAGGCTGCCGGGGTGATGCCCATCATCGTGCGGCCGTTTGTGTCGAAGCTCATGGTGGTGACAATAGGCAAACCGGCCGTTTTCGCGCCCTCGACGGCGGCGGCCAATTCTTCGCGCGAGGACATGGTTTCGATCCAGAGAACGTCGACGCCGCCCTCCGCAAGGGCCGCAGCCTGCTCGGCGAATGCCGCGACGCCGTCCGCATGGGACAGCGTTCCAACGGGCTCAAAGATTTCGCCGGTAGGGCCCATTGAGCCCGCGACAGCGACGAGCCTAACGGCGGCGTCGGCCTCAGCGCGTGCGTTGGCTGCGGCAGCCATGTTGATTTCGCGCACGCGATCCTGGCTGTCGTGAAGCTTCAGGCGATATCGATTCCCGCCGAAACTATTCGTTAGAATGATATCGGCGCCCGCATCGATGAAGCGTCGATGCAGGCTGCGAACACGGTCAACATGGTCGAAGTTCCACAGTTCAGGCGCATCGCCCGAGGTCAAGCCCATTTGAAAATAATTGGTCCCGGTGGCGCCATCGGCCAGGAGCCAGGCACGGGAATTCGAGCAATGGGAGAAAGGCGGTTCGGCTCATGGGAACTCCGTCGGTTGGCCTATAATCACATAAAGATATCTTTATGTGAAGCGCGTCCGTCAGGCGGCCGGCGCGCCATAATAGAGCATGGACAGGTGACGGGCTTCGGCGAAGAAGAGCCAGCGCTCGATCAGAACGCCCAGGCCGGCACAAATGACCGCGACAATGCCTAAGGCAATGGCAAGGGTGCCTGTTACAAGGCTTGCAGAGAGAATGGTCGCCGCCGCCATCGGGAAGGCGGCAAGAACATGGCTGCGCAGCCTTGTTGAATGTTTCCGGGCCGATGCTATAGCCCATTTCCCTCATGACAAAATTTTCCCCCGTGTGCGGCGGCTCCCATTGTCGAACGCTGCCGAGGGAGCCAAGTCCGGTCGCCTGCCCCATCGTATACCGGGGCGGCGCGGCATCGATACGCCGCCAGTAAACCAGTTTGCAGATCGCTGCGGCGATTAGGGAAGCAGCAGCGAGACGGCCGATAACGGGCGCGTTGAAACCGAACACGGCGGTGAGAAAGGCGAGAAGCGCGGCGCCGGTTGCGAGCGACAGGACAAGATAGCCGATATCGACAAAGGGGTCGCGCCACTGCGGAATGGTCGGGAGGCTCGAGTAGATTTTTGCCGTACAGTAAACTGTGACGGTGCAAAGCACGATTGTCAGAATGGCAGCTGGAAAGAGAATGGCCGTCCAAGGCATGAGCTGCAGCCAAAGCGCTCCGAACAGAATTATCGCGGGATAGGCCGCGATGGAAAACACGCCCTCACGCGAAAGCCAGGAGGAGCGCCATTGAGAGAAGGCTAGCCATGCCCGTTCGGGGCGGCCAAGATGAAAGGTCGAGGACACGAGGCCTGCCGTGACAAGCGCTAGCGCCAGCAGCATCCCCGAGGCGGCAAACCACCTATTCGCGGCAGGACCATGAAACAAGGCCGTGAGGGCGAGCCAGACGAGCAGACCGTAGCCGGCACCAGAGGCGGCGGTGAAGATAATCACGGAATAGGCGGGACGCATCAGCGCGACAGCATCCGGTCGGCCCAGGAGAACAGGCGGTCAGCGAGGCTGTCGCTGTAAGTCGGGCGCTCTTCGAGAGAGGTTTGTTGGCCGGCTGTCGCTTCCGGGCGGCGAGGACGGGGCGGCAGATATTTGTTGACCGGTTTGAAGCCGGTCTCGGGAAGCAGATCGTAACCGCCACGCTCAGCGACGAGCTGCGAGACCGGGCTTTCAGGATCGCCGAGGTCGCCGAAAAAGCGCGCACCCGTCGGACAAGCTCGTACGCAGGCGGGCTCGCGATCCTCAGGCTCAAGGTTCTCGTTGTAGATGCGGTCGACGCACAGAGTGCATTTCTTCATCACCCCATCATCATAATCGTATTCGCGCGCCCCATAGGGGCAAGCCCAGGAACAGAGCTTGCAGCCTATGCAAGTATCAGGATCGACGAGCACGATGCCGTCTTCAGCGCGTTTATAAGACGCACCGGTAGGGCAAACGGTGACGCAGGCGGGTTCTTCGCAATGAAGGCAGGAGCGCGGGAAGTGCACTATGCGGGAGCCAGTCTCCTGGCTGTCTGGCGCCTGGACCTCGTAGGAGTGGATGCGGTTGAGCCATGGGCCCATAGGGTCGGATCCATAGGGATCGCGATCGGTAAGCGGGGCGGAATAGCCCTGGGTGTTCCACTCCTTGCAGCTCGTCGCGCAGGCATGGCAGCCGACACAGATGTCGAGATCGATAACAAGGCCAAGCTTCTTCTGCCGGGGCGCGCTGGTGTCGGGAAGCGATGTCATCGCAGATCACCTGCTGCGGGAGAACGCTCCCTGCCCTCCCTCTCAAGGGGACAGGGTTTCTTGATTTTATCGTCGTCCATGAGATCTCTTCACGACTGTAAACTGCGGCAGCGAAACCTCGTCATCGGGCAATGTTTTTTCGAGGCGGAGCTTCAAATCGTACCATGCGGCCTGGCCCGTCACCGGATCGGAATTGGAATAACGGTAACCGCCTTCGCGCACGGGCAGACATTCGCTAATCAGATGATTGAGCAGGAACCCCTTGAGTGCTTCAGGTGCTTCGGGCGCCAGATTCCAGGCGCCCGGCCGTTTGGCTATCGCGTTCCAGGTCCATACCGTGTCGCGATTCACACCGCCCATGCGCTTCACTTGCACTTTGACACGGCCATAGCGGCTCGTTGCCCACACCCAATCGCCATCGGCGAGACCAAGCTCATCGGCGCGCTCGTGGCTTATGTAAAGCCAATTGCGGTTGATGATCTGGCGCAGCCAGGCATTCTGCGAGTGCCAGGAGTGATACATCGCCATGGGCCTCTGGGTGATGGCGTGCAATGGAAAGTCTTTTCCCTCACCCGAGCGCTGTTCGAGCGGCTCATACCAGAAGGGCAAGGGATCGAAGAATTCGGCAATCCGAGCGCGGTGAACGGCCGGAGGCAGAATGCTGCCGTAGCCTTCGCCGGCGAGGCGGAAGCGCTGGAGCGTTTCGCTGTAGAGCTGAGTGACGATGGGCTCGGCGTTCGGCAGAAAGCCCATGCCGGTGGCCCAGTGCAGATAATCGCGATTGGCGAAACGATAAAAACGCATGTGGGCAGGGAGCTCCATATGCCAGTGGCAGCCATTGGCAATGTAGCGCTCGAGCTGGCCGGGATTGGGCTCACCTTTTCCCGACTTTGCCCCATCCGCACCGCGCCAGCCGGCGAGCGGGCCGATACCAGGCGCGCGCTCGTGGTTGACGATATAATCGGCATAGCCGCCCGGATAACGCGGCTCGCCGGTCAGCGTCGTCATGCCCGGAAGCCCCAGCCTCGCGCCCAGATCGAGAAGAACGCTCTGGAAGCCCCTGACATCGCGATCGGGTTCCACGACCGGCTGGCGGATGGCATCGGCTGGACCATCGGCATCGGAAATCGGGCGATCGAGAAGCGAGATGCAGTCCCAGCGCTCGAGATATGTCGTATCGGGAAGGATCAGATCGGCATAAGCGACCATCTCGGAGTAATAACTGTCGGCATAGATTATCTTGGGAATAGCGTATTCGCCCGTCGCCTGATCACGCGCGGTGAGGCCCCGAAGGGCATCCGGCACGTTCATCGCCGAATTCCAACTCATATTGGCCATGTAAAGAAAGAGGACATCGATGCCATAGGGATCGCGCTTCACTGCATTGGTGATGACCGTGTGCATGAGGCCGTGCGCGGCCAGCGGCGCTTCCCAGGAATAGGCCTTGTCGATCCGGCATGGGGTGCCATCGGCCTCGACCAGCAAATCCTCAGGCCCGGTGACGAAACCCAACGGAGGTCCGCCTAGCGGCGTGTTCGGCCGGACCTGGCCAGGCTTTCCGGCAGGCTTAATCGCCGGCGGCACGGGCCGCGGATAAGGGGGCTTGTGGCGAAATCCGCCGGGCACGTCGATTGTGCCCAGAAGGGTTTGAAGAAGATGGATCAGCCGGCAGGTGTTGAAGCCATTGGAGTGGGCCGAGATGCCGCGCATGGCGTGCATCGCCACGGGACGGCCGATCGTCCTGTCGTGAAGACGACCTGAGGCATCAGTCCAGGGCTGCTCGAGCACGATCTCTTCCTGAAACGCTGCATGCGCAAGCTCGGCGGCGATACGGCGGATCGTTTCAGGGCGGATGCCGCATCGCGCGGCAATTGCGTCGGCTGAGTATTCATCGGATAGAAATCGGCGAGCGATAAGTTCGAAAACGGGGCGCGCGCGGCGGCCGTCCGGCAGGAGAACCTCGCCCGCCAGACGAGGTGAAATGTCAATGAGCTGCGCGTCCATCAGGGACTTTGTCTTGAGGTCGAAAGCCAGCGGGCTGCCTTCCGGATTCCGCGCAAAGAGGCCATGGGCCGCGGTACCCGGCGCTTCGATAACGAGCCACGGCGCGTTGGTGTAACGGACCAGATAGTCGAAATCGACGGTGTCCGCCTTAAGCAATTCGCGGATGATGCTCGCGGTGAAAAGGCCATCGGTGCCGGGGGTAAGACCGATCCATTCATCGGCTATGGCGGAGTAGCCGGTCTTCACTGGGTTGACCGAAACGATCTTTACGCCACGCTTCTTCAGCTGGCCGAGACCGATCTTGAGCGGGTTCGATGCGTGATCTTCGGCGACGCCGAAGAGCAGGAAATATTTCGTGCGCGGCCAGTCGGGTTCGCCGAATTCCCAGAAGGAGCCACCGAAGGTATAGAGACCGGCGGCAGCCATGTTGACAGAACAGAAACCGCCATGGGCTGCGTAGTTGGGCGTGCCGAACTGCGACGCCCACCAGCCGGTGAGCGCCTGCGACTGGTCGCGGCCGGTGAAGAAGGCGAGTTTCTTCGGATCGGTGTTGCGGACTTCGGACAGCCACAGGGTTGCCGTACGAAGTGCTTCCTCCCAGGAGATCTCGCGAAATTCTCCGGCACCGCGCTCGCCCACCCGCAGCAAAGGTGCGCTAAGGCGGGCGGGAGAATAATGCTGCATGATGCCTGCCGCACCCTTCCCGCAAATTACACCTCGGTTCACGGGATGGTCGCGATTGCCTTCGATGTAGGTGACGGTGCCGTCGCGCAGATAGACCTTTATTCCGCAGCGGCAGGCGCACATGTAGCAAGTGGTGGTCTTGGTCTCGTCCCACGTCTTGGGCGAGGTATCGACAAAAGGCTCGGTCACCGGCTTTTCGATATGATCGTATGAAATGATTTTCTCGCCTCGAAATTGGTCCTATCATAGTACCAGGCGACTTTCATCACAAAGTCCAGAGTTCAGCATGCGCGACTGGCTGGTCCATATCCGAAGAACGGAACATTCGAGCCTGCAGGCCCAAATCCGTGAGGCGCTGGTATCGGCAATCCTCGACGGCCAGCTGTCACGCGACGAGGCGATCCCTTCGACGCGGCGCATGGCGAAAAGACTCGGGGTATCGCGCAATACCGTGGTGCTAGCCTATCAGGGGCTGCTCGATGACGGCTATCTGGTGGCGCGCGAGCGTTCCGGTTACTACGTAAGCGAGAAGGCACTGGAAGCTTCGCCCCAGTTCAAGCTGCCACTGCCTAAGCCCAAGCTTACCATGGTTGGAAAAGTGGCCGATCAGTCCTCCTTATGGGAGGGGCGGTTCGCGATGACGCCAGCATCGCAGGAGAACATCACCAAGCCGCTCGACTGGATGAGCTTTCCTTATCCTTTCATCTACGGACAAGTCGATCACAAGCTGTTTCCTATCTCGGAGTGGCGCGAGTGCGCACGGGAGGCTTTGGGAAGAAAATGGTTCGGCACCTGGACCAATGATACCTGGGCGCATGACGACCCCCTGCTCGTCGAGCAGATCCGGCGACGCATCCTGCCGCGGCGCGGCATCATGGCCGCTGATTCTCATGTGCTGGTGACACTCGGCGCGCAGAACGCCCTTTATTTGTTGGTGAGCCTGCTCGTCCGGAAATCGACAGCGGCGGTGATGGAAGAGCCGGGATTTCCCGACATGCGCAATCTCCTTTCGCTGGCATCGGAGCAAGTATCGCTGGTGCCGGTCGGCAGTGGCGGCCTCGAGCTTTCGGAACTGCCGGAGAAGACGGATTTGGTTTTCGTGACGCCGAGCCACCAGTTTCCGACGACGGTGACGATGCCGCTGGAGCAAAGGCTCGCGCTCATGAAGCTCGCCAGTGAACGCGATTTCATCATTGTGGAGGATGATTATGAGTTCGAGACCAATTATGTGAATGAGCCCTGCCCGGCGCTCAAATCGCTCGATGATGAGGGCCGCGTCGTCTATGTGGGCTCCCTGTCCAAGACGCTCTTCCCCGGGCTGCGGCTGGGTTTTCTGGTGGGACCCGAAAAGCTGGTCGAACAGGCGCGGGCGCTGCGGCGGCTGATGGTGCGGCACGCGCCGAACAACAATCAGCGAACCGCGGCACTGTTTCTGTCGCTCGGCCATCACGACACGCTGATCCGGCGGCTGCACCGAGCCTATCGGGCGCGCTGGGAGATCATGGGTGCGGCGCTCGACCGGCACCTTCCCAACTCGACCACCATCCCGAGTTTCGGCGGCACCAGCTTTTGGATCCGCGGGCCGGAGTGGCTGGACAGCGAAGCGCTTGCCAAGGAATGCCTCGGGCACGGCATTCTCATCGAGCCGGGGCGAATACATTTCGGCGGGCCGGAGCGGCCGCTCAATTATTTCCGGCTGGGTTTCTCGTCGATCGATGAGAAAAAGATCGAGCCCGGCATCAAGCTTCTGGCAGAGATCATCGGCCAGGGCGAGAGAAGAAGTTCCGGCACAATGCGCGCCGTGTCGAGCTAGCTGCGAACTGCTTTTGCCTAAATGATGCCGGCGTCTAGGAGAAGTCTCCTCCATGTAGTCAGGCTTCGTCTTATCCCTCTGAGACGAATTTCATTGGCGGTTTCCGCAGAGTATCCTGACATGAATTCTTCTAGGATCGTAACAAGCAGACCGATATCGGCCACTCAGCCTGAAAGCGCCAGGTCCTTTTTCAGAAACGGAAAGCCGATCTCTGATATCAGCAGAATTGCTAATTCATTTGTTTGATTGGTTTGCTCGCCCAGAAAAACCGATCGTAAGATGGCTTTCAGTTCGAAGTCCGGGGGATTTCTGCAGGAGATAAATTGTGTGTAATTGCTGCAATAGCAACTTTGCATTCGGTGACATCCTGTTTATCCAAAATATTTTTAACAGAGAATTTGCATTGAAGATAACCTTCGGAATAAATCCAGCTTGCAACAATACTTTGCTCAGAACCTAGTTCGCCGCGGTTAATTGCATGTCTCCGACTGTTGACAGGCCGATATATCTTCCAGAACTTTACGAACGCCTGCGCATTCAAGACTGTATGGGTCATCTGGAAGCACCAGCTCGAGACATGGTACGTCTTGTAATAATTTCCGTCATGCCGATCCAGTGGATCATCAGAAGTAATGAGATGCTGCGAAAATTTCCTGGGGTCGTTCCTGTCGAGATAAAAGACACTATCGTTGCAGTAGAGGAGACGCCTGAATCGGATGCCTTTAATGCCAAGAGCAGGTTCGTCGCGAGCTGATAGGCGGCAAAGTCGCGGCCAAGATTTGGACGGTTTATGATCAGATCGGACGCTTCCGATTGCACCCTCAAGCCAAGCCCGTTCGATTTTCTGACCGTTTGCAACGATGATAAAGCTATAGCCTTCCTTCTTAATCGCCTCGATCAAATGAGAGTGTCGATCTTCAGAATCCTGCCTTTCGCTGCTGAACGAGGGAGAAAATGCAGACATTTTCGCCAAGAAACTCAAATTCGCCATCAGATGTATATTGCTCCGTATATGTACCGAGAGCTATGTTTGCACCAATAGCGCCCCCATTGATAAACGCCATAAATGCGCTTGATGATCTTGATCGTGCGGGATCGTTTCATCGCGCCACAGCACCTTTGGCTTCCGTGCGCCAGCGGGAAATGGTGGCTTCGTTGCGTGCAAGAAAAGCGCGTAGCGCATCACGCCATTGCGGCATGATGTCGGCGCCGGCTGCGGCAAGCGCGGCATTGTCAAGAACAGACATTTGCGGGCGCGGAGTCTTGAGCGGGAATTCCCCCGGCCGGGCTGCGCGCAATGGCGGTGGTGAGATGCAGGCAGGCGAAGATCTCCCTGGCGAATCCGAGCCAGCTGCAGTGACCCTGCGCCGTGGCATGGTAAATCCCCGGAGGCAGGTTCAGGGAAATTAGGCCTGCCAATTGCTGTGCGACATCCGCCGTCGCCGTCGGGGTGATCAGCTCGTCATCGACGACAGCGACCTCGGGCCGCCCGGCGCTCGCCATCAGCATGGTTCGAATGAAATTTCTCCCACCCTTGCCGCGACAGGGATGGATGCCATAAAGCCCGCCCACACGCAAAACATATCCCCCGGCGCGAGTAGCCAGGGCAAAACGCTCGCCGGCGAGCTTGGAGTGGCCATAGACGTTCAGGGGCGCGGCGAGGTCAGATTCCACATAGGGCCGTGTCTGCATGCCGCTGAACACATAATCCGTGCTTATGTGATGGAAGCTCGCACCAACAGCATCGGCCGCACGCGACATATAAAGCGGACCCAGTGCGTTCACTGAAAATGCCCGCAGCGGATTGGCTTCGCATTGTTCAGGGTCGTGAAATGCAGCGGCATTGATGATTGTGTTGGGCCTCGTCGAGGAGACGCAGTCGGCGATAGCCTCTCCGCTCTCCACCGACAGAGTTTCATGATCAGGGCAAATCAGCTCGTGAACGGTAGAAAGAGCATTTACGATATCGCGCCCGAGCTGCCCTGAAGCGCCAAAGATCAGGATCCTCATTGTCATGACACCTGGGCCGTTCGCGCTTCGAGATGGCGAAACGTGCGGATGTTGTAGTAGGCGTCATTTTCAAAATTGGCGTGGCCTCCATAGCTCTTGCACAGGCTGGCAATGATCGTCGAGACCGAATGCTCGGCTGCATAGCCGAGGTCGCGCTCGGCCCGCGCCCAGCTGACGCGATAGTTGCGGACATCGTCGCGATGATGCAGATCGAGGTGGATATTGCGATTCAGATGTTTCTTGATGCCGAACATCACCTGCTCGGCGGCTTGGCCGATTGTGAGGTTCAGCGACGCGATGTTGTAGGTGCCGCTTACCGTCAGGGGCACTTCGACCGCCCTGACATATCCCTGTACGGCATCCTCGATGGCAAGCACAGGACGCCAAATATCGGGATTGTTCACATGGATGACGCCTTCGAGCAGCGCCGTCTTGAACATGGTGTTGAGGAGCAAATCAAAACGCATGCGTGGGCTGACACCACAGACCGTGCCCTTGCGCAGGGCGATGACGGAAAAATGCGCGGTTGCGAGAGCACGGCAGGCATGCTCGCCCTGAAGCTTGGAAATTCCGTATGGAAATTCGGGAGAGGCTGGCGCCGTTTCGTCCTGAGGCTCGCTGGCCGCATATCCGTAGACCGAACAGGAACTTGCATAGACAAAACGGCTGACGCCGGCCTTGCGCGCCGCATAGCAGAGAAAACCGGGCGAGGCGGAATTTTCCACGAAGTTGCGGGCCGGCGAATAGTCAGCCATCGGATCGTTGGACAATCCGGCAAGAAACACCACCACGTCAAATGGGCAGAGTTCCTCGATGCTCAAGCTCATTACGTCGCGGCGCTGAAGACTGGCCTGCACGGGCAGGTAATTCCCGAACCAGAGCAAGTCGACGACAGTTATTTCGTGACCGCGCTCCATGAGCGCCAGTACAAGAGCCGAGCCAACATAGCCGGCGCCGCCCGCCACCAAGATTTTCATATTTGCCCCCGCAAATAAGAGTGAATATGACGCTAGTTCATTGCTGCCAACGTAAACTCTGCGCTCCTGAAGTTTTCAGCCAATCGGTTAAAACCGGTGCATTGCTGTCCTTGGCGGACAGGATTGGATCAGCGACCGGCCATTTTATTCCAAGGGCCGCATCACTCCACAATATGGCCCCTTCCCCACGCGCGTTGTAGGTTCCCGTGCACAGATACTGGATCTGCGTATCGTCTTCGAGACTGCAAAATCCTCGCGCAAATCCGGCAGGCGCCCAGACCTGCCGCCTGTCTGATT
The DNA here is from genome assembly GCA_963770205.1 of uncultured Alphaproteobacteria bacterium. Lineage (GTDB taxonomy): Bacteria > Pseudomonadota > Alphaproteobacteria > Rhizobiales > Aestuariivirgaceae > DATBLQ01. The sequence continues at coordinate 119,904 of CAVYOS010000010.1, forward strand.
CGCCGAGTTCGATCCCAAACCACTGCCCCAAGGTGGGGCTGCCCAGCCGAATATCGACCGCAACCAGAAAGGCGCGACCGCAAATCACCCGCATCAGCTTCCCCATCGGGGGATCCCATTGCATGTGGAGTCCGCGCAAAACATTCCGCGCCGACGCCGAATGATTGAATTGTGCAAACGTAGATGGCAGCCCGGCCTCGCGAAAGCAGTCGTTTCTAAATACTTCCACGAAGAATCCCCGCTCATCCTGAAATGCTTCGTGCTCAATCAGCATGAGATCGGCAAGTCCAGTTCGTTCGACGGTCAATCGCATCATTGTTTACTTTGCAAAAGACTTTGCTCTTTATTTGATAAATCTTCAGTTGAAAAACTCTACTTAACAACGCCGGTGAAAATAATCAGCTCACTGATGCATGTATCAAAAACGGACTCGATGTCAATCTATCCTCTATGAAGAAATCGACAGTCTTGCTAATAGGCGACAGCCGGGCCGCTCGATGAAATTCAAACAATCCTTTGCCGATCTCCATAGAATCTTCGCGCTTGTTTCGATCAAGAAGCGCATGGCGATGGTCGTGGGCCTTTTCGTTCTGAGCTTCGTCGACCTCATGGGACTGGCAATGCTGGTGCCCTTCCTGGCCATGGTCACAACGAATGGGAATTTCTCGAACAAGGGCCTGAACGATATCATCCGGCATAGTTTCGAAATGGTGGGCCTGCCGCACACAATCAAGAGCGTGCTCGCTGTCTTCGCCGCATTGATCCTCGCCAAGTCGATCATCTCGATCGTGCTCATGAGCTTCTCGGCAAGCTCGGTTGCGGCGGTCACGCAGAAAGTCCGCGTTAGGCTGGCGCGCAGCCTGCTGTTCGTGCGCTGGCCATACCTCGCCCACGCACGCGTGGGGGAGCTCACCAATCTGGTGAGCTCAGAGGCGAGCGCAATGGGAGAGATGTTCCATAGCGTGGCGAATTTTTTGGCGATGAGTTTCCAGGTTGCCGTGTATCTCGTGCTGGCATTCTATATTTCCTGGCCGGTCGCTTTGTTTGCGCTGGGGCTCGGACTGCTGATGTTTTCCTGGTTCGGCGCCGTCATGCGGCTGAAGAAGCGATCGGCGCGCGAGGAAGCACAGTCTCTCAACAAGATCGCTGCGGGTTTTTCAGATGTGCTGACGGGCATTCGGCCGATGCGCGGAATGGGACGCGTCGATCGGCTGCTCGCCGTGTTTTCATCCCAGTCGCGAGGCCTGAGCCAATCGCTGCGGCTTAAGCTCATCGGCGGCGATCTTTCCGCGGAGATATTCGAGCCGGTTGCAGCATTGGCGATCGCTGCGTGGTTTTATGTCGTCGTCTCGCTCTGGCATCTCGAATTCCACAATGTGCTCGTCATAGGCCTCATCCTGATCCGCGTCACGACCGTGCTGTTCAGCCTTTATCGACTCTCTTTCAAGGTGGTGGGAGAACGGCAGCGCTATGCGGCAATTCTAAACGTCATCGACGAGGCGGAATCACAACGCGAGGCCTATGCGGGAACGGAAATTCCCATGTTTCAGTCAGCAATAAGGATCAGCAATCTGAGTTTCGGCTATGGCAAGCGACCGGTTCTCGACAATCTTAACATCACGATCGTGAAGGGGTCGATCACCGCCGTTGCCGGCCCATCGGGCGTAGGCAAGTCCACGCTGGTCGACCTTCTCCTCGGCTTGCAGCGACCCCTCAAGGGGACGATACTTATCGATGGTGCGTGCCTTTTCGACACCGTCGGGATGCAGGCGTGGCGTGCCGGCATCGGCTATGTTCCGCAAGAGCAGTTTCTGCTCAATGATACGATCCGCAACAATGTGACGCTTGGAGACCAGGAAATTGCCGAAGATGACGTCATTGCCGCCCTGAAAACGGCCCAGGCATGGAATTTCGTCGAACAGCTTCCTCAAGGCACCGCCAGTTGCGTCGGCGAACGCGGTTCGGCATTGTCGGGGGGACAGCGCCAGCGCATCTGCATTGCACGGGCGCTCGTGCATCATCCACGCCTGCTCATTCTGGATGAGGCGACCACTGCGCTTGATCCCGAAACCGAGCAGATCCTGTGCAGGAACATCGTGACACTGGCCCGAAATACGCAAATGACGGTGGTCGTCATCTCGCATCAACCCAGATGGATTGAAAATGCCGATCAAATCATTTGGCTGCCGCAAGAGCGCGTGGAAGCGGCCCAGGCGCGAGCGCCCTGCCTCGCCCTGCAATAGTAGCAGGTTCGGCCACGGGCGGCCTTTCACGCTCCCGGGGGATCGTGTATACCGCCGCGCGGGCAATTCCCTTGCCCTTCGAAAGATTCTTAGACGGTTTCTGGCACCGGCTGATGGGGGCAACTGGACCTAGTTTCGGACCAGCATGCACCTTATTGGCATAACCATCCGGGATGACCGCCAGACATCCTTCCAGGAGTTTGAAAAATCATGCTCATCGGCGTACCGAAGGAAATCAAGAATCACGAATATCGGGTCGGCATGACGCCCCTCAGCGTTCGTGAAGCCGTGCGCCATGCCCACAAGGTAATCGTCGAGACGAGCGCCGGGTCGGCATCGGAGCCTCCGACGAGGACTACAAAAAGGCCGGCGCAATCGATCATCAAGACCGCCGAAGAAGTATTCGCGCGCGACCGACATGATCGTGAAGGTGAAGGAGCCGCAGAAAGCCGAGCGCAAACGCCTGCGCGAAGGACAGATCCTCTACACCTACCTGCATCTGGCGCCGGACCCGGAACAGACCCGGGATCTCGTGAAGTCCGGGGCGGTGTGCATCGCCTACGAAACGGTGACCGGGCAGCGCGGCGGCCTGCCGCTGCTCGCGCCGATGTCGCAAGTGGCCGGACGCATGTCGATCCAGGCGGGCGCCCATTGTCTGGAAAAAGCGCAAGGCGGGCGCGGCGTGCTGCTCGGCGGCGTGCCCGGCGTGGCGCCGGGAAAGGTCGTCATCCTCGGCGGCGGCGTCGTCGGCACCAACGCGGCGGCCATGGCGCTTGGGCTTGGAGCCGACGTGACGGTGCTCGAGAAATCAACCGACCGGATGGAAGAACTGGTGGCGCGTTTCGGAACGCAGCTGAAAACCCTCTATTCGACCCAGGGAACAATCGAGGATGAATGTGCCGGCGCCGATCTCATCATCGGAGGCGTGCTCATCCCGGGCGCCGCGGCGCCCAAGCTCGTGACCCGGAAAATGCTCAAACAGTGGAAACCCGGCACCGTGCTCGTCGACGTGGCGATCGACCAAGGCGGTTGTGCGGAGACCTCGAAGCCCACCACCCACGCCGATCCGACCTACGTCGTCGACGGCATCATCCACTATTGCGTGGCCAATATGCCGGGCGGGGTGGCGCGCACCTCGACCTATGCGCTCAACAACGTGACCCTGCCGTTACGCGCTCGCCATCGCGCAACAAAGGCTACAAGCGCGCGCTGCTCGATGACGCGCATCTGCGCGGCGGCCTCAACGTCTATCGCGGCAAGGTGACCTACAAGGCGGTAGCCGATGACCTCGGGCTACAAACACAGCCGACGCGCTCAAGGCCTGAGCAGCTGACCGTCTCTCATTCCGCAAGAGCAAGGGCATCCATGACCGGCTCCGCCAAGGCCATCACGCATATCGACAACGAACGGGTCATCGTGACCGAATACCGCTTCGCGCCGGGCGCCAACACCGGCTGGCATCGCCACGGCCATGACTATGTCGTGGTGCCGCTGATCGACGGCCGGTGTGAAACTCGTCACCAAAAACGGGGGACAATCCATCGCGGAAATGAAGAAGGGCCAGCCCTACTTCCGCAAGGAAGGGGTCGAGCACGACGTGGTCAACGCCAACGACACCGAATACGCCTTCATCGAGATCGAGCTGAAGTGACGGTTTCACCCCGCCGGCCGCAGAAGCGTGGGACGAAGCAAGCTGCCTGCCTTCGCAAGGGCGACGATAAGGGTAAGAGGAGCGACCATGACCCGGATGTCGGCATCGGAGGCCTTCGTAGAGACGCTCGTCGCTTTCGGCGTCAAGGATGTGTTCGGCATCGTGGGATCGGCCTACATGGACGCGCTCGATCTTTTTCCCGCCGCCGGCATCCGCTTCATCCCGACTGCCCACGAGCAGGGCGCAGGCCATATGGCCGACGGCTATTCTCGCGCCTGCGGCCGTCATGGCGTGTGCATCGCCCAGAACGGCCCCGGCATCACCAACTTCGTCACCGCCACGGCGGCGGCCTACTGGGCGCACTCTCCGGTGGTGGTGATAACTCCCGAAACCGGCTCAAACACCATCGGACTCGGCGGATTCCAGGAAACCGAGCAGCTGCCGATCTTCTCCAGGATCACCCGATACCAGGCGCATGTGACGAAACATCCGCGGCTCGCCGAACTGCTGGCGCGCTGTTTCGACATGGCGATGGCGAACGCGGACCGACCCAGTTCAACATTCCGCGCGACAATTTCTATGGCGAAGCCGACTACGACATCGCCCGGCCGAAAATCATCACTCGCGGCCCCGGCAGCGAGGAAAGCCTCGATGCGGCGGCCGACCTCCTGGCCACGGCCAGTTTCCCGGTCATGGTGGCCGGGGGCGGCGTACTTTTTTCCGGCGGCCATAGGGAAGCCGTGGCGCTCGCCGAACACCTCCAGGCGCCGGTCGTCAATTCCTATCTGCACAACGATTCCTTTCCGGCCGATCATCCCCTGTGGTGCGGACCACTCGGCTATCAAGGCTCGAAGGCGGCCATGAAGCTCATCGCCCAGGCCGACGTGGTGCTGGCCCTCGGAACGCGGCTCGGACCCTTCGGCACGCTGCCCCAGCATGGCCTCGATTACTGGCCCAAGACGGCCAAAATCATCCAGATCGACACCGATCACCGCATGCTCGGGCCTGGTGAAACAGATCTCGGTCGGAATCGCCGGTGATGCCAGGGAGGCGGCAAAGGCGCTGCACTACCGGCTGGCCAACCGCAAACTCGCCAGCTCCGCAAACGCCGAGGCGCGTGGCAAGAAGATCAAGGCCGAGAAAGACGCATGGGAAAGCGAGCTCGACCGGTGGCCACACGAGAACGACCCCTGGTCGGTCAAGATCTCGGAAGGTTCCTCGTTCATGCATCCGCGCCAGATGCTGCGCGCGCTCGAGAGAGCGCTGCCGCAAAGCGCCATGGTGTCGACCGACATCGGCAACATCTGCTCGGTGGCCAACTCCTACCTGCGGTTCAACCAGCCGAACTCCATGTTCGCCGCAATGAGCTTCGGCAATTGCGGCTACGCGCTGCCGGCGATCATCGGCGCCAAGGTAGCCGCACCCGATCGCCCGGCGGTGGCCTATGTGGGCGACGGCGCCTGGGGCATGAGCCTCAACGAAATCCTCACCTGCGTGCGCGAAGAAATTCCGGTAACCGCCGTCGTTTTCCACAACAAGCAGTGGGGGGCGGAGAAGAAGAACCAGGTCGATTTCTCTGGGTGAATATCATGCGGCGGCAGGTCGTGCATGGTCTGCACCTGCATCCGCTCGCGACGATCAGCGGCACCTATTACGTGCACACGCCGCGCGGCTCGGCCGGATTGAAGCTGGAGGATCCGCAGCTAGATCGCTATATGGCCGCGCCGCCGCTGAAGACTAATGCGCGCGCTGACCGGCAACGCTGGGTCATGATTCCTGCGCAAGGGGGCACGCTGGTGTTGTTTGAAAGCTGGTTGCGACACGAAGTGCCGCCGAACCCCGCGACGCTCGCCGCGCATCAGCGTCAGCTTCAACTACAGCTGGTTCTGACGACCGGCTAGCGCCTCGTGCCGGTCATCGGGAACTGCTGGCAGTTGTGATAGGTCACCGTCCTGGAAGGATGACGCATCCGGGCTCAAGCGCCCTTGAACGTCACGTTGCCGTATCAAGGCACGGGACTCATCCCTGACGGTGCTCGACCTAACGCGTCGGCCGATCCGCAATCCGCAGATCGTCGAATCGCGCCTTCGCCCAATGCGCGACCACGCCCACGGTGCCCTTGCTCTGCTGGCCCTGCGGCACGCGATCGAAGATAGTCGTGCCGTTGACCTTGACGGTCGTGGTCGGTCCTTGCCGTAGCAACTCGACGTCGAACCAGGTATTGCGCGGGCACCGCTGTGGGTGGCCGTCGCGACACGGTAGCTCCCTGCCATTGGAGGCACCTTGTTCATGAACGCCTGGCCCGTCGGCGCGAACACGACTTCGTAGTAGTCGGCCACGTAAAGTCCGGGATAGGCGTCCCCCAGGTCGAGCCGCGCCGAACGTTGATAGTTGTAGACGAGGCCGACGAGATTGCCCGATGCGCCGAACTGGTTCAGCAGCCGGGCGCGGTAGCGGATGTCGGTATTCCAGCAGCCGCAGGAAGTTGCCACGATGTCGGTTTGCGATGCGAAGTGCCGTTGAGCGTGCCGCCGTCGTATCCCAGGCGCCGCTGTGCCCAGCCCGTAGGCAACGGTCCTGCGAACGTTTCCGAGAGCGGGTGGAAGATCGAATTGGGTCGTCCCAGACGTCGTCGAATTTGCCGGGCGCCCAATGCGTGACCAGCCCCGCGTCGCCTTCGATGGAGCGGAAAAGTCGACACGCGTCGAACAGCTCGACGCCGTCGACAGCGACTCGCGATCTTGCCGGGCTCGACGTCCACGCGCACATCGAACCAGACGTTGCGCCGGCCGTTGTACGGCGCCGTCGCGACCGTGTGATTCGCCCCGTCGTAGAACAGATTGACCTTGAGCCACGCCTCTGGGTGAGAAGACCACTTCGCCTAGCCTGCCCCCTGTTCCGCCGACATGGAACTGGATGCCCACCAGATTGCCCGGGCCGCCGTACGGATTGAGCATGCGCGCGCGCAGCGTGTATTGAAGCGTCCCTTCGTCTCGGAGGGCGATGCCTGATCCCCAGGATTCGCCCGGCTCGTGGCCACGACCGAAGAGGTGTTGAACGTGCCGCCGCTCACGGACCATTGGCCGCTCGTAAACCACCCTTGCGTCAGGCCGGTTGTGAACGTCTCCTTGAACGGCTGTTCCTTGAAGCGGAACGCGAGCGAAACCTTGTCGAATCTCGCAGTCGCGCCGTGCGTGACGAGGCCGACACACCCAACGGGCAGGCCCTGCGACAGCTGCAGGATCGCGATGCCGTTGACGCTGAGTCTTCGTGAACCCCTCGCCGTACTCGACTTCGGCGTCGAACCAGACGCCGCGCCCACCGCCGCTGTAGCTCGTCGAGATCACGTTGGTGATCGCGCCGTTGATTGCTCGCCGCAGGGTGGCAGTGCCATTCGGCGAGAACACCACCTCGGCGTAGTTGTCCGTGTCTCCTAGCCCATAGACCATGCCGACGAGGCTCGCGGCGTCGCTGCTTTGATTCATCATGCGCGCGCGATAAATCACCGGCTCGATGATCTCTGAGGAGGGAGGACCGTTGGGATCGGGAAAGTATTCGAAGATCGTCGAGATCGCAGTCGGCGCTGCGGCCGTGCTGTTAAACGTGCCGTTCGCAGCCAGCCAGCTGCCGGCTTCGATCTGCCAGGCGTTCGGCAGCGACGAAGTCGTCGCCGCCGGGAAATCCGTGCGGTAAAAGACTGCTAGCGGCGGAATAAATCCCAACTCGACTGAGCGGCAGCGACGTTCGCGACGCTAGGGTGACGGACAGCACCAACCACGCACTGTTGACGGTACGCATCGCCTGCTCCCTGTCTTATGCCCGTGATGTTCCTCCGGATGGGGGCGGCCGGGATCGGCGCTTCTTCGTAGGAAAAACATTGTCGGTACGTGTGCCGACCGTTCGTCCTTGGGACATGAATCCCTGGCATATGCGATTCTTTACAAGTGACTGACCTTCGCTGGATCGACGCCGCCCTGACTTCCGCCCGCCCCCAGGCCGTCGCGGCGCTGCTGCGCTATTTCCGTGATCTCGACACCGCGGAAGAGGCCTTCCAGGAAGCCTCGCTACGCGCCCTGAAGACCTGGCCCGTGAAAGGCCCACCGCGCGACCCCGCCGCCTGGCTGATCTTCGTCGGCCGCAACACCGCGCTCGACGACAAGCGTCGGCGCAGCAAGGAGACGGCGCTGCCTTCCGAGGAAGTCCTGTCGGATGACGATGACACCGAGGCATCGCTCGCGGATCAGCTCGACGCCGAGCACTATCGCGACGACATCCTGAGTCTGCTGTTCATCTGCTGCCATCCCGAATTGCCCGCGACTCAGCAGATCGCGCTGGCGCTGCGAATCGTCTCCGGCCTCACCGTGACAGAAATCGCACGCGCATTCCTGGTGAGCGAAGCGGCGATGGAGCAGCGGATCACGCGCGCGAAGCGCGCGATTGGCGGAGCCGACGTACCGTTTGAAACACCTGGCGCCGAAGCACGCGGCGATCGTCTCGCGTGCCGTCGCGGCGATGATCTATCTGCTCTTCAACGAGGGTTATTCCGCCAGCGGCGGCACGGCGCACATGCGCGCCGCGCTGTGCGAGGAAGCGATCCGTCTCGCACGCCTGCTGTTGCGACTCTTCCCGAGCGAGCCCGAAGTGATGGGCCTGATGGCGCTGCTGCTGTTACAGCACGCACGCGCGCCGGCGCGGCTCGATCGCGCCAACGAAATCGTCCTGCTCGACGATCAGGATCGCAGCTTGTGGAATCGACAGATGATCGACGAGGCGCTCGTGCTCGTCGAAAAGGCTTTGCGACATCGCGCGCCGGGCACGTATCAGGTGCAGGCTGCAATCGCCGCCGTGCACTCGCGCGCCAAGCGCGCGGCGGATACCGACTGGCAGGAGATCGACACGCTGTACGGTGTGCTGGAAAAACTGCAACCGTCGCCGGTCATCACGCTCAATCGCGCAGTTGCCGTAGCCAAGTTGCGCGGCCCGGCTGCCGCTCTCGAAATGATCGAGCCGCTTGGCGACAAGCTGCAGGGTTACTTCCACTTCTTCGGCGCGAAAGGTGCGTGGCTGCACGAGCTGGGCCGCACCGACGAAGCGCGCGTCGCGTTCGACAAGGCGATCGCGTTGGCGCACACGTCGGCGCAGGCTGCACATATTCGTCAGCATCTCGATGGTCTACTGGGTCGCACTTCCAAATCAGATTAGAAACCATGTCTCATCGCGTCTCGATAGCAGCAGCGGTCCTTCTCGCAACCGCAGGTTGTACTGAGCGGGTCGGCGAGTCGAATGCGACGATCAGCGTCGTTGCTCTGGAATCAGGCGAACAAACAGAGCTTGTGGTTTCTGGAGAAGGATTTGCGCCCGGCGAGATAGAGATCAAAGTTCACTATTTTCCAGGCCGCTCGGGCGAGGTCACGCGAGGGACTACGGCTGACGCTTCCGGGGCCTTCGTTTTCAGGGAGCACTTCAACCGGGTGCCCATTCCGGGCCATGAGATTCAGAACAACATGATTGTTGCGGCGTTTGACCACCAAGGCATGGCCGCAACAGCGGCGAAGCCGGTGGCTGCGTTTGCTGCGAGTCATGGAGCGCCGACCCAGTGACTCAATACAGCCGCAGTGCGAGCTTGCTCTTCCCAGCTGGGTGCGCTTGTCTTCAGCCATCGCAGCGGAGAGCAGCGTGGTCGTGGCTACGGTTGTTCCCGCTCAGACGCGCTGCAGACTCACGCTCTGGTTCCCGCTGTTTTGGGGGTGGTAGCTGCACGTGTGCATTACGAATCGCTTCGCTTTAGCCACACTTGCGGCTGTTGCGCTGGCAGGATGCCTGAGGCTGCCGCCGAGTCGGGAAGTCGGCTCGCTTTACAGTGTGGACGTGGCACAGAGCGGAGTGTGCTTTGTAAGCGGCTCAGAAATGTCCTGCGAGCGCATCGGTGAGTATTTGTCAGCAAACGGCGCCTCTGAGGCATCCGTCATATCCATCGTTGCAGATAGACGAGCCCCGTTCAATTCAGTCAAGGCGGTATTGGCTTCAGTAACGGCTGTCGGCATGCGGCTCAACGTGCAAACCCGCGCCAGCCAGCCACCAAAATAGTTGATACTGTATATAAGGCCAGATATGCTCCTTCTCCCCCAACAAGGAGAAGGCGCATGAAGCTCTACTGGTGCGAGCAGACGCGCGCGGTGCGCGCAGTATGGATGCTCGAAGAGCTCGGGGTGCCGTACGAGCGCGTGCGGATCGACATTCGTAACGAGCAGTCGCGCGCCAATCCTGAATTTCGCAGCGCATCGCCGATGGGGAAAGTGCCGGCGCTCGAGGATGGCGCCGTGCGCATGTGGGATTCCGGCGCGATCTGCACCTACCTCGCCGATCAGTATCCGGCTGCGAAGCTGGCGCCGCCGATCGGCAGTCCGGACCGCGGCGCGTATCTCATGTGGATCATGTACACCAACTCGGTGATCGAGCCGGCGATGGGCGAGAAGATGGGCGGGCTCAAACCGAACCCGGTGACCTACGGCTGGGGAAGCTGGGAGCAGATGCTCGAGACCTTGCGCACCGCTGTTGGACGCAGCACGTGGATTCTCGGTGAGCGCTTCTGCGCAGCGGACGTGCTGCTCGGAATGAGCTGCTACTTCATGCGTGACTTCAAGATGATCACCGACGAGCCGGTGTTGTTCGCGTACGCGGACCGCTGCGCTGCGCGGCCCGCGTTTCAAAGAGCGTATGCGTTGGAGTCGGGCTAAAGCCCGACCTACATCAGCCCTGCAAAGAGCTCCGGCTTCATCGCAATGACCAATGCGATCATGCCGCCGATGGCCAAACCGATGAGCGTGCCAGCAGCTACTCCGCGCCAAAGCATCTTTTGTTCGCCATTTGTCATTTCACACCCCGAAAGGCTACCCCGACCCTACCACAACCTTCAGGTCAAGCCGTAACGAGCGCCCGAACCCTTGTACGCCATCGATCGGCCCCGCAGAATGTCTCCGCTCGGTCGGAGCATCCACGTCCGCGGAAAGGGCTGCGCCCACGACACGACGACCTCCTCGCGAAGGTCCGTGTTTCCCTTATCTGCCTGGGCGGACGCAGGTATTCGATAAGGGGACTGTCATGGCCGATTCGCTCGGATCCTTTCCTCCTTTTCGTCTCAACTTCGAGCAGCAGGGCAAACGCGCCAAGGAACTGCTGAAGGCCGCACGGTCTGGCGACACCAAAGCGCTTGCACGGTTCAAATCGCCGCCGAAACTTGCCGAGGCGCAATATCTGATCGCGCAGGACCTGCGCTTCGAAAACTGGGCCGCGCTCAAGCGCCACATCGCGGTAATGACTCACGAACGCGAAGCAGCGCTTGCGCAGGCGGCGCTACCGCCAGATGCACGCTCCCTGCTCGATGGCGATCTGCGCACGCTTCACATCCGTTGTGGCAGCGATCTCAAGATACCCTTGCAGGACGCTGGCTTTCGGCGGCGATTTCTATGAGCACAACTATCCGTACCTAATCGGCCCTGTGCGCGAGGGCCCGGGGTGTCTCGAGCAACGTGCGCGCTTCCTGGTCGAGAACTACGCGGACTGCCGCGATCCACCGCTCCAATATGAAGCTGTTCTGCGCGGGTTGGAACGCGATGAACAGCGGCTGCACGAATCCGCAGAGTACGAGCGAGCGGTGATTTGGTCGGAGTTCGACTGCTATGACCAACTCGTGCTGGTGCGGCTGCTGGAACACTATGCGACGCACCCTCGCCCCCAGCGATTGGAGTTGATCAACATCGGAGAATTTCCGGGCGCGGTGCGCTTCATCGGTCTTGGGCAACTACCACCCGAGGCACTGCGCATACTGTGGACAAAGCGAAAGCCGGCGACGCCCGCGATGCTGCAGCTCGGACTCGATGCTTGGCGCGCGCTTATCAATCCCGACCCACGCGGGCTCGCAGCCATCATGCGCAGCGGTACGCCAGCATTGCCACTGCTCGCCAACGCATTGCACCGACATCTGCGCGAGCTGCCGTCCACCGTAAATGGCCTGTCGTTCACCGAGGAAATGGCGTTACAACTACTCGACGAAAACGAGATGAACTTGAGCCCATCTCTTTGGACGCCTGACCTACGAGCGTGATCCGCTCCCTGGGCAGGGCGATCTACAAGTCCGCGACCGGGTACTGAATATGGAAGGTGCGAGCGCTCGCGTTTTCGAGCGACGTCCGGGGTGGGACCGCGATGGAGACAGCGACCCGCCCTGGACTGACGTGTTGACGATCACCGATCTCGGACGCGCTGTGTTGAAGGGCGAAGTGGATTTTCTATCGTTGCGACCACCCAGTCGTTGGGTCGGCGGCGTACAGATCGGGACTGGATTGCCTGATTGGCGTTGGAATGAGCAGATAAAAGACGCCGTGTGTCTGGACGAGTGACGAAGTTCAAGTCGGACGCCCGCTTTGCACGTGTCAGTTCAGACTCTTAGGGAAGGCCGGCAGCGAAAAGAAATCTTCCGGCACATGCTGCCGAATGACGCGGGCGCTCGTCTCTGCGGCAAGCTTCTCCACCAGGTCGATCGACGCCAGCGTTTGGGCACGGTCGTTACGTCTTGGCACGGTGCGTTTCTCGCGGCTTTCGGCGAGGTGATACATATCGCCAGTAAGCAATACCGGACCTGTCCCGGGCATGCGCACCAGCAACACGCGGTGGCCCGGTGTGTGACCGGGTGCCGGGTAGATCACGACGGAGTTGTCACCAAAAACATCATAAGGCTCCTCCTTCGGAATTTTCACCGTCCTGGATCGCCCCAGTACCGAGTAGGCATCCGCTAACTCTCGGGAATGAATCCCTACGCTGCGCAGAGCGTCCACACGTGCATCGGCTCCAAACATGAAAGCATGCTCACGCTCGTCGACCAGGAAAGTCGCGCGTCCAAAGATCTACCGTTACCGATATGGTCGAAATGGCTATGAGAAATAGCAACGAAATTGATATCGGCTGGCTTCAGATCCAGTTCGGCCAGTTGGCTGACCAGCGACTTCGACATGGTAAGGACAATGCCTTCGCGCGGGACAAGCGCCCTAGCAAGGATTTACCATTTCCCGGCTGACGGCTTTGAAGCTGCCATCGTCTGCATAGAAATCCGTATCCGCGAAACTGAAGTGTCCGCAGTCCATGGCATAAAGCCCCATCTGCGACTGCGTTCCCGCACCGGTCTTCACCGGCGAAGGAAGTATCGCGCAAGCGCCCACTGCGCAGGCAGCGAGGACCAACCACGTTCGACTCGTCACAATTCGACTCAGTAAGGTACCTCAGCCCGACACCTAATCCCGTGCCGCGGTGGA
>CAVYOS010000011.1:0-140238 GCA_963770205.1 uncultured Alphaproteobacteria bacterium
TGCAACAAGGGTATGGCGGTCCGTATGTCGGACTTCTAGCGGCACGACAGGCCTACGTCCGGCAGATGCCAGGCAGACTGGCCGGAATGACGACCGACTCCGAAGGGAAGCGGGGTTTCGTGCTGACATTACAGACACGGGAGCAGCACATCCGGCGAGAGAAGGCGACGTCCAACATCTGCACGAATCAGGGACTTATGGCTACGGCCGCGACGGTCTACATGGCGACACTCGGCCCCGAAGGTTTTCGAGAAGTGGCGCACCGTAGCTATCAGAACGCTCACTACCTTGCGGACCAAATCCGGCAAGTTCCGGGCTACTCCGTCGCGACGGAAGGGCAATTTTTTCACGAGTTCGTTGTATCCACGCCGGTAGCCGCTCGCGACGTGCTGTCCCACCTCCTCAACGAGGGAATCCTGGGCGGAGTCGATCTCGCAACCGTCGATCCGTCACTGGATCACCACCTCCTGATGTGCGCCACGGAGACCAACTCCAAGAGCGGAGTCGATCGCTTGATCGGCGCGCTTCCGCAGTAGGGAAGCCAGCCAAGATACCGAAGACCCCGCCTGCGATTCAGCCCGGCCAGGCTGCTATACTCGCTCGCTGTCGTGCGTTCCGGCCATCAGGTTTCGGGCGCGAGGGGAAACGCGGCGTTACTTTCTGCCGCGGATTTGACGTGCGGTGTTCACGGAGCGCTCGTGGCGAAACCGATCGTTGCGATCGTCGGCCGACCCAACGTGGGCAAGTCCACGCTCTTCAATCGCCTTATCGGCGAGCGTCGCGCCATTGTGGAAGATGAGCCGGGAACGACGCGAGACCGTGTCTACGGCACCACGGACTGGGGCGGCGTCGAATTTACGATTGTCGATACCGGGGGCCTCCAGGACGATCAGGAGGTCGAAAACGGCTCGCTGACGCAGATCGCTCGCCACACCCGCGATCAGGCCCATGTGGCTATCGGGGAGGCGGACGTCATTGTCTTCATGGTTGACGGGCGAAGCGGGATCACCGCCGGTGACCACGAGGTTGCCGATCTCTTGCGGCGGGCCGACAAGCCGACGATTCTGGTGGCAAACAAGGCCGACAGCGCGGCGCGGCGTGACTCGATCTTCGAGTTCTACGAGTTGGGTCTCGGGGATCCGATCGCCATCTCTTCGTATCACGGCAGTGGCACGGGGGATTTGCTCGATCGCATCGTGGAGGCGCTGCCTGAGGTCGAGGACGAGGAGGAGCCGGAGGGTCCCGCGATCGCGATCGTCGGTCGCCCAAATGTGGGCAAGAGTCGCTTGCTTGAACGCCTTGCTAGGCCAGGAGCGATCGATTGTAAGCGACGTGCCAGGAACCACCCGGGACAGCCTCGACACGGTTCTGGTCTGGGCCGGCCAACCGATCACGCTCATCGACACGGCTGGCATCCGGCGCCGGGGCCGGATCACCGGGGCATCGAGCAGTACAGCGTGCTCCGGTCAATGCGAGCGATTGACCGAGCGGATGTTGTGCTTTTGGTGATCGACGCGACCGAGGGATTTACCGCGCCAGGACCTTCACATCGCCGGGTACATCGCCGAGCAGAAGAAAGGCGTCGTTGTCGTCGTCAACAAATGGGATCTGATCGAGAAAGACGCGACGACGATGGAGGACGTACCGGGAGCGGGCGCGGTCGGCTGCTCGATTTCATGCCGTATGCGCCGCTGGTCTTCGTGTCCGCGAAGTTCGGGCAACGGGTGCAGCAGGTGCTCGACAGCGCGCTGGCCGTCGTGGCCGAGCGACACAAGCGGGTGCCGACCGCGGCGCTGAACAAGATGCTCAAGGATGCGGTCGCCGCGCACCCGCCGCCGAGCAAGCCCGGGCAAGTGGCTGAAGTTCTACTACGCGACCCAGGCCGATGTGTCGCCGCCGACGTTCATCTCTTCATCAACGATCCGTCGCAGATTCACTTCTCGTACCGGCGGTACCTCGAGAACAAGCTGCGCGAAACGTTTGGATTTGCCGGGAACCGCGATCCGGATGAGTTTCCGCGGACGGGACGAAGGCCGATAGCATGCCAGGCGCTGGCGGCCGGCGATCGCACTTGTCGTCGCTTGCGTTTCTCGTCGGCGCGGTTCCCTGGGGTTATTTCGCTGGCAGCTGGCGCGCGGCATCGATCTGCGTAACGTGGGCAGCGGGGGTACCGGCGCTACCAATGTCTTGCGCACCCTGGGGGCGAGAGCGTCGGCGCTGGTCGTTTCATCCTCGATTTCGCTGAAGGGGCTGCTTGCCGGTCGTCCTCGCAAGATGCGGCTCGGATTCGACCCGTAGCGTGGGTGGCCGCGGCCGCGGTCGCGGCCGTCGCCGGCCACTGCTGGTCGCCATTCATCGGGTTCAAGGGAGGAAAAGGGGTCGCTACCGGGGCGGGGGCGGCGATCGCGCCTTTTCCTCAGGTTCTCTGGCGGTGCCAGTGATGGCGCGCATCGTCTGGAGCAACCCGTTATGTTTCGCTCGGCTCGCTCGTCGCCGCCTGGCTGGCCGCACTCCTTGCCGTCGCTTTTGCGGCCGCTGGTCAACTCGATTGGCCGTCGGCGCTGGCAATCCTGGTGATCCGGCGATCATCGTCGTTCGCCACAGGGGAACATCCGACGGCTCCTGCGCGGGAACCGAGCGGCGAATCGGCGAAACCGTTCGCCGCTCTAGTCGATCGAGGTTAGTTGGTCGTCCTGATAACCCGGAAACGCTGTCGCCACGACCAGGCCGACGCGACCATCTCGTCGAGGTCGATCGCGTCGGCTGCCCACCCAAGGACGTCGCGTGCCGTCGTGGCGTCGGCCACGAGGATCGCGGGATCGCCAGGACGACGCGCTCGAATAGACCACGGGCACCGGGTTCCCGTGACGCGTTCGACCGCGTCGAGTACCTCACGCACCGAGGCGCCGTCACGCGTGCCGAGATTGATCGCGCCGAGCGACGAGCCGCCGGCGGCCATCCGATCCAGCGCCAGGAGATGCGCGTCGATCAGGTCCGCGACGTGGACGTAGTCGCGGATCGCCGTGCCATCCGGTGGTGGGAAAGTCGGTGCCGAAGACCGAGAGTGGTTCGCGCCGCCCGGCGGCGGCGTCCAGCGCGCTTGGAATCAGATGTGTCTCGGGCCGGTGATCCTCGCCGACGTCTCCGGCGGTGCGCCGGCAACGTTGAAGTAGCGCAGGGCAGCGAACGCAAGCCGTACGCATCGGCATATGACGGCGTCGCCCGCTCCGCGGCAAGTTTCGAGGCGCCGTAGGGATTGATCGGCTGCAGCGGCGCGTCCTCGGTGATCGGGACCGGTCTGGCGAGCCATAGACCGCGGCAGTTGAGGAGAAGACGATGACCGGGATCCCCGCGTCAACCATCGCGTCCAGGAGATTCAGCGTTCCGCCGGTATTGACACGCCAGTAAGGCGCCGGATCGCGCACCGACTCGGGCGCAATGGTCAGCGCCGCGAAGTGAAGCACCGCGTCCGGGCCGATGCTCGTGAAGGACGGATTTGATCGCAAGTCGGTCGCCTAGGTCGATCTCAGCGAGATAAACGCCACTCGGGCGTGCCTGCTATGGCCCTGCGACAGGTTGTCGACCACAACGACGTCGTCGCCTCGCCCGACGAGCCGTTCGACCGCGGTGCTTCCGATGTACCCGCCCCACCGGTGACGACGATTTTCACGACCCCTCCAAGCGCGTTCCGTGCTCGTCCTGCATTGTAGAATCGCGTGAGACTCTCCGTTTCCCCCGCGCCGCCGGTCAAACCATCAAGCAAGAAAGGAACCACCGATGCTCGACCTGTCGACAGCGCGCAAGTCGAGAGCGATCCCGAGGTTGCCGGGGCGATCGCCCGCGAAGAAGGCCGCCAGCGTGACGGCGTCGAGCTGATCGCCTCGGAGAACTTCGTCAGCGCGGCGGTGCTGGAAGCGGTTGGCAGCGTCCTGACGAACAAGTACGCCGAGGGATACCCGGGAAAGCGGTACTACGGCGGTTGCGAGTTCGTCGACGAGGTCGAACGACTGGCGATCGAACGCGCAAAGCAGCTTTTTGGGCCGAACACGCCAACGTCCAGCCACATTCCGGCTCGAACGCCAATCTGGCGGTCTACCTGGGATTTCTCGAACCAGGAGACCGAATCCTGGGACTCAGCCTGGCCGAGGGCGGCCACCTCACCCATGGCCACGCCGTCAATTTCTCGGGCCGGCTCTTCGAACCACACTTTTCGGCGTGGACGTCGCCACGGGCTCATCGACTATGACGAGGTTGCCGGCCCGCGCCAAAGAGGTGCGGCCAAAGTGCGATCATCGCCGGCGCCAGCGCCTACAGCCGGCAGCTGGACTATGCGCGGTTTCGAGCGATCGCCGATGAAGTCGGCGCCTATCTCTTCGCCGATATCGCGCATCCGGCCGGGCTGGTCGCGACCGGTCTGCATCCCAGCCCGATACCCCACGCTCACGTCACGATGACGACCACGCACAAGACCCTGCGGGGGCCCCGCGGCGGCATGATCCTCTGCGGCGAAGAGCACGCGAAGACGATCGACAAAGCGGTCTTTCCCGGGTTGCAGGGGGGCCGCTGATGCACGTGATCGCCGGCAAGGCGGTGGCTTTTGGCGAAGCGCTATCGCCGGAATTCCGCGACTACTCCGCCCGGATCATCGAGAATGCGCAGGCGATGGCCGCGGAGCTGACCAATCGGGAGCTGCCGATCATCTCCGGGGGAACCGACACGCATCTGATGCTGGTCGACGTCGGCCCGCGGCCTCAGTGGCAGCAAGGCGGAGAAGCTGCTTGACCGAGTCGGCATCACCTGCAACAAGAACACGATTCCTGGCGATACTCGCTCGCCCGTCGCAGGCGAGCGGCATTCGCCTCGGGACTCCGGCGGTAACGACGCGCGGATTTGGCACGGAGGAATGCCGGCTCGTGGCCGGCTACATTGCCGACATCCTGGAAGCTCCAGAGGATGAAGACACGCAGAGCCGAATTGCGGAAGAGGTGCGAGAATGATGCGGCGAGTTCCCGCTTGCCGGAGTCGAACTGACCGACGAGCGTCGGACAGCCTCGATTTTCAGCTGCTGCAGCGATCGCGTATGAACCGGCCGAGTGAAGGCTCGTCTACTGAAGGAGCAGCTCGAACCGGAGTTGATCGCGCTCTGAGGAGGACAGCGGCGGTTCACGAGGTGGTAGAGCCCGACGATGAAACCCCGGGTGTGTGGACTCAGGGCAGTACCAACAACGGCCCCGGCGACGCCGCCGACGAACGTGCCGAGCAAAAATGGGCCGACCGGCGAATTGCGGCTGAGTGGCCGCAATCGGCTCAGTGCGATCGCGGTCTGTCCGTTGCATTCAACGGCATGTCTCGACACCCGTTCGTTCCTCCCGCGAGGCCGGCAGCAGCGTTCTCGCGTCACTGAATCGCCAGGAGCGTTGGAGCTTCCGCCCACAGATCTTCGAGCCGATAGAAGTCGCGCTGGTCCTCGGAAAAGATATGGACGAGGACATCGCCGAAATCGAGCACGATCCAGCCGCCGTTGCGCCGCCCTCGGTGCGCTGCGGCCGGATACCGGCTTCGCGCCATGCGCTCCGCGACGGTGCGGTTGATCGCCCGCAGTTGGCGCTCGTTGGCGCCGGCGGTGATCACGAAATAGTCGGCGAACGGTGAGAGCTCGTGAATGTCGAGGACGACGGTGT
This sequence comes from uncultured Alphaproteobacteria bacterium, assembly GCA_963770205.1. Taxonomy (GTDB): domain Bacteria; phylum Pseudomonadota; class Alphaproteobacteria; order Rhizobiales; family Aestuariivirgaceae; genus DATBLQ01. The sequence goes on from CAVYOS010000011.1 coordinate 5,682, forward strand.
CACGCGCCGGAGTGTCGCTGATGATGTCGGCAAGCAGGAGCGCCCGCTCTCGCCCGCTTCACGGCGCGGTGCTGGGGCGGCCGTTCCGCGTCCTGCTGACTCAGTCGATCACGAATCACTCCTGAATCAGCCGCGTGCGTGCGCAAGAACGCGGTGGGCCCGGCAGGGATCGAACCTGCGACCCTGGGGTTATGAGCCCCGTGCTCTGCCACTGAGCTACAGGCCCGGGTGCAAGAGCTCGCTGGCTTTCGCGATGCCCTGGCGAAATTTCGTTGCCGACAGGCTGAGCTTCCGATCACCAATCCTCGAAACCACCGCGCTTCGTCCATATCTCACAGGACCATTGTACCGGAGAGTGACAGGCTAATACCCGGTTCTGTCCAGTCAGTCCCGGTCCAAACCAAGTGGCATGACTCATGCGGGACCGGTGGCGCGTCGCGGGCACTTGTGACCCACCGAGCGGGGCACGAACTCGTCCAGGACAACGGGGAGGGTGAAGAATGGTGAGTCGATTATTGCTGTTCGTGACGGCGATCGTATTGAGTCCAGGAGTCGCTCTGACGGCCAACGCCCAGGAAGGTTCCCCGATGCCAACATCAGGAGTAAGCCGCGGCCTGCGAGGAAATCGAACCCCGAGACGCGGCTTTCTTTGAAAACGTTGCTGGTACACCCGAATCGAGTGCCAACGAGGGAATTCCCGACCAAGAGACCTCCAGGAGCAACACCGACACCATTTGCGATGCCGGAAGGGGAAACGGCAGACGAAGCGACAGTTGCCGCCGTAACGGCGCTCTACGAACAACTCATCTCGTGTCTGAACGCGGGTGAGCCATGCACTGCTGCGGTCGATCTCGGCCTTCCAGGTCATCGGCTCACCACCCCACCGGCATGACCCGCGGCCCCCGAACCAGCATCTGGCCCTTCCACACCACGTCCCCGGCCAGCCGCAGGTCGGGAAGCGGCCGATCAGCGCGCCGAGGGCCTCCTGAAGCTCCAGACGGGCCAGCGGCGCGCCCAGACAGTGGTGACGCCGTGGCCGAACCCAGGTGCTGGTGTGGCCGCCGCGGGCGATGTCCAGCTGCCCGGTTCGTCGAAGCGCAGCGCGTCCCGGTTGGCGCGACCGACGGCCACCAGGACGGGCTCCCGGCCCGTACCAGCGTGCCGCCGACCTCGACGTCCTCGGTGGCGTAACGGGGCTGGAGGCGCCACGCCGAGCGGTACGAACCGCATCAGCTCCTCGACGGAGCCCTTGATCAGCTCGGGCTCCTCGCGCAGCCGGCGAGCTCGCCGGGTGGTCGAGCAGCGCCAGCACGAAGTTGGGGATCTGGGTGGCCGTGGTCTCGTGCCCGGCGACGAGAATCCCGACGCACAGGTCGACGAGTTCGAGCTCGGAGAGCCGGTCGTTGACGTCCCGCGCATCGATGAGCGACGTCATGCAGGTCGTCGCTGCGGGGCTGCGCCGGTGCTCCTCGATCAACTGCGCCATGTACGCGCGGAGTTCTTCAAGGTTGGCGTCGAATTCCGCCGCGGTCAGGGAGCTGGTCGACAGAGCGGCATCGCTCCACACCCGGAACCTCGGCCGGTCCTCGTCCGGCACCCCGAGCAGCCGGCAGATGACGGCGACCGGGATGGGCAGCGCATAGCGGTCCACCAGGTCGGCGGGCGGCCCGGCCGCCGCCAGCTCGTCGAGCAGCTCGTTGCGCCAACTCCCTGACCTACGGCCTGAGCTTCTCGACCTGGTGGACGGTGAACGCCTTGGCCACCAGCGTGCGCAGCCGGGTGTGATCGGGCGGGTCCATGCTCAGGATGCCGCTGTCGCGGCGCCCTTCGGCCTGCCGGGGCATCGTCGTGCAGGGCGCCGCGGCGCGGCTGAAGCGCTGGTCGCCGAGGACCAACCGGGCCTCGGCGTACCGGGTGGCGAGCCAGGCGGGTTCGCCGTAGGTCATGCGCACCTTCAGCAGTCCGGGGCGGTTGCGGGCTTGCTCGTAGGCTCTCGGAAAGCTCCAGGCTCTCGGGGACATTGAAGGGGTAGGAGATGGGTGCTGTTTCGGCTGTGGTCATCGTGACCTCCCTTGTGTAAGCACGTGCTTACATAAGGTAGGCCGCCCCGCCGGGGCGGTCAACGATGCATGCTGGCCGTCACCGTGACGGGCCAACGGAGAGGAGCGGCGAGTGGCGGGGTCGCCGCGCAGGAGCGGACGCGGTGGAGCACACTGGAAACCGGCGGGACGCACAGGGCACCCGGCGGAGGTTGCTCGAGGCCGCGTCGGAGCTGTTCGCCGAGCGTGGGTACGAACGGGCGACGGTACGCGACATCGCGGCCCGCGCCGGGGCCAATCAGGCCCTGCTGTTCCGCTACTTCGGGTCGAAGAAGGCCCTGTTCGGCGAGGTGATGGCGCGTGGCGGCCAGGAGCAGCTGCGCACCACTACCGCCGAGCGGCTGTTCGAGATGGCGCTGCGCGGCATGCTGGCCGGCGGCGGGGAGGGAGCCGACCGCTCGCTGGAGGTTGTCTGCGCTCCATCGGCGGCAGTGACGAGATCGCGGACGCGCTACGGGGGCTGGGGGAGGAGTACGCGGCGGTGCTCGCCACGCTCTCCGAGTCCGACACCGGGAGCCTGCGCGGCGATCTGGCGCTGTCCTGGCTGCTGGGAATCGGCCTGATGCGTGTGGTGGTCGGCAAGGAGCCGCTGGCGAGCGCCGATCCGGACACGGTGTGCAGGCTCGTCGTGGGCGCCCTGGGAGGAATGCTGGAGAGCCTGCCGCAGGGCGGGAAGGCCGACGGGGAAAGCGGTGGCATTCCGGAGTGAACCGGTGGGGCCACGGCGTGGACCGTTGCGGTCGTGCTGCGTTCCAGTGACTCTGCGGCGGGTCGTAAGTCGGCGGACAAAACCTCCCTTATTGTCGCTTTTGCGGAGAATATTCATTTTCTGCACAGTCGAGTGAAGGTGGGAACATGCTCCGTTCGATCCCTCGCGGCCTTGCAGTGGCCGGCCTGGCCGCGGCTGCCCTGGTGGTGCCGACGGCAGGCGCCGCCACCGCCGCAACTCCGGTCCCCAAGACCTCGCACACCGCCAAGTGCTACTCGCACCACTGTGACAGGGGCCACTACGGCGACCGGCACCACAACCGACACCACTTCCGCCACCACAACCGGCACCACGGCCACAGCCACGGTCGCTTCGGGCACGGCGGCCACGACGGCTACGACGGCTTCGGCCGTGACAGCAGCCGTCGCGACGGCTTCGGGCGCGACGGCCGGGACAGCGGATACGAGCGCGACGGCTACGGGCGCGACGGACTGGGCCGCGACGGCAACGCCCGCGACGGACTGGGCCGCGACGGCAATGCCCGCGACGGCTACGGCCTGGGCAGGGACGGGCTGCTCGGCCTCGGGCTGCTCGGGCTCCTCTAGGACCCGTCAGGTAGTCACGCAGGGGCCCGGGATGGTGATCCCGGGCCCTTCGCATGCCGTACCGCGTTCCGGGCCCCACGGGTAAAAGGAGCCTGGCATTCCGCGAGCCGCCCGGATAAAAGGAGCCTCGCATTCCGGGGGTTCGCCCGGATAAAGGGAGCCTTGTATTCCGCGGACAGGCCCCGCCGCATTTCACCCTTCAACGTTTTTGGAGTCAGGTGAATCGTTGTCATGGGGCTTGCGAAGTGGCAGGATTGCCCTGTCGCATCGCGAATGGGGGATTTGCGACCACGGGGGACGGGGGGAAGGGTCCCTTCTGCGTAGTGCGCACCTGACCCGTGCGCCGACCAACAAGCCCATGGGCGATCTCGCTGCTGCGAGTGCGCTGCATTGCGCTGCCCATTTTCAACGGTTTGGATTCTGGTGATAGCGGAAGAAGTTTATGATCTGGTGCTGGATGATCTCTTCATCCGGCTCGACCAACTGGTGCCTGGGAGTTCAGTCTTCCTCAAACTGGAAGGTCTCAATCCTGCCGGTTCGGTAAAGCTGAAGACCGCCGTCGCGCTGGTAGCGGCGGCCGAGGATTCCGGTCGCTGCTTTCCACGGACCCGGCTGATCGAGTCGACGTCGGGAAACCTCGGCGTCGCCCTGGCGATGGTGTGCGCGGCAAAGGGCTACCCACTGACCTGTGTCACGGACCCCAACGCCAATGCCCAGTCGAGGCGCCTGATGGAGGTCCTCGGCGCCGAAGTGGTGGTCATCGACGTCCGGGACGCCCACGGCGGCTATCTGCAGTCGCGCATCGATTACATCGGCGAGCGTCTGCTCCGCGATCCCGATCTCCACTGGCTGAACCAGTACGCCAACCCGGCCGGGCCGCAGGCGCACCGGGACCGCACCGGCCGGGCGATCCTGGAGGAGATCGGTCATATCGACTACGCGTTCATCGGGGCCGGGACGACGGGAACGCTGATGGGCTGCGCGGAGTACCTCCGCCGGCACAGCCCCGCCACCCGGATCATCGCGGTGGACGCCGCGGGCTCCGTGACCTTCGGCGGGCCGGCCGCCCGCCGTCACATTCCGGGCCTGGGGACGAGCAGGCGCCCGGAAATACTGAACACGCGGAATATCGACGACGTGGTGCTCATCCCGAATCGGATTCCGTCGAGATGTGCAGGATGCTGGCCGAAGAACGCGGACTGCTCCTGGGAGGGTCGACCGGAACGGTTCTGTCCGCCGTGCAGGACGCGGCAAAGAACATCCCGGACGGCAGCGTCGTGGTGGCGATTTCACCGGACTTCGGTGATCGCTATCTGGAGACCATCTACAACGACGCATGGGTGGCGGAACGCTGGCCCGACATATCCGGCCGGCAGATGTCTCAGGCACCTGCCTGAGAAGGGGGAAGCTTTATGTTCAACTTCGAGATAGTTGCCGGAGAGACGGTTCGTCACGTCCTCGACGACAAGCGCGCAGACGTTCTCGGTATTGTGCGCAGCGCCTATCAGGCGCATGAGTCCGGAGATTCCATCAATCCGGACAGCTACTTCCTCCGCTTCCCGGAGAAGCCGGATTCCCGGATCATTGCGCTGCCCGCCTTTCTGGGGGCCGATGTTCAGTTAGCCGGTATCAAGTGGATCGCGAGCTTCCCGGGCAACACCCGCATCGGAGCCCCGCGGGCATCGGCCGTTCTCCTTCTGAACGACTACGAGACCGGGTATCCGATCGCCTGTCTGGAAGCCGCGAGCATCAGCTCGGCACGCACCGCCGCCTCCGCGGCCGTCGCGGCGAGGGCACTCCGCCCGGACGGCTTCGCGGGGACCCGGATCGCCGTCGTGGGCGGGGGCTGGGGCATCGAAGGCGCGCTATGAAGGCCCCGAAGATCTTTACGCTGGCACGCTGGATCCGCTCTCAGGGAAGATTCGACCCGCCACCTATGTCACGGTGGGGCCAAAATTGGGTTTCAATACTCCGCAATCTTTCGTCGCGCTCAGCCCCGGCGGAACCCTCTGGATCTCGTCATCGCTGTTTTGGAACACCGGGGAGCGCGCCAATACACTGGTGGCGTTGAATGCCGCGGGGACCCGAATCCTTCACTCGGAAGGCTTTCCAGCTCTTCCCTGGTATCGTTCGATTCCCGGGGAACTGTTTCGGTTGCTGTCGCAACCGGATGGCTAAATCTGTCGACACTTCCTGACGCGCCACTCCGCTCCGGCTGTAACTCCGACGTCAATCTGTACCTGCGCACAACGCAGCCGGATGGCTCGGTGCTCACCGCGACATACCTGCGGGGAATCGGACACATCGTTGCCTTCGATGGACCCGACCGGCTGTTCATCGCCTCATCCTCCTTGCTCCAAGAACCTTGAGCGCGTTGATACCACGCGGCCGGTCAAGCCAGGCATTGCCTGCGTCGTGCAAACGGCCAGCCGGCAACCACGGACCGCGAATTCGCAGGCGGCCCCCGGCGGGCTGTACACCCTTATCGGCAACCAGATCGGGCCCGTCGATCAAGTGAGTGCGGTCCTCGACGGCAGCGGCAGCCTGCCCCTGAACTTGTCCAGGATCGAAGTGCTGATCAATCAGACTCCGGCCCCGCTGATTTCCGTGCAGCAGGGTCTGATTACCTTCTACATTTCCTGAAGAAACGCCTCGCGGCTCAGCCAAAGTCGAGGTCCGGTCAAATGGCGTATCGATAGCCGAGATAGTGCTCCCCGCGGCCCATGTGCTCGACTTCGCAATCCTGACTGCCGACGGCGCCGGGCGCGGGCTGGCAGGGGCGCTGCGGAATCAGGACGGGACGGTGAACGGTCCGGACAATCCGGCGAGGTTCGGCTCGCAGTTACGTTTTTTGGAACCGGGACGCTCCCGGCGCCTGTTACAGTCGGGTGAGCGGAGTGAAAAATTCATATGGCGGCGTCATGTCCAGGCCAGCCGAGTGGGCCGGTCCCGCGCCTGGAGCCGTGCCGGAGTCAAACAAGTCAACTTGCACCTGCCGGACGAACAAGGCTTCCCAATTGGTTTCCCGGAGTGAACTCCTATCCGGATGGGTGCTCGTCGCGGTCAGCCCTCCCTCGACACGACAGCCACCCGTGAGCATCTACGTCGCGCCGTTGTCGACGTCTAACCGTGCTAGTGTGGAGTCCGGGCTCATCCTGGGAGGAAAATAAATAAAACAAAATACATTCAGCAATTAGGCCGCATCGTTTTGACAATCGCTCTGGTTTTTACCTGGCTGTCAATGCAATTGCCCAATACAAGGATTACAAACCGGGCGAAAAAATCGAATACAAAGTGTCAAGCTCTCCCGATGTTTGGGAGCAGGGCGTTTTCGTCCGTAGGAGCGAAGCCGGATCGTACGCCACCATTCGGCTAAAGCCGACCGCGGCTTACAAGGATGGCTTCGAGAGGGGCTCGGAGTGGTCGCAGATCCGTCCAATCGGGGCGCGGGAAGTTACGATACCTGACGAGCGCAAGCAGAAAAACACCAAAGAAACCAACAACCCGCCGGAAGAACAAATGACGTTGGCGCCGCGCCTAATAACACAAGCCCAGATTATCGGCTTTTTGCAAACACGGCTGGGTCCCCGGCAATTTGAAAATCCGCGCCGGATAAAATCAAGCAGGAACTCGTTGAAATGATAAAGCAGCGCGGCCTGGACTTTCGTTACTCCACATCGCTCAGGGAGTTTAGAAACAGGCTCAGCGCGGTTGGCACATCGAGCGAAATATCGTTCGCTCTTCAAGACAATTTTGGTGAGCCAACCAGGAAAGCCTGGCTGATGGGTTCGTGGACTTTGGGCAAGATCGGCGGCGCGGTGTATTACCAGCAGAACAATCGCGTGTATCGGCAAGGTGAAACCGCCGTGGCCAACGTCGGAACGCTGACGCTCAATGCGAACGGCGCCTATGCGTGGAAATCGGAGACGGCTCAATCGACCAACGGGCAGTGGCGCAACGCGACCAAGGCGGAAATGAAGTCGGAAGGCGGCGATGGCATCGTTTTGATCGGAGCCAAGAGCGGTTACGACTGGATTGTGACGAAAGCCGCCGAACGCCGCTCCCGGGAGAGTGGCTTTTTGTCGCCGAGCTCGGGACGCGGCAGATCAAGGAGTTCGGCTCACGCGGCGGGAAAATGTAAACGTCACTTCGTAGGCGCTACCCTGATGAAGAGTGCGCTACTTCATCTCGCGGCACATCCCGCCGTTCGATCGTACATTGGTGGTTAAATCCGGGTCCAGGCATCTAGTCGAAGACCTCCTGCCCGGCATTTATTCCAACCACCCGCGAGCCGTGCCAGCGGCAGGAACCCCGCCGCCACTGCCGCTGCCGAACCCGACGACGAGCCGCCCGGCGTGTGCGCGGGTGATGCGGGTTTCGGGTTTTGCCCGGTGCGAAGAAGGCAAGCTCCGTCGTGACGGTTTTGCCCATGATGATCGCTCCGGCCTGTCGAAGCCGCCTGACGACCTCCGCATCCTTCCGCGGCCGCCGGCCGGCATCGATGACCGTACCGTTTTCGGTCGGCATGGCGGCGGTATCGATGATGTCTTTGATGCCGATCGGGAGCCCATGCAGCGCCCCAAGCGAGCGCCCCGTCCCGCGATAGTCGTCCGCGGCCTTCGCCGCTGCGCGCACCTGCGCCTCGTCGAGAAAGGCAAACGCGCCGATTTCGGACTCGCGCGCCGCAATGCGCATAAGGTAGGATTCGCACAACTCTATCGCGCTGAATTCGCCGCGCGCCATGCCGTCGCGCGCTTCGAGAGCGGTCATCGCTGCAAGATCGCGTTTCATTTGCCGTAAATGAGACTCGGTAGATAATATGCCGTCTGCGGAAAGACATAGATGATGATCATGCAAAAAATCACGATCGCCATATAGGGCATCATACCCCGGAAAATGTCCGCAAGCGTTACATGGGCAGGCGCTATTCCTTTCAGATAATAAGCCGACATTGCCATGGGTGGCGACAGGAAGGCCGTTTGCAGATTGACTGCCACCAGAATGCCGAAGAACAGCGGATCGATGTTGAAATGCGGCAGCAGCGGCAGGAAGATGGGTACGAAGATGATGATGATTTCCGTCCATTCCAGCGGCCAGCCGAGGAGAAAAATAATCAACTGTGCAACGATGAGAAACATCAATGGGGAAATGTCGAGACCGGTGACGAATTCTGTGATGACCTGCTGGCCGCCGAGATAGGAGAAGACCGAAGCGAATGTCGCGGAGCCTACGAAAAGCCAGCAAACCATCGCCGACGTTCGTACCGTGAGATAGACCGATTCCCTCAGGCGCGGCCATGTAAGCGCTCGATAGGCTGCTGCAAGCGCGATACCGCCGGCCGCCCCCAGTGCAGCAGCTTCGGACGGCGTCGCAAGTCCGAACAGAATCGCTCCGAGTACCGCCAGTATCAGCATGGCAAGCGGAAAGAACGATGTCAGCATCATCCAGGCCAGCTCCAGCACGGAATGATCGCCTATCTCCGCCTTCGAAGGCTTCGGTGCAAGGCTCGGATTAATGATGGCCCGGACCACGATATAGACGAGATAGAGTCCGGCCAGCATCAGCCCGGGAATCAGCGCCGCAGCATAGATCCGCACGACTGAAACGCCCGAGGTTGCTGCATAGACGATCAGCATGATCGACGGCGGTATGAGAATGCCGAGCGTGCCCCCGGCGCAGATCACGCCCGTTGCATAAGGCACGTCGTAGCGGGCCTTCAGCATCTGTGGAAGGGCGAGCAGTCCCATGAGAGTAACGACTGCGCCGACGATGCCGGTGGCGGTGGCAAAAAGAGTGCAGGTGATGAGCGCGGCCACGGCAAGCGAACCGGGAATGGCGCGCGTCGCAATGAATAGCGTACGGAACAGCCGGTCGATGATATTGGCGCGCTCCACGATATAGCCCATGAAGAGAAAGAGCGGAATCGCCGTGAGCACGTCGTTCGACATGACATTGAATGTCTGGTTGACGAACAGGTCGAATATCCTGTTGTTGAAAAATCCGCCCAGCCACGTCTCGAGCAGCGTCGTGGAATCGGCGCCGTTCTCGACTGCGCGGTTGTAGGCTATCCACATGCGGTCTGCGTCGAAATAGGCGTAGTAGCCGAAGCACACGCCGAGCGCCATCAGTGTGAAGGCAACGGGAAAGCCGAGAAAAATCGCAAAGATCAGAATGCCCAGCATGCCGACGGCGACGATTGAATCGGTCATGATTTTTTCCTGCGCTTGCCCTCACGATTGCTATCAGCGGGCAGAACCACGTCGACTGCTTCGGAGCCACGACCGAGAGCCTCCAGGGACTTCGCCTGCAACAAAATCTTCTCCGTCTCCTCGACATCGGGAGCGGCGCGCACCCACTCTCCCGTGCGCAGGCAGATGACGCAGCGAAACACCTGCGCGATGCCCTGGATGAAGAGAAGCACGCCGGCGGCCACAATGATCGCTTTGAACTGAAAAATCGGAATCCCAGCCGGGCTGTTGGAGCTTACTTCCAGAAATCGCCATGACCTGGCGGCATATTTCCACCCCGCCAGGATCAGCGCTGTGACGCCCGGAAAGAAAAACAGAAAATACAAGACGAGCTCCACTGCCGCCTGTGTTCGGGGTTTCCACAGCCGATAGATGAAATCGCCGCGGACATGTCCATCGCGCGAAAGCGTGTAGGCGCCCCCCATCATGAACAGAGTGCCGTACATGATATAGGAGAGATCGAAAGCCCAGCTTGTCGGAGCTCGCAGCAGATAACGGACGAAGACTTCGTAGGTAATGCCGACGATCATGACCATGATCGCCCACGCAAACACTTTGCCGAACCACGCGGAAAGCCGATCGGCAAAACTGATGTAGGCGATCATTGCGGCCCCCCTCCCTGCTCGGCAGGCTGCATGCCCGGCGGAACCAAAGCGGCTCCGCCGGGCGATGCGCTGAGACTATTACAGTTTCAGCTTGCCGGGGAAATAGTGGTTGAAGGCAAGTGCCAGGTCGGGCGCGTCCATCAACTCGTAGAACACAACCCGCTCGACCCAGGCACGCTGGCTATCCAGAACCCTCTTCATGAATTCATCGGCTTCGAGGGCCGGGATCACCTCGTCCCAAGCCTTGAGCTGCGCCTCGAGGATTTCCTTGGACGTGCGATGCACGCTTACGCCCAATTCATTTTGGAGCTTCTGCAAATCGCTCGAATAATTGTCTAACGCTGAAGCGGTATTTGCCGTGCTTGCCGCTTCCACCCCATGTTCCAGGATGGCTTTCAGGTCGGGCTCCAGCCCGTCGAAGACATCCTTGTTGAACAGAAACTCGAAGGACTCGCTCGCCTGGTGGTAGGAGGACAAGATGTAGTTTTTGGCAACGTCGGCCGATCCGAAACGCAGATCCGATGATGGATTGTTGAATTCGAAAGCATCGATGACGCCGCGCTCCATGGCCGGCACGATTTCGCCGCCGGGAAGCTGTGCCACGCTCATGCCCATCTTCTGCATCAGATCGGCGGCGAGCCCAACGGTGCGGTACTTGAACCCCTGTATTTCGGCTATGGTGGTGACAGGCTTCTTGAACCAGCCGAAGGGCTGCGCCGGCATCGGGAAGCCGTAGAATCCATAGACGTTGAGCTTCAGGATGTCCTGGGTCAGTTCGCGATAAAAATCCTTGCCGCCGCCCTGGTGGAACCAGGCAAGCATGGTCGTCGCGCTGCCGCCGAACACCGGCCCGGTGCCGAACAGCGATGCTGCCTTGTGCTTGCCGTACCAATAGACCGGCACCGTGTGCGCGGCGTCGATAACGCCGTCATTGACCCCGTCGAGAACTTGGAAAGCGCCCACGACGGCGCCGGCCGGCAGCAGGTCGATCTTGATGCGTCCATTCGACATCTTCTCGACGCGCTCGATATACTGACGAGCAAAATCCATCCAGATGTCGGAAGCAGGCCATGAGCTCTGCATCTTGAGCACCTTCGGAGACTGCGCCGTGACCACGGCGGGTGCCGCGATGGTTGCTGCGGCGGCCCCGGCTGCCATGCCGGTGCTTTTGAGGAATTTGCGCCGTGAAAGAGCTTGTTTTCCGCTGGTCATTATTTCCTCCCGTTGTTGCGGTGCCTCGAATTCTGCAACAAATGATCACGGGAGGCAAACGCAAGTGCGTGCGAGCGCCTTGCAGGAAACGCGAGTCTTCTAAAAAGGATGTGATCGGCTTCAGCTTGCCGAGTGCGGGTCGGAAGATAGTTTCTTGCTGATCCTTCCTCCCGTTCCTGCGGTGCCGCTCTCGCCCGAGAGACGAAAGGCCTCTTGGAATACCATCTCGAGAAGATAGGCGAGGAAGCGAAAACCCGATGCATCCGCCAGCCGTCGCAGCTCAGCCGACATCCCGAGAATGTAGCTGCTGGCGTCCTGAGGGCTGAGCGCGGGCAATGGCTCGTCGCTCTCATCGCGATCTACCTCTGATTGCACTCCATTGTCGAATGTGGCGGCTTTGCTCTGCGCGCGGCGCCGGCGCGTTTCTCCGATCATGTGCCTGTGCCCCCGTGGCTTGCTGGCGATGGAAACGTGGTTACTACAATTATTGCTACAGGAATTGCACCTGTTGATTGTGAATTTTGCCACCATTAAGGCAATTCGTCGCATTTTGCTACTTAAAGTTATATGGCCTACACGCAAGTTTGGAAGGAGTTGGATACCTTCGCGAGGTCCCGGGCTTGCGGCGGCCAAACAATGCCTATATGAGGCCTGCGCGTTTCATTGGATTCGCACCCGTACACTCGCAAAGATTGTAAATGAACGTTGTCGTCGTAGAGTCGCCTTCCAAGGCCAAGACCATCAATAAATATCTGGGCAAGGGTTTCCGGGTATTGGCCTCCTATGGCCATGTCCGCGATCTGCCGGCCAAGGACGGCTCGGTTCGGCCCGAGAAGGATTTCGCCATGTCATGGGACGTGGACGGAAAATCCGCCAAGCGCATGAACGATATTGCCGATGCATTGCGCGATGCGTCCAAGCTTATCCTGGCAACCGACCCGGACCGCGAAGGCGAGGCCATTTCCTGGCATGTCCTGGAAATTCTGCAGAAGAAAGGCGTGCTCAAGGACAAGGCCGTGGAGCGCGTGGTGTTCAACGCCATTACGCGCCAATCCGTTCTCGAAGCGATGCGCAAGCCGCGGCAGGTGGATCCGGCCCTTGTCGACGCCTATCTGGCGCGCCGGGCCCTCGATTATCTCGTTGGGTTCACTCTTTCTCCCGTGCTCTGGCGCAAGCTGCCGGGCGCCCGCTCGGCTGGCCGCGTTCAGTCCGTTGCCCTGCGCCTGATCTGCGATCGCGAGCTGGAGATCGAGGCTTTCAAGCCGCAGGAATATTGGACGGTCGACGGCACCTTCACAAACTCGGAAGGCGAGACCTTCACCGCCCGGCTCGGCGCCATCGACGGCCATCGCCTCGGCAAGCTTGAAGTCAAGGACGAGGCGTCGGCACGGGCCATTGAAGCCGCGCTGATCGGCGCCCGTTTCACCATCGAGTCCGTCGAGAGCAAGCCGGCCCGGCGGCATCCTTATCCGCCTTTCCGTACCGCAACCCTGCAGCAGGAAGCCTCGCGCAAGCTCGGCTTCTCCTCCAAAGAGACCATGCAGCTCGCTCAGCGTCTTTATGAGGGCGTGGAGATCGGCGGCGAGACCGTCGGTCTCATTACATATATGCGCACCGACGGCGTGCAGATGGCGGGCGAGGCGGTGGCCGATATCCGCAACGCGATACTGAAGCAGTTCGGTGAGCCCTATCTGCCAAGCGTTCCCCGTGCCTACACGTCCAAGACGCTGAATTCCCAGGAGGCCCATGAGGCCATCCGCCCGACGGACGTCGCGCGGCACCCCGCGTCTCTGAACAAGCACCTGGAGCCGCGCCAGGCCGCGCTTTACGATCTCATCTGGAAACGAACGGTCGCCAGCCAGATGGAGAGCGCCGAGTTTCTCCGCACCACCGCGGATATTGTTGCAAGCGGCAGTGATGGCAAGCGCTACTCTTTCAGGGCCACTGGATCGGTCGTCCGTTTTGACGGGTTCCTCAAAATCTACCATGAGGATCTCGACGATGAGGAAGATGAGGATGCGCGCCGGCTGCCCAAGCTCACCCGTGGCGAGGCGGTCGGCTCTGAGGGGATAAAGGCCGAGCAGCACTTCACCGAGCCTCCGCCCCGCTATTCCGAAGCATCCCTCATCAAGAAGATGGAAGAGCTCGGCATCGGCAGGCCCTCGACCTATACCGCCATTCTGTCGGTGCTGCGCGAGCGCGGTTATGTGAGAATGGAGAAGAAGCGCCTCCATCCCGAAGACAAGGGCCGCCTCGTTACGGCATTTCTCGAGGCTTTCTTCGCCCGCTATGTCGAATACGGCTTCACCGCGGATCTCGAGGAATCGCTCGACAGGATTTCAGCGGGCGAGATCGACTGGAAAGAGGTCTTGCGCGATTTCTGGCGCGACTTTGCCGTCGCCGTCGACAACACCAAGGATTTGCGCGTCACTCACGTTCTCGATGCACTCAACGACATTCTGGCGCCGCATATTTTTCCACCTCGCCCGGAAGGCGGTGACCCGCGCAAATGCCCCTCCTGCCCCGAAGGCCAGCTTTCACTGAAGCTAGGCAAGTTCGGTGCTTTCGTGGGCTGCTCCAACTATCCCGACTGCCGCTACACCCGCCAGATTTCCAGCGGTGAAGGCAGCGAACGCGAAGCTGTGCCGGCAGAAGGCATTCTGCTCGGCCACGATCCGGAAACGGGCCTGCCGATTACACGCCGCGATGGCCGCTTCGGTCCTTATGTGCAGCTCGGCGATGCCGATGGTGAAGACAAGCCGCGCCGCGCGTCCATTCCAAAGAAATGGGATCCCTCGACGATCGATCTCGACATGGCGATCAAGCTTCTGAGCCTTCCGCGTGAGATCGGTCTTCATCCCGAAACCGCAAAACCCATTGTCGCCAATTTCGGCCGGTATGGTCCGTTTATCATGCACGACGGCAAATATGCCAATCTGGATGCCCCCGAGGACGTCTTCACGATCGGACCCAATCATGCTGTCGATCTTCTGGCGCGCAAGAAAACCCGCAACCCCCGCGCCTCGGCTGCCGCTCTCAAGATTTTGGGGGACCATCCCGAAGGCGGCAAGGTCCAGGTCATGAGCGGGCGTTATGGTCCCTATGTGAAGTGGAACAAGACCAACGCCACCCTGCCCAGCGAAATCGCTCCGGAAGATATTACTTTGGAAAGAGCGCTCGAGCTGATTTCAGCCAGAGCCGCCAAGGGGAAGCCCAAGCGCGCTCCGGCAAAACGCAAAGCCAAGGCAAAGCAGCCGGCCGCGGAGGATGCATAATATTCGTGCCCAGAAGGTCTAAGGAAGCACCGGTCGGGAAGCTTCCGAGCGAAGCAGAAATTTTAGAGTTCGTGCGGCAGAGCAAGTCGACTGTCGGCAAGCGTGAGATCGCCCGTGCCTTCGGCCTCAAAGGCGCCGACAAGAGCGAGCTGAAGAAGTTGCTGCGCGCCATGTCGGGCGAAGGCAAGCTTGCCCGTCGCGGGCGCCGCCTTCGCGACAGCGCCGCCCTGCCCGATGTCACGATTGCCGAGATCGCGGCCATCGACCGCGACGGCGAGCTCATCGCCGTTCCCGTCGAATGGGATGAAGTCGCCTCTGGCAAGGCCCCGCGCATCCTGATCCGCGCCCGCGGTCGTGAAGCCCCGCAGACGCCGGCGCCGGGCCGCGGCGATCGTGTCCTTGTGAAACTAACACCCACCGCCGACCGCGCCCATCCCTATGAAGGCCGCATCATCCGCAAGCTCTCGGCGGAAGATAACCGCATACTCGGCGTGTTTCGCCTCGTGAAGGGCCATGGTGGTCGCGTCGTGCCGGTCGACAAGAAGGCTCGCAATGAATTTCTCGTGCGTGCCGGTGACGAGAACGGCGCCCAGCCGGGCGAGCTCGTCGAGGTCGAGGTCACGAAAGACCGCAGCCGCGCCCTTCCCATGGCGCGCGTTCGTGAGCGTCTTGGCGACCTGAAGGACCAGCGCAATATTTCGCTCATAGCGATTCATGAGCACGGCATACCGACGCAATTTCCCGATGCCGCCCTTGCCGAAACCTCGGCACTGAGGAATTTCGATCCAAGCGGGCGTGAAGATCTGCGCTCGGTTCCCCTCATCACCATCGACCCGCTGGATGCCCGCGACCATGACGACGCCGTCTGGGCCGAACCCGACGGCGACCCGGCAAATCCCGGCGGCTTCAAGGTCATTGTCGCCATCGCCGATGTGGCGCAATACGTCCGTCCCGGCACGACGCTGGACCGCGAGGCGCGCATTCGCGGCAACTCGGTCTATTTTCCCGATCGCGTCGTTCCGATGCTGCCGGAGCGCATATCCAATGACCTCTGCTCCCTGCGGGAGAAGGAAGATCGCGCCGCTCTTGCCTGTTTTATGGTCTTCGACCGCGCCGGCAACAAGAAGAGCCACCGCTTTACGCGCGCGGTCATGCGCTCGGCTGCCAAGCTTGCCTATGAGGAAGCCCAGTCGGCGATCGATGGGTCTCCCAACGCCAAAACGGCCCCGCTTCTCGATCCCGTGCTCAAACCGCTTTGGCGTGCATTCGATGCCTTGAGCCAGGCTCGCGCCCGCCGCGGACCTCTTGAACTCGATTTGCCGGAGCGCAAAATTCTTCTCGATGCGCACGGCATCATAGAGCGGATTTTCGTGCCCGAGCGCCTCGATGCTCATAAGCTCATCGAGGAGTTCATGATCCAGGCCAATGTCGCGGCGGCCGAAACCCTTGAAGAACGCCGCACGCCCTTGATCTACCGAGTGCATGAGCCGCCGGCGCGCGAGAAACTTCAGTCTCTCGCCGAGTTTCTCAAAACGCTAGGCCTGTCGCTGCCTCTCGGCCAAGTGCTGAAGCCCCGGCTGTTCAACGATATTCTCCAGAAGGTGAAGGACAAGGACTACGAAAATCTGGTCAATCAGGTCGTGCTCCGTTCTCAGGCGCAGGCGGTCTATTCGCCCGAGAACCGCGGCCACTTCGGTCTCAATCTTCAGCGCTATGCACATTTCACCTCCCCCATACGCCGCTATGCCGATCTTATTGTTCATCGCGCGCTCATCACTGCGCTCGGGCTTGGCAAGGACGGTCTGAGCGAGGAAGATAAGCTCTCTCTCGTTGATACCGCCGACCTAATTTCGGCCACCGAACGGCGCGCCATGGCGGCCGAGCGCGCCACCATCGACCGGCTTGTCGCGGCTCATCTCTCCGACCGGATCGGCGCGCATTTCGACGCGCGCATCAATGGTGTGGTCGGCGCCGGCCTCTTCGTCACGCTGAGCGAAACCGGGGCCGATGGTTTCATCCCCGTCTCCTCTCTGTCCGGCGGCTATTTCGTCTATGACGAATCCAGTCACGCACTCGTCGGCGAGAGAACCGGCGAAACCTACCGGCTTGGCGATCGCGTCGAGGTCGAGCTAAAGGAAGTCACGCCCGTGTCGGGCGGCATCCGCTTCGCAATGATTTCACCCGGCCGCAAAGGCAAGCCCCTGCCCCGCCGGCAGGCGGCGGTTCGCGCCAAAGCAAAACGCGGCGCGAGGCGCCGCTGAGCGACGTAAGCGCCCGCGGTTCCCCTGTGCGCGCTGACCCAGCGCCAAGACCAAGGGATTCGGCCACTCTCATTCTAGTCCGCAGCGATGGCCCTGAGCTTCGCGTCCTGATGGGTAGGCGGCATGAGCGCCACAGCTTCATGCCGGGAAAATTCGTCTTTCCCGGCGGCGCCGTGGACGAAGCGGATGCCCAGGTGTGCCCGGCCGTCGATCTCGATTCCCGCAGCCTGGCAAAATTGATGCTGCGCATGCGCGGCCGGCCAAGCGCCCGCCGCGCCCGCGCGCTCGCCATGGCTGCCGTGCGTGAAACATTTGAGGAGACGGGGCTAATTCTCGGGCGCCCGTTCCAGTCTTCCCCTGGGTCACGAGTGGGGGCGTGGCAGCCGTTCTTCGATCTGGGCTTCGCTCCCGATCTCTCGCAACTGGCTTTTGTTGCCAGAGCCATCACGCCGCCCGGCCGCACGAGACGATATGACTTCGAGATTCTTTCTCGCCAATGCCGGCCTGCTGGCAAATCTCGATTCACCCGTGCGTCGCGCCAATGACGAGCTGCTTGCACCCCAGTGGTTTTCCTTCACCGAAGCGCTTGCGCTCGATCTTCCATCGATTACCCGCGAGATACTGGGCGCTGTACAAAATTCCCTGCGCGCCGACGGCACCCTTCGCCCCGATTGTCCCGTCGTTTTTGGATATGCCAAGGGTAAGTCTTGGCACCGTGACCAGCTGTAGGGCCGTGGCCCACGCCTTGACATGCCTCCGTGCCCTGCCCCATATGCTCTCCGACGAAACGCTGGGGCAGCAGCGCCCCGCGCCGGGAGATTGAGATGGCCAAGGCAATATCGTTGAAGATCAAGCTCGTGAGTAGCGCCGGTACCGGCTATTACTATGTCACGAGAAAGAACTCGCGCACCCAGACCGAAAAACTGTCGATGAAGAAATACGACCCTGTCGCGCGCAAGCACGTCGAGTTCAAGGAATCCAAAATAAAGTAGCACTGAGATGAGATGCGGGGGGTTAAGTCCGCGCATCACGCACTGTGGACCGTCATGGCCGGGCTCGACCCGGCCATCTGATTCACGAACCGATATGTTCTTTGAGAAGGCGGCCGGCTCGGTGCTTTTGTCGAGGAGGCCACTCGAACTGCACCGAACCGGCCAACCCCGTGGACTCAGGAGATGCGGCGGACCTGAGAGCCCCGGGGCAAACAAATGGACCTGCGTCTTGGTCCAAAGGACTGCCGGAAGCTCCTGCGTCGGGTTTTGAAATCTAGAAGTATGGCCGCCGCTTGTGGAACTCTTCCCAGCTCCCTTTGCCTGCCTTAGGCAATGACTTGATTTAATTTATAGGATCATCGCGCAAACGCCAACTCTGAAGTAGACATGGGAGAGGAAATTTCTCAGCTAGGGTAAAGGCTTAAAGTAAAAGCATGCCCAAATTGAAATAGTTAATTTGAGGATTTTCCATGGCCGGTGCGTGGCGGTAAACGGGCGGCAGTCGTCTTTAAGCGGCAGCCGGAATTACGCGGTTTCGGCCTTCGCGCTTCGCCTGGTAAAGCGCCTCATCGCCCCGCTTGAGCAGTGATTCCATCGAGTCTTCAGCACCTTCGAACGAAGCAACTCCGATCGACACGGTGATCGTAAGGGGTCCGCTCTTTGCCCCCGCATTGAAGGGCTTGGCGCCGATCAGCTTCCTCACCCTCTCTCCAACCCGAAGCGCCACGGCTTTGTCGGTGTCGGGGAGAACGACGATAAACTCCTCGCCTCCGGTCCGGCACGGCAGATCGAGATTGCGCAGGCCTTCCCTCAACCTCGCGGCGAGTTCCTGCAGCACCCTGTCGCCGACGTCATGGCCGTGATTGTCGTTGATCGACTTGAAGTAATCGACGTCGACCACGAGAAGCGATAGCGGCTTCCCGCGGTTCGCGGCATTGAGCGTCAAGGCCGAGAGCTGCTTCTCCATGAACCGGCGGTTATAGAGCCCGGTCAGCGCGTCGGTCACCGCCATCTCGATCGACTGCTTCACATTGCTGCGCAGCTGCTCCGTATAGCGCCATCGCTTGATCTGCGTGTTGACGCGCGCCATCAGCTCCTGCTTGTCCACCGGCCGCAGCAGATAGTCGTTGACCCCCATATCGAGCGCCCTCAGCAGGCGCTCGTGGTCGTCGGGATCGACGATGATCAAAATAGGGACCTGCCGCGTTCGTTCCAGCGAGCGAAGCTGCGAGCACAGGCGCAATCCATCGAAATTGTCGAAATCCAGATTGACGATGATCAGCTCATATCCGTTTTCCGTAGCTTCGAACAACGCCAGCTGCGGATCGTCGAGCGACTTGATCTCATGCCGCTTGCCGATCGTGCCCTTGATGCGCGCCAGCAGGTTGTTGCGGTTGTCGATGAGCAGGATCTTTCCCGGCTCCTGGCCGAGAACGTCCTGCTCGACGACCTTGACGAGGCCCATCGATTCTCCTGCCGCCGCGCGCGAGCGCAGCTCGTCCGTCAGCATCTTCAGCCGCACGAGGCTTTTCACCCGGCAGAATAATGCAAGATCGCTCACCGGCTTGGTCAGGAAGTCGTCGGCACCGGCCTCGAGACCCCTCACCCTGTCGTCGGGCTGGTCAAGCGCCGTCACCATTACCACTGGAATATGATGAGTTTGGGAATTGCTTTTGATCCGCCGGCAAACTTCGATGCCGTCCATGCCGGGCATCATCACGTCGAGCAGTACGATGTCGGGCTTCACTCGCTGCACTGATTCCAGCGCGTCGACGCCATTCATCGCCGTATGCACTTCAAAATATTCTGCCGTCAGCTTCGCTTCGAGCAGCCGGACGTTTGCCAAAATGTCGTCGACGACGAGAACCCGGGCAGTCATGATGCCTTCTTGAGAAATCCATCGATGGTTTGCAGAAAACTCAAAACCGAAATTGGCTTGGAGATATAAGCCTCGCAGCCGCCCTCTTTGATCTTCTCTTCATCGCCCTTCATGGCGAAAGCGGTGACCGCGATGACCGGGATGTGCTTCAGATCGTCGGCTTCTTTGAGCCACTTGGTGACTTCGATGCCGGAGACTTCCGGCAGCTGAATGTCCATGAGCACGAGGTCGGGTTTGTGTTTGCGGGCGAGTTCCAGCGCCGACAATCCGTCGCGCGTCTGAATTACCCGGTGACCATGCGCTTCGAGAAGATCGCTGAACAATTTCATGTTCAGCTCATTGTCCTCGACGATGAGCACGGATTTCACCCCCTGCTTGGCCTGGGGCGAATTCGATGAGCTACTCATGATGGCCGCACCGTTGAGCAAGGCGTTCCGCCCCTGTATTTGGCTTGCCACTTGAAATTCGACGTGAATCCAAGGGAATACCGGTTGTTGCGGGTCATAGTGACCGCATTGTGTAACCAAGCCTTTAATGGTCTGCCACGCATGATTAACCCGTCAGTTTGTGGTAAATCACTCGCAAAACCAATGCCGAAACTCCTCCTCGATGCCGATACGGCCGCAGCCATTTCCTTGAGGGCCCTTGGCTTTCTCGCTGCCGACGGCGACCGCCTCGGCCGCTTTATGGCACTGACTGGAATTGCACCAGTCGCCATTCGGGCGCTCGCCCCGGAACGCTCGTTCCAGGCTGCCGTGCTCGAATATCTCCTCGCCGACGAAACCTTGCTTCTTCAGTTCTGCGAAAATGAGGCAATCGATGCAGAATTGCCGGGCTTGGCACGCCGTCTTCTGGCAGGCTCACATGAAACTGAGTTCTGACCTCTATTCTCCGCTGAGTCTCATACAGTCCCGCTCGCAGGTTTCATCACGCCATGAGCTTCAAGCGCTGCCTTGAGCCTCGGCCTGCTTCGGATGTCATCGCAAAGTCTTGCAATGGCCGGGCAGCGCTCGAGCAATGCACGTTCGCTTGGTTTGGCCCATATCGTCAGCATGAAAAGATAGAGATCGGCTGCCGAAAACGTCTCGCCGAGCAGGAATGGCCCCTCCTTCGCCAGCCGCTCGTGGAGAATGTCGAAACTCCGCTGATAGGATAGGATGGCCTTCTCCCGGATGCCCTGCTGCGCAATTGGCTCGGAGGTGTAGTCCTCAGCAAACTCGGCGAAATTGAGCACGGCGTAGATGTTCGACGACATGAATGCCAGCAACGAAAGATAGACTGCCGCATCGTCGCTGCCCGGGCGCGGGCTCATCCCCCGATTGGGATTGGCCTCGGTAAGGAACGCGACGATTGCCATGGATTCGATGATCACGCGGCCATCGTCGAGGCCAAGTGCGGGAACGAAGCCCAGAGGGCTGAGGCGTTTGAATTCGTCGCTTCGCACCTGCTCTGGCGTCATCCAGATGTTCTGATAGGGCACCTCGAGCTCTTCCAGCACGAAATGCGGCGCCATCGAGCCCCAGCGCCTGACATTATATAACTTGTACATATGTGTCCCTCGCTGCCCAACCTATCGGAACCCGCCCGCCTGATGCAAATGGCTCGCAAGCCCCGTTAGTTGGTTTTCCCTCATTGCGGGTATTGCGCTTTTAAAGCAAGTTAAGGTTTAGAGGCTAGTCTCCGGTCTAATTGTGCTGCGAGACGATCATGAAATTGAATGACAGGGGTTTTGCTCTCCTATGTGAATTCGAGGGCTGTCGCACCGAGGCTTATCAGGACGCCATGGGTGTTTGGACGATCGGCTATGGTCACACGTCGGCCGCCGGTCTTCCTTCCGTGGCTCCGGGCTTGACCCTGACCCGCGCTGAAGCAACAGGAATTCTGATGCGCGATCTGGAGACCTTTTGCGCCGGCGTTAAATCGGCGATCACCACGCAGCTGAACGACAACCAGTTTTCGGCCTTGGTGAGTTTCGCCTTCAACGTGGGTCTCGGCAACTTTCGCAGCTCCTCCGTTCTCAAATCGGTAAATGCCTGTCGTTTTGATCAAGTGCCCGCCGATCTGGCCCTATGGGTGAAAGCGGGCGGCAAAGTCCTTCCGGGTTTGATCAGGCGCCGCGCCGCGGAGGCAGCACTGTTTCTTACCGGCGACGTGGCGGTGGCTTTGCCCACGGCGAACCGACCGGCGGCCTCAAAGTCTCACGCCCCAGACGCAGGGGCCGGCATAGAACCAATGCCCGAGAGATTGCATCAGCCGAGCCACATCAATTTTGCCGCTGTACTTTCAGCCGTCGGCGGCTTTGTGTCATCTGCTTCTCATCATCTGGAAGACTGGATCGGCCATCACGCCAGCCTTACCCTGGAGATTGCAGCCATGATGGTCGTGGTCGCCGCCGTGTTCTGGATTATTCACGAGCAGCGCCGGGCAATGGCGCTGCAGCCCATAGACGGTAGGACTCCATCTGACGCTCCGGCAATGCTATGATGCCAATGGTTGAACAGCCATGCCGGTCCACCAATGCAGGCAATTGCCGGAGATGCGAAACACTTTGCATTTTGTCGGGACTGCCTGAATGCGGTCGGCGAGCGCGATCGCCGATGCCCGATCTGTCGCGGCCCGCGGCTTCTTTGCCATCCTGAACTCTGTTCCTTGTCGATCGCGCATATCGACTGCGATGCATTCTATGCCGCTATTGAGAAACGCGACAATCCCGACCTGAAGGATAAGCCGGTGATTGTCGGGGGCGGAAAGCGCGGTGTGGTCTCGACAGCCTGCTATGTGGCTCGCATCTCTGGCGTCCGATCGGCCATGCCCATGTTCAAGGCGCTTGAACTCTGCCCCGAGGCCACCGTCGTCAGTCCGCGGATGGACCGTTATGCCGAGGTCGGCCGCGAGGTTCGCCGTCTCATGCTCGAGCTGACACCCCTCGTCGAGCCGCTTTCGATTGACGAGGCTTTTCTCGATCTGGGCGGAACCGAGAGACTGCATCATGGCCCGCCTGCTCTCTCGCTCGCGAAGCTTGCACGGCGCATCGAGAGAGAAATCGGCATCTCCGTTTCAATTGGGCTGTCCTACAATAAATATCTCGCCAAAGTGGCTTCCGAGCTCGACAAGCCCCGGGGATTTTCCGTCATCGGCCGCTCCGAAGCGCCGGGTTTTCTGGCTGCCAAGCCGGTTTCGCTGATATGGGGCGTCGGCAAAGCAACTCAATTGTCCTTGGCGCGCCAGGGCATTTCCACGATCGGACAACTCCAGACCATGGAGAAGAAGGAACTGATCCGGCGCTTTGGTGCCATCGGATCGCGCTTTTATCATCTCTCGCGCGGCGAGGATGATCGCAAAATATCACCCGATGGTGAGGCAAAGAGCATCGGTGCCGAAACAACATTTCTCGAAGACGTCGCGGATAATGCGGAGCTCGAGCGTATCCTTTGGCAGATGGCCGAAAAACTCTCCCGCCGCGCCAAGCGCGCCGGGTTGCGTGGTGCGACGGTCGTTCTCAAGCTCAAGACAGCAGACTTCAAGCTGCGCACCCGCAGCCAGACGCTTGCCGATCCGACCCAGCTCGCTGAACGCATTTTCCAAACGGCGCGGGTGCTGCTGCGTCGCGAAACAGACGGAACGGCCTTTCGGCTGATCGGTGTCAGTATATCCAACATTTCGCCAGCGCAAGGCGACGCCGAGCTTGACGATCTCGAGCCCGGCATCGCACGTAAGGCCAAGGCCGAGCGGGCAATGGATGGCCTGCGCGAAAAATTCGGTTTGGGAGCAGTCGAGAAAGGCCTGTCATTCCGGCGGCCTGCGCACGACCTCAACGCGCCCCAGAATCCGCCGGACTGGATGGACGAGGACTGATAGCTAACTCTTCACTTGCACACGCCGTAAGGCTTGAGCTTGAGCTCCGCCAGCTTGGCATTGAGGGCATAATCCCCGTAATCGATCACCATGTCGCCCGAGACCCCGTTTTCGAACATCTCGACGAGGATTTCGAAGCTCGGCGTGCCGTCATTGTTGTCGCCCTTGGCCAAATCGTAATAGCTGATCGTAGCCGGCCAGGCTTTCACCTTCTTCAGCTCTGCGCCCGCGGCCGCCTTCAGGGCCGTTCTTTGGTTGCCCTTGTCCCGCTCGCCGCCCAGAAGGGCTATGGCCGTGTAGGTCTTGGTGCCTTCCGTTCCATCGAACACGATGCTCTTGTCGCGTTTCCCGCCACGCTCCGCCGTTTCGATCAGCTTCTGCAGATGGCCGACCGGAAACACCGTTCCGGCCGCGAGTTGAAACTCCTCGTCCTGCGGCTTCAGAATTGTGCCGTGAACGCTGCCGTCGGGTTTTTTGGCGGCGATGATCTTCGACTCGGAATCGAGAGCGCCATCGACATAATTTTGCTGCTCCACATCGAGCGATTTTCCGTCATAGGCTTCCTCGGTGAGGCTGCGCGTATCGAGCAGCCGCTGGCTTTCATCCTCGTTCTGGAACTGGCTTACCATGCGAAAGTTCACCGTCCAGTTCTTGCATTCTGATCCCGAAACCTCGATCGCCAGCCGGCCGTTCACACCTGACAGTCCCAGCCGGTCCGTTGACCGCTTGAGCACTAGGTCATAGATGGCGAGATGCGGCTGCAGCCTGACGCCCACCGGACCAACGGCATGACCGGCGTCGGCCGTCCAGATGCTGAGGACGGTCACGGGAACAAGCGCGAAACATCGCCTCACTATTGCAAATCTCCTTGCCCCCTGGTGCACAACATGGGTAGGCCATTGCCAGTTCCTCCGCAATGCCCGGCATTGCAAATATCCACCCAAGGCGTGCTGCCCAATGATTTCCAAACCGACGGTTCTGGTCACACGAAAATTGCCCCACGCGGTCGAAGCCCGGCTGGAGCGCGATTTTGTGGCCCATCTCAATCCCGATGATCACTCCATGCTGCCTGATGAAATGCTCGCCAAGGCGGAAGGATGCGGCGGATTGCTGATCACCCCGGCCGACAAATTCACCCCTGCGGTTATTGCCGCCTTGCCTCGCACCGTTCGCGTCCTGGCGACCTTTTCGGTCGGCCATGATCACATCGATTTGCAGGCGGCCAAGGCTCGCGGCCTCACCGTAACCAACACGCCCGATGTTCTCACCGATGCCACCGCCGACATTGCCATGCTGCTCATTCTCGGGGCCGCGCGCGGCGCTTACTGGGGGGAACGAATGATCAGAGAAGGGCGCTGGACATCCTGGTCGCCAACGGCGCCGCTTGGCTTTGACGTATCCGGGAAAACCCTCGGGATTATCGGCATGGGCCGCATCGGCCAGGCCCTGGCGCGCCGCGCCCGCGGGTTCGATATGCCGGTCCATTATTTCAATCGCCGCCAGCTGCCGCCGGCGCAAGAATTCGGCGCGCGCTATCACAGCGAGCTTGCAGACATGCTGCCGTTGTGCGATTTCCTGTCGATAAATTGTGCCTCGACGCCGGAAACGCGCGGGATGGTCAATGCCGGCGTGATCCGACTCCTGCCCGACGGCGCCATCATCGTGAACTCCGCCCGTGGCGATATCGTCGACGACGACGATCTGATCGAGGCGCTGAAGTCGGGCAAGCTTGCCGCCGCGGGTCTCGACGTGTTTCGCAACGAGCCCAACATCGATTCACGTTTCCGCGAGCTCGACAATGTCTTCCTGCTGCCGCATCTTGGCAGCGCTACGCCAAATACCCGCACGGCCATGGGAATGCGGGCCGTCGATAACCTCGAAGCCTTCTTTCAAACCGGAAGGCCGCGCGACCGGCTCGTCTAGCGGGCTTCGGCCCGCGGCTTGATTGCTTGGCTGAAGTTTTCCTGCAATACTTTCGCCAACAACGGCAAGACCGGTGGTGGTTGAAGGGATCACATCGGCAGTGTCGTTGAGATGCCGCTTCGACCGCGGCCGCTAACAGGGAGAAAGCCGTGATCAAATTCGCAAAGCTGCTGTTTCGCAGCCGGCGTGCTGGGGCTCGGATTGCTTGGCCAGCCGGTTCTGGCGGACACGCCGAAAGACACTCTCGTCATCGCCAAGCAGATCGACGACATCATCACCCTCGATCCGGCCGAAGTCTTCGAGTTCTCCGGCGGCGAGGTGATTGCCAATGTCTATGACCGCATCATGACCTATGAAGCCGAGGACACCGCGAAGCTCGTTCCCGGCGTCGCCGAAAGCCATACGCGTCAGCGACGACGGCAAAACGATCACGCTCAAGATCCGTGCCGGCCAGAAATTCCATTCGGGCAACCCGCTGACCGCCGAGGATGTGGCCTTCTCCATCCAGCGCGTCATCATCCTGAACAAGACACCCGCCTTCATCTTCTCGCAGCTCGGCTGGACGCCGGAGAATGTGAAGGATCTCGTCAAGGCCAAGGACGACCTCACGGTCGAACTGACCATCACCGAGGATTTCGCCCCGACCTTCGTGCTCAACTGCCTGTCGGCCGGCGTCGGCTCCGTCGTCGACAAGAAGCTCGTTCTCGAGCACGAGGCAGGACGGCGATCTCGGCTATGAATGGCTGAAGACGAACTCGGCGGGCTCCGGTCCCTTCGTGCTCAAATCCTGGAAGCCGAACGAGGCCGTCACCCTCGAGGCCAATCCGAATGACCGCCACGGCGCGCCAGGCGTCAAACGCGTCGTCGTCCGCCATGTTCCCGAGCCGGCGGCGCAGCGCCTGATGCTGGAGAAGGGCGATGCCGATTTGGTGCGCAACCTGACCGCCGATCAGATCCAGGGCATCGCCGGCAATGCCGATCTCGTCGTCGAGGGTTTTCCCAAGGCCGATCTCTACTATCTGGCTCTCAATCAGAAGGACGAGCGTCTCGCCAAGCCGGAAGTGCGCAAGGCCATTCGGTGGCTCATCGACTATCAGGGAATGGCGGACAGCTTCCTCAAGGGCCGCTTCAAGGTGCATCAGGCCTTCTGGCCTTCGGGCTTCTTTGCTTCGCTTGACAGACACGCCTTTCAATCTCGACGTCGCCAAGGCCAAGGCAGCTCCTGGCCGAAGCCGGCTATCCCGATGGCTTCGAGGTCGAGCTCGATTCTTCCAACAGCTCGCCCTATTACCGAAATCGCTCAATCGATGCAGGCGACCTTGGGCCAGGCCGGCATCAAGGCGAAAATCGTCCCCGGCGAGCAGAAGCAGGTGATCACCAAATACCGCGCCCGCCAGCACCAGATGCTGTTGCTCTACTGGTCGCCGGACTACATGGACCCGCATTCGAACGCCGACAGCTTCGCGCGAAATCCCGACAACGCCGACAATGCGAAGTCGAAGCCGCTCGCATGGCGCAATGCCTGGGATATTCCCGAGATCACCAAGGAGACCGATGCGGCGGCACGCGAGCGCGATCCCGAGAAGCGCAAGGAGATGTATCTCGATCTCCAGCTCAAGCTGCAGGAGGACGGGCCCTTCGTGATCATGTTCCAGAGCACGGAACAGGTCGCGCGCCACAAGAACGTCAAGGGCTTCGTTTCCGGCCCGACCTACGACACGGTCTACTATCGCCTCGTGACGAAGTAGAACGCTCATTGCCGGCCGTGACCACCACCCCCGCACTGCCCACCGCGGGTGCCCGGCGGTCACGGCGTCCGGCGTTTTTCTGCCACGTTGTGCGGCTGGTGGCGTCGCTTGTCCTCACCTTTCTCGGCCTCACGGTCGTCACCTTCTGCATCGGACGGGTCATTCCGATCGATCCGGTGCTGGCTGTGGTCGGCGACCGGGCGCCGCCCGATGTCTATGAGCGCGTGCGGATGGAGCTCGGCATCGATCTGCCGCTCTATCAGCAGTACTGGAACTATCTGGTCAAAGCTGCTCCAGGGCGATCTCGGCACGGCGGTCTTGACCGCGCGGCCGGTGCTCGAAGATCTGATGCGGGTTTTCCCCGCAACCCTCGAGCTTGCCACCGTTGCGATCATCATCGGCGTGGTTTTCGGCGTGCCCATGGGCGTCGTTGCGGCGACCAACCAGGGGCGCTGGCCGGATCACCTGATCCGCATCACCGGTCTCATCGGCTATTCCATGCCGGTGTTCTGGCTGGGTCTGGTCGGGCTCCTCGTCTTCTACAACGCGCTCGACTGGGTCGGCGGACCGGGCCGCCTCGACGTCTATTATGAAGACATCGTCGCGCCCGTCACCGGCATGCTGCTCATCGACAGCCTGCATCGGCGGCGACATGGACGTGTTCTGGAACGCCGTGTCGCACATCATCCTGCCGGCCGGCATTCTCGGCTATCTGTCGCTCGCCTATATCGCGCGCATGACGCGCAGCTTCATGCTCGGGCAGTTGCGCGCAGGAATACATCCTGACCGCGCAGGTCAAGGGCCTGTCCCGCGACCCGCGTCGTCTGGCGCCATGCGCTCGGCAACATCATGGTGCCGCTGATCACGGTGATCGCCCTGAGCTACGGCTATCTCCTCGAAGGCGCGGTGCTGACCGAGACCGTGTTCGCCTGGCCGGGGCTCGGCCGCTACATCACCTCCGCGCTGTTCAATGCCGACATGAACGCCGTGCTCGGCGGCACCCTGGTCGTCGGCATCGTGTTCATCGGGCTCAATCTGCTTTCCGATCTTGCCTACTATCTCGTCGATCCGAGGGCGCGATGAGCGTCGAGACCGTCTCCCAAGCCTGTGTCCTGGCACGATTGGCTCCTCGCCGAGGCGCCGCAGAGCCGCGGCCAGGCGCGGCTCGGCCGCTGGTATGCGAACTGGCTGGCGCTCAAGCGCAATCCGCTGGCGGTTTCCGGGCGTGATGATCGTTTTTGCGCTCGTCCTGATGGCGATCTTCGCACCCTGGCTCGCCGGGCAGTCGCCTTACGATCAGATGCTGACCGCCCGCCTCGCAGCCGCCTTCCGTGCGAGCACTGGTTCGGCACCGACGAACTGGGCCGCGATATCTTCGCCCGCATTATCTACGGCAGCCGCATCACGCTTGCTCATCATCTTCCTGGTATCGGTCATCGTGCTGCCGGTCGGCCTGATCATCGGCACGCGTCGCAGGCTATTTCGGCGGCGTGTTCGACACGGTGCTGATGCGCATCACCGATATCTTCCTCGCTTTTCCGCGCCTCGTCATGGCTCTTGCCTTCGCGGCTGCGCTCGGGCCCGGCATCGAGAACGCGGTCATCGCCATCTCGATCACCGCCTGGCCGCCCTATGCGCGGCTTGCCCGCGCCGAGACCATGACGATGCGCCGGAGCGACTTCATCCTGGCGACCCGGATGCAGGGAGCCTCCGCACTTGCGCATCATCTGGAGCCACATCGTGCCCCTGTGCCTTCCTTCGGTGATCGTCCGTCTTACCCTCGATATGGCCGGCATCATCCTGATCGCCGCCGGCCTCGGCTTTCTCGGCCTTGGCGCGCAGCCGCCGGCACCCGAATGGGGACTGATGGTCTCCAGCGGCCGCAGCTATCTCCTCGACCAATGGTGGGTGGCAACCATTCCGGGCATTGCGATTTTCGTGGTCAGCTTCGGCTTCAACCTGCTCGGCGACGGCCTGCGCGACGTATTCGACCCGAAGAGCTAATGAGCGAAGGCCCTCTTCTCACCGTCGAGGATCTGCATGTCGCCTATCGGGGGCGAACGGGTCCGGTGCCCGCGCTGAGAGGCGTCAGCTTCAGCGTCGGCCGCGAGCGGGTGGGCATCGTCGGGCGAATCCGGTTCCGGCAAATCGACGATCGGCCTCGCCATCCTTCGCCTTCTGCCGCACAGCGCCGCAGTGACGGCGAAGACGCCTGCGTCTGCACGATACCGATCTCCTGGCCGCAAGCGAGCGCGGCCTGCGCTCCATTCGCGGCCGCCGGATCTCGATGGTGCTGCAGGATCCGAAATACTCGCTCAACCCCGTGATGACGGTCGGCCGTCAGATCGCCGAGAGCTATCAGGTGCACAGTCGCGCCTCGACCCGCGAGGCCAGGCGCAAGACGCTGGAAATGCTCGAAGCCGTGCGCATTCGCGACCCGGAGCGCGTCTATCGATCTCTATCCGCATGAGGTCTCCGGCGGCATGGGCCAGCGGGTGATGATCGCCATGATGCTGATCCCGGAGCCGGAACTGCTGATCGCCGACGAGCCGACCTCGGCGCTCGACGTGACGGTTCAGGCGCAGCTGCTGGTGCTGATCGACGAACTCATCCGGCGGCGGCGGCATGGGACTGATCCTGATCAGCCACAATCTCAATCTCGTCGCCTCTTTCTGCGATCGTGTCGTCGTGCTCTACGCCGGACGGGTCATGGAGACGCTCAAGGCATCTGAACTCGCCTCGGCGCGCCATCCCTATACGCAGGGACTTCTCGCCTGCCGCCCGCTCATCGATCGCGCCCAGCCGAGCTGCCGCAGCTCACGCGCGATCCGTGCCTGGCTCGACGTCCGGCCGAAACTCGGCGAGGCACCGGCCGCGTGATCGAGGTGTCTGGAGGCAACGGTCGCCTTCGGCGAGCGGCAGCCGGCGCATCGAGGCGGTGCGCAATGTTTCCTTCAAGGTCGAGGCCGGCGAGAGCTTTTGGCCTCGTCGGTGAATCCGGCTGCGGCAAGTCGACCTTGCTGCGCGCCATCGCCGGGCTGGTGCCGCTCGCCGGCGGCCATATCGTCTTGGCGGCCGGCGAGCTTGGCAGCCAGGCGCACACGCCAGGAGCGCCGCCTCGTGCAGATGGTGTTCCAGGACCCTTACGGTTCGCTCAATCCGACCCACACGGTCGACAAGATTCTTTCCGAGCCGTTGGCGATCCAGGGCCTCGACGCCATCGATCGGCGCGTGGATCGGGCGCTCCAGGAAGTCGGCCTCGGGGGCCGAGCACCGCTACCGCTATCCGCATCAGATCTCGGGCGGTCAGCGGCAGCGAGTGGCCATTGCTCGGGCGCTGATCATCGAGCCGCGCATCCTGCTTCTCGATGAACCGACCTCGGCGCTCGATCTGTCCGTGCAGGCGGAAATCCTGAATCTGCTTAAGCGGATCGGCCGCACCCACGGCCTCACCATGCTGATGGTCAGCCATGATCTGGCGGTGATTGCCCATATGTGCACGCGCATCGCCGTAATGTATCAGGGCGAGATCGTTGAGATGCTGGAAGTCGAGCGCCTTCGCCGCGGGGAAGCGGATCACCCCTATACGCGGATGCTCCTCGACGCCAGTTTGGAGAAAACCCGCCAAGGCGAAAGGGACACTGAAGGAGCGTCATCACCGAGTTTGACCCGGTGATCTAGTTCCTTTGCCAGCCTTCATCCTCTGTGCTAAGCGCCGCTGTCGACCAAAAGGAGAGTTTGTAAATGACCAAGATCGATGCCCGCCTCAAGGAGCTCGGAATTGAGCTGCCGATGCCTGCCACGCCCGTCGCCAATTATGTCGGTTGGGTGCGTACGGGCAATCTCGTTTTCACCTCCGGTCAGGTACCCCTGAAGGACGGAAAATTCGAATATCAAGGAAAGGTCGGCAAGGATTTCAGCACCGAGGAAGCGGCAAAGGCCGCGCGCATCTGCGCCATCAATATTCTTGCCCAGCTGAAGGATGCTTGCGCGGGCAATCTCGATCGCGTGAAGCGCTGCGTGAAGGTTCTGGGCTTCGTCAACGGAATACCGGAGTTCACCGATCAGCCCAAGGTCATCAACGGCGCCTCCGATCTCATCGTCGAGGTGCTGGGCGACAAGGGCAAGCATGCGCGCTCGGCGGTAGGCGCCGGCTCTCTGCCGATCAATGTAGCCGTGGAAGTGGAAGCGATATTCGAGGTCGAATAGCCGCCCGATGCAGCCGCCGAGGGGACACCGCGCCTTCGACTGGCTGAGCGCGCGGCCGATCGCCCATCGCGGGCTGCACGATCCGACGCGGGGTGTCATTGAAAACACGCGCAGCGCCTTCGCTGCCGCGATGGTGTCGAACTACGCCATTGAATGCGACATTCAGCTTACCGCGGACGGCGAGGCAGTGGTGTTTCATGACGATACGCTCGACCGGCTTGCGCTGGCGCAAGGTCCCCTGATCGCGCGCACGGCTGCCGAGCTGAAGTCGATAGGGCTTCGCGGCAGCACCGATCGGATCGAAACCCTTGCCGACCTGCTCGCCCAGGTTCGGGGCCGGGTGGCGCTCATTATCGAGCTGAAGAGTGCATGGAACGGAAATGTCGCGCTGGCCCTTCGCGCATTGCAGGTACTGCGATCCTATTCCGGCCCCTGCGCCCTGATGTCCTTCGATCCCGACCTCGTCGAGGCGCTGAGATGCGAGCCGCACATTCCTCGCGGCATTGTTGCCGAACGCGTAACGCGGCCGTCCTGGCAGGCCCTGCCCCTCGCCCGCCGGCTCGAGCTGCGGCATTTGCGCCACTGGCAACGCACCCTGCCCCATTTCATCTCTTTCGATGCTGGCGGCCTGCCCTGGCCGCCGGTGACGCAGCTGCGTGCAGCCGGTCTTCCCGTCATCACATGGACGGTGCGATCGGAAGATGAAGCAGCGGCAGTTCGGCGTTACTGTGATCAGATCACCTTCGAGGGCTTTCTGCCGTGAGGTTGCCGTGCGGATCAGGGTCGTGACCACTTTGCAGGATGTGGAGGCGGAGCGCTGGAATGCTCACGCCAATCCGGCTGGGTTGCCCTACAACCCTTTTGTCGACCACGCCTTCCTGCTCGCGCTGGAAACATCGGGCTCTGCCACGCGCCGGACCGGCTGGCTTGGGCAGCATTTGATTTTGGAAGGCGACGACGGCAGCGTCGCCGGCGCAATGCCATGCTATCTCAAATCACACAGCCGGGGTGAGTATGTCTTCGACTATGCGTTCGCCGACGCCTATGAGCGCGCCGGCGGACGCTATTATCCGAAGCTTCAGGCCAGCGTGCCGTTCACCCCCGTAACAGGCCCGAGGCTGATGGTTGCACCGGGCGCCGAGGCCGAGGTTCACCGCCGCATGCTTCTCGATGGCGCCATGGAGCTCTGCCGCCAGCGCTCAGCGTCCTCACTGCACGTGACCTTTCCCACGACCGCGGAATGGGAGATGCTGGGCCGGGCCGGACTTCTTCAGCGCACGGATACTCAGTTCCACTGGCACAATAGCAACTATCGCAGCTTCGATGACTTTCTGAAGCAGCTATCGAGTGCCAAGCGCAAGAATATCCGCAAGGAGCGCAATGCGGTTACGGCCCAGGGCATCGGCTTCGAATGGCTGACGGGCAATGATATCACCGAGGGCCATTGGGACGCTTTTTTCAATTTCTACATGGACACCGGTTCGCGAAAATGGGGCTCGCCTTATCTCAATCGCAAATTCTTCAGCCTTCTGTCGGCTGCAATGGCGGATCGCATCCTGCTCATTATGTGTCGGCGCAAGGGAAAGCTGATCGCCGGCGCGCTCAACTTCATCGGCAGCGACACGCTGTTCGGCCGAAATTGGGGAGCGATCGAGCACCACCCCATGCTCCACTTCGAAGCCTGCTACTATCAGGCGATCGAATTCGCCATCTCCCGCGGGCTGGAATGGGTGGAAGCGGGCGCCCAAGGACCGCACAAACTGGCCCGCGGCTATCTTCCAAAAACAACCTATTCCGCGCACCACTTCGCCGACACCCGCCTCGCCGCGGCGGTAGCGGAATATCTGGCACATGAGCGCCAGGCTGTTTCGCACGATCAATTTGCTCTTGCCGAACATTCCCCGTTCCGCAACCCTGGAGCTGCCGATGACAGCCTATGACCCTGCGAATATTTTCGCCAAAATTCTCCGCGGTGAGATCCCCTGCCATAAGGTCTATGAGGACGGGGATACTCTGGCCTTCATGGACGTGATGCCGCAGGCGAAGGGCCATGCGCTTGTCGTGCCTAAAAACTCCTCGCGCAATCTTCTCGATGCTGCACCCGCCGACATTTGCGCCGTCATGGCCACCGCACAGAAGGTGGCTCGCGCCGTGAAGAGGGCATTCGATGCCGGCGGTGTTCTCATCATGCAGTTCAACGAAACGCCTGCGGGCCAGACCGTTTTTCACCTCCACGTTCATGTGATCCCGCGCCATGATGGCGTTCCTCTCACCCAGCATTCACGCCAGATGGCCGATCCCGCCGAACTCGCAGAACATGCGCGGATGATCAGGGATGCGCTCGATCCCTGATCACTGCTGACGGCTTCACTGCTGCTGCTGCTGCGACGGTGCCGCGCCGCCGCTAAAAGCTGCCTGCACCTCATCCGGCGTGACCTTGCCGTCCTTGTTCTTGTCGATGAAGGCGAACATCCGGGCGTGCACCGCCTGCACCTCCTCGAGCGACAGCGCTCCATCATTGTTGGTGTCCATCATCGCTATCATCATCGGCATCATCATTCTGGCATGACCGCCGCCGTGCATCCCCATCCTGCCGGTATGCCCCATTCCCATGCCCATCATTCCACTATGGTCCATCCCCATCATGCCGGGCTGGCCCATTCCCATGCCCATCATGCCCGGGTGCCCGCACCCCATGCCGGGGTAACCCCAATCCATCTGCTCCGAATGAACCTCCTGCATCGGAGCGGCATATTGCTGCGCCTGTGCTCCCGCCGTTGCGCCGCATAGTGCGAATGCTGCGAGTAACGCTGAAGTGGCTTTCATAATGATGATCCTTTTCTTTGCTGGTGTTGCGGCCGCCTGCGGCTCGACAGAGTTTGCCGCCAATGTATCGATCCAGAAATGCTAACAAGACAGCGGGAATCTTGGTTCCCTATTTTTCAGGCGCTTCTCAGGCTTTCCGAAATAACGAACACCATTGCGGCACTTCCAACGCCGGCTTCAATCCGCCGGCCGAGCGCGTAATAGCCGGCTACGGCTGCGCCAAGCGCGATAACACGGCTGGCGAATGCCGTCTCGAGCAGAAGTCCCGAAGGCGCATAGACGAACCGCACCACGAGCGCTGCGATCAATGCCGTTGCCACCGATCTTATCCACAGGATCAATGGGCTTTCGACTTCCATCCGGCGTGATGCGGCGACCCCGAGAATACGCCAGACATAGGTCGCCGCACCGGCAGCAAGAAGATAGCCCCATAGCTGGCTCATCTGCGAAACCGCAAGGCGAGTTCATGGAGCAAGTAAGCGAGACTGCCGCCGGCTATGCCGGCGATGAAAAGATCGAACTCAGGCGCGATCTTGTAGGTTAGCGGCCCGAGGATTGCTCCAAGCACCACCGCGCCATATTCGAACCGCCAGCGGATGCCGCTGAGCAACGACACGAGAAAAAACGCCGGCGTCAAGAAAACCAGCGAAGCGGCAAGCGGCACCGGCAGCCTCTCTGCAAGAAAATAACCAAGAGCGGAAAACACGATCATCGAGCCGCACAGCGTGCCGCCGAGTCCGATCAGCCAGGGCAGCCGCCGCCGATACGGTATGTTTTCGATTTCCAAATTCGACAGGAGCCAGAGTGTGATCGCCACGAAATGCGCCGCGATCAATTCAGGCCAGCGCGGGGCTCCGTGGACACGCGTCTTTGCCAGCACCAGGACGGTCAAGGGCATGAGCCTGACCGCGGTGATGCTGACGGCCAGGCTCGTCGCTGCCAAACCGAGACCCTTGTCGATGGAATCGATGAACACCACTTGGCCCGGCAGCGCCCAAATCAGGGGAACGGTGGCCAGCCCCGCCGCCAGATCGAAGTCGACGCTGCGCAGAAATGCCCCGAAACCAATGAAGGACGCGGCCATGACTGCCCCGGCGAGGCTGACCGCGGCTCCCGGCTCCGTGAGGCAGGCCGCGCCAGTCATAGCCCGGCCGCGGCTCTGTCTCCACGCCGGCCAGCCGTCAATGGACCGATTGCGGCGTGCCTTTAGGGCCGTTGGCGCCGCCCGGCCGTTTGCCGCGCTGGCTTCTCGGACGCGGCAGGGCTTTGCGTTCGGGGGGCCGCGGCAGTGCTTTCTCCCGCTCACGGTCGAAATAGATGAAGCCGAGCTTTGTCTCGCCGTTTTCGGCCGTCTCGATGATGACCTTGACCGTTCCCCCCGATGCGAGCTTGCCGAACAGCACTTCATCGGCGAGCGGCTTCTTCACATGTTCCTGGATGATGCGGGCCAATGGCCGCGCCCCCATCTGGTTGTCATAGCCGCGCTGCGCCAGCCAGTCCGCAGCTTCCGGTGAAAGCTCGATGATCACTTGCCGTTCGGCAAGCTGTGCTTCGAGCTGCATGATGAACTTTTCCACCACCATGCGCACGACTTCCGTCGGCAGATGGTCGAAGCCGATCATCGCGTCGAGACGGTTGCGGAACTCGGGCGAGAACATTCGGGTGATCGCCTCCTGATCGTCGCCCTCGCGAACCGTGCGAGTGAAGCCGAAGGCAGCCCTGGCAAGATCCTGGGCGCCCGCATTGGTCGTCATGATGAGGATGGTGTTGCGGAACTCCACGGTTTTGCCGTTGTGATCCGTCAGCTTCCCATGGTCCATCACCTGAAGCAGGATGTTGAAAAGATCGGGATGGGCCTTCTCGATCTCGTCGAGCAGCAGCACGGAATAAGGATTCTGGTCGACACCATCGGTCAGGAGACCGCCTTGATCGAAGCCCACATAGCCCGGAGGCGCGCCGATCAGGCGCGACACGGAATGCCGTTCCATATATTCCGACATGTCGAAGCGGAGCAGTTTCACTCCCAGCGTATCGGCAAGCTGACGGGCAACTTCGGTTTTGCCGACGCCGGTGGGCCCGGAAAACAAATAGCAGCCGATCGGCTTCTCCGGCTCGCGCAAGCCCGCGCGTGCCAGCTTTATGGCAGCGGTCAGAGCATCGATAGCCTTGTCCTGCCCGAACACGACGCGCTTGAGATTGATCCCGAGATCCTTGAGCACCTCGGCATCGTTCTTGGAAACGGTTTTGGGTGGAATGCGCGCCATGGTGGCGACCGTTTCTTCGATCTCTTTGACGCCGATAACCGACTTGCGCTTGTTCTCGGTGAGCAGCATCTGCGAGGCGCCCGACTCGTCGATGACGTCGATGGCCTTGTCGGGCAGCTTGCGATCGCTCATGTAGCGCGCCGACAGCTCGACCGCGGATTTGATCGCATCTTCGGTGAAGCGCACTTTGTGGAACTCTTCATAATACGGCTTCAGACCCTTCAAGATCTTCCAGGCATCTTCAATCGAAGGTTCGTTCACATCGATTTTCTGGAAGCGCCGCACGAGAGCGCGGTCCTTTTCGAAATGCTGGCGGTACTCCTTGTAGGTGGTCGAGCCGATGCAGCGGAGCGCGCCTCCCGCCAGCGCCGGCTTGAGCAGATTGGAGGCGTCCATCGCGCCGCCGCTCGTTGCACCTGCTCCGATCACGGTGTGGATCTCGTCGATGAACATGATCGCGCCTGGATAACGCTCGATCTCCTTGATGACCGCCTTGATGCGCTCTTCGAAATCGCCGCGGTACCGGGTTCCCGCCAGCAACGCACCCATGTCGAGCTGGAAAATAGTGCAGCCCCGCAGCACCTCGGGCACTTCTCCCTTTACGATGCGTCGCGCCAGGCCTTCCGCAATCGCTGTCTTGCCCACGCCCGGATCGCCGACATAAAGCGGATTGTTCTTCTGCCGGCGGCAGAGAATTTGGATCGTGCGGTTCACCTCCGCCTCGCGTCCGATCAGCGGGTCGATACGGCCGGCCTCGGCCTTCTTGTTGAGATTGATGCAATAGGCGTCGAGGGCCGATTCACCCTGCTTCTTGCTTTGCTCGCCGACGCTGTCGTCGGAGGCGTCCTCATCGACCCCCCGCACGGGTCGGGTTTCCGAAGCGCCCTGCCGCTTGGCAATGCCATGAGAGATGAAGTTGACGGCGTCGTAGCGGGTCATATCCTGCTCCTGCAGGAAAAACGCCGCATGGCTCTCGCGTTCGGCAAAAATGGCGATCAGCACATTGGCGCCTGTCACCTCTTCGCGCCCGGACGACTGGACATGGATGACAGCGCGCTGGATGACCCGCTGGAATCCCGCTGTCGGCTTCGAGCCCTCACCCTCATCGACGGTCAGGCTCGAAAGCTCGTTTTCGATGTAATTCTCCAGGCTTCTGCGCAGCAGTTCGAGATCGACGCTGCAGGCCCGCATGACAGCCGCGGCATCGCGGTCATCGATCAGCGCCAGGAGCAGGTGCTCGAGTGTCGCATATTCGTGATTTTTCTCGCTCGCAATCGACAGTGCGCGGTGCAGAGCTTGTTCCAGGCTGCGGGAGAACGTGGGCAATGGAGGCTCCTATTCTTTTTCCATGGTGCATTGTAGCGGATGCTGGTGTTGCCGTGCGAAATCCATCACTTGGGTCACCTTTGTCTCCGCAACTTCAAAGGTATATACCCCGCAGATGCCGATGCCCTTTTGATGGACATGCAGCATGATCCGGGTCGCTTCGTCGCGCGCTTTGTTGAAAAACCGTTCGAGCACATGAATCACGAACTCCATGGGCGTGTAATCGTCGTTCAACAAAAGCACTTTGTACATCGACGGCTTTTTGGTCTTGGGCGCCGTTCGCGTGATTACGCCTGTTTGCCCGTCCGTTTTGTTTCGGTTTTTGTCGGCCATGGGGCTGGACCCAGCTTTGGCTCCCTCCAATAAGGTGTGACCCGACACGACATGAATCGTGCCCGGATAACTTAAGTGATTCAACGGCTATTACGAGGGGCTAGTTGCGCCGATTTCAGCGCCGGGGAATAAAAAAAATGCCTGGTGCACTTCTGCACCAGGCTGCAATCGAGCCGAACGAACTCAGCTTACTTCGAGGAAACCTTGCTGGTTACGCTGGCAACCTGAGCCTCGAACGGCTTGTAGGCCTCCTTGACGGCAGCAGCATAGAGCTCATTATATTTCGTGAACTGGGTAAGGAAGCTCTCATAGGCGTCCTTCATGAAACCCTGCTGCAATTCGAGCGCCTTTTCAACCGACTTCGCCGTCATGACTTTCTCGAGCGTTTGCGAGCTCTTTTCGAATGTCTTGCGCGAATAATCCGCGGACTCCGCGGCAATGGTCTGGAGGCCCTTCGTCATGGCCGTCGCGGCAGTCACATAAGCTTCGAAGCCGCCTCTGCCGAAAGCCTGCATTTCTTCAACCGATTTGAACATCACGATCTCCGTTGTGATTATCGCGACACCGTCCCGGCGCCGTTGGCCGTTATATATGCAGTGCACAAAATCCCGTCAAGGGGTTTTTGCACTGCAACATAGCTCTATAGAAACACAGGCCATTGGTGAAATCTCGATTGCCGATTATTTACGCGCTGGTAACTACGCTTCTGCGATGATGCGTTAGGGCAGGCAAGCCCATCCTCTTGGCGAGGAAAACCAGCGGTAATATATCTGAGGTTGCTGTGGCCGGCGCACTATGGTCGACAATTTTGTTGCTTCCCGATGGGCTTGAGGGCGCCCATCTGCTCCAAACGGGTATCTCACCGAACGCAACTGTGCTAACCGCTATAGCCGCATTCTTGCTTCTTTTGACCAAAATCTAGAACCAAGGATTTCCACGACATGACAGCCGCTGCTTGCTCGGACGCATTGCGCCATTCACGCTCCCTGATGGCCCTCCTGTTCCGATGCATCCTCGGCTTCGCCGCGCTTGCCGCGGTTGCCGGCGAGCGTCAGGCCCTTGCTGCCACTGGTTTTTCGGCCATGGTGGTCGATGCCCATAATGGCAGCGTGCTGTTCTCACAGAACGCCGATGCGCCGCGTTATCCCGCCTCGCTCACCAAGGTGATGACTCTCTATATATT
This sequence comes from uncultured Alphaproteobacteria bacterium, assembly GCA_963770205.1. Lineage (GTDB taxonomy): Bacteria > Pseudomonadota > Alphaproteobacteria > Rhizobiales > Aestuariivirgaceae > DATBLQ01. Next base: position 45,234 of record CAVYOS010000011.1, read on the forward strand.
GTTCGAGGAACTGAAGGCCGACCGGCTGAAGCTCACGTCGCGGCTGAAATGCTCTGCTTTCGGCGCCTCGCGTCCCCCCTCCAAGCTTGGCCTTCGGCCTGGAGACAGTCTGACCGTGGAAGACGCCATCAAGGCGCTGGTCACGCGGTCGGCAAACGACGTGGCCGCCACGATCGCAGAAAACATCGGGGGCAACGAGAAAGCTTTCGCCGCGCGCATGAACACTACGGCGAAGCGTCTTGGAATGACCAGAACGACCTTTCGCAACGCCTCGGGGCTGCCGAATCCCGGACAGGTGACGACCGCCCGGGACATGGCGACGCTCGGCCTTCGCATTCAGCGCGATTTTCCCCAATATTACCCCTATTTCAAAATTATGAGCTTCACCTACAAGGGCCGCGCGATACGGACCCATAACCGCCTTCTCGGCAAATATGCAGGAACCGACGGCATCAAGACCGGTTACATCCGAGCATCGGGGTTTAACCTTACGACGTCGGTCGCGCGCAAGGGCAAGCGTCTCATCGGCGTCGTGATGGGCGGCAGGACCGGGGCCGCAAGAAACACCTACATGATGAGCATGCTGGACAAGAACTTCCCCAAGGCATCGACATCGAGGACCAACGTCATCGCCGGCCTTGCAGGCGTTCCCCCAGGTGCCGGCAAGGAGACGACAGTGGCATCCGCGCCCGTCACTCCCTCGGCGGCCTCTCCCGTTCCCCTGCCCCAGACCAAGTCCGGGGTTTTGGCGGCCAAGGCCGCGGGGACCGACAGCGCCCCGGCGTCCCAGCTCCCGGCGGCTGCAAAAGATACCGCCCCGGCTCAAAAGGTCGAGGACATATTGCCTGCCGCCGGCGGCGAGCTCGCCACTCTTCTGCCGGAGGCGCAGCCTGCGCCGCAAAAATCGGCCGACAAAAACCCATCCGATACGGAAGAAGATGCCGCTGAACAAGGCGATCTCGACTGGCCGGTCCCGAGCTCGGGCGACAAGGATCATCGTGGTCGCAAAGAACGAGCAGTTTGCCAGAGACTCGCTGTTCAAAATTGCAGCGGCGGCAGCGGCGGAGAGCCCGGAACCCAAGCCAGACGCTCAGCAAAAGGCGGCTGTGACCCCAAGCTGGCAAATCCAGATCGGTGCCTTTCCAACCAAGGATGGCGCCATGCGGATGATCGAAAAGGCTCTGGCGCTCGATCTCGATCCCCTTACGGGGAAAAAGCCCATCGCGGTGCCCATTACCCGAGGTTCCTCGACCCTGTTCCGCGCAAGATTTTCAGGCTTCGACCAGACAACGGCGCGTGCCGCCTGCAAGGAGCTCGCCCGAAAGGGTGTGAAGTGCCTGCCATTGGCACCGCAGGGCTGAGTTTGCTTAAGTTTAATTGTGAGTGGCGTTGCGTAAAAAAAGGCCCTGCCAAGCAGGGCCTTTTTCCTGTCTAGCCGCCCAGCGTCTCCTTCGCCTGATTGATCTTGGAGGCCAGATAGTCCGACCCTCCGTGATCAGGATGATATTGCTTCATCAGCCGGCGGTGAGCGGAGCGGATATCATCCTTGCTTGCATTCGATTTGAGACCGAGCACCGCAAAGGCTTCTTCCGGCGTCATCGAACCGCTCGGCGGCACCGGGCCGGCGCGCTTTCCCTGACCCGACGCGCTGCGCCAGCCGTCATGCGCGCGATCGAGATAAGCTTCGAGCAGATTGGCGCTTTGATCGCCCGCTGCACGGCATTCCGGCAGGAAGCCGATCAGCTCGTCCAAAGCCATGCTTCGCAGCCGCCTTCCCTTGAATCGACCGGCGAGAACCTCGCCGTCCAAGGATCCGCTGTCGTGATCGAGCTCCATCGCCAGCATGGCCGTCCGCACGCTCGATTTCTGTCCCTCGCTCTTCCTTCCCCAGTTGAAATTGCCGGAGCCGAAGGGAAAGTTCTTGGTGAGCATGCCGAGACCGAGGACGAACAGGGGAGCCGCGAGTGCTGCTCCGCCGCGCAGCGCCAGCACGCCGGACAAGGCAATCAATCCCACGCCGGCGGACTGGCGGATCAGCTTCGCTACCGTTACCGGATTGCCCCGGCCGTATTTGCCGATGATCCAGAAAAATACGGCCGCCGCGGCGAGCACGATAAGAAGCTGAGGCATCTTTTTGGATTCTACTTCAATTGCTGCAGGAGCAGGGCGGGATTTCCGCCCCGGCTCTCGGCGTAATTCTCTAACGCTTTTCGTCCGCCCGCTGCATAAACGGCAACCGCGGAAAGCAGTTCGCGCAGCTGATGAGCCGACCCTTCATCAAGATGACAGAACGCGCCTCGTGTAAGCCGGGCGATTTCGCGAAAGGCCCGCTCGGCGGCGGGATCGCGGCCTTCGAGGAACATGAACATCGGCACGCCGAGCAGTCCGACCTCTCCGGCGGCTTGGCAAATCGCATCGATGTTTTCTTCGAAAGCATCGCCAACGTAAACGGCGGCGTTGATCTTGCCTCGGCCCGCCTCGCGCAAGATGTGGCTCATGATCTTGCCGATCTGCGTATAGCCGCCGCGGCAGCCAACCTTGGTCATCAGCGCTGCGAGGCTTGTCGGGTCGCTCACCCATTTCGATGAGCGGCATTCCCCGAAACCGCGAAAATAGACTAGCTGAACGTCGAGGCCGCCGATACGTGCGGTCTCCTGGAACATCTGGGCCTGGATCTGCAGCGCCCGGTCCCAGGTAGGCTGACGGCTCATCGTGGCATCCATGGCGAACAGCAGCCGGCCACGAGCCCCGCCGGTTTGCACCGCCGGGCGCGAGCGGACATCGGTCAAAAACATATCGATGGCGTCTTGGTTCGACACCGTGGTTGCCGGAGCATCCGTTTTAGCCGGCGGCTTGCTATCGAAGTTTTTCCTGTTGGTGGACATGCCTCTCAACCCCTGCCGGGCAGCACAGCTAGAGATAGGTAAATTGCTGGCAAATTATAAGCCCTACTGTCCTAGAGCGACATCCCGATAATCTCTCGCGCGGCGGCCTCCCCGCTGACGATGGCCGACTCGAACCAGCCAGGGGTGCCGGGCGCAAAATCGGCAGAGGCGAAAAAAACCTTGTCCTCCTGGCGCCATTCGGCGCTGTCCCCGATCCAGGATGCCTCTGCCGGCAGGGCAAGCCACGTGCCCCGCGAATGAGGATCGCTCAGCCAGTCGTGCCAGTCCCAGGCGATCAGCCGGGCCTCCGGGAATAATCTTTTGAGCCCCCGTTCCACGTCCCCGGGAGCAGCGGGGTCGAACTTTCCGTCCATCAGTCCGAAACCCACGATCATGACGCTGCCGCCCGCGGTTTGCCGGTCCACGAAGGCCCATTGCAAACCGTCCAGTCCGCCGGTGACCAGACTCCCGACCGCAGGTCCTTCGGCCTTGATCCACAGTTTGAATGCACGTCCGCCATGCCCTTGCGTCATCGCCTCATTCTTCCGCCGGCCAATGGCAGGCGCGAACCTCACGTCCTTGAGCACATTGAGCGGCAGCGCGATGACTGCCGCTTTCGCCCGGTAAGTCTCGCCGTTCCTGCATTGTGCGACCACATCGCTGCGAAGCTGCATGATGCTTTCGACTTCCGTCCGAAGCTGCAGATTGGCCCCCGACCTCTCGATCATGCGCCGCACGAGATCTCCTGCCCCGGACACGATCGTATGGGCGAGTGATTTCATCATGCCGTCGGGGGATCCGTCGCCATGGGCACAGCTCGAAATGAATTCACCCGCAGAAATCCGATTGGGATCGCCATTGCCCGAGATGCACCACCAGGCCATGGCCTGTGATCTGAGCGCGCGGTTGGCATTGAGCCGGTGCAAATAGCTGCTCATGCTCATGCCGGTCATGCTGCCCGGCTGATCCGCCGGCGCTCCTTGGGCGTAGCGCCGCGCATCGGCTATGATGCGCTGAAGTCCCTCATCATAAGCCTGAAGATCGCCCGCCGGCGCTGGAGCATCGTCTCTGAGTGTCGAACCGTCATGCCAGCGCCGCGCCACGACTGGGGCGGTGGGTCTCAGAAAAAAATCGCATGTGCGGGCATAGTGCCTTACGCGTTCATGTCCAGGCGCAATCCACGCCCCGCCGAATTCGAGCACATCGGAGGTATTGACGAAAGCCCGCGTATAGGCTCGTCCTCCTGCCCGGTCGCGCGCCTCGAGCACTGCCGTCCGGTATCCTGCTTTCTGCAGCACCGATGCGGCTGCAGCGCCGGCGAAGCCGGCCCCGACCACCAACACATCGAAACTCTGCTCGGCCATCCCCTGCCCTAACTCCGGTTGTCAGGCTCCAGCGACATTAAAGCGGCATTGCCGCCCGACGCGGTCGTATCCACCGACAACACGCGCTCCGTGGAAAATCGATGGAGGTAATGCGGTCCCCCGGCCTTCGGCCCGGTGCCCGACAGGCCCTCTCCGCCAAAAGGCTGCGATCCGACGACGGCTCCGATCTGATTCCGGTTCACATACATATTGCCCACCTTAACCCGCGCCCGCACTTCGCTCACCGTCGATTCAATTCTTGTATGAAGACCGAGCGTCAGGCCATAGCCGGTTCTGTTGATCTGCTCGCAAACCTGGTCGATCCGGTCCGAAGCAAAGCGCAGCACGTGCAGAATGGGGCCGAAGACTTCACGATCGAGAAGCTTTAGATTGTCGATCTCGAATGCCGCAGGCGAGATGAAGCTCCCCCTTGCATGGTCTTCTCCCAGCCGCAGGTCGATGATGGTTCTCGCGATCTTTCTCATTTTCTCTTTATGCGATTCGAGATTTGCTCTTGCTTCCTCATCGATCACCGGCCCCACGTCGGTCGAATATTCCAGGGGATCGCCCACCCGCAACTCTGCCATCGCGCCTTTGAGCATGGCTATCACCCGCTCGGCGATGTCATCCTGGACGAACAGGATACGCGCGGCCGAACAGCGCTGCCCCGCGCTGTCGAAAGCCGAGGCAACCACGTCTCGAACCGCCTGTTCGGGAAGCGCGGACGAATCGACGATCATCGCGTTCATCCCGCCGGTTTCGGCGATCAGGGGAATGATCGCACCTTCCCGGGAGGCCAGTGAGCGATTGATGATGGCCGCCGTTTCGTTGGAACCGGTAAACGCCACACCAGCGATCCGCTTGTCGGGCAGCAGCCTGGCTCCGATCCGCGCTCCATCGCCCGGCAGCAGGTGCAAAACATCGCCCGGCACGCCCGCCTGATGCAGAAGCCTGACGGCTTCGAATGCGACAAGCGGCGTCTGCTCGGCCGGTTTGGCGAGCACCGTATTGCCGGCTGCCAGTGCGGCGGCAATCTGGCCGGTAAAGATCGCTAGTGGAAAATTCCACGGTGAAATGCACAAGAATGGTCCCCGTCCGTGCAGCGACATTTCATTGCGCTCACCCGTGGGCCCCGGCAGCACAATGCTGGCGGTGAAATCCTGCCGCGCCTGCATGGCATAATAACGCAGGAAGTCGACGGCTTCGCGAAGGTCCGCCTGTGCGTTCTCCATCGTCTTGCCGGCTTCGCGGATCAGGAGAGCCAACAGCACCGCTCGCTGCTGCTCATAGAGATCCGCCGCCCGCTCGAGGATTTCCGCGCGCGCCGCGCCGCTGCGGCGATCCCATGCCGAAAACGCTTCCCCGGCGCAGGCAAGCGCCTGTTCGATCTGCGCTTCGCTCGGCTCCGACAAAGACCCCACGATCATGCCCCTGTCATGGGGCGAGGTGATTTTGATCTCTGATGTGCCCTTGCTTGCCGTGCCGCTCACGATGGCCGAGGCCGCGAAGTTTCCCTTTCGCAGAACACCCGCTATGTCACGGGTAAGCGATTGCCGCGTGGCGGAATCCCACAAGGGCAAACCTGTCGAATTGCGCCTCGGCGCGAAGAGATCGCGGGGCGGAGGAATACGCGGGTGCGGAATAGACTTCAGTCGAAGCACCTCCTTCACCGGGTCGGCGATGATTTCTTCGATCGGCGCCGCGTCATCCGCCAGCCGATTGACGAAGGAGGTGTTGGCGCCGTTCTCGAGCAGGCGCCGCACGAGATAGGCGAGGAGATCCTCATGGCTGCCGACGGGTGCATAGATCCGGCTCGGCTGATGCAGCCCGTCGGGCGCAATCACGCTGGAATAGAGCTGCTGGCCCATGCCGTGAAGCCTCTGAAATTCGAACCGCTTGTCGTTGCCGGCCATGACATAGACGGCGGCAAGCGTGTGGGCATTGTGGGTCGCAAACTGCGGATAGAACACGTCGCGCCGGCCAAGCAGGTATCGCGCGCATGCAAGATAGGAAACATCCGTTGCGACCTTGCGGGTGAAGAGCGGGTAATTCTCATATCCCCCTTCCTGCGCGCGCTTGATTTCGGTGTCCCAATACGCACCCTTGACGAGCCGCACCGGCAGCACGCGCCTGGTCTCGCGCCCAAGCCTGTCGAGCCACGCAAGCACGGGGTAGGCGCGTTTGCCATAGGCCTGGACGGCAAGGCCGAGACCGTTCCATTTGCCCAGCGATGCATCCGCGGCAAGGCTCGCCAAGAGTTCCAGCGAAAGCTCGAGCCTGTTCACTTCTTCCGCATCGATGGTCAGGCCGAGGTTCGCGGCCCGCGCCTTTTGCGCCAGTTTGAAAATGCGAGCACGAAGCTCGATCATAATTCGTGATTTTGCACGTTCATCATAGCGGGGGTGCAGGGCAGACAGTTTTACCGACACCGAGGGTCTTTCGAAAACATCGGCGCCGTTGCGGGCGGCACGCGCCACCTCCGCCAGCGAGTTTTCATAAGAGGCAAAATAGCGGTCCGCATCCTCCATAGTCAGCGCTGCCTCGCCCAGCATGTCGTAGGAAAACCGGTACCCTTCCGCCTGGAGCGGCGCAGCGATCTTCAGCGCTTCTTCCATGGTGCGGCCCAGCACGAACTGCTTGCCCATGATCCGCATCGCCTGGCGCATGGCTTGCCGGATGACCGGCTCGCCCGACCGCTTCATCAGCTTGGCGACATAGCCGCGGACATCCTCCTTGGTTTTCTGCCCGAGTTCGACAAAGCGGCCTGTAAGCATGAGCCCCCAGGCGGAGGCATTGACGAACATGGACTCCGATCTGCCGATATGTTTTTCCCAGTCTCTGCCGCCGAGCTTGTCGGCAATCAGCCTGTCGGCGGTTTCGGAATCGGGTATGCGCAGCAGGGCCTCCGCCAGGCACATCAGCACCACGCCCTCCTCTGAGGACAGGGAATATTCATGCATGAAGGCATCGATGCCGCCCTGCGCCGATCTCTGCGCGCGCACATCGGTGACCAGGCCCCTGGCGATGTCATCGACCCGCTCGGATTCGGCTGGGCTCAGCCGCGCATGGCCGGCAAGCTCCTGAACTGTTTCGGCCTCTGGGGCGAACAGTTTTGCTCGAATGGACTCAAACCCCTGTATCAATGAAAATCCTCCCGGTTACTTTCCTCTTTACAGACTGTCCCGCACGTTGAATCAAGTCGGCCGGATGATTGGCCAGGGAAATTCGCCGAATGTCCTTAGAAGTTAAGATTGCTCGCACCCCGGTGGAGCTGCGGGCCGCTACCCGGCGCTGGCGTGCCGATGGGTATCGATATGCGCTGGTTCCCACCATGGGGGCCCTGCACGCCGGGCATCTGGCCCTGGTAGCTGAGGCATTTCGGCACGCCGATGCAGTCGCAGCGTCGATATTCATCAACCCCCGCCAATTCGGAAAACGCGAGGATCTGAGCCGATATCCGCGCAATGAGGCGGAGGACTGCGCCCTGCTGGCCAAGGCCGGCGCCACGCTGGTCTATGCACCCGCGCCGGAAACGATGTACCCGCCCGGTTTCTCCACCACCGTCGCATTGGCAGGGCCGGCTAAGGCGGGGCTTGAGGACAAGTTCCGTCCCGGTTTCTTTCCAGGCGTTGCGACAATTGTCAGCAAGCTGCTGGCTGCTTCGGAAGCCGATTTCGCCATGTTCGGAGAAAAGGACTATCAGCAGCTCAAAGTCGTGACGCAGCTTGCCCGCGACTTAAATCTTGCTGCAGAAATCATCGCTGTTCCGACGGTGCGGGAGGGCGATGGTCTCGCGCTGTCGTCGCGCAATGCCTATCTCAGCCTCGAGGCAGCGTGCCGTCGCCCCGCAGGTTTACAGCACTTTGATCGAGGCGGCACATGCGATCGGCAGCGGCGAGCCCGTTTCCCGCGCAATGGCCGCGGCACGGCGAAGGCTGGCAAAGGCTGGCTTCAGGGTCGACTATGTTGCCTGCCGGAATGCGGAAACTCTTGCCGCCGTAAAATCGCCCTCCGAGCCGATGCGCCTCCTGGCCGCGGCATGGCTGGGCAGAACCCGGCTGATCGACAATGTGCCGGTGTGAAGGTCCTTGGCGTCGTCATTCCGGCAAACGCCTCTGATCCAGCTTCTCTTCCTTCTCCCCCTTGTGGGAGAAGGTGGCGAGATGCGTTTCAGCATCGAGCCGGATGAGGGGTCCCCCCTCACCCTACCCTCTCCCACGAGGGGAGAGGGAAAACTTTCCTGTTGACAACATTCCTAGATGTGTGTATATGGTCAGCATCTGCTCCAAGAAGGAGGCGGTCATCGCGAAGCCTCACCTCTTCTTGTTGAAACGTGGAGCAGCTGCCGTCTGTCCCAAGCCGCCCTTGAATAGCGCGTCTTGGCAGGTACGGATGGCGGTGGGAGCGCTGTCGAGCCTCCGCATATCCGCCCTCGTGCAAACGAGGGCAATAGTCCCACTCAGTTAATTCTCGAAATTAATGGAAGTGGGCACCAGTCCTACTCTTCGAAGTAGGCACCTAGGAGGGCCAGCCTCCCACCTCTCCTTCACCCGGAGGCGGAAGCCAGCGGAAGGGTTTTCTATTGCGTTTTTCCTTCTCCCCTTTGTGGGAGAAGGTGGCGAGATGCGTTTCGGCATCGAGCCGGATGAGGGGTACCCCCTCACCCTACCCTCTCCCACGAGGGGAGAGGGAAAACTTTCCTCTTGACAACATTCCTAGTATAGAGTAGTCATTCTTCACCCTGCTCCGTGAAGGAGGCGCTGTCCGGATGTCGCCTTTTGAGTGTGGAGAAAGGGCCGGTGCCTGTAGGCAAGCCGTGGACTGGCTGCCGTTGACCAGGGGTTGAGTGCTAGGCCGGCGCGGCTTCGAAACATCCCGAAGCGAGTGACGTGAAAGTGACCTCCCAAAATCACCGGGGTGGAGCGCCCTCGCACCATCTCTACTAACACCAACGTTGGCGCCACCGCGAGGTGCCGCTCCACCCCTCCTTCATCCCGGAAGCGAAAGCTGGCGGAAGGATTTTCTATTTGTGAATTCAGTGAACGTCCTACAGCAGCCCGAGCGCGGCCAGCTCGGCGCGCATCTTATCGGGCAGCCCCGCGATCCCCGATCGCTTGCTGAGATCGGCTGGCGCATCGACCGGCTCCAGATAACGCCAGCCCTGGAACGCGCGCCGCGGTGTGGGCCGCACCAGCACATAGGCGGCATCGAACACAATGCGGCATCGTTGAACGCCGTCCCGGCCGGTCACCGGTTCGAGCGCCAGGACTCGCTGCCGCACCGAGATGAGCCCGCGGATCACCCAATAGAGCGAGCCGCCGCGGAGGATCTCCTCACCCCGCTTGGGAAACATTCGCGTGGTATGGTCCATCTTGCGGCCCGCCTCGAGCTCTTCCCGCCGCCACTCTTCGAATTCCTTCAATTCGCTGACGCCCACGCAGAGCTTGAGCATATGCAGTGCCATGGCGGAATGTCCTCAGCCTTGCAGTGGCGATGCTTCGCTATCCGAACTGATGGTGCAGAGTATATCGCCTTCGCGCACCTGATCGCCTTCCCGCACCAGCATGTCTGCCATTCTGCCAGCGAATGGCGCCCGCAACACGTGCTCCATTTTCATCGCCTCCATCACGAGCAGCCGGGCACCTGCTTCGACCATTGTCCCGGCCGCGGCCTCGAGCTTCAAAATCCGCCCCGGCATGGGCGCGCGGATCGACCCGGAACCTCCGGGCTCGCTTCCCTGAAGCGCATAAGCGGGCTCCGACAGCATCAATTGATGTCCATCCACATCGGCGAAGAGATCGCTCCCCGCCCGCAAGAACCGCGCTTCTCTCTGCTCTCCGTCGACGAGCGCCCTCATCGCGCCGTTCTCGATCGAAAGGATCTGAACCGAGTGCCACTTGCCGTTGATCTCGATGGAGATGTCTCGATCGCCATAGCTGATCAGCACGTTCAGCAGCTGTCCTTGCAGCAGAAGAGATCGCCGCTCCGCGCGCGTGCCGCCGATCACCCAGCCCCGCCGGGTTCTCCAGGGGTCGTTCCCGTCATCCGTTCCGGGATAGAGCCAGCCGGCGCAGGCCAGAGCGATGACCTCGTCCCCCGGTTTCATGGCGGCCGGATCGAGGCTTTCCAGGAAACGGGTGTTTGGCGCCGAATTCGCAAAGCCTTCGCTAGCCAAGACCGACAGGAGGAAGCCTTTGTTCGTCTTGACCCCGAACAGAAAACTTTTTTTCAGCGCTTCCCGCAGTGTCTCGATCGCGGCGCTGCGGCTTTCGCCCCAGCCGATCACCTTGGCGATCATCGCATCATAATAAGGGGAAATTCTGCTCCCCGGCACGACACCCGAATCCACCCGGATATGGTTCTGCTGCGCCCAGATGAGGTCCTGCACAATCCCGATCTGCGGCAGAAAGCCTTGCGCCGGGTCCTCCGCGTACAATCGCGCCTCGATCGCATGGCCCGACAGGGATACCTGCGCCTGGGTCAAGGGAAGCTTTTCGCCGGCAGCGACGCGCAGCTGCAGCTCCACGAGATCGAGGCCGGTGATCATTTCGGTAACCGGGTGCTCGACCTGCAGCCTTGTGTTCATCTCCATGAAATAGAATTTGCTCGAGGCCTCCTCATACAGGAACTCGACGGTGCCGGCATTGCGATAACCGGCCTGCCGAGCGATCGCAACGGCAGCCGCATGCATTTTGGCCCTTGTCTCCTCGCCGATGCCATGAGCCGGCGCTTCTTCGATGATTTTCTGATGCCGCCTCTGAACCGAGCAGTCGCGCTCGAAGAGATGCAGCACGCTTCCATGCGCATCCCCGATCAGCTGGACTTCCACGTGACGGGAGGAAGCGAAATATCTTTCCAGCAGCACGCGGTCATCGCCGAACGCTGCCTTTGCCTCGCGCCGGCAAGCCTCCAGCGCCTGGGCAAACGCCGCCGACTCATGGACGACCCGCATCCCTCGCCCGCCACCGCCGGCAACCGCCTTGATGATAATCGGGTATCCGATCGCCTCCGCCTCGCTGAGGAGGCCGCGTGCATCCTGGACGGGGCCTGCATAGCCGGGGATGACCGGCACGCCGGCACGCTTCGCAATGGCCTTGGCCTCGTCCTTGAGTTCCATCGACCGGATCGAAGCGGCGTCGGGGCCGATGAAGATGATGCCGGCATTTTCGCAGGCCTCGGCGAAATCGCCGTTCTCCGACAAGAACCCATAGCCTGGATGAATGGCCTCCGCACCCGCTGTCGCCGCCACTTTCAAAATCCGGGTGCCGTTCAGATAGCTCGATGCCGCATCGGCTGGACCGATGGAATAGGCCTGGTCGGCAAGAGCCACATGCGGACTGCCCGCGTCTGCATCGGAATAAACTGCGATGGTCGATATGCCCATCCGGCGGGCGGTGCGCATGATGCGGCAGGCAATTTCGCCCCGGTTCGCGATGAGCACTGTGGAAAACATCGAAGGTCTTATCCCATCTGCCGCAGCTGCGGGCAACTAGGCGATGAAATAACTTTCATCGATGCGGCGGATCTTGATGTGATCTTTCACCCTGACGCCGATATTGTGACGCATCATCAGCTCGGCCAGCTGCTTGCCGTCAATCAGGACAACCCGAAAACTCGACTGGTTCGCATATTCCCGTGCCGATGCAGGATAAAAAGACGTGGTGAAAAACACGCCTCGGCTGGCCCGCTTGCCGTCGAGGCTTCCGACGAAATCCCTGACGGCCGAAACCGGAACGCAAATCTGCGGCCGGTAGCGCTTGGCTTGCACATACACGAGATCGAGGCCGAGTTCGTCCAGGGCAACCACCCCGTCGACCCCGCAGTCTCCCGATCGGCCGAGCTTGCGGGCAAGTGCGCGATGTCCATTGCCGTAGCCCATGGCCACGAGAAGATCGATGACGAGCGCTTCGAAGAAGCTCGGCGGCTGTCGGCAGATTCTTTCGATCAGCTCGAAGCCGAGTTCCTCGTTGAGGCGCTTGAGCTGCAACAGCGTTTCCCCCTCGCATGGCGGACCCGCGTCACTGAGCCCCAGGAGGGTCGCCGCGGTACCCATCTGCTCGCCGGCATCCACTGGGGTTTCGCTCACGCCCCGCACTGGGGTGGAACGCCGCCTGGCCAGCTCTGGATATCGATCGGCCGTTTGGTGCCATCCTCTTTCGGTCAACCGGATACCCCTGTTCAGCGAGCCCTCGACGAGGCCCTGCCCCTGCAAATAGGACCGCGCCCAATCTATGCGATGTTCCAGAACCGTGCAGGTGCCGGACGGCAGCATCGCCTGTGCCTCGACGGGATCCAGCTGCAGCTCGTCGGTAATTCGGGAGACGAGCAGCGATTTCGGCGCATCCTCACCATCGGCGCAAAGCACTTTCAACATTGGTTCGACGAGATTTTCATAATCAGGTATCGGCATCGGCGGCACTCCCTCGGTTGCAGCCCTATACAACCTCTGATTAAAGGAACCGGTTATGCCGAGAGTGGAGTTTTATCGCCTGCGTAAACCTTCGTTAATGCCGCTCTACATGCGGAACACCCCGTAGCGCGTCTGCGCAACGGGCACGCTTGCCGCGATATGAAGACACAGCGCCAGCACCATGCGCGTCTCCTCAGGCGAGATTATTCCGTCATCCCACAGCCGTGCGGTGGCAAAATAAGGATCACCTTCTTGCTCGAATCTCTGCCGGATCGGCTCCTTGAAGCTTGCCTCTTCCTCGCTCGACCAGTCTTTCCCTTCAGCTCTGAGCCCGTCGCGCTTGACGGTCGCCAATACCGAGGCCGCCTGTTCGCCGCCCATGACCGATATGCGGCTGTTCGGCCAGCTGAACAGGAAGCGGGGACCGTAGGCGCGCCCGCACATGCCGTAATTGCCGGCCCCGAACGAGCCGCCGATGATGAGCGTGAGCTTGGGAACCGCCGCATTTGCCACCGCATTGACGAGCTTCGCCCCGTCTTTCGCGATCCCGCCCTGTTCATATTTCTGCCCCACCATGAATCCCGATATGTTTTGCAGGAACAGCAGCGGGATTTTGCGCTGGCAGCACAGCTCGATGAAATGCGCGCCCTTCAGCGCGGATTCGGAATAAAGGATGCCATTGTTCGCAATGATGCCGACCGGCAAGCCGGACAGAGCGGCGAATCCCGTCACCAGCGTCGGTGCATAGCGCGCCTTGAATTCATCGAGTTCGGAGCCATCGACCAGCCGCGCAATCACCTCGCGCACGTCATAGGTCTTGGTAAGGCTCGTCGGCACGATTCCGTTGATCTCATGGGGGGAATAAATGGGCTCGGCCGCCCGATCCATGTTCGCCCCGGCTCCCTGCTTGGGCAGGTGACGAATAATCTGCCTGACGAGCGCCAGTGCATGCTCGTCGTTCTCGGCAAGATGATCGGCGACGCCCGACACCCGCGTGTGGACGTCGGCTCCGCCGAGATCTTCCGCACTCACTTCCTCGCCTGTTGCCGCCTTGACCAGCGGCGGACCGCCGAGAAAAATCGTGCCCTGATTGCGCACGATGATCGTTTCATCCGACATCGCGGGAACATAGGCGCCCCCTGCCGTGCACGATCCCATCACCGCCGCGATCTGGGCGACGCCTGCTGCCGAAAGCTGCGCCTGGTTGTAGAAAATCCGGCCGAAATGGTCGCGGTCCGGAAAAACCTCGGTCTGGTTGGGAAGATTGGCACCGCCGGAATCGACGAGATAGATGCAAGGCAGCCGGTTTTCACCGGCGATCTCCTGGGCCCGCAGATGTTTCTTGACGGTGAGCGGATAATAGGTGCCGCCTTTGATCGTTGCGTCGTTGCAAAGGATCATGCACGAGCGTCCCTCGATCCTGCCGATGCCGGTGATCAGGCCCGCGCCGTGAATGCCCGCGTCATACATCCCGAAGGCGGCGAGCGGCGAAAGCTCCAGAAAAGGCGTTCCGGCATCGACCAGTCCGTAGACCCGGTCGCGGGGCAGAAGTTTTCCGCGTTTCACATGCCGGTCGCGGGCCTTTTGCGGACCGCCGAGGGCGGCTTCGGCGCGCCGCTGCTTCAACTGGGCAACGAGCCCGGCCATATGCGCCGCGTTCGCTTTGAACTCCGCTGAATTGCTGTCGATGGAGGATTTGATCCGCGGCATTCTATTCGTCCGGACTGGGTTCGGGCCATGGTTCGAGGGCGGCTTCCGCATACCACGCTTTCATGGCGTCCGTCGCGAGAACGGCGTCGCAGTATGACCGCGTGTCCGGCGATAGATCGCCGCCATAGGTGTCGAAGCGCGTCACGACCGGGGCATACATGGCATCGGCCGCGGTGAAATGCCCAAAGAGGAATGGGCCGCCCTGCCCATGGCTCGAACGTATTCGGCGCCAATAGTCTTCGATGCGCCTTGCCTGATCGCGGGCCGGTCCGGTCAGCGTTTTGGGAGCTTTATTGCGCCGGAGATTCATGCTCCACTCGTTTCGCAAATCGGCGAAGCCTGAATGCATTTCCGCGGAAATCGATCTCGCCATGGCGCGGGCATGCCGATCTTCGGGCCAGAACTTCAGCTCCGGAAAAACATCGGCAAGATATTCCAGGATCGACAATGATTCCCAGACCACCCGCGAGCCGTGATGAAGACATGGAACCTTCTCAGAGCGAGCCAGCATCCTGATATTGGCTTTCGTGTCCGGTTGCCTTAGCCGAATGACGGTTTCTTTGAACGGAATTCCATGAACCTTGAGCGCCACCCACGGCCGGAGCGACCAGCTTGAAAAGCATTTGTTGCCGATGAAGAGGTGCAGGTCATCCATCGGGTCAATCCACTTCATCCGCCTGAATGGTCCACTTCTCCTGGAGCGCATCGGCTTTCCAGGCGCGAAACGCCTCCGTGTCCATGACAGCATCCATATAGTCTCTGGCTCCACCCCCGACCTTGAGGGCGTAGGTGTCGAAGCGCGTCACCACCGGGGCATACATCGCATCGGCAATGCTGAATTTCCCGAAAAGAAAAGGGCCGCCCTTGCCATGGGCCTTGCGGCACTCTTCCCACAAGGTTTCAATTCTGCGGACGTCATTCTTGATCTCATCGCCAGCTGGTCTTGCGAGCGGCCTGCGCGGCCGCTTCAAATTCATCGGGCAAGCATTCCGCAGGGCCATGAACCCGGCATGCATCTCGTTTGCCACCGCGCGTGCCATGGCGCGTGCCCCGCTCGAGCGCGGCCACAGCGCTTTGTCGGGAAATTTCTCTGCCAGATATTCCAGTATAGCGAGCGATTCCCATATCGTCGTCGTGCCATGGTGCAGCACTGGCAGCCGGCCGGCACCGGTATGGTTCTTTATCTCGCGCTGCGTGTTCGGCAGATCGAGTGCAATCACCCTCTCGGTGAACGGGATAGCGAATTCACGCATCGCGATCCACGCCCTGAGCGACCAGGACGAATAGTTCTTGTTGGCGACCACGAGATGGAATTTTGCCATGTAACCCCCGAGCACGCAGGCGGAGCCGGTTCTCCAAACTCTTGCTCCGCTCCTTCGATCGCTCCAGAATTGGTCCTAAATCCGCGGGTGAAACTAGCCGAGATGGAAAACGAGGTCACCCACAAAGAAGCGCTCGCGCTGATATCCGCCAGCGAACTGACGCGCTTGCGCAGCTTGTCCGATTGGCCAGGTACCCTTCACCTCGCTGGTCACCTGATGATCCTTGCCGCAACGGGTTTCGCGGTTCTGCACACCACGGGCATTTTCTGGCTGGCAGCGAGCATCGCCCATGGTGCCGTTCTAGTCTTTCTTTTCACGCCGCTGCACGAGTCGGTTCACGGTACTGCCTTTCGAAGCTCCTGGCTGAACGGCGCCGTGTCTCATCTCGCCGGCTATCTCTTGCTGCTGCCCCCTCGGTATTTTCGCTATTTTCACTTTGCCCATCACCGCTTTACCCAGAATCCCGAGTTTGATCCGGAGCTGGAAACGCCTAAGCCCCGGACATGGCCGCAATATCTCTGGTACCTGTCCGGCATCCCCTTTTGGAAGGGTGCCGGCCTCGTTCTCATCAATCATGCTCGAGGCAGAAAGATCGGCGCCTATGTGCCGGCACCGGCTATTGCGAGGCTAATCCGCGAGGCGCGGCTCTATCTTGTTGCCTACGCTCTCACTTTCGTCGTGGGACTGTCCTTGGAACTCAGCTGGATTTTATATCTTTGGATCTTGCCGGCCCTTCTGGGCCAGCCGTTTCTGCGGGCCTATCTGTTGGCCGAGCATGCAGCCTGCCCGCTCGTCGCCGACATGCTGGCAAACACCCGCACCACCTTCTGCAATGCGTCGGTCCGCTTTCTGGCCTGGAACATGCCGCATCACACGGCGCATCATGCTCTCCCGACCGTACCCTTCCATCAGCTCCCGCATCTAACCCGGTTGCTCGACGGCAGGCTGAAGGCGACCGCTCAAGGCTACGGCGAGGCCCATCGGCAGATCAGGAAGGCGTGGAAGGCCTGATCCAGCTGCCTACATCGCCAGCACGCGGCTGGCCGACAGCACGACCATGCAGCCGATCATCGCGAGATAGATGAATGCAACGGCAGGGAGCATGGGCCCGTTCTTCTTGTTCTTTTTCACTGGTACTCTCCGTTGCGACCTCAAGACGTTGAAAACGACCCAATCATAATCGTAGACCTGTGAACCAAATCCTAACTTGCCGTTTACCTCCCGTTCATCTCAAAGCGACTTCGGCAGATAGAGCCACGAAACGGCGGCAACGACGGCGAGCCAAGCCCCCAGCACGACGAATACCGCGCCCAGCGGGAAAAACAGCAGGACGACTGAAAAAATCAGCGACGGGAGCAGGTCCGCGACGTCGATGAAGGTGCGGTAAACCCCTGCCATCTCCGCCCGCTCGCGCGCCTTCACCGCCCGCAGGAACGGAATGCCGCCCACCCCGTCGAGGGCCGCGCCGGCGACCGCCCCGACCAGCAGGAACCCCGATGCAAGGAGAGGAAAGGCCGTACCGCAAACCCCTGCGAGGACTGACACAAGGGCGAGGGCGGCCGTCGACCCGGCGATAACCTGCCTGACGCCTACCCTCCTGGCGAGCTGGCCAAAATACACGGCAGTCACCAGCGCCATACTTCCCCAAAGAGATGATGAATCCGCCCACTTCCGGGCCCATGCCGGCCCCGATCATCAGCAAAGGAAGATAGATAAAAAACGTCGACCAGAAGCAGGAGCGCCCGAAAGCGATGACCCATGCGAGCCTCAAGCGCGGCTGCGGAAATAAACAATCCGATATTTCTCAACGGGTTGGGCGGGTGCTTGCCGCGCCGGCTTGATGATGAACTCCCTCGAGCCGAAGATACCAGAAGACCGCCGAAGCACCAGGGCCGCCGCGACAATGCTCAGGACGAATGGCGACCAGACGCCATGCCGCGCGTAGAGATAGACGCCAAGATAAGGACCTACGGTCCAGGACGCCGTCGACAACGCCAGCCGCAATGGCTCCGACCTGACCAGATCCTGCTTGGGAATGTGGTCGAGGATATAGAGGCTCAGGGTGATGTTCAGGCAGGCGGTGCCGAACAGCCTGAAGAACATGCCGGCAGCCTGCCCGGCGAGCGTATGGGTCGCCAGTAGCGCGCCTGCCGCCATGAGCAGCACTATGCCGCCCGTGTAGACCCAGCGTCTGGCATGAGCCTCACAACAACGGTATGGCTAATGTCGCTGCAAGTCCGCCGATGCCGATGATGGTAAACAGCATCGACACCCGCTGGTTGTTCTGCAGGAGATCATAGGCCTGAACGGAGATGACGGTGGAGGTGAGGGCGCGCGCCAGTGATTCCAGGGCAAAGAGCGTGGCAAATGCCAAGGCGCCGTGACGGTGCTCGGATGGCAGTCCGAGGCTTCTGCCAGCTTCAAGTGCGGTCGATGACACTGGCCTAATCCTGCTCATGCCAAGATTTTCCTATCCTGTGCCCCACCCGGCTGCGCCGTGCAAGCCGCCGTCCCGGCACGCCTCGCATGCGGATCAAACATGGCTTGCCTCACCTTCCCGGCGAGCCTAATCACGGGGAAGAGGGGTTTGAGGTTCATGGCATCCGAAAAACAGAAGGTCGCCCTGGTTTCCCTTGCCGCCAGCAGTGCTTTGGCGGCGGCCAAGCTTGTCGCGGGCCTCGTGACGGGCTCGCTCGGCATCTTGTCGGAGGCCGTTCACAGCCTGCTCGATGTCGGCGCGACCGCCATTACTTATTTTGCCGTGAGCTACGCCGATCAGCCGGCCGACGAAACCCATCATTACGGTCATGCGAAGGCGGAAAGCATGGCGGCGCTCATCGAAACCGGGCTGCTGTTCGCCACAACGGCGTGGATCGTTTGGGAAGCAATTCACCGGCTGACGTCCGGCGAAACGCACGTCAACCTGGTCTGGTGGGCCTTGGCCATCATCCTTGTGTCGATTGTCGTCGACTTTAACCGCGCAAGGGTGTTGAGCCGTGCCGCCCACAAGCATGCGAGCGAGGCCCTTGAGGCCGATGCCTTGCACTTCAGCTCCGATATGTGGAGTTCGCTCGTCGTCATTATCGGGCTCGCCGCGGTATGGTTCGGATATCCGCAGGCCGATGCTGCGGCTGCAATTATCGTTGCACTATTTGTGGGTCTTGCCGGGTTTCGTCTTGCCAGGCGCACGCTGAACACCCTGCTTGATGCCGCACCCGAAGGAGCGATGCAGCGCATCCGTGGGCTCACAGGTGAGGCGGACGGCATTCTGGCGATGCGGCGCTGCCGGATTAGGCGAGCGGGTGCTGCGCTGTTCATCGCCCTTGATGTGAATGTGCGCCGCACCCTGCCTCTCGACGAAGTGGTGGACATAAAGGATCGGCTTGCCACGCGAATCAAGCAGACGTTTCCGCAAGCCGATATAACTATTACCGCCCATCCCGTCGCACTCGATGATGAAACGGTATTCGACAAGGTGATGCTTGCCGCGCGTCGGCGCGCGCTTGCGATTCATCACCTCACTGTTCAGCATGTTGCTGACAAGATGTCGGTAAGTTTCGACCTCGAGGTTGACGGCGCCATGCGACTGGCCGATGCTCATGAAGTCGCAACTTCGCTCGAAACGGCCCTCGGGAAAGAGCTTGGACCTGAGGCAGAGATCGATACGCATATCGAGCCTCTGGAGTTGAGCGGTCTTCAGGGCGAGGACGCAAATGCCGAAGATCGCAACCAGATCGAACATTGGCTGCGCCGCTTCGCCGCGGAAATTCCCAACCTGAACGACGTCCACAACATCCGCATCCGGCGCAATGCCCACGGCGTATTCGTAACCTATCATTGCCGCGTGAACGGCGAGCAATCTGTCGAGACCGTCCATGAAGCCGTTGATGAGCTCGAAAGCCGGCTGCGCAAGAAGCTCCCCCAGGTGCGCCGGGTCATCGCCCACGCCGAGCCGCTCACGGCCACTGGGCACTGAAAACGCACATGCTGCATTTAGCGCCTGCCGATTATAAGCGAACGGCCTGGAAGAATGGCGGGGGCACCACCACGGAGCTTGCCATCAGCCCTGAGAACGCCACCCTTTCGGATTTTCTTTGGCGCGTAAGCATCGCCGAGGTGGAGGCCGATGGGCCCTTTTCACTTTTTCCCGGCTGCGAGCGCGCCATCATGCTGATCGAAGGGGCAGGCATGACTCTGGACGGGGGAGAGCACGGGTCGATTCCGCTCCTTGAGCCTTTGCAGACGCGGAGCTTTTCAGGAGACCGGCCGATCCTCGGCAGGCTTGTCTCAGGGCCTGTGCGCGATTTTAATTTGATCGTCAGGCGAGACGCAATGCGGGGCTCGCTCAGCGCCGTGGTCTTCCACGCCGGCTATCATGCGAAATGCCCCCCGGGCGCAACTCTAATCTGTCACATACTGAAGGAAAACACCGACAGCGCGCGCCAGGGGGATACGCTGATCACAAACTGTGACCTGACTTTGGCGGCCGCTGGGAATCAGCCGGTCACGGCAATTATCGCTAGGATCCGAGGAAACGTTCAATCCCATAAGGCTTGATCAATTCACTTACTGTTCCCTTCAGGATCGCCTCGGCCGCCGCAGCCCCGATCGATGGCGCGTTGGTGATTCCTGAATGCATGACGGCGACATAGAGCCCGTCGATCCCCGGAACCGGCCCGGCAATGGGGCGCTCATCCTGGGGTGTCGGCCGGTAACCGACCGTGTAGCGCGCCATGCTCACCTCTTCTGCGCCGAAGATTTGTGAGCGGAGAAGGCCCAACAATTCTTCCGCCACTGTTGCGGGTCCTTTGTCGATCGGCGATCCGCCAAAATCCGAGCCGGCGATCAGCTTGCCGTCGAGCGTCTGCCTTATGTGAATTTCGGGAGCGATGATCAACTGCCGCAACAGGCGGGGAAGCGGCCTCGTGTGAACGATAAGTCCTGGCGGGCCGCGCAGATCCAACATTACGCCGACCGTTGCCAGAAGCTGCGCGGTGCCCATCCCTGCCGCGAGCACGAAATGATCTCCGGCAACCGGGCCGTCGCTGGTCATCGCAGACACGACGCGCTGGCCTATTGTGTCGAGGCCGTGCACGGTCGTCTGGTGGAAAACAGCTGCCGACGCCTTCAGCAGAGCCGGGGTAGCGATCCCCTGCTCTACGGCGCCCTCGGCTTCGGCATAAACCGCGAGCTCCGGCGGTCTCGCCAGGTTTGGTGCCAGCTGCCGGATCTCTGCCGCATCGACGAGTCGGACAGGATACCCTCGCGCTCCGAAATCATCGGCGTATCGATGGAGCTCCGCTTCGCCGAGATCATAGGTGATGCTGCCGCCCCAGCTTAATCCGAGGCCGGGTATCTCCTGCTCGAGCCACCGCCATCGCTGCATGCTTTCCAGGCGCAGCCGAAAATATGCGGGATCATTGCCCCAGCTCGCATTGATCCAGGAGAAACTATTGGGTGTTGCGACCCCGCCGGGGCTTTGGGCGAGAACGGTTACCCGGGCGCCTGCGCGGGCCAGGTGACAGGCGATCGAGGCGCCGATGATTCCCGCTCCTATAACGATCACATGCGGCGCGACGGTCATGGGATGTGGGTAGGCTTCATCGTTCGCGCCCTCGCCTACTGCGTCTCTTCGAAAAGCTCGCGGCCGATCAGCCAGCGCCTGATCTCACTCGTTCCGGCGCCGATCTCGTAGAGTTTTGCATCGCGCAGCAGCCGGCCGGTGGGATAGTCGTTGATGTAGCCGTTTCCGCCCAGGCACTGGATCGCCTCGAGCGCTATCCATGTTGCCTTTTCTGCGGCGAACAATATGGCGCCCGCTGCATCCTTGCGCGTTACCAGATCGGTATCGCACGCCCGCGCTACGGCATAGACATAGGCTCTCGACGTCGCCATTGCCGTATACATGTCGGCGAGCTTGCCCTGCATCAGTTGGAAGCTTCCGATCGGCTGGCCAAACTGCTTGCGCTCGTGAACATAGGGAAGCACCAGGTCGAATGCCGCCTGCATCAGCCCCAGCGGTCCGGCTGCGAGCACCGCACGTTCGAAATCGAGGCCCGACATCAGCACTTCGACTCCCTTGCCTTCCTCTCCAAGCATGTTCTCGGCAGGAACCTCGCAATCGGTGAAAACCAGCTCCCCGGTTTCCGATCCGCGCATGCCGAGCTTGTCCAGTTTCCTGGCGACGCTATAGCCCTTGAATTCTTTTTCGATGATGAAGGCGCTGATCCCTTTCGGCCCCGCCGCCGGGTCCGTCTTCGCATAGACGACGATCACATCGGCGACGGGTCCATTGGTGATCCAGAATTTGCTGCCGTTCAGCACATATCTGTCGCCTTTGCGATCTGCCCTGAGCCGCATTGACACCACGTCCGAGCCGGCCTGCGGCTCCGACATTGCCAGAGCTCCCACATGTTCGCCCGAAATCAGCTTCGGCAGGTGCCGCCGCTTCTGCTCGCCCCGGCCATGGCGGCGGATCTGATTGACGCACAAATTGGAATGCGCGCCATAGGAAAGGCCGACCGATCCCGAAGCTCGCGAAATCTCCTCCATGGCGACGCAATGTTCGACATAGCCGAGCCCCGCCCCGCCGTCCTCTTCCTCGACAGTGATGCCAAGCACGCCAAGGCTTCCAAGCTTCGGCCAAAGCTGGCGCGGAAACCGGTCGCTCCTGTCGATGTCATCGGCGAGTGGAGCAATTTCATTCACGGCAAAGCTTCTCACGCTCTCGCGAATGGCATCGGCAGTATCGCCGAGCCCGAGATCAAGGCTGCGGTAGTCGTTTCTGGGCATCTTTTGATTCCTGGGTCGCGTGAATATACCGTTTGCTTCCAAAGACCTCACCGGGTCAAGCCCGAGAGCCATTCGAAGCCAGCACAATGATCGACCACCGCTTCGAAATGTGAAACAATCTGCTCAAACTGAAGGAGGTTCGCATGAATACAGTCCAACCCGTACCCTTGGCTGACGGCGGCGTTCGGCGCGTGCAGGATTTTGAATCCCCCGCAGCCGTCCCGGTCCTGTCGACGCAGCTTCTGGTGACCGCCGAAGGTGAACTGAATCAGGAGCTTAACCGGTTCCTGTTTGATCCTCCGTCCAATCCCAACCTCCTGAAAGGCAAGAAGATTGCCATTTGCTGCACCAATGGTGTCGAGGAAGTCGAGATTATCGGCTCATACCGCTGGCTCAGCGAGCATGGTGCCAACGTCCATATTGTCGCCCCAAGGGCCGGACAGCTTCCGCCGAGCTACGGCGTCCGCATGCCGCCTATTGCCGAGACTCATGTGCTCGCCATCCGTCTGATGGAAAATGCCGGCTGGCTCAAGATCGATCAATATCTCGAAACCGCAGAAGCCGCCGATTATGATGCAGTCATCGTGCCGGGAGGCTGCTGGAATCCCGATTTCCTTCGTGCCGACAAGAACGCCCATCGTTTCCTTCAAGCCATTCACAAGGCGGGAAAGCCCGTGTGCGGCATCTGCCATGGACCATGGGTGCTGATCAACGCCGGTCTGCTCAAGGGACGCAAGGCGACAGCCGTTTGGAACATCCACATCGACCTTGAAAATGCCGGGGCCGAAGTCCGCGACGAGCCCGTTGTCGTCGATGGCAATCTCATCACCGCACGCTTCCCCTATGATTTGCCGCGGATGGTGAATGCTCTGGTGAAACAGCTCGTGGCTTGATTGGTCTCACGCAGCTCGGATCGCGATTGGAATCCTTTATCCCCGGTCAGGCTTTTCGCCCTCCGAATGAAGGAGAGGTGGGAGGCTGGCCCTCCTAGGTGCCTACTTCAAAGAGTAGGACTGGTGCCCACTTCCATTAATTTCGAGAATTAACTGAGTGGGACTGGTGCCCCCCAGCTGAGGGGCAAAATGCGGAGGCTCGACAGCGCTCCCACCGCCATCCGTACCTGCCAAGGTGCCTCGGGGACCCTGGGACAGACGGCAGCTGCTCCACGTTTCAACAAGAAGAGGTGAGGCTTCGCGATGACCGCCTCCTTCTTGGAGCAGATGCTGACCATATACACACATCTAGGAATGTTGTCAAGAGGAAAGTTTTCCCTCTCCCCTCGTGGGAGAGGGTAGGGTGAGGGGGTACCCCTCATCCGGCTCGATGCCTGAAACGCATCTCGCCACCTTCTCCCACAAGGGGGAGAAGGAAAACGGCTTTCCGCGAGAGATAAAATTTGCTCACGGAGCTCCGACAAACAGCCGGCCATAGAGATAGGCCGACAGCAATGCTATGCCGAGCACGACGACAAAGATCGCCGCGACGATCAGTGCTGCGGTGAGGACGGTCCTGGCCTGCACGCCAGGCTCGCACAGCGGCAGGAGATTGTTGGCGAGCCCGGCCAGCACGACCATCCCGCAGCCGACGCCGAACAGGGCCAGGCTGATCGGCTGAAAAATCAGCACGAGCGCCACCACGCCGATACCTATGATGAAATACTCGAGCCGCGTCGCGGCAGCAGCCGACATGCCCTCGCCTTCTCCGACGTCGCTCATGTTCTCACCGCCCTGCCCGTCGCGTCGAAAATATGTGTCTGCCGAGGATCGGGCCGCAGGTGCAGTCTTTCACCGATGCGAACCCTGACGTCGCGCTGCACCACCACGCGGATCTCGTGACCGGCTTCGCCCCGTGCGTGGATCAGCGTTTCGGCCCCCATCGGCTCGATCAGCTCGGCAGCGGCTGCGATGGTATCGGCTCCCGCCGCATCCTTCGGGGCGAGCGCCCTTGGGCGAATACCGATTGTAACCCGCGACGGCTTGAGGGTTTTCACCGCCGGATCGACGTCGATGGCGATAGATTTCGCGTTGAAGGCGAGACTTGCCTTCTTGCCCTGCATGCCTTTGAAGTCGACCTCCATGAGATTCATCTGCGGCGTGCCGATGAAACTCGCGACGAAAACATTCGCCGGCCGAGCAAAGACTTCATGCGGCGTCGAAATCTGTTCGATGACCCCTTCCCGCATGATGGCGATGCGATCCGCCATCGTCAGGGCTTCGAGTTGATCATGCGTAACGATGACCGTCGCTTTCGACAAGCCCGAAAGCACCTCTTTGATTTGTCCGCGCATCGATTGCCGCAGTTCCACATCGAGCCTGCTCAGCGGCTCATCGAACAGAAAGCAATTCGGATCGCGAACGATTGCCCGCGCCACGGCAACGCGCTGTTTCTCGCCTTCCGAGATTTGACCCGGCAACCGCTCGAGAATTCCGTCGAGATGCAAAAGCCTTGCAACCTTTTTGACGCGCCTGGCGGTCTCTTCATGCCCGAGCCGCTCATGATGCAGGGGAAAAGCCATATTGCCGCCGACCGAAAGCGCCGGATAGAGGGCATAGAATTGAAACACCATGGCAATGTCGCGGCGTTCCGGCGGCAGGTCGTTCATGCGTCTTCCGGCGACGATCACGTCGCCTGCCGTGGTCTGCTCGAGCCCGGCTATCATGCGCAAGGTGGTGGTTTTCCCGCATCCCGATGGCCCGAGCAGGCACACGACCTCTCCTGCCGCGACCGACAAATCGACCTCCTTCACCGCCGTGAAGGCGCCGAACGTCTTGGTGATTTTTTTCAGCTCGATCGTCGACACCTGATTCGTGATTACCTCTTGATCGTGCCAAAGGTTACGCCGCGAAGCAGATGATTTTGCAGGAAGAACACCACGAGTATCACAGGTATCAAAAACAATGTTTCGATTGCCGCCAGCAGTCCCCACCGCACGCCGATATCGCCGCCGATGGTCTGCGCCATGGCCACGGGAACCGTCCGCGTTTCCACACCGCTCAGCAGCAGGGCGAACAAATATTCGTTCCAGGTCAGGATCAGGCCGAAAACCGCAGTTGCAGCAAGACCGGCGATCACTTGCGGCAGGCAGATCTTGAGGAACACGCGCGTGTCGGAAGAACCGTCGATGCGGGCGGCGTCCTCCACATCGAGCGACAGCTCATCGAAGAAGCTTTTCATCATCCATATGGTGAAAGGCAGGTTGAAGGCGGTGTAGAGCGCAATGATCCCGAGATAGCTGCCCGCCAGCCCCGATACCCGAAACATCAAGATCACCGGTATGATGACGACGATTGCCGGCAGCATTCGCGTCGTCAATATGATGAAAAGATAGGTGTCGTTGCCCTTGAGCGGATAGCGCGAGAACCCGAATGCCGCCAGCGTGCCGATGACCAGTGCAAGGAACACGCTCGTCCCGGCGATGAAGACCGAATTGAAGAAATAGAGATCGAAATTCGTCTCCTGCGAGTCGGCGCCGGCGGAATATGGCCGGCTGAACACGCCGACGAAATTCTCCAGCGTCGGCGTGAAGATGAACTTCGGAGGTATGGCCAGCGCATCATTATGGGACTTGAAAGCCGTCATGATGATCCATAACACCGGAAAGAAATAAATGAGGCTGACGATCGTCGCGACCGCGGTTCGTCCCCAGCCCGCCTCGCTGACCCCGGAGGGCCGCCGAAAACCGAGACGCTCGGAAAGCCGCATATGAGAAGTTGCCGCCATCGCCTTCACGTCTCCTTGGCCCGCCGGTTGGCGAGATAAAGATATAGATTCGTCAGCACAATGACGATGAACAGAAGGATATACGACATTGCCGTGGAATCGCTCGTCTTGTTGAACTGGATTGCCTGCCGGTACACATAGATGGCGATTGTCTCCGTCGAGGTGCCCGGCCCGCCCTCTGTCAGAAGAAAGACGATATCGAACAGTTTGAAAGCCTCGATCGTCCTGAACAGCAGCGCCAGCATCAACAGTCCGCGGATATAGGGGAACGTGATCGACCAGAAGCGCCGCCATCCGGAAACACGGTCTATGGCCGCCGCTTCATAAAGATATTTCGGCACGCTGACCAAGCCCGCGAGCACCAGCAGCATCACGAACGGCGACCACATCCACGCATCGGCAAATACGATTCCGGCCATTGCCCCTTGCGTGCTCGACAACAGGATATAGGCCTCGCCGGTGAACAGCCTGATGAACTGGCTCAGCAGGCCGAACGTTGGCTCGTAATAGTAGCGGAAG
Source organism: uncultured Alphaproteobacteria bacterium (assembly GCA_963770205.1). Lineage (GTDB taxonomy): Bacteria > Pseudomonadota > Alphaproteobacteria > Rhizobiales > Aestuariivirgaceae > DATBLQ01. The sequence goes on from CAVYOS010000011.1 coordinate 71,956, forward strand.
AACGCGCCCACCGCGACGAACGACAGCATCATTGGTGTCAGCACCAGTATGAGAAGATATCGCCGGAGCGGGAACTGCTTGGCGAACAGCATTGCCAGCAAAAACCCCGTCACCATCTGCACGATCACGGTGATGACGGCAAGGACGGCGGTGGTGTGCAAATGCTGCCAAACTACCGGATCGGTGACGATCTTCTCGTAATTGTCCAATCCGACGAACACCGGCGGGCGCATGCGATTTGCGCGATAGGCGAAGAACGAAAGCCCGAGCGACCACAACAGCGGGAAGATATTCATGATGAATAGGAGCGCGATTGCCGGCGCGACCAGAAGCCCGCCCTTGTAGCGGCCCCAGGCATTGACCACCAGGCTAACGGCAAAAAGCGCCCACATCGCTCCTGAAACCCAGAAGGAAACCGTTGGCGGAAGGAGCGGTATCGCAACCAGCATGACGATGATCGCCAGGGCAAGGGCGAGCACCCAATTACTAGGGCGAAGCTCGGCGAAGCGCGCAAGCGACATGGGCGAGGTGGGATGGACTTGCGTCATGGCTGGGGTCATGTCAGCCGCCTCAGTCGGAAAAAATGTCCGCGCGCCGATTTTCCGGCGCACGGACTTCGTATCGTGAGCTTCGCTATTCCTGGATATGGCCGGCTTCCTTCAGGAGCTTCTCCTGGAAGGCAGCAATGTTATCGAGGGTTGTCTTCGCGTCCTGCTTGCCGGTGATGGCAAGATCATATTGCTCCTGACCATTGACGAGGAGCTCATAGAACTCCGGAATGTGCCAGGTATCCTTCTGCCACTCGAGTCCGGGCGCCCAGGTGCGGTTCCAAGGACGGTAGGTGACATATTTCGGATCTTCATAGACCGCCTTGATGGCGCTCTGTCCTCCCTGTGCGGCGAATTGATGCTGCACCTCAGGTGACAGCCACCACTTCACGAAGTCGACAATTTCCTTAATTTGCTGGTCCGTCGACCAGGTCATGATGACAAAAGGCTGGCCGCCGATATTGGCCCAGCGGACGAGCTTGCCGTCCGCCCCGCGCAGTCCGGGCATCTGGGCAAAGGCGACCTTGTCGGCCACCTTCGAGGTTTGCGGATTGATCGTGCTTTCAGCGAAGCCGATCCACTGGATGATCGAAGCAACCTTGCCTTCGCGGAACAGCTCGTCCGTCTTGAAGATATCCATGCCGCCCGTCTTCACCACCGGCGGCATGTACTTCGTCAGCCGCAGATAATGATCGAGAGCCTTCACTGCTTCCGGCGAATTGACAACGCCCTCCGCACGGCCCTTAGGCGCCTGGGTTTCGTCCCAGATATTGCCGCCATACTGCCAAATGAATGCATTAACCTGCATGGTCGAGAAGTCGTAGCCCTTGCCGGCCTGATAGGCGATACCGAAGAAATCGTCATCGGCGGGCTTGCCGGCAAGCATGTCGCCTTTCTTCCTCTGGAAAAACTCGCCAACCTTCTCCCACATATCCCAGTCGACATTGTCCATCTCTTCCGGTGTGCAGGGCAGTTTCATGTTGTATTTCGCCTGGAAGTTCTTCTGCTCTTCCTCGTGGCAGAAGACATCCGTGCGGTAGTAGTTAATGTAAATGTCCGGCATCTGCGGGAAGCCGTATATGTTCTCCGACTTGTAAGGATAGGTCGCATACGCCTGCAACGGCGCCGGATGCATGTCGGCGAGAGCAGCCTTAAGCTCCGGATCGGCGTCGATCAGATCATTGAGCTTGCGATAATAGCCGCCTTCGATAAAAGCGCCGAGCCACTGCGAGTCTGACACGGCCATGTTGTATTTCTGTTCACCCGACGTGAGCGAAGCATTGAGGCGCGTGTAATAATCCGGCCACGGAATGAAATCCACCTCGAGTTTGACGTCGTTTCCCGAAGGCGCCTTGTAGTTCTTGTCGAACAAATCCTTCATGATGTGAGTCGGCGGCCAGTCGGGGACAGCCATTTTGAGAACGATTTCTTCCGCCGATGCGGGAATTGCCCCCATCGCCAGGAAGCAGCTAACAGCCGCCGCGCTGGCGAAGGCCGTCAATCTATAGTGCCAGGACATTTCGGTTTCCTCCCAATCGTTGCACTACTTTGCGTCACATTGTCAGCGCAACGCCGACCCGTCGTGACCACGGAACAGATGGATTCTTCTCGTATCGAATGCGACCGGCAGCGTGTCGCCGACCTTGATATCGACCGCCTGCGCCTCTGGCAGCAAAATGCGGTAGCTCTGTCCGGAAGAGCTGAGCGATACGACGGTAACATCTCCCAGGGGCTCGATGAGCTGCACCGAAGGCCGGGCCAGTGCGGACGATTCATCGGCGATCCGCAGATCAGCCGGACGGATTCCCATGATCAACCGCTCGCCGCCGGCGATCTTGATCTTTGCCGCGGGGGGTTCGATCGGCCCGAATGGGGTCTCCAGCGCCGCGGCCGCTGCATCGCTGCCCACATCGATCAGGTTCATATGCGGCGACCCGATCTTCGAAGCAACGTAAAGGTCGGCCGGGGCGTCGTAAAGCTCATCGGGGCTCCCCTGCTGCACCACCGATCCATCTCGCAGCACGGCGATCTCCTCGCCCATGGACAAGGCCTCCAGCTCATCGGGCGTTGCGTAGACAATCGTCATGCCGAATTGCCGATGCAGCCGTTTTAGTTCCGCGCGCATGTCGTGGCGCAGTTTTGCATCGAGATTTGTCAGGGGTTCGTCAAGCAGCAGCAGCCGCGGCCGGCCGATCAGCGACCTGCCGAGCGCAACGCGCTGCTGCTCGCCGCCCGACAACGTGCCGGGCTTGCTGGTCAGACGGTGCGAAAGGCGCAGCATTTCCGCTGTTTCCTTGACCCGCCGCTCGATGTCGCGACGCGGCGTCTTGGCCTCGCGCAGAGGATAGGCAAAATTGTCGTATACGGTGAGATGCGGATATAGCGCGAATGACTGAAATACCATGGAGATCCCACGCCCCGCGATCGGCGCATGGGTTACATCCTGTCCCGCAATCTCGATGCGGCCTGCCTCAGGAGCGACGAGCCCGGCAATCGTGCGGAGCGTGGTCGTTTTGCCGACCGCACTCGGACCGAACAGAACGAAGAAGCGTCCCTCCTCCACGTCGAATGACAAGGAACGAATGGCAGTGACCGCGCCATATGACTTCGTTACGCCGTGAAGGCGAAGGGCCACCTTCCGCTTTTCAGCCATTCCACTGCTCTACATACCGACGAGGAATTTGCTTGGTCTGCAAATAATAGATTGTTTTTACTCCGGCTTACAACTTACAAACTTTCTGGCTTCCCCTGCTCCTCGACTTTCTCCCAGCGGGCCGACTGGGCCGATTTGAGAACCGCGTCGGTCACCCGATCGGTTGCCAGCGCGTCGCGAAAGCTGGGCGCCGCCGGTGCCGAACTCGCCAGGCCTTCGAGGAAATCGGCAACCTGGTGAATGAACGTATGTTCATAGCCGATTTGCAGGCCGGGCACCCACCAGTGCTTCATATAGGGATGCTCGCTGTCGGTAATGTGAAGTGACCGCCAGCCGCGCAGCCTCCCCTCGTCGCGATGATCGAAATACTGCAGGCGATGAAGGTCATGCAGATCCCACAGGATCGATGCATGTTCCCCGTTGATCTCCAGCGTGTAGAGCGCCTTGTGCCCGCGCGCATAACGCGTCGCCTCGAAGAGCCCAAGCGAGCCGTTCTTGAACCGCGCCAGAAACGCGCTTGCATCGTCGATGCCGACTTTCTCCACTTTTCCGGTAATGGCGTGGTGGCGCTCCTTGATGAATGTTTCGGTCATGCCCGAAACCCGGTCGATACCGCCGTTCATCCAGATCGCACTGTCGATGCAATGTGCCAGGAGATCGCCCGTCACACCGCTTCCTGCCACGCTCACGTCCAGCCGCCATAAGCCTGCGCCTCCTTGCGGCAGGTCCTTGGACATCGTCCAGTCCTGCAGGAATTTGGCGCGGTAGTGAAACACCTGGCCGAGGCGGCCCTCCTCGATCAAATGCTTGGCCAAAGTCACGGCCGGCACGCGTCGATAATTGTACCAGACCATATTCGGAACTTTGGCGGCTTCGACGGCCTTCACCATCTGTGCCGACTCGGCGCTGTTCCGGCCGAGCGGCTTCTCGCACATTACCATTTTGCCCGCCTGCGCGGCGGCAATAGCGATCTCAGCGTGCGTGTCATTGGGGCTGGCGATGTCGATGAGATCGATATCCGGGCGCCCCACGAGTTTGCGCCAGTCCGTCTCGGCAGATTCGAAACCCCATTGTGCGGCGAAGGCTTCGACCTTGCTGGCATCGCGCGCGCACACCGCTGCCAGCACCGGCTGGTATTTCAGATCGAAGAACTGATTGACTTTGGCGAAGGCATTGGAATGGGTGCGGCCCATGAATCCATAGCCGACCAGGCCCACTCGCAATTTGGTTTTGGCGCTCATGATCTAGGCCTGCCAGCCATGCGCGTCTCGCACCTTCATCATTGTTCCCAGAATGTCGTTCCAGGTCTGCGGCTTCATCATGACCTCATTGGGGAACATGCAGCCGTCCCAGCAAATATGCTGCATGGCGCGCGTGACATTGCCCTTTTCGTCGCGCAGCCAGTAACCCGCGGCATGCGCGATATCGAGCTTGCCCTTAGGATCGGTGGCAAGGCAGTGGCGCCCGGTCTTGTCATGCGATCCCATGCCCTTGACCGTGGCATCGTTCTGCGCGACGTGAAAATCGATCGTCCATGGCCTCAGCGCGTCCGTCATGGTCTTGAGAGCTTCGTCCAGCACGGACTTTTGCTCCCATGTAAATTTCTCCGGCAAGATCCTGTCCTCGGGCGCGTTGTAACCAAGTGTATAGAGTAGCGTATGCGCCATGTCGGCCTGGAAACCGAGCGTCTCTGGTCGGCCGACCTCCTCGAGCAAATTGACCATGTTTCGCCAGCTGTGCATTCCGCCCCAGCAGATTTCTCCCTCCGCTGCCAGCCGCTCACCGAAATCCTCGGCGATATTGCAGGCTTCCGAAAAGGTCCGGGCGATCTGTTTGGTCCCGTCCCTTGCATTCTCGGCCCAGGCATCGACGCTCGTGGCGGAATCGATGCGAACGACACCGCTCGGCCGGATGCGGAGTTCGCGAAGCTGTGCTGCTATTCGGCAGGCCTTTTCCACCATCGCGAGGAAGCGCGCTCGTTCCTCCGCACTCCCCATGGCCGAGCCTCCGCCGACGGGCGGCCATACCGGCGCGACGACCGATCCGACTTCAAGGTTCCTGGATCGGATATCGTCGGCGAGCCGCTTGACGTCGTCCTTGCTGGAGTCGATTGAGGTATGCGGATCGGCGAGGAACAGATCGACGCCGTCGAATCTCGCGCCGTCGACCTCTGCCGCCGCGGTAAGATCGAGCATCGTCTCGAGCGCGATCGGCGGCTCCGAATCCGGTCCTTTGCCCACGAGGCCGGGCCACATGGCATTGTGCAATTTCGGAAATAGATTGCGGCTAACCATCTTTCCTCTCCCTCCCCGGAGACCTGCCGATAGGCGCGGAGGCGCGTTTGTAACTATTTTGTCCGCATGGTTATTTGTCGAAATATCGAGCTCAATGTCAATCAGCCAGCGCGGCTCATAACAGCCAAACTGCAGCAAGCCCGAGAAACGCAAAGAAGCCGATGACATCGGTCACGGTGGTGACGAACACCGCCGAGGCTACCGCCGGATCGATATTCAACCTGTCCAGGGCCAGCGGAATGAGTATGCCTGACAGTGCTGCGGCTATCAGGTTGATCGTCATGGCCGCGGCGATCACGATCCCCAGCTGGTTGCTGCCGAACCACCAGAAAGCGAAGAGGCCGACGATCAGGGCGAACAGCAGACCGTTGATGATCCCCACCGCCGACTCGCGGAGGACAACCTTGAGTGCATTCAGCGTGGTGAGCTCACGGGTGGCGAGCGCCCGCACTGCTACCGTCATGGTCTGAGTGCCGGCATTGCCGCCCATCGAAGCAACGATCGGCATGAGGATCGCAAGCTCCACCCTTTGCTTCAGTGTCGCTCCGAACAGTGAGATGACCCATGAGGCCAGTACGGCAGTCAGCAGGTTCAAGAACAGCCAGCCGAAACGCAGCCTGATTGTAGTCCACACCGGGTCGGTGATCTGCTCATCACCGACGCCGCCGAGATGCAGGATATCTTCCTCCGCCTCTTCCTGGATTACGTCGACGACGTCGTCCACCATCAGCATGCCGACCAGTCGCCCGCTTTCATCGATAACCGGCGCCGAGACCAGATTGTATTGCTTGAAATTATAAGCAACGTCTTCCTGATCGTCCGTGACCTTGAAGACCACGGGAACCTCGTCCGTGAGATCCGCGATCTTCTCGCTTCGCGCGTGCCGCAAAATCCGGCTGACTGGAATGGCGCCCTTGAGGTGGAAGCTTTCGTCCACCACGTAGATTTCGAAGAATTTTTCAGGCAGGTCGCCGGGCAAGCGCATGAAGTCGATGGTCTGCCCCACCGCCCAATAGGGCGGCACTGCCACGAATTCCGTTTGCATGAGGCGACCGGCAGTATTCTCGGGATAATCCAATCCCCGTTTCAGCGCTCGCCGCTCCTCGGGCGAAACCTTCTCGAGAATGGTCTGCTGTTCCTGCCGGTCCAGGTCCTCGATCAGATAAAGCGCGTCATCGGTGTCGAGACTGCCTACGGCCGCCGCGATGGTGTCAGGCGGCAGCATTTCCAATAGCTCGTCGCGAACGCCCTCATCGAGTTCGGCCAGCGCTTCCACATTGAAATGCCGGCCTAGCATTGTGATCAGCTGCACGCGTTCGCCCGGCTCCAGAGCTTCGATGATATCCGCGATATCGGCCGGATGAACGTCCTCCAGAAGCTCGTTCAGGCGCTTGGCATTTGCCGCGGCCAGCAGGTTCTTGACGGCCTCGACGAACTCGGGATTGAGAGATCCCGATTCGTCATGAATATCGGCTACCAATGCCTCGTCGGCCATATCGTCCTGATTGCCTTGTGCGCGCTACAAATGCCAAACTGGCAAGCTAACCCGTCAATCGGAAACCGCAATGCGCAAGATGGAAAAAAAAGAACGCCTCGTGGTCAATATCAGCACCACGCCATTTGAACCGTTTCTGGTCGATGGAAAGCCGCTCACCGGACAAAGCTTCCTGCAGCTCGACGATACATTTGCGCCGGGAACGGGATTTCACGTCTACCGGATGGAACCGGGAAGCTCCAGCCAGCCGCATGAGCACACGTGCCACGAACAATTCCTGGTGATTGAAGGCGAAGTGACCGATGACGACGGTTACGTCTATAAGCCCGGAGACTTCGTCCTTCTCAAAACGGGAACCCAGCACAGTTCCTACTCCCGAACCGGCGCCGTCCTTGCAGTGTTCATCCGCTCGGCAGAGAAGAACATTTGAAACCACTGAACGAAGAAACGCGGGCAAAGCTCGCCTGCGCCTATTCGGGTCTGGTGTGGGGATTGTTCTGGATACCTCTGCGCCAGCTCGAACAGGCGGGAATACCCGGTCTGTGGGCAAACCTGACCTTCTATCTCGCTCCCCTTTTCATTGTTCTTCCCGTCCTGCCTTTCCGCTGGCGCAGCATCGCAAAGGGGGGCCTCGATCTTCAGCTCAAGAGCATGATCTCTGCCCTCAGCCTCATTTGCTACTCGGTTGCGGTGCTGTACACCGAGGTCGTCCGGGCGATGCTGCTCTTCTATCTCACCCCGATCTGGAGCGCGCTGCTTGCCAGGCTGATCCTCGGCGATGCGATAACCCCCGTCCGCTGGGTAGCGATGGCGATCGGCTTCGCCGGCATGGTCGTGATCCTCAATGACGGCGTCGGCGGCCTGCCGCTGCCGAGCACGGGCGGAGATTGGCTCGCGGTACTGTCCGGGTTCGGCTGGGCCGTAGCAGCCGTTTCTCTTCGGCTCGGCAAGTCTCCCGACCCTCTTGAGCTCTGCTCCTTCAATTTCATCTGGTCGGCCATTTTCTCCTTGTCTTTTGTCGCGCTCTTTTCAGCCGCAACGGAGCCCGCGCCCGCCCTTTCCCGCATGTTTGCCGTTCTGCCCTGGCTCGTGCCCACCCTGGTGCTCGTCGTCATGACCGGCATGTATGCGACCATGTGGGGAGCGCCGAAGCTCAATCCCGGGGTGGTGGGCCTGCTTTTCATGACGGAGATCAGCGTCGGCGCCATAACGGCCGCAATCTGGTCAGGCGAGCCATTCGGCTACCGGGAGCTGATCGGGGTCGTTCTTATAACCGCCGCCGGAGCAGCGGAAAGCATATGGGACCTGTGGCTGAGGCCGCGCTGGAAGCGCGCGTGAGACAATCCAGATGGTGCGGCCGAGAGGACTCGAACCTCCACGGTGTTACCCGCTAGCACCTCAAGCTAGTGCGTCTACCAATTCCGCCACGGCCGCCCTGGATGAGTTCCGCTATCTATCAACAGCACAGCCCAATATCAACCCCAAAGGCGGGCCTTGATCCGCCTCCTCCTTAAGCTATGAGAGAGCATGGAAGCAAGCACTGCGCCGGTATTTGATCGCACTGTCGAATGGGAGGTCTCCCCAGGCTTAGTCGACTATCCAGGCGCCGTTTCGAGAATGGAGCGGCTGGCTGCTTCCATAGCCCGGAGCGAGCATCCTGAGCAGGTTTGGCTTCTCGAGCATCCACCCCTCTATACGGCAGGCACAAGCGCGCGCGATGAGCATCTGCTCGATCCCGGCCGCTTCCCCGTGTTCCGGACCGGGCGCGGCGGTCAATTCACCTATCATGGTCCTGGCCAGCGGGTCGCCTATGTCATGCTGGACCTGAATCGCCGCGGCCGGGACGTCCGGGCCTTTGTTCGCATGCTCGAGGAATGGCTGATCCGTACATTGGCCGATATCGACATTACTGCCGAAAGCCGCGACGGGCGCATCGGGCTTTGGGTGCAGCGGCCGAAAGCCCCTGCCGGCGTCGAGGACAAGATCGCCGCCATTGGTATCCGCTTGCATCGCTGGGTGAGCTTTCACGGCATCAGCCTGAATGTGGCGCCCGACCTTTCGCATTATTCGGGCATTGTCGCCTGCGGCATCGCCTCTCACGGGGTAACAAGCCTTCGCGAACTCGGTTCGACTGTTTCGATGGCTGAGGTCGACACCATATTGCGGAGGCAATTCGAGGCTGTTTTCGCCCCAACCAATACATATCGCCACAGCTAGGCCCTGAGCTGGCTAAAGGCCGTTTCACGAACCAGGCATACGGTCACCAGGGCAACAGCGGCGGCAACGATCAGGTAGAGTGCGGGGAGCAAATTATTGCCGGCCGCGCTGATCATGAGCACGCAGGCCATTGGCGTGGTCCCGCCGAAAAGCCCATGAACGACATTGTAGGAAGTAGCCGAACCGGTACATCGGACGGCCGCGGGAAATTGTTCGGCCAGAACCGCGGGAATAGTGCCCAAATAGCACCCGAGGATCACCGTAAACCCGAGCTGAGCAGTGAAAACCAATGTCTCTTCCCCGGACTGGAGGAGCTTGAAGAGAGGAAGCGCGCACAGAATGAGCAGGCTTAGCGCTGCAAGCATCGTCGGTTTCCGTCCGATGATGTCGGACGCGTACCCCGCGGCTGGAATGATGAACAGCAGCACGGCCATGTTCATCGAGTTGATCGTGAGTGCCGCGGCCTCGCCGATATGGCTGAACTCAACCATATACTGAACGAGATAGACGAAAATCATGTAAAAACCGATGGCAGCGACGATGTTGATGCCCGCAACCCTCAGCGCCGCCGGCCATTGGCTCAGAACATTTCGGAAGAATTTGCGCGTGCTGTTCGGCGCGGCGCAATCTTCAGCCGTAAACTTTCGGCGAAGATAGATGCCTGCCAGGGCGACGGCCACCCCCATGAGAAACGGAATTCTCCATCCCCATTCTGCGATCTGCTTTTCATCCAGATTGTAGAACAAAAACGCTCCCATTGCTGATCCGAGCAGATTTCCCGCAGTGGCACCGAGACAGGCGAGAGAGCCTCTGAAGCCTCGGCGGCGAACGGGCGCCGACTCCACGAGCACGACGATGGAAGTTGCGTATTCGCCTCCGACGGCAAGGCCTTGCACAATTCGGCAGGTGATCATCAGGATCGGCGCCAGCATGCCCGCCGTTTCATAAGTGGGCAACAAGCCCATCGCCAGCGTGCCCACAGCCATTGCGCCGATTGAGAGAAACAGGCTGAGGGTTCGGCCATAACGGTCACCGACATAGCCGAAGGCAATGCCGCCTATGGGGCGCATCAGAAACCCGACTGCGAAGACCGCAAGGGCGGCGATGACCGACAGCGATGGCTCGCTCGTGGGGAAAAACAGCTTACCGATGATGCTGGCGAAAAAGCCGTAAACGGCAAAGTCGTACCATTCCATCGCATTGCCGATAACGGCAGCAACAGAGCGGTTCGGCGCCACTGCTGGCGCCGGCAGAACATGCGCAACTGTCATGATGGACGAGCCCCCGATCATCATGAATTCAACAGCGAGTTAAGCCGCAAGCTGTTGAGAAACAGTCAACGGCATCAAATCGTTTGAGCTTTAATTGGTGGGCAGAACTGAAAAACCATGTCCGGTCCATGGATCGGCCACGACTTCGATACCTTCGACGATTGCGAGCCGGGGGCCCTTCCGGCATTGCGCGAGCATGGCATCGACCTGCGCTTCGCTGCCGGAAATCACCAGTTCCACGGTTCCTTCGCGCCGATTGCGCACATAACCCGCAAGTCCCATCTGCCGTGCCTGCCGTTCAACCCAGTCGCGGAAGCCGACACCTTGCACCCGGCCCGTGATGATCAGTTTGACTGTTTTCTCTGCCATAACTCACGGTTCCACATGAACGCGGGGTAACGATTGCCCTCAGATTTTGTTCACGCCGGGTGGCCTATAACGCCTGCCATACGGTGGTGCTGAGGCCTTATCCCCTCACAAACCTCCGGCCAGGAAAGGGAGTTTTAACTATGATCCGTGCCTCGCTCATCGCGCTTGCTGCTGCTGCCGCCTTAACCGCTGGTGCCTCGTCCGCCGCAGCCGGCGTTGATGTCCATATCGGTTTCCCCGGGGTTTATAACCCTTATTACGCGCCGGTCTATTCGCCCTATTATTCGCCGGTTTATGAGGATGACTGTCATTACATCAAGGTGAAGAAATGGGTGTGGAAGAACGGCCAGAAGCACAAGGTCTTTGTGAAGAAGCTCGTCTGCGACTAGCCAAACCCTGAAGCCCCTGCGGGTCTCCTCCCGTCCCTGCGCAAACCCCGCAAACCCGCTTCAGCCTGTAGCCGGCCGCCCCCAAAGCGGCCGGTTTTTTCTCGGCCAACGGCAGATTCGCGGCGTCAAGCCCGCGAATGACGGCACCCCTGATCGTTTGTTTCACGTCCCTCATCGCCTTCCGGCGGACGCCGCTGATCCAGCTTCACTTTCCCCCACCACGTCATGGCCGGACCCCACCAGCGGTTATTTTTTTCCCTCCCCCTTGTGGGGAGGGATGTCTGAGCGAAGCGAAGACAGGGTGGGGTCTTTGGCGAAGGTTGCACCCCACCCCTGCCCCTCCCCACAAGGGGGAGGGGAATAAAATACTACTTGACAACATTCCTAGTATAGAGTAGTCATTCTTCACCCTGCTCCGTGAAGGAGGCGCTGTCCGGATGTCGCCTTTTGAGTGTGGAGAAAGGGCCGGTGCCTGTAGGCAAGCCGTGGACTGGCTGCCGTTGACCAGGGGTTGAGTGCTAGGCCGGCGCGGCTTCGAAACATCCCGAAGCGAGTGACGTGAAAGTGACCTCCCAAAATCACCGGGGTGGAGCGCCCTCGCACCATCTCTACTAACACCAACGTTGGCGCCACCGCGAGGTGCCGCTCCACCCCTCCTTCATCCCGGAAGCGCAAGCTGGCGGAAGGATTTTCTATTTGTCTTCATTCGAACTCGGCGATCACCGCGTCGACCGCCAGACTGTCGCCAGGTGCCACCAGCATTCTCTTTACCCTGCCGTCACGCTCGGCGCGCAGAACATTCTGCATCTTCATGGCCTCTATGACAGCCACCGCCTCGCCCGCCTTTACTTCTTGTCCATCGGCAACCGAGACGGCCACCACGAGACCGGGCATGGGGCAGCGGAGCGTCTTGGAACTATCCGTGAGCGTCTTCGCCGGGATGAGCTGGGCCAGCCGGGCGATGCGCTCGCTATAGATACCAATTTCAACGGTAACCCCGGCGTGAGACAGGCGAAATCCATTGGCAAGCCGTTCGACCTGCATGCCTGCGGCTTTGCCGTCGACCGTGCCGATCCAGCGGAGATCTTGCGGTGACCAGCAGCCCTCGACCGTCAGCGGCATCCCGCCATTGACGGTAACCCGCAGCCCATCGTCCTGCGGATCGACGACGGCCATGTGCCATTCGTCGTCGAGCTTGATCGCTCTTTGAGCCGAGCGCAGAAGCACTGGGCTGCCCAGCTGCCCGGTAAGTTTTCGCCTGCGATCATGCTCGGCAAAATCAAGCGAGACGGCAACCCCTATCAGCCGTGCCGTGAGCCGGTCATCCCGTGTCGCCCCTGTAAATCCGCCGGGAAACTCCTCATCGATGAACCCTGTGGAAAGTCGCCCCGATTTCCACCGGTCGTTCTTCATGACGGCCGATAGGAAAGGAATATTGTGCCTCACCCCCTGGATAACAAAGCGATCCAAGGCAGCGCTCATTTCACCGATTGCTAGCACGCGGTCCGCCGCATGGGTTACGAGCTTGGCGATCATCGGATCGTAATGAACCGTGATTTCACCGCCTTCATAAACACCGGTATCGTTTCTAATCCGGGCACCGCTCTCGGTGCGGCCCTCTGCGGGCGGCCGGTATTTGATGAGGCGGCCGGTTGAAGGCATGAAATTGCGCAAAGGATCTTCGGCGTAGATCCGGCTCTCGATCGCTGCGCCGTTCAATTTGAGGTCCTGCTGTCGAAGCTCCAGCGCCTCGCCGGCGGCAATGCGGATCATTTGTTCGACCAGATCGATGCCGGTGACGAGCTCGGTCACCGGATGTTCGACCTGCAGGCGCGTGTTCATCTCGAGAAAATAGAACGTCTTGTCTTGACCAACCACGAACTCGATTGTCCCGGCCGAGTCGTAGTTCACCGCCCTTGCCAGCGCGATTGCCTGGGCACCCATGGCCTCGCGGGTCGATTCATCGATGATGGGCGATGGCGCTTCCTCGATGACCTTCTGATTTCGCCGCTGAATGGAGCACTCGCGTTCGCCTAAATGAATGATATTGCCGTGCTTGTCGCCCAGCACCTGAATCTCGATGTGGCGCGGCGCGGCGATGAATTTTTCAATGAACACCCGATCATCGCCGAACGAGGATGCCGCCTCGGCACGTGCCCTTTCGAAACCTTCGGACGTTTCCTTTGGCGAATGGGAAATGCGCATTCCCTTGCCGCCGCCGCCGGCCGACGCCTTGATCATGACCGGATAGCCGATGTCCTCGGCGATCTTCAGGGCCTCGCTGACGTTATCAATCGAGCCGAGATGGCCCGGTATCGTGGAGACGCCCGCTTTTGCGGCAAGTTTTTTGGATTGGATCTTGTCGCCCATTAATTCGATTGCCCGCGGATTGGGACCGATGAACACGATCCCGGCTTCCTCGAGCACCTTGGCGAAGCTGGCACGCTCGGAAAGGAAGCCATAGCCCGGGTGGACAGCCTCTGCGCCGGTGCTGCGGCAGGCCTCGATGAGCCGGTCCGCGACGAGATAGGAATGGCTCGCGGCAGGCGGTCCGATCGCTACCGCCTCATCGGCCATATCGACATGCAGCGCCCGTGCGTCGGCCTCCGAATAGACCGCAACTGTGCTTATGCCGAGACGCCGCGCCGTTTTTATCACTCGGCAGGCGATTTCCCCGCGGTTGGCAATGAGTATCTTTCTGAACATCGATGACGGTCCAGGCTGCCGCTGCTGCTCATTGTTTGTGCCCCGGGCGGTTGTAGCTGGTCGGATGGGCGGCGTAAACTTGCGAAAGGAGCTGACAAAAGTCGCATTGCCTAAGCTGCCGCCTTCCTATATTCGGAGCGCCATGAACAAGCCCGTGCCCACCATTGGTCTCGTCAGCCTCGGTTGCCCAAAGGCGCTCGTCGATTCCGAGCGGATCCTGACGCAGCTCCGTGCCGAGGGATATCTGTTTTCCGGCAATTACCGGGGCGCCGATGTGGTCATCGTCAACACCTGCGGCTTCCTGGACAGCGCCAAACAGGAATCGCTTGCTGCTATCGGTGAGGCAATGGCCGAAAACGGCCGCGTCATCGTTACCGGCTGCATGGGCAAGGACGCCGAGACGATCAAGGCAGCCCATCCCGGCGTGCTGGCCGTTACCGGTCCGCAGCAATATGATGCAGTGGTCAACGCCGTGCATATCGCCCTTCCCCCGGTGCACGATGCCAAATTCGATCTTCTGCCGCCCCAGGGCCTAAAACTCACGCCCCGCCACTATGCCTATTTGAAAATATCGGAGGGCTGCAACAATCGCTGTTCCTTCTGCATCATTCCCTCATTGCGCGGCGATCTTGTCAGCCGTCCGGCAGCAGGAGTGCTCTACGAGGCCGAACGGCTGGTTGGTGCCGGGGTGAAGGAGTTGCTTGTCATTTCCCAGGATACCAGCGCCTATGGCATCGATCTTAAATTTGCCGAAAGCAAATTCCGCGCTCGCCAGGTGCGCGCCAAATTTGCCGATCTGGTGCGCGAGCTCGGCAATTTCGGCGTCTGGATACGTCTCCACTACGTCTATCCCTATCCCCACGTGGATGAGATCATCCCGCTGATGGCGGAGGGCAGGATACTTCCCTATCTCGATATCCCCTTCCAGCACGCCTCTCCGCGGGTGCTCAAGGCAATGCGGCGTCCTGCCAATCAGGAAAAGGTCCTGGATCGTCTTGCGCTCTGGCGGGGCATGTGCCCGGACCTGGCAGTCAGGTCGACCTTCATCGTCGGCTTCCCCGGCGAAACGGAGGCGGATTTCGCCTTCCTTCTCGAATGGCTGGCCGAGGCCCGGTTGGAGCGCGTCGGCTGCTTCAAATACGAGGCCGTATCCGGCGCCAAGGCAAATGAACTGGCAAATTTCGTACCTGAAGAGGTCAAGGAAGAACGTTGGCACCGTTTCATGCAGGCACAGCAGAAAATCAGTGCGGAGATTCTGAAAGCGAAGATCGGCCGCGAAACCGAGGTGCTCGTCGACGGAATTGATGAGGCTTCCGGTCACATCGTCGCGCGCACGCGTTGGGATGCGCCTGAGATCGATGGCAACGTGCTTCTGCCATATGCTCCCAACATGCACCCTGGCACATTGCTGCGGGCTCGTATCACGGGTGCCGCCGAGTATGATCTAACCGCCGAACCGCTGAAGACTGCCGCTTAGTCCGGCTTCATCCATTCGATGTTTGCTGTGAACCAAGGGTTAAGCATAAGACGAGGAGCGTGTTTCTGCAGCCTGGATTTCGGCTGTTTTCCGCTGCTCTTAGCGCGTCAGCAAATTTTGCCATTCACCGATCGCTTAGAATTTTGCGTCACAGTCGCTCGCAACGGACGGAGTGCTCGATGAACGTTGTGCCATTGTTTCAGGGAAGAGTGGGCGCGGCAAAGTTTCGCTACAAATGTGCCTCGTGCGACCAGCTGCACGAGGGCTTGCCCGATTTGACGTTTGAAATGCCTGACATGTGCTTCGATATCGGCGAGAAGCTGCGCGCCGAGCGCGTGCTGCTGACCAGCGATTTCTGCATATTGGACGGTCGGCATTATTTCGTCCGCTGCGTGATGGAGGCGCCGGTCCACGGCTTTTCGCAGCGCTTCGGCTGGGGCGTTTGGTGCAAGCTCGACTGGAAGGCTTACAAATTGTGCTGGGACCGTTTCGAGGAAAACGACAACGAGATTATGGCACCCCTCCAGGGCACGCTTGCCAACAACCTCAGGCACTATCCCGACACGCTCGGCCGGGCATGCACGATCTATCTTCAGAATGATCGCATGCGTCCCGTCGCCTATCTCGACAACAGCGAACACCCGCTGGGAGTTCATCAGGCGAACGGCATGACCCTTGAGGAAGCGATTTCGCAGGCGCGCGAAATAGGCGCCCTGCTCATCACCGCCTAGCAGCCGGCACCATCCTCAGAGCGGGATATTGTCGTGCTTTTTCCAGGGGTTCTCGAGCTTCTTGTTGCGCAGCATGTTCAGTGCGCGCGACGATCCGCTTGCGCGTCGAATGCGGCATGATCACTTCATCGAGAAAGCCGCGCTCTGCTGCGACGAAGGGATTGGCGAACCGCTCCTCATAGTCCTTGATCCGCGCTGCTATTTTTTCCTTGTCCGGCCAGCTCCGCGCGGTAGAGGATCTCGGCCGCGCCCCTTGGGCCCATGACCGCGATCTCGGCGGTCGGCCAGGCGTAATTGACATCGCCGCGAATGTGCTTCGAGGACATGACCACATAGGCTCCGCCATAGGCCTTGCGCGTGATGACCGTCACCTTTGGAACGGTGGCTTCCGCAATAAGCGAAGAGCAGCTTGGCGCCATGCTTGATGAGCCCGCCATATTCCTGCGCCGTGCCCGGCAGAAATCCCGGCACATCGACGAAGGTGACGAGCGGAATGTTGAAGCAGTCGCAGAACCGCACGAAACGGGCAGCCTTGCGGCCCGCATCGCGAATCGAGCACGCCGGCCAGCACCATCGGCTGGTTGGCGACGAAGCCCACCGTGCGTCCTTCGATGCGGCCAAAACCGACGATGATGTTGCGGGCAAACGCCTCCTGGATCTCGAAGAAATCGCCCTCATCGACGATCTTGTGGATCAGCTCCTTCATGTCATAGGGCTGGTTGGGATTGGCTGGCACCAGCGTATCGAGCGACATCTCGAGCCGCTCGCCGTCATCGACTCGGTCGGCCAGTGCGGCACTCGGCGAGTATTGGATGACGGCAGGAAATCGATGAGCCGCCGCATCTGCAGCAGCGCCTCAAGGTCATTGTCGAAGGCCTTGTCGGCGATCGAGGATTTGTCGGTGTGAACGGACGCGCCGCCGAGCTGCTCGGCCGTCACCGTCTCGTTGGTCACGGTCTTCACCACATCGGGGCCGGTGACGAACATGTAGCTCGTGTCCTTCACCATGAAGATGAAGTCGGTCATCGCCGGCGAATAGACGTCGCCTCCGGCGCATGGACCCATGATCACCGAGATCTGCGGGATCACGCCGGATGCCAGGACATTGCGCTGGAAACACTTCGCCATAGCCGCCGAGCGCCGCCACGCCTTCCTGGATGCGGGCGCCGCCGGCATCGAACAGACCGATGATCGGCGCGCGGTTCTGCAGCGCCATATCCTGGATCTTGATGATCTTGCGCGCATGCGCTTCGGACAAGCGAGCCGCCGAACACGGTGAAATCCTTGGCGAAGACATAGACGAGCGCGGCCATTGATCGTGCCCCAGCCGGTGACCACCCCATCGCCGGGAATCTTCGTGTTCTGCCATGCCGAAATCGGTGCAGCGGTGCTCGACGAACATGTCGAACTCCTCGAACGATCCCTCATCGAGCAGTAGCTCGATGCGCTCGCGCGCCGTCAGCTTGCCGCGCGCATGCTGGGCATCTATGCGCTTCCGGCCACCGCCGAGCCGTGCTGTCGCACGCCGCTTTTCAAGCTGCTCGAGGATCTCCTGCATGGCCCTGCTCCTTTCTGGTCTGCCCACCCAGCCTTACCACCGTGGCAGGCGGCGTCAAACCGGCGAATTGGGTGAATTCTCGCTGAGCAGATTTTGAAAGCGCACGGTCTGGCGAAACTCCTCCTCTTGCTTAGCGCGACGCTGGGTGGCTTCCTCATCGCGCCCCCAGCGCTCGATTTGCCAGTCTTCGTCCACATGAGCGGCGCGCCAGGCATCCTCCGGTTCGAGAAAGCCTTCGCTCACTGCCGTCGCTATCAGTGCCGATCCCGTCAAGCTGGTGAGATTGTGAATGGCGCAGAGCCGCATGGCATCCAGCCCGGCCAGATACCTCCGCACCGCCTGCATCGCAGAATCGTCCTGCATCCGATGTATGACGCCTTCGACTGTCTGAAACTCTGCATCGAATAACTCGGCCGCCCACCCGATGACGGGATCCCATGCCTTGCCCTCGCGCTGCACGAGGCCCTCCGGCTCCGTGGCGCGGTAACACACGAGATCGGTACCCGCATAGGCAACGATGTCATCGATGATCCTGCCTTCGCTGCCCATTACGCGGTCGATGGCGGTATTCGCTAGCTTTGTAAGAGCCATGCGGTCTGGCTCCACCCGGTCGCCCTGGCCGTTCCATTCGGCTGCGATCGCTTCAGCCAATGCCAGGCTCGGCACCACGAAATCTCGTTTACCAGGAGTTTTCAATGGCCGCCCGTCCAAAGCGATTCCATAAGGGCCGCTCCCGGTCGGCGCTGCTTGCTTGAAAAACCGCCGTGCGTGCCGGAC
This sequence comes from uncultured Alphaproteobacteria bacterium, assembly GCA_963770205.1. Classification (GTDB taxonomy): domain Bacteria; phylum Pseudomonadota; class Alphaproteobacteria; order Rhizobiales; family Aestuariivirgaceae; genus DATBLQ01. The sequence goes on from CAVYOS010000011.1 coordinate 90,441, forward strand.
CATTAGAGGAGAAGCTCCGGGCATAGTGCTTTCATGACCTTGTGTCCGGCCCCTCATCATAACGGTCGGGATCGAAACCGAAATATTGCCACGTCTGTCGCATGAACTTCGGAAGGGTGCCGTGATGTCGACCTCACCGCCGCGGGGGTGAGGAAAAATGATCCGCCGTGCGTGTAAATGCAGTTTATTGGCAATCGCTTCCGGCAGATCGATGTCGCCTCCATATTTGTTGTCGCCGAGTATGGGATGGCCAATGTGTGCCATATGCGCGCGCAGCTGGTGCTGGCGCCCGGTGACCGGCTTCAGCGTCACCCAGGAAAGCACCGGCGGGGCCTTGTCGATGACCGCATAATTGGTCACCGCGCGCTGTGCTTCGGCTTCATCGCCAGCTCCGGCGGCGCGCACGCGGTCGCCCTCTCGCGCTGCGGATTTCACCAGCGGGATGTCGATTCGCCCCTGGGCCGGTTTCGGCACTCCCTTTACCGCCGCCCAATAAATTTTTTTAATTGAGCGCGTCGCGAACAGCCGGCCGAGCGATGACGCCACCGAGCGCCGCTTCGCGATTACCAGAACACCCGATGTGTCGCGATCGAGCCGGTGGACAAGTCTTGGCCGCTCGCCGAGCTCCGCCGCGAGCCCCATCAGCAGGCCGTCGATATGCCGGTGCGTTTTGGTTCCTCCCTGAACCGCCAGTCCTTCCGGCTTGTTGAGAACATAGAGGTCTTTGTCCTCATGGACGATCATTGATCCGAACAGGGCACGCTCTTCCTTGGTGAGAGGGCGCAACTCCTCATTCGGCGCATCGACGGGGCGTCTGTCGAAAGCCAATGGCGGAATGCGCACGTCCTGGCCCTGCTCCAATCGAGAATTGCCCTTTACCCGCGCACCATCAACTCGTATTTGCCCTGTCCGCAGCAGCTTGTTCAGATAGGCATGGGTAACGGCGGGATAATTGACTTTGAACCAGCGGTCCACCCTGAGGCCATCCTCATCCGCAGTGACCCTGCGATGGGTAATGCTCAACTCCGCCTCTCCCGCCTGAGCTTTGCCCAATAGTCGAGCCGCTTGCGGATTTCGCGCTCGAACCCGCGCTCCGGCGGGTCGTAATAGCTCTCCCGCTCCATGCCGTCCGGAAAGTAATTCTGGCCCGAAAACGCATCCGGCTCGTCATGATCATAAGCGATAGCCGGCTCCGTATTCCTGCTGCTTCATCAGCTTGGTTGGAGCATTGAGAATGATCTTGGGCGGCGACAGCGATCCCGTTTCCTGGGCTCGTCGCGTCGCCGTCCCGAATGCCGACATAGGCGGCATTGGATTTGGGCGCCGTGGCCAGATAGATGGTGGCCTGGGCCAGCGCCAGATCGCCTTCCGGTGTGCCCAGGAAATCATAGGTGTCCTTGGCGGCCAGCGCCTGGTGGATGGCCTCGGGATCGGCAAGGCCGATATCCTCGATCGCCATGCGGACCAGGCGGCGCGCGATAAAGAGCGGATTTTCCCCGGCGGCCAGCATGCGCGCGAGATAATAAAGCGCGGCATCGGGATCGGAACCGCGTACCGACTTGTGAAGCGCCGAGATGAGATTGTAGTGGCCGTCCTGCGACTTGTCGTACAGCGGCACACGTTTCTGCACGATCTTGGCAAGTTCTTCGGGATCGAGCGGCGCCGCTTGTCGGCGGCGGCGGAGAAATATCTTCGACGAGATTGAGCAGATAGCGCCCATCGCCGTCGGCTAGTGCCGATCAGTGCCCACGGGCCTCCGGCTCAGCGGGCAGCGGCCGCTTCTCGAATGTTCGGCCCGGGCGATGAGCTCGTCCATCGCCGCGTCGTCGAGCCGGTTGAGGACGAGCACCTGCATCCGCGAAAGGAGCGCGGCGTTCAGCTCGAAGGATGGATTTTCCGTGGTCGCTCCGACGAGCGTAATGGTGCCGTTCTCCACATAGGGCAGGAAACTGTCGAGCTGCGCCCGGTTGAAGCGATGGATCTCGTCGACGAAAAGCAGCGTGCCGCGCCCCTGCTCGCGCCGGATGCGAGCTTGCTCGAAAGCTTTCTTGAGATCGGCGACGCCGGAAAAGATCGCCGACATCTGCTCGAAAGCAAGGCCGGTCTCTCCTGCGAGAAGCCGGGCGATGGTCGTTTTGCCGGTGCCGGGCGGCCCCCAGAGAACGATCGAGCCGAGACGCGCCTGCCTCGAGCATGCGGGTAAGCACGCCTTCGGGACCGACCAAGATGATCCTGTCCGACGACCTCGGCAGAGCCGTGGCGGCCGCAACCGGTCGGCCAGCGGCCGCGGTGCATCCTTCGCTAGTCCCGCCGCCTCGAAGAGGTTGGCCATCGACGCCATTACCCCGACACCCTGCAGGCGGAGCATGCCGGCCATTGCGGTTTATCGCGAACTGACCAGTAGTCGTCGCACCTTGCGATAGAACTGCCGATAAGCGTGTCGACGCTGTCGATTTCCTGACCATTGATATCGAGGATGACGTCGCCCTTGCGAAACCCGAGCTGCTGAGCTGGACCTTCCGCGACCTCGGCGACGACGACGCCGATTTTCGCCGTGCTTAGCCCGAGTTCCTCGCTCACGGCGGGCGACATGTTCACCACGATGAGCCCGGCGAACGGGTTGTCGCCCTTCGAGCCTTGGTCTCGGATCGCGGCGGTCGTTTCCGGCGCGGCTGAGCAGGACTACGCGAAGCTTCCGCATCCTTGCCGTCGCGCTGGTATCTCGACGATCGCACTTGCTGCCACCGGAGCGTTCGTCGCGACGCGGTAGATGAGTTCTTTCGCCGTTCCAATGTCTCGTCCGTTCATGCGCCAGTGATCACATCGCCCCGCTTGATGCCGGCGAGCCGGCCAGCGGACTGTCGTGTCTCGAGCTGACGATGAGGGCACCTTCGCGGCCGCGAAAGCCCGAGCGATTCGGCAATCTCGGAAGTGACGTCCTGGAGCTCGGCGCCAAGCCACGGCCTGACGACCTTCTGGCCGGTGCGAGCCGATTGCAGGACCACGTCGACCATGTTGGCGGGAATGGCGAAACCCGATGCCGATCGATCCGCCCGTGCGCTGAAAATCGCCGTGTTGATGCCGATGAGATTGCCCTTCATGTTGACCAGGGCTCCGCCGGAATTGCCGGGATTGATCGCCGCATCCGTCTGGATGAAGAACTGATAGTCGCTCACTCCGACTTCAGTCCGGGCCAGCGCCGACACGATTCCGCTGGTGACTGTCTGGCCGACACCGAAGGGATTGCCGATGGCAAGCACGATGATCGCCTACTTCGATCTCGTCGGAATCGGCAAGCGCGATAAAGGGCAGCATCTGTTTGCCTGTATCGATCTTAAGCACCGCAAGGTCGGTTCGCTGGTCGGCGAGAAGAACCTTCGCATCGAATTCGCGCCGGTCGGGCAGCACTACGCGGATGTCGGTGGCGTCCCTGACGACGTGATGATTGGTGACGATGATGCCCGAACCGTCGACAATGACGCCGGAGCCGAGAGAGTTCTGCATTCGCTCCCTGGGCATGCCGAAGGCCGTTATCGCCGAAGAAGCGCCGAAAGAACGGATCATCGGCAAAAGCCGACCGCGCCTTGACCTTCGTCCGCGCATAGACATTCACCACGGCAGGTCCGGTTTGCCGTACAAGCGGGGCAAAGGAGAGTTGCATCTCGCCCAGAGTTGCCGGTGCCTGCTTTTGCGCAGCGCCGGCCGGAACGATATGGATCAGTAACAGTGCAAGACAGCAAATGACTCCATTTTTCATCTCATCATCCTTTTCTGCACGCCCTACCGTCGATCGATCTTGGTCGACAGGATGACAGCCAATTCTGTTCCGGTAACGCCGGGGACCGCCCCCGCAAGGTCGAGCAATTTGTCCATATCCTGTGCCGAGCCAGTTCTCACCAGCGCGATCAGATCGTATTTGCCGCTGACCGAATACAGGGCTTCGACCTGCGGCATCTTCTGCAAGGCGCGCGCAACCTCATGGGTGCGCCTCGGCTCGACCTCCAGGGTCACGAAGGCACGAATCCCGTCCGGCTCTGTGCTCTCCGACAGCCGGAGCTGATAACCGGCGATGATGCCCGACTGCTCGAGCCGGCGCAGCCTGTCCTGAACCGTCGTGCGCGAAAGGCCGAGCTTCCGCGCTAGAGCCGAAACCGGCTCCCGCGCGTTGACGCTCAGCAGGGCGATCAGGTCCTGATCCTTGGGGGTTAGAAACGCCATGGACGTCATTGTAACGGGTATTTTGTCATTGCGACGGCTTTTTCGCCATTTCGACGCATTTCAACGGCTTCGAATCGTCATAGCACATTGTCAAACCAGTTCGATACTTAGAGGCCCGAGGGGGAATGTCAGATGAAACAGCCGCCCACCAGGAATTTTGAGAGACTCCGCCGCGAGTTCAATGCCCCAGCCGAGAAGGGCAAAGGAGACCGGCTGTTTGCCAATGCGGCGGAATTGGCCAAGGAGCTTGATCCTGATGAGCCGGTTTTCTGCTTCTCCGCCGAGGCGCTGCGCCAAAGAGTAAGGGAATTCTTGACCACATTTCCGGGAGAGGTCTCATACGCGGTTAAGGCAAACCCTGGGCAGCACATCCTTCTGGCCGCCTCGGGCTGCGGACTGACGAGGTTCGATGTCGCCTCCGTGCACGAGATGCGCAGCGTTCATTCAGTCGCGCCGCGCGCGCAGTTCCACTATCACAATCCCGTCAAGTCGCGGCGAGAGATCCACGAGGCTTATCACAGCTTCGGTTGCAGGCGGTTCGCGGCTGACGATCTGCAGGAAATTTACAAGATTGCCGACACGCTCGGCCGCTCTTCCGCAATCGAAATCGCCGTGCGGTTTCGTTTGCCTCGGCTGGGCGGTTCTTCGGCGCATGATTTTTCCTCGAAATTCGGCGCGACGAGGCCGGAAGCGGTTGAGCTTCTGAAATCGGTTGCAGCTCTGGGCTTCGGACCTGTCCTTACCTTTCATCCGGGCTCGCAATGCATCGATCCCATGGCTTACGTGCGCCACATCACCGCTGCCGCCAAAATAGCGCGGCGCGCTGGTGTCAAGCTTGCCGCGTTGAATGTCGGCGGTGGCTTCCCGGCCCGCTATCGAGACGCCGACGTGCTGCCTCTCGCGATCTTTTTCGCTGCCATAGCCGACACCGCACGCAAGGAATTCTCCCCCGAGATGCCTCGTCTGGAATGTGAGCCCGGGCGGGGTCTGGTGGCGACATCAACTTCCCTTCTCACCCGTATCAAGCTCCTGAAGCACAATCGCAATGAAGTGTTCATCAATGACGGCATCTACGGAGCATTGATGGAAATATACCAGGTAAGCGATATCGTGCCGCCGGCACGCGCGATCCGCGATGGTGCGCAACTGCAAGGGCCGACACGATTGTGGACCGTTTACGGTCCGACCTGCGATCCTCTCGACAGGCTGCCGGTCAAATTCGAGCTCCCGCTAGACCTGCGCGAAGGAGACTTTATCGAGTTTGGATCGATCGGCGCCTATGGTGCCGCCACCTCGACCCGTTTCAACGGTTACGGCGCCGGCGAGACCTATTTTGTGCGTGAAGTGCTCAGCGTATGAGGATTAGGCGGCAGCCTGACTCTGCTCTTCTGCCTTCTGCTGCGTCGGCCCGGAATCTTTGCCTTTTTCCGAAGGGTCGCGGTCCACGAATTCGATGACCGCCATCGGCGCATTGTCTCCGAAGCGGAAGCCGGCCTTGAGCACGCGCGTATAGCCCCCCATCCGCTCCTTATAGCGTGGCGCCAAAATGGCGAACAGCTTCTCCACCTGCGTCTCGTCCCGGATCTGCGAGATCGCCTGCCGCTGGCATGCAGACCGCCCTTTTTGGCAAGCGTGATCAGCTTTTCCACCACCGGCCTCAGGTCCTTCGCCTTTGGCAGGGTCGTCACGATTTGCTCATGCTTGATCAATGCCGCCGCCATGTTGGCGAACATCGCCTTCCGATGCGCCGCCGTGCGGTTGAATTTGCGGCCCCGATTGCCATGACGCATTGCCAGTCTCCTTCGTCTGCCACGCGCCCGTAAGCTGTGGCGCCGGCCAATTAAAAGCTCGTTTCGAATTTCTTCGCGAGCTCGTCGATATTCTCCGGCGGCCAGTTCTGCACTTCCATTCCGAGGTGCAATCCCATCTGCGCCAGCACTTCCTTGATTTCATTGAGCGATTTGCGGCCGAAATTCGGTGTTCGCAGCATCTCCGCTTCGCTCTTTTGAATCAGATCGCCGATATAGACGATGTTGTCGTTCTTCAGGCAGTTGGCCGAGCGCACCGAAAGTTCAAGCTCGTCGACTTTCTTGAGCAACGCCGCATTGAACTCCAGCTCCGGCTTGCTTTCCTCGACGGTGATCTTGGAAGGCTCGTCGAAATTGATGAACATGCTGAGCTGATCCTGAAGGATGCGGGCCGCATAGGCGACCGCATCTTCCGGAGTTACCGAGCCGTCAGTTTCCAGCGTCAGCGTGAGCTTGTCATAGTCGAGGATCTGGCCTTCGCGGGTGTTCTCCACCTTGTAGGATACCCGCTTGACCGGGCTGAACAGGCTGTCCACGGGTATAAGTCCGATGGGTGCATCCTCCGGCCTGTTGCGTTCGGCTGACACATAACCCTTGCCGTTGTTTACGGTGAACTCGATGCGGATCTCCGCGCCCTGGTCGAGTGTGCAAATGACGTGCGCCGGATTAAGCATTTCGATATCGCCCGTCAGCTGGATGTCCGCCGCCGATCACACGACCGGGCCCTTCTTCTTGAGCACCAGCCGCTTGGGTCCCTCGCCGCCCATCTTGAAGGCGATATCCTTGATATTCAGCACGATATCGGTGACATCCTCCCGCACCCCCGCAATCGACGAGAATTCATGCAGGACGCCGTCGATCTGTACGGATGACACTGCTGCGCCCTGCAACGAAGACAGCAGCACTCGCCGCAGCGAATTGCCAAGCGTCATTCCGAAACCGCGTTCCAGCGGTTCGGCAACGACCGTCGCGGCCTGGCGGCGCCCGCGGCCCTGCTGAACCTCGAGCTTGGTCGGCCGAATGAGTTCCTGCCAGTTCTTCTGGTTCACATGCATTGTCATGGTTCCGTTGATTACCGCCGCTGTTGCCGGGGTTGCGTGCCCCTGTTGTTGTCATCGGAGCACGCCGCTGAGGCGCCGCTAATTCCTGAACTGTCTAAACTCGGCGGCGCTTTGGCGGCCGGCAGCCATTGTGGGGAATAGGCGTCACATCGCGAATCGTCGTTACTTGGAGGCCGCAAGTCTGCAACGCCCTCAGAGCCGATTCCCGACCGGCGCCGGGGCCGCTGACTTCGACTTCGACCGATTTCATGCCGTGCTCGATCGCCGCCCGGCCGGCCTGGTCGGCGGCGACCTGAGCGGCATAGGGAGTGGATTTGCGCGAGCCCTTGAACCCGAGCTTTCCCGCCGAGGCCCACGAGATGGTATTGCCCTGCACATCGGTGATGGTGATCATCGTGTTGTTGAAGGATGCCATGACGTGCACCACGCCGGATGTTATATTCTTCCGCTCCTTGCGGCGTATCCGCCCGGTCGCGGGCGCGCCAGGTTGCCCGGCTGCTTCTGGTTCTTTTGCCATTCCTTCTCTGCTGTGTCTGATTACTTCTTCTTGCCTGCGATCGCCTTGGCTGGCCCCTTGCGGGTGCGTGCGTTGGTATGCGTGCGCTGACCGCGCACCGGCAGACCCTTGCGGTGACGAAGCCCCGGTAGGAGCTGAGGTCTATGAGTCGCTTGATGTTGACGGAGACTTCGCGGCGCAGATCGCCCTCCACCACATAGTCCCGGTCGATGACCTCGCGGATCTGGAGCACTTCGGAATCGGTGAGCTGATTGACCCGCTTGCCTTCAGCAATGTCGATTTTCTTGCATACTTCCTTGGCGTTCTCCGGTCCGATGCCGTAAATGTAGCGCAAGGCAATCACAACGCGCTTGTTGGTTGGTATGTTGACGCCTGCTATTCGGGCCACGCCTCAGTCTCCTTGAGTTTTCCTCGTGATTGGTTCCGCAGGGTCAGCCTTGCTCCCTGGGTCCGAAACGACATAGGCCGCGCCCCGGGAGGACGTTCACCCTCCGTGAAGCGAGCCTTGAAAACGACAGAATGGCTGGCCTTCTAAGACGGATTTTCCCCTTCGTCAACCGGCAGATTGCGCAGCATTTCCCGTCAGGCGCCATTCAAGCTTGCCGATCTGGCGGGAAACTCTCCGATGGGCGCCATGGCATCTACGGTGCGCAAATGCCCCCGGCTTGCCGTAATAATGATCACAGCGGAGCCGTTTGATCGGCATAGACCGCAAGGCGGTCGCGAACCGTTTTTTCTTCGTCGTCGGCGCGCCGGATAAAGTCGGGCGAGCCGCAATTGTCGCAGACGCCGGCTTTCTTCGGCTTGATCGAACTTGTCGTGGTAACCCTTGCCGCACTCGGCGCAGACGTAGCGCCCGGTGATCCGTTCGATTAGCGCTCCGTCGTCAACCTTCATCTCATCACCCTGCCCAGCTTCATGTCTTTCCTGGCAAGCATTTCATCGAGCGCCTCGGCCTGCGCTCTGTTGCGGGGAAACCCGTCAAGCACGAAACCGTTCCTCAGGTCGGGCTCGGTAAGGCGATCGGCAATGATAGCCACGACGATCTCGTCGGAAACAAGATCGCCGCGATCCATGGCCGCCTTGGCCTTTGTCCATACTCCGTGTCCCGAGCCACTGCCGCGCGCAACATGTCGCCCGTCGACAATTGGATCATGCCGCGTTCCTCCTCGAGGATCTTGGCCTGCGTGCCCTTGCCGGACCCCGGCGGGCCGAGCAGGATGATATTCATCTCCGCGCGCCCCTGAGATTGGTGCGCTTGATCAGTTTTTCGTATTGCTGGGCCATCAGGTGACCTTGAATCTGGGCCACCGTGTCCATCATCACCGAAACCACGATCAGAAGCGAGGTGCCGCCGAAATAGAACGGCACCGCGGCATAAACGGTCAGAAGCTCAGGCAAAACACAGACGAAAGACAGATAGGCTGCGCCCACCACGGTTATGCGGGTCAACACGTAGTCGATGTATTCCGCCGTTCGTTCGCCTGGTCGTATCCCCGGAATGAACCCGCCGTATTTTTTGAGGTTCTCCGCCGTCTCCTTCGGATTGAACTGGATCGCGGTATAGAAGAACGCAAAGAAGACGATCAGAGCCACATAGAATACTGATGAACAAGGGCTGGCCGCGGCCAAGCAGCGCGGTGAGATAGCTCAGCCATTCGGGACCCTGTCCCTGGCTGAAATTCGCAACTGTGATCGGCAGCAGCAGCAACGAAGACGCGAAAATCGGCGGGATCACGCCTGCGGTATTGAGCTTGAGCGGCAGATGCGATTTGTCGGCTTGCGCCATCTGGGTGCCGACTTGACGCTTGGGATACTGAACGAGCAGCCGTCTTTGTGCCCGCTCGACGAAGACGATAAAAGCCACGACGGCAAGCGCCATGACGATGATCCCCAGAATGACGAATGTCGATAGTTGTCCGGTCCGACCGAGCTCGAACAGGCCGCCGAGGGCTGCAGGGCAGGCTCGCGACGATACCGGCAAATATGATGAGCGAAATGCCGTTGCCGATGCCGCGCGCGGTAATCTGCTCGCCCAGCCACATGAGGAACACTGTGCCGCCCGTGAGGGTGATCACCGTGCTGGCGCGAAAGAACAGGCCCGGATCCAAAACCACGTTACCCTGGCCCTCAAGGCCGACCGCGATGCCATAGGCCTGCAGCGCGGCCAGAATACGGTGCCGTAGCGCGTGTACTGGTTGATCTTCTTGCGTCCCTGCTCGCCTTCTTTCTTGAGCTGCTCGAGATGCGGCGAGACGGTCGTCATCAGCTGAATGATGATCGAGGAGGAAATGTACGGCATGATATTGAGGGCGAAAATCGCCATGCGGCCGAGCGCACCCCCGGCAAGTCCGTTGATCCAGCCCAGAATGCCTGTGGAATTCTGTTGCACCAGCTGGGCGAGCGCGACGGGATCGACACCCGGCACCGGGATGTAGGTACCGAGCCGATAGATGATCAGAGCGCCGAGCGTGAACCAGATGCGCTTCTTCAGCTCCTCCGCTTTGGCCAGGCGCCGAAATTGAAACGTGCAGCAAGTTGTTCTGCAGCAGATGCCATATCAAATCCTCGCGCCCCTCACCCGGCCGCCGCCGCCGGCCGCGGGTAACCTATTCATGCCTGGGTCGGCAGGCGGTCTTTTGGCCTTGGCTCGGCCGATTCGGCTTTTGCCTCCACCTTGGCTTCCGGAGCCGGCCTCAGAGCTTGACACTTCCGCCGCCTTTTCGATGGCGGCGACTGCGCACGCTTCGAGGCATGATACACCTCGAAAGCCGCATTGGTCTTGAGTTCTCCGTTTCCGAGGATACGCACGCCGCCATAGCAATGCTTGATGATTCCCGCGGCGTTAACCGTTGCGGCGAGTCACCGGCTTGGCCGCGTCCAGCTTGTTGGCGTCGAACGCCGCTTGAAGACGTGACAGATTGATCTCGTTGTAGTCGACCGAGTTGGGCTTGTTGAACCCGCGCTTCGGAAGCCTGCGGTAGATTGGCATCTGACCGCCTTCGAAGCCCGGCTTGGCGCCGCCGGAGCGGGCCGTTTGTCCTTTGCCGCCGCGGCCCGCCGTCTTGCCGAGGCCGGAGCCGATGCCGCGGGCAACGCGTTTGCGCTGTTGCCGCGCTCCGGCATTATCGGCCATTTCGTTTAGTCTCATTGAATTCTGCCTTTGATGTAGTTGCGGGTTAACCTTCACGTACCCGCACCAGATGCTGCACGCTTTTGATCATGCCACGAACCTCGGGCGTGTCGGGCAAAGTGTTGCGGCTGCCAATCTCTTCAGGCCGAGCCCCCTCAATGTCGCGCGCTGTTCTCTCGGGCGCCGTTGCGGGCTGTGAATCTGCTCGACCGTGACGGTCTTGCCGGTCGCGTCTTTTCTTTGCCATGTGCTGGTATTCCGTCTCTCATCTGCAACTGCGTCAATCGCGACGCCTGGAGATCACTTCGCTCACTTTCTTGCCGCGGCGGGCGGCGACGCTGCGCGGGGAGGTTTCCTTTTTCAGGGCACTGAACGTTGCTCGCACCATGTTGTAGGGATTGGAGGAGCCTTGGCTTTGGCCACCACGTCCTTCATGCCGAGCGTTTCGAACACTGCGCGCATGGGACCGCCGGCGATGATTCCGGTTCCCGCAGAAGCCGATCTCAACACGACCTTGCCTGCGCCCCAACGGCCGTAGACGTCGTGATGAAGCGTCCGGCCCTCGCGCAGCGGCACGCGGATCACTGGCGCTTGGCACCTTCGGTAGCCTTGCGAATTGCTTCCGGCACTTCCCGCGCCTTGCCGTGTCCGAACCCGACGCGACCCTTCTGATCGCCGACGACGACAAGCGCGGCAAAGCCGAACCGGCGGCCGCCCTTTACCACCTTCGCCACGCGATTGATGTGAACAAGCTTGTCGAGAAATTCGCCGTCGCGGTCGTCGCGACCCTGTCCGGCTTCGCTTTCGTTCCCTTTGTGCCATTGCCTTGTCTGTCCTGTTCGTAATCTTAGAAGTTTAGTCCGTTTTCGCGTGCGCCGTCAGCCAGCGCCTTGACACGCCCGTGATAACGGTAGTTGCCGCGGTCGAAAACGACCTCCACGACGCCGGCCTCTTGCGCCCGCTGCGCGACGAGCTTGCCGACCGCTGAGGCGGCCGCCTTCTTGCCGCTCTTCGGCCTGGATTTCAGTCCTTCTCGACACTCGATGCCGCCGCCAGGGTGACGCCCTGTCTGTCGTCGATGATCTGGGCGTAGATGTTCTTGTCCGAGCGGAACACGGAAAGTCGCGGCCGGCCCCGACTTGCGTCCTCAGCTGACCTGCGCACGCGCGCGCCGCGGCGTTCATCCTGGGTGAGCTTTGCCATCTGTCGGCTCCCTTACTTCTTCTTGCCTTCCTTGCGGAAGATGTACTCACCGGCGTATTTCACTCCTTTGCCCTTGTACGGCTCTGGATTCGCGAAACGACGGATTTCGGCAGCCACCTGACCCACCTGTTGCTTGTCGATGCCGACGACCACGATTTCGGTCGGTTTCGGGGTGGTGATCGAGATGCCGGGCGGAATCGGGTAGTTCACATCGTGGCTGTATCCGAGCTGCAGCTGGAGCTGTTTGCCCTGCACGGCAGCGCGATATCCGACGCCGCTGATCTCGAGGTTCTTGGCGTAGCCCTGAGTCACGCCCGTGACCATATTCTGAACCATGGTGCGCGACATGCCCCAGCATGACCGGGCAAGCTTGGTACTCGTCCCGCGGTTGCACATCGACGTTGCCGCTCTCCAGTTTGGCGATCACCTGTTCGGTCAGCACGGACTTTCAGTTCGCCCTTCGGTCCCTTCACCGAAACGTTCTGGCCCGACACGTTGGCGGTTACGCCTGCCGGTACCGGAACCGCTTTCTTGCCGATACGAGACATCTTTGTTTCCTGGTCTCTCGCTTATTGTGGTTTCTGCGTCAGAACACCGTGCAGATTACTTCTCCGCCCACGTTCTGCGCCCGCGCCTCGTTGTCGGACATGACGCCTTTTGGCGTCGAAAGAATCGAAATGCCGAGGCCGTTGTAGACGGTGGGCAATGTGTCGACCGATGCGTAAATCCGCCGACCCGGCTTCGACACGCGATGGATTTCGCGAATGACCGGGGCACCATCGAAGTATTTGAGTTCGATCTCGAACTCCGCCTTCGCCGCGCCCATCTGCACGGTGCGAATAGTCGCGGATGTAGCCTTCCTGCTTCAGCACGTCCAGCACGCGACCACGCAGCTTCGACGCAGGGCAAATCACTTTCGACTTGCCGCGCTCCTGCGCGTTTCTGATGCGTGTCAGCATATCGCCGAGCGGATCCTGAATGCTCATTCTGTTCTCTCCTGACTGGTCTGTACTCTACCAGCTCGACTTGACCATGCCGGGGATCAGGCCCTTGTTGGCGAGTTCGCGCAGCGCCATGCGCGACATTCTAACCTTGCGATAGAAGCCGCGCGGCCGCCCGGTCAGCTCGCAGCGGTTGCGGACTCGGGCCGGCGCCGAGTTGCGCGGCAGTTGCGACAGCTTGAGCTGGGCAGCGAACCGCTCTTCCATCGGCGAGAATGGGTTCTCGAATGATCGCCTTCAGCCTTGCGCGCTTGCCCGCGAATTTCTTCACCATCCGCCGGCGGCGGTTGTTCTTTTCAACAGAGCTCTTCTTTGCCATTAGGAAACCTTCTGGTCTTCTGTTGATTGCCAAACTCTACGCCGCTTTCTTGCGGCACGGTGCGCTTTTCGGAACGGAAAATTGAAACCTGCGATCAGTGCCCGCGCCTCTTCGTCGGTTTTCGCCGTTGTGCAGATCACGACGTCCATTCCCCACACTTGTTCGATCTTGTCGTAGTCGATCTCCGGGAAAATGATGTGCTCCTTGATGCCCGATCGCGTAGTTGCCCCGTTGCCGTCGAAGCTCCGGTCCGTAGCTCCGCGGAAGTCGCGCACGCGCGGCAGGGCGATATTGATGAATCGGTCGAGAAATTCGTACATGCGCGCCTTGCGCAAAGTGACTTTGGCGCCGATCGCCTGATTCTCGCGGATCTTGAATGTGGCGATCGACTTTCGCGGGCTGGTGATGACCGGCTTCTGCCCGGCGATCTTGGTCAGCTCCTCAACCGCGACATTGATGACCTTGCCATCGGCTACCGCCTCGCCGATGCCCATGTTGAGCACGATCTTGTCGAGCCGCGGCACCTGCATCGGGTTCTTGTAGCCGAACTGCTCGATCAGCTTCTGCCGCACCACTCCGTCATAGTGAGCCTTCAGGCGCGGCACATAGTCCTTAGCGAGCGATGGGCAGGGTCCGCGGCCGGCTGCTGTTTGGCGGCTTTGCCTGCGGCCTTCGACCTCGCTGCTTGCCTGTCAGCCTTGCCTCGGCCTTTCGGCTGCGACTTTGCCGGCGGTCTTTTGTCTTCGGCTTGCTGCCGCTTTCGGCCGTTGACTTTGCCGGTGCTTTTTTCCTTGTCAGCCATCGATGACCTCTCCCGACCGCTTCGCGAACCGGACCTTCTTGCCGTCTTCCAGGACCTTGAAGCCGACCCGCGTCGCCTTGCCGGTCTTGGGATCGGCGAGTGCCAGATTCGAAATGTGGATCGGCAGCTCCTTGGAAACGATGCCGCCTTCCTGCGAGGGAGTCTGACGCTGGTGGCGACGGGCGACATTGACTCCCTGCACCACGGCGCGGTTCTCCTTGGCAGCACGTGCAGGATCTGTCCGACCTTGCCCTTGTCGCGGCCGGTAAGCACCACCACCCTGTCGCCCTTTCGGATCTTGAGTTTCGCCGTCATCACAACACCTCCGGCGCGAGCGAAATGATCTTCATGTGGTTCTTGGCCCGCAGTTCCCGCGGCACAGGGCCGAAGATGCGGGTGCCGACCGGCTCGCCCTGGGCATTGATCAGCACCGCGGCATTGCGGTCGAAACGGATAACCGACCCGTCGATGCGGCGGAATGCCTTGGCGGTGCGCACGACGATAGCCTTCATGACGGAGCCCTTCTTCACCCGTCCGCGCGGGATGGCATCCTTCACCGATACGACGATGATGTCGCCGACGGTTGCATATTTCCGCTTCGAGCCGCCGAGCACCTTGATGCACTGCACGCGCCGGGCGCCGGAATTGTCGGCGACATCGAGATTGGTTTCTTGCTGAATCATGGCACGACCTTCGCGTTTTTCGCGCAGCTTCCAAATTCGCTTAGGCCGACCGTGACCTTTTCGACGAGCTGCCAGCACTTGTTCTTCGAAACCGGCCGGCATTCGTGAATTCGCACGATATCGCCCGTCTTGGCGCAATTTCTCTCGTCATGGGCATGAAACTTCTTCGAGCGTCGCACGGTCTTCTTCAGCACCGGATGCTTGAGCCGGCGTTCGACCTCGACACGACGATGGTCTTGTCGTTCTTGTCGCTGACCACGACACCCTGCAATACGCGCTTCGGCATTGTTCAACTCTCCTGCTTTACTTCGCCTGGCGGCGGCGCTGGACGGCCGTTCTGATCCGCGCGATATCGCGGCGCACCTCCCGCACCTGCGCGGTTTTCTCGAGCTGGCCAGAAGCCTTCTGGAAGCGCAGGTTGAACTGCTCCTTGCTCAGCTTGAGGAGTTCATCCTTAAGCTGATCGTCGGTCAGCGCCTTGACATCAGTCGCTTTCATCGGCTCGTCCTCGACTTTGTCTTACTCGCCCAGCCGCGCTACGAAGCGTGTTTTGATCGGAAGCTTGGCTGCCGCGAGTGCCAGCGCCTCTTCCGCAATCTGCGCGGCTGACGCCTTCGACCTCGAAGAGGATGCGGCCGGGCTTGACCCGCGCCGCCCAGAATTCCGGCGCGCCCTTGCCCGATCCCATGCGCACTTCCGTCGGCTTCTTCGACACCGGCACGTCCGGGAAAATGCGAATCCACACTCGGCCCGCGCGCTTCATGGCGCGCGTCAGGGCGCGCCGTGCCGCCTCGATCTGGCGTGCGGTAACGCGGTCTGGCTCCTGCGCCTTCAGCCCGAAGGCGCCGAAATCGAGCGTTGGTTCCGCTCTTGGCCTTGCCGTGGATGCGGCCCTTGAAGGCCTTACGGTATTTGGTGCGTTTGGGTTGCAGCATTGATCGGTTTCCTCAAGTCCTTAAGCCCTCGTGGCTTTCACGCCGCGCCGCTGCGTGCCCGTCCTGCTCGCCCTGCGCACGCTTGTCCTGCGCCATCGGGTCGTGCTCGAGGATTTCGCCCTTGAAAATCCACACCTTCACGCCGTTCGTGCCATAGGCAGTCACCGCCGTGGCCGTGCCATAATCGACATCGGCCCTGAGCGTATGCAGCGGCACGCGGCCCTCGCGATACCATTCCGTACGCGCGATCTCCGCCCCGCCGAGCCGGCCGGCGCAGGTGATCTTGATGCCTTCCGCGCCCATGCGCTGGGCCGACTGCACCGCGCGCTTCATGGCGCGGCGGAACGCTATGCGGCGCTCGAGCTGCTGGGCGATGTTTTCGGCAACCAGCGTGGCGTCGATCTCGGGCTTTCTCACCTCGACGATGTTGAGATGCACTTCCGAGCTCGTCATCTCGGAGATCTTTTTCCGCAGCTTCTCGATATCGGCGCCCTTCTTGCCGATAACCACGCCGGGCCGCGCCGAATAGATCGTGACCCGGCACTTCTTGTGCGGCCGCTCGATGATGATTTTCGAGATGCCGGCCTGCTTGAGCTGCTCGCGCAGATAATCGCGGATCTTCATGTCTTCATGCAGAAGCTGGCCGTATTCGCGCCTACCCGAATACCAGCGCGAATCCCAGGTGCGGTTGATGCCGAGCCTGAGCCCGATCGGATTGACTTTCTGACCCATCAGGCGGCCTCCTCGATCTGCCGCACTACGATCGTGAGCTGGCTGAAGAATTTCTGGATGCCCGCTGCCCGGCCGCGCCCCCGCGGCGTCCAGCGCTTCATCACCAGGTTCTTGCCGACGAAGGCCTCGGCCACGACCAGCGAGTTGATGTCGAGATCGTGGTTGTTCTCGGCATTGGCGATCGCCGATTCGAGCGTTTTCTTGACCGCGCCGCGATGCGCTTGCGCGAGAAGGTGAGCTCGGCAAGGGCCTTGTCGACCTTCTTGCCGCGAATGGCCTGGGCGACAAGATTGAGCTTCTGCGGGCTCACGCTGAGATGTGCGGGTCACTGCCTTCGCCTCGGTCGGCTTGAGAGAGCGTTTGCGTTTCGGCTTGCTCATTGTCCTAGCTCTTGGTTGTCGAGGCAGCTCCAGGAGCTGCGCCCGGCGCCGCGCCGGGAGCGCCTGCCGACCGGCGTCGCGGTGGCCCGCCGCGCTCGGCCGGAGCTGACGTTGCCTTCTTGTCCGCCGCCGAATGCCCGGCGAACTGCCGGGTCGGCGCGAACTCGCCGAACTTGTGGCCGACCATGTCCTCCGACACCAGCACCGGAATGTGCTTGTTGCCGTTATGGACCTGGAAGGTCAGGCCGACGAACTGCGGCAGGATGGTCGAGCGGCGGCTCCAGGTCTTGATTGCCTGGTTGCGGCCCGAGCTCGTGCGGCTTCGGCCTTCTTCAAGAGATACCCGTCGATGAACGGGCCTTTCCAAACAGAACGTGTCACGAGACTGAACTCCTTACTTCTTCTTCGTGTGGCGGCTGCGCACGACGAACTTGTTGGTCGACTTGTTGTTGCGGGTTTTCTTGCCTTTGGTCGGCTTGCCCCAGGGAGTTACCGGATGCCGGCCGCCCGAGTCTTGCCTTCGCCGCCGCCATGGGGATGATCGACCGGGTTCATCGCCACACCGCGCACGCCCGGGCGAATGCCCATCCAGCGGTGGCGGCCGGCTTTGCCGATGGTCTCGTTCATGTGGTCGGGGTTGGATACCGCGCCGACCGTCGCCATGCACTCCGAACGCACCATGCGGGTTTCACCCGACTTCAGCTTGAGCAGCGCATAGCCCTGGTCGCGGCCGACCAGCTGGGCATAGGTGCCCGCGGCGCGAGCCATCTGCCCGCCCTTGCCGGGCTTCATCTCGACATTGTGGACGATCGTGCCGACCGGCATGCTGCCGAGCGGCATGGCATTGCCGGGCTTCACGTCGACGCTCTGCCCCGACACCACCTCGTCACCTGCCGCCAGGCGCTGCGGCGCGAGGATATAGGCGAGCTCGCCATCGGTGTATTTGATGAGCGCGATATAAGACGTGCGGTTCGGATCGTATTCCAGCCGCTCGACCGTCGCCGGCATATCGAACTTGCGGCGCTTGAAATCGACGATCCGGTAGCTTCGCTTGTGGCCGCCGCCCATCAGCCAGTTGGTCGTGCGGCCGAGGTTATTGCGGCCTCCGCTTTTGGCAAGTCCGCGAGCAAGCGCTTTCACCGGTCCTCCCTTGTGAAGTCCGGAACGGTCGACTTTGACCAGCTGGCGCAGGCCCGGCGTAATTGGCTTATAGGTCTTGAGTGCCATGGCTCGCTCTGAAATCCTTTTCTAAAGTCCCGTCGTGACGTCGATCGTCTGGCCCTCGGCAAGAGTCACGACGGCCTTCTTGACGTCGCTCTGGATCGCGGCCCGGCCCTTGAACCGCTTGAACTTGCCCTTGCGCACCAGCGTGTTGACGGCCTTGACCTTGACGCCGAACAGCTTTTCAACTGCTGCCTTGATCTGCGGCTTGGTCGCATCGCGCGCGACATTGAAGACGACCTGGTTGTTGGCCGAAACCAGCGTGGCTTTTTCGGTGATCGCCGGCGACTTGATGACGTCATACCTTTTGCTCATTTGAATCTCGCCTCCAGCGCTTCGACCGCCGCCTTGGTCAAGACGAGCTTCCGGCGGCGCAGAATGTCATACACATTGATGCCCTGGACCGGCAGCACGTCGATATTGATCATGCCGCGCGCCGCGAGCGCAAAGCTTTCGGTTCAGTTCGGCGCCGTCGATGATCAGCGCGTTCTCGAGGCCAAGCTTGGAGAACTGCGCCTTGAGAGCTTTGGTCTTGGCGTCCTTGAGCTCGGCCTTGTCGATCACGATGAGTTCCGAGGCTTTGGCTTTGGAGGACAGTGCATGCCGGAGCGCCAGCGCCCGGACCTTCTTCGGCAGGTCGATCGCATGGCTGCGAACCACCGGCCCGAAGGCCTTGCCGCCGCCGACGAAAATGCCGGGCCGACGCGAGCCGTGGCGGGCGCCGCCGGTACCCTTCTGCTTGTAGACCTTCTTCTTCGTGCGGTTGATTTCCGACCGGCCCTTGGTCTTGTGGGTGCCCGCCTGGCGCTTGGCCAATTGCCACTGGACCATGCGATGCAGAATATCGGCGCGCGGCTCCAGACCGAAAATATGGTCGGCCAGATCGACCGTGCCGGCTTTCTCGGCTGCTATTGTCTGAACGTCGGCTTTCATCACCTAACCTCTATTCGCTCGCCGCCGGCGCTTCCGCCGCTGGCGTTTGTGCCTGGGTTCCTTCCGGCATTCGGAACGCGCCGGGCTTCGGCGCTTCTTTAGGAAGCTTGCGCTTGACCGCGTCGCTCATCTGAACCCAGCCGCCCTTTGCGCCCGGAACCGAACCCCGCACCATGATCAGGCCGCGATCGATATCGGTCTTGACCACCTCGATATTCTGCGTGGTCACCGTTTCGTCTCCCAGATGCCCGGCCATTTTTTTGCCCGGAAAAACCCGTCCCGGATCCTGGCGATTGCCGGTCGAACCATGGCAGCGATGGCTGATCGACACGCCGTGCGTGGCGCGCAAGCCGGCGAAGTTCCAGCGCTTCATGGCTCCGGCGAAACCTTTGCCGATCGAGATGCCGGTCACGTCGACGAACTGGCCGGGCACGAAATGCTCGGCGGTGATCTCGGCCCCGACCGCGATGAGATTATCCGGGCTCACCCGGAATTCCTCCAGCTTGCGCTTCGGCTCGACCTTTGCCCGGCGAAATGGCCGCGCTCCGCCTTTGGCAGATTCTTCACTCTTGATCGAGCCGACCCCGAGCTGCAGGGCGGTATAGCCGTGCTTATCGGCAGTCTTGTGCGCCACAACCTGGCAATGGTCGAGCTTCAGCACGGTAACGGGAATGTGCTGCCCATCTGGTGTGAACACCCTCGTCATGCCCAGCTTCTGTGCGATGACACCTGAACGCATCGCTTCACTCCTTTAGCGCTCATTTAGAGCTTGATCTCAACATCGACACCGGCCGCCAGGTCGAGCTTCATCAGCGCATCGACCGTCTGCGGCGTCGGATCGACGATGTCCAGCAGGCGGCGATGCGTCCGCATCTCGAACTGCTCGCGGCTCTTCTTGTCGACATGCGGCGAGCGGTTCACCGTGAACCGCTCGATGCGGGTCGGCAGCGGCACCGGACCGCGCACCTGCGCGCCGGTGCGCTTTGCCGTGTTCACGATCTCGCGCGTCGACGTATCGAGAATGCGATGGTCGAACGCCTTGAGCCGGATGCGGATATTGGTTCTCTGCATCTTGTGAACCTGTCAATGAGGCGGCCGGAAATCCGGCCAGCCGAACATCCCCTACTCTACGATTTTGGCGACGACGCCGGCGCCGACGGTTCGGCCGCCTTCGCGGATGGCGAAGCGCAGTTTCTCTTCCATGGCGATCGGCGTGATCAGCTCGACGTCCATGGTCACGTTGTCGCCCGGCATCACCATCTCGGTGCCTTCCGGCAGGTCACGACCCCGGTCACATCGGTGGTCCGGAAATAGAACTGCGGCCGGTAGTTGGTGAAGAACGGCGTGTGCCGGCCGCCCTCCTCCTTGGTCAGGATATAGGCCTCCGCCTTGAACTTCTTGTGCGGCTTGACCGAACCGGGCTTGGCACAGCACCTGGCCGCGCTCCACCCCGTCGCGGTCCACCCCGCGCAGCAGGCGCCGACATTGTCGCCAGCCTCCCCCTGGTCCAGCAGCTTGCGGAACATCTCAACCCCCGTCACCGCCGTCTTGGTCGTCGGCCTCAGGCCGACGATCTCGACTTCCTCCCCGACCTTCACAACCCCGCGCTCGATCCGGCCCGTCACCACCGTGCCGCGGCCCGAAATCGAGAACACATCCTCGATCGGCATCAGGAACGGCTGGTCCTTCGGACGGTCGGGCTGCGGGATATACTGCATCCACCGCCTCCATCAGCTTCAGGATCGACTGCTTGCCAAGCTCCGGGTTCTTGCCCTCCAAGCGCCGCCAGCGCCGAGCCCCGCACGATCGGGATCTTGTCGCCCGGAAACTGATAGGACGACAGAAGCTCGCGCACCTCCATCTCGACAAGCTCGAGAAGCTCCGGATCATCCACCATGTCGACCTTGTTCAGATACACGACCAACGCCGGCACCCCGACCTGGCGGGCCAGCAGAATATGCTCCCGGGTCTGCGGCATCGGGCCGTCGGCCGCCGAAACCACCAGGATCGCCCCATCCATCTGCGCCGCCCCGGTGATCATGTTCTTCACATAATCGGCATGGCCCGGACAGTCGACATGGGCATAATGCCGCTTCGCCGTCTGATACTCGACATGCGCCGTCGAAATCGTGATCCCCCGCGCCCGCTCCTCCGGCGCCTTGTCGATCTGGTCATACGCCGTATACGTCGCCCCGCCCGTCTCCGCCAGAACCTTGGTGATCGCCGCCGTCAGACGACGTCTTGCCATGATCGACATGCCCAATCGTCCCAATGTTGCAATGCGGCTTGTCGCGGTTGAATTTCTCTTTGGCCATCGGAGTATCGTCTCTCTCGATACTGGTCAAGGCGAATTTCTTCTGCACTTCCTGGGCAACCGCTGTCGGGACCTGTTCATAGTGGTCGAACTGCATCGTGTAGCTGGCCCGGCCCTGGCTCATCGAGCGCAGGTTGTTCACATAGCCGAACATATTGGCGAGCGGCACCATGGCGTTGATGATCTGCGCGTTGCCGCGACTGCCCGTGCCGATGATATGTCCGCGCCGCGAATTCAGATCGCCGATGACGCCGCCGAGATATTCTTCCGGCGACGTGACTTCGACCTTCATGATCGGCTCGAGCAGAACCGAACCGGCTTTTTGCAGCGCCTCGCGGAAGGCCGTGCGCGCCGCGATTTCGAAGGCGATCGCCGAGGAATCGACCTCGTGATAGGCGCCGTCGACAGCGACACCTTGAGGTCGACGACCGGGAAGCCGGCAAGAACGCCGGAGGTCATAACCGAGTTGAAGCCCTTTTCGACGCCGGGGATGAATTCCTTCGGCACCGTCCCGCCGACGACCTTGCTCTCGAACACATAGCCGGCGCCCTTCTCGTTCGGCTCGACCTCGATCTATGACGCGGGCGAACTGGCCGGTGCCGCCGGTCTGCTTCTTGTGGGTATAGTCGACTTCGAGCGGCGCGGTAATCGTTTCGCGATAGGCGACCTGCGGTGCGCCGACGTTCACTTCCACTTTGTGCGTGCGCTTCAGGATGTCGACTTTGATGTCGAGATGAAGCTCGCCCATGCCCTTGATGATGGTCTGGCCGGATTCCTGGTCGGTCGAGACGCGGAATGATGGATCCTCGGCCGCGAGCTTGTGCAGCGCGACGGCCATCTTTTCCTGATCGACCTTGGTCCTGGGCTCGATCGCCATTTCGATGACCGGATCGGGAAATTCCATCTTCTCCAGGATCACCGGCTTTGACGGATCGCACAGCGTGTCGCCGGTGCGGGTGTCCTTGAGGCCGACCAGTGCGACGATGTCGCCGGCAAAGGCTTCGGAGATTTCCTCGCGCGTATTGGCATGCATGAGCACCATGCGGCCGACGCGCTCGGATCTTCTCGCGCGTCGAATTGAGGAGCGGCACGCCCTTCTCGAGCTTGCCGGAATAGATGCGGCAGAAGGTGAGGATGCCATACTGGTCGTCCATCAGCTTGAAGGCGAGCATGGACAGCGGCTCGCTGTCGGAGGCCTTGCGCACCGTCTCTTCGCCGGTCTTGACATCGATGCCCTTGATCGGCGGGCGGTCGAGCGGCGAGGGCAGATAGTCGACTACCGCATCGAGCAGCGGCTGCACGCCCTTGTTCTTGAACGCCGAGCCGCACAGCACCGGGAAGAAGGCGCCGGTGACCACGGCCTTGCGCAGAAGCTTCTTGATCGTCTCGTTGGAAATTTCCTTGCCGTTGAGATAATCTTCGGTCGCCTGCTCGTCGAGCTCGGCGCAGGCCTCGATCATCTCCTGGCGCGCCGGCATGGCGGCCGTCCATGAGATCGGCCGGAATTTCCTCGTCATGATACTTGGCGCCGAGCGACTCTTCCTCCCACACCACCGCCTTCATGCGGACGAGATCGATGATGCCCTTGAAGTTCGCCTCCGATCCGATCGGCAGCTGGATCGGAACCGGCTTGGCGCCGAGGCGCGGTTCTGATATCGTTGAATGCACTGCTCGAAGGACGCGCCGGTCTTGTCCATCTTGTTGCAGAACACGATGCGCGGCACGTTGTATTTGTCGCCCTGGCGCCAGACCGTCTCGGTCTGCGGCTCCACGCCCTGGTTCGAAGTCGAGCACGCACACCGCGCCGTCAAGCACGCGCAGCGAGCGCTCCACCTCGATGGTGAAGTCGACATGACCCGGGGTGTCGATGATGTTGAGGCGCTTGCCGTTCCAGAAACAGGTGGTGGCGGCCGACGTGATGGTGATGCCGCGCTCCTGCTCCTGCTCCATGAAATCCATGGTGGCGGCGCCGTCATGCACTTCGCCGATCTTGTGGCTCTTGCCGGTGTAATAGAGCACGCGCTCGGTCGTCGTGGTCTTGCCGGCATCGATATGGGCCATGATGCCGAAATTGCGATAGTCTTCGAGTGGGTGGGTGCGGGGCATGACAGTTCTCCTGCGCGCTACCAGCGATAATGCGAGAAGGCGCGGTTTGCCTCCGCCATGCGATGGGTGTCTTCCCGCTTCTTCACCGCCGTGCCGCGGTTGTTGGCGGCATCCAGAAGCTCGCCGGACAGCCGGTCGACCATGGTGTTTTCGTTGCGGCCGCGCGCGGCCTGGATCAGCCAGCGGATGGCAAGCGCCTGGCGGCGCTCGGGCCGTACTTCGACCGGAACCTGATAGGTGGCGCCGCCGACGCGGCGCGAGCGTACCTCGATGGCCGGTGCCACATTGTCGAGCGCCTGATGGAATACCTCGACCGGCTCCTGCTTGGTCTTCGACTGGATGCTGTCGAGCGCGCCATAGACGATCGTCTCGGCGACCGATTTCTTGCCCGCGCCCATCAGGTTGTTCATGAATTTCGAAACGACGAGATCGCCGAATTTCGGATCGGGATTGATCTCTCGTTTCTCGGCGCGGTGTCGACGGGACATGATACGCTTCTCTTCCTTTATTTCGGACGTTTGGCGCCGTATTTCGACCGGCGCTGGCGGCGCTTGACGACGCCTTGCGTGTCGAGAACGCCGCGGATGATGTGATAGCGGACGCCCGGCAGATCCTTCACCCGGCCGCCGCGGATCATCACCACCGAATGTTCCTGCAGATTGTGGCCTTCGCCCGGGATATAGCTCGTAACTTCGAAGCCATTGGTCAGCCTCACCCGCGCGACCTTCCGCAGCGCCGAATTCGGCTTCTTCGGCGTCGTCGTATAAACGCGCGTGCATACGCCGCGCTTTTGCGGGCATGCCTGCATCGCCGGCACCTTGTTTTGCGTAGACGGAATGGTGCGCGGCTTGCGGATGAGCTGGTTGATCGTCGGCATGAACGGCCCTGCTAAATCCTTGTTATTACAACGGGCTGATCCCGCTTGAATCCACACGCAATCAGACGCGCTGTCGTGGGAAACCCCTGACAGCGCAAAAAACCAGAGGACTGCCGGAATTTTACCGTCCGGAAGTCGTGTCCAGATCTGTTCAAGCTTGCTTTCCAGCAGCGTTTAGAACCGCTGAGGTTCTACTGCCTGCGCCTGAAAGATGGCGCTGTATACGTGCGGCATATGGGCCCGTCAACCCCGAAAGCAAGAATATGTCGCAAGAGCCCGAGAGGCCGAATCGAATGGCGCCTCCTAGAGGAAATGTGGCGAAGTGCGGCAGCCGAAAGACGTGGCTGACGCTCCGCTGGAATTGCCAATTGCCCGGATTGACTGCCAAATCGGCTTTGGCACACACTTTATTACCCCAATCTTGCCATAGAGCCGCCCCCTCCCTTGCAGACTTTAGCTGCGGGATGGCAGCGGAATCATTGGGAGGCGCAAAAACAATGAGCAAACCGTTGCGGACATGGTGGCATGAACTCAATACCTGGGAGCCCGAGGTCGCCCTCGCCTTCTACCATCGCACCCTTGGCTGGGAGTTCGAACATACGCTCCTGCCCGATGGGGAAAGCTATTGGATCGCGCACCACTCCGGCCGGCCCGTCGGTGGCATTTACGCCCTGCGCCAGCCCGACTATCAGGGAATCCCCTCACATTGGATGACCTACCTTGCTGTCGCCGACATCGTACAGGCCGAGCGAACGGCCGTATTTGCCGGGGGGGAGGTTTGCCGTCCGACCGTCATCGTGCCGGGGGTGGGCAAGCTTTCGATCGTGAGCGACTCGACCGGAGCGATCATCGGCTTCATTGAACCCGAATCAAGCCACGTCCTGAAGTCGTCCTCCGGCGGCGAAAGGGGTGAGCATCCCCAGCCCGTTGCAGCCATCCCCTCGACCCTTCTGAGCGAACGCACATCGGCGCAGCCCAACTGAGTATTCTTCGTTCGTACGTTGCGTGGTTGGAGGCCAAGCATGCCTTTATTGACTGTTTACGACCTGCATGACGACCATCAGCGGATAAGATGGATGCAGGAAGCCACGATGACCACCAGGGATTTCGGCCTCGTGCCGACCCATGGCTTGTTCGGATCGACGGACTGGTGGCGCAATATTGAAATCGGCAACCTTCCGAGCTTTCGGCAAACCGGGCAGATCACCAATGTCTACAACGTTGGCGACGGCGACCATCCGGAATTTTCCATGGTCGATGAGAGCGGCATCGAGAGCAATTGGAAACGGGAGGTCAACCAGACCGAGGATGATGATTTATACATCCTCGGCCGCTGCGTAGAGCTTGACTATGTGCTCCAGCGAACGCGGATGGATCTGCGGGCGCTCGGAATTGACGAAACGGAGAAATGCATCCTATCCGTCAGGATCGATGTACCTCGAACGCGCAGCTACCGTTCGGGCCGTACCGGGCGCTATCGGATCGGGACTTCGATCGAGAGGCCCTCGGGGCTGCAATAGCGCTGCCGCCCTGGCGTGTTCCGGCCAAGCTCAATGCCAGGGGCCGGAAACACGCCATAATGGCGGTGAGCCTTCCGCGCTAGGCTGCGGGAAGCTTCTTTGCGTCTTTTGCCTGCTCCTCGATAATCAAATTGTCGCGTTTTTCTGCGACTTGCTTGTATCGCGCGAGCATGCCGCCGGTGCCGGCAGGAATGAGTCTGCCGACAATGACGTTCTCCTTCAGGCCCTCTAAGGTGTCGACCTTTCCAATGACGGCCGCTTCGGTCAGAACACGGGTCGTTTCCTGGAAAGACGCCGCCGATATGAACGACCGCGTCTGCAAGGATGCCTTGGTTATGCCCAGCAGCACGGGAGTTCCGCTGGCCGGCTTGCGACCTTCGGCAACCAGCTTGCTGTTCACGAAATCGAGTTCGATTGCATCCACCTGTTCGCCAGGCAGCAGGGTGGAATCGCCCGAATCCGTGATTTCGACCTTTTGCAGCATCTGCCGGACGATCACCTCGATGTGCTTGTCATTGATGTTCACGCCCTGCAGCCGGTACACCTCCTGAATTTCATTCACGAGATAGAAGGCAAGCTCCTCGACACCTTTAATCGCAAGAATGTCGTGTGGTGCCGGATTGCCGTCGAGGATGTATTCGCCTTTCTCGATGTGGTCGCCCTCCTGGACCGGCAGATGCTTGCCCTTGGGGATCAGATATTCGATCGGCTCGGTCGACTCATCGTCAGGCACGATACGAATCCGGCGCTTATTCTTGTAATCGCGGCCGAATTCAACCCGCCCCGAGATTTCCGCAATGATCGCGTGGTCCTTGGGCCGGCGTGCTTCGAAGAGCTCCGCCACCCGCGGCAAGCCGCCCGTGATATCGCGGGTTTTCGCGCTTTCCAGCGGGATGCGTGCAAGCACGTCTCCGGCTTTTACCTTTGCGCTTGGATCGACAGACAGAACCGCATCGACCGAGAGCAGATAGCGCGCTTCGCCGCCGCGCGGCAGCTTCAGAATCTTTCCGCCTGCGTCCTTGATAACGAGCGCCGGCTTGAGGCTCTGACCGCGGGTGTTGCCCCGCCAGTCGATAATGACACGATTGGTGATGCCGGTAGCTTCATCGGCCGCCTCGACGACCGAGACGCCTTCCACCACATCTTCATATTCGACCGTGCCTTCGACCTCGGTCATGATCGGCCTGGTGTAAGGATCCCACTCGGCGAGCTTTGTTCCGCGTTTGACCTTGTCGCCTTCTTCGACGAACAGCCGGGCTCCATAGGTTACCTTGTGAACGGCTCGCTCGTTGCCCTTGCCGTCTTCGATCACCATAGTGACGTTGCGGCCCATTACGATGAACTTGCCCGAGGAATCACGGACGATGTTCTTGTTCCGGACCTTCACCACGCCGTCGACGTTCAACTCGATGAACGACTGGTCGAGCACTTGTGCGGTGCCGCCGATATGGAAGGTCCGCATCGTCAGCTGGGTACCGGGCTCGCCGATCGACTGGGCGGCGATCACGCCTACCGCTTCACCCAGATTAACCGGGGTGCCGCGTGCAAGATCGCGCCCATAGCATTTGGCGCAAACTCCGAATTTCGTGGTGCAGGTAAGGGCCGACCTGATCCGAACTTCAGTGACCCCGCTCGTTTCCAGCTTTTCGACATGCTCCTCCATGATCTCTTCACCGCCCGCAACGATCACATTGCCGGTGTTGGGATCTTTCACATCGACCGACGCGGTGCGGCCAAGCACGCGCTGGCCGAGCGAGGCGATGATTTCGCCCGCCTCGATGATCGGGCGTGCGGTGATCGCCGTATCGGTGCCGCAATCTTCCTCGGTAACGATGCTGTCTTGGGCCACGTCCACGAGACGGCGGGTCAGATAGCCGGAGTTGGCGGTCTTTAATGCCGTATCGGCGAGGCCCTTTCGCGCACCATGGGTCGAGTTGAAGTACTCGAGCACCGATAGTCCTTCCTTGAAGTTGGAAATGATCGGCGTTTCGATGATCTCGCCCGAAGGCTTGGCCATCAAACCGCGCATGCCGGCGAGCTGCTTCATCTGCGCCGGTGACCCGCGTGCACCCGAATGCGACATCATGTAAATCGAGTTCAGGTGTTTCTCGCGTTTGGTCTCTTCGTCGACCTGCACGCTCGAGATCCTGGCCATCATCTCGTCGGCCACCCGATCGGTACACTTTGCCCACGCGTCGATGACCTTGTTGTACTTCTCGCCTTGAGTGATGAGGCCGTCGATATATTGCTGCTCATACTCTTTCGCGAGCTCGCGCGTGTCCTGCACGAGCTTTTCCTTGGTCTCCGGAATCACCATGTCGTCCTTGCCGAAGGAAATTCCGGCTTTGAACGCATGATGGAAGCCGAGCGCCATGATCTTGTCGCAGAAGATGACCGATTCCTTCTGTCCGCAGTGCCGGTAAACCGCGTCGATCATTCTCGAGATTTCGCGTTTCGTCAGCAGCTTGTTGCATAGATCGAGCGAGATATTCTTCGACTTCGGCAGCAATTCTCCGATTTTCATGCGCCCCGGTGTCGTGTCGAACACCTTCGTCACTTCTTTGCCGTCCGCGTCGAGCTGCTTGTAGCGGGCTTTGATCTTGGCATGCAGCGATACCACGCCGGCAGCCAGCGCATGCTCGATCTCCGCCACGGAACCGAACGCTTTTCCCTCGCCGGGCTCATTCGCCCGCATTGTCGAAAGGTAATAGAGTCCCAGAACGATGTCCTGCGAAGGAACGATGATCGGCTGACCATTTGCCGGGTGCAGGATGTTGTTGGTTGACATCATCAGCACACGGGCTTCGAGTTGCGCCTCCAGCGACAGCGGCACGTGAACCGCCATCTGGTCGCCGTCGAAATCGGCGTTGAACGCGGCGCAGACGAGCGGATGCAGCTGGATCGCCTTGCCTTCGATCAAGGTCGGCTCGAAGGCTTGGATGCCCAGCCGGTGCAGCGTCGGCGCGCGATTGAGCAGCACGGGATGCTCGCGGATGACCTCATCGAGTATGTCCCATACCTCCGGCTTTTCCTTTTCCACGAGCTTCTTGGCCTGCTTGACCGTCGCCGACAGGCCCTTGGCGTCGAGCCGCGAGTAGATGAACGGCTTGAACAGTTCCAGCGCCATCTTCTTCGGCAAGCCGCATTGATGAAGCTTCAATTCCGGTCCGACCACGATCACCGAGCGGCCGGAATAATCGACCCGCTTGCCCAGTAGGTTCTGCCGGAAACGGCCCTGCTTGCCCTTGAGCATGTCGGCTAGAGATTTCAGCGGCCGCTTGTTTGCGCCCGTTATTACCCTGCCCCTCCGGCCGTTATCGAATAGCGCGTCGACGGCCTCCTGCAGCATGCGCTTTTCATTGCGGATGATGATGTCTGGCGCGCGCAGCTCGATCAGCCGCTTCAAACGGTTGTTCCGGTTGATCACACGCCGATAGAGATCGTTCAGATCGGAGGTGGCGAACCTGCCCCCGTCCAGCGGCACCAGTGGCCTGAGTTCCGGCGGGATAACCGGCACCACCGTGAGGATCATCCACTCCGGACGATTGCCGGATTCGATGAATGACTCGACGATCTTAAGCCGTTTCGCCAGCTTCTTGGGCTTCAGCTCCGAAGTCGATTCGGCGATCTCCTTGCGCAGCTCGTCGCGCGTCTTGTCGAGATTGATGCCGATCAGGATTTCACGAACCGCCTCTGCGCCGATACCGGCGGTGAAACTGTCTTCACCATAGGACTCCTGCGCCTTGAGATACTCGTCCTCGGTCAACAGCTGATAGGGTGAAAGCGGTGTCAGCCCCGGTTCGAGCACGATGTAATTCTCGAAATACAATACGCGCTCGACATCCTTTAGAGTCATGTCGAGCAGGAGCGCGATTCGCGAAGGCAAAGACTTCAAGAACCAGATATGCGCCACCGGAGCCGCCAATTCGATATGGCCCATGCGTTCGCGCCGGACCTTCGACAGCGTCACTTCGACACCGCACTTTTCGCAGATGATGCCCTTGTACTTCATCCGCTTGTACTTGCCGCACAAGCACTCGTAATCCTTGATAGGCCCGAATATGCGGGCGCAGAACAGGCCGTCCCGCTCGGGCTTGAAGGTACGGTAATTGATGGTTTCCGGCTTTTTGATTTCCCCGTAGGACCACGACAGGATTTTCTCCGGAGAGGCGATGCCGATCCGGATCTGGTCGAAAGCCTGCGGCGCGGTGGCCGGGTTGAGGATGTTCATGACCTCTTGGTTCATGATTCCTTATCTCCTTCTATCGGACGCGTTGCGCTGCGCCCATGTAAGACTGTTCATTTGTTTCCTTCGGTGGAGCAGGCGGGCTTCTCAGCCCGTCCTGCTACTCCGCCGGAGGCAGCGATGGCTCCGTATTCTGCAGCTCGACATTGAGGCTCAACGACCGCATCTCCTTGACCAGAACGTTGAAGCTTTCTGGAATACCAGCCTCGAAAGCATCATCGCCGCGCACGATCGCCTCATAGACTTTGGTTCTGCCGGCGACGTCGTCCGATTTTACGGTGAGCATTTCCTGCAGCGTGTAGGCGGCGCCATAGGCTTCGAGCGCCCACACCTCCATTTCACCGAAACGCTGGCCGCCGAACTGCGCCTTGCCGCCCAAAGGCTGCTGAGTGACGAGGCTGTAGGGGCCGATCGACCGCGCGTGGATCTTGTCGTCCACCAGATGATGAAGCTTGAGGATGTAGATGTACCCCACCGTCACTTTCCGGTCGAACGGCTCTCCCGTGCGGCCGTCGAACAGCGTCACCTGACCAGAGGTCGCAAGCCCTGCTGCCTCAAGCATCGTGCCGATATCCTCTTCCCGCGCGCCGTCGAAAACCGGCGTCGCGATAGGAACGCCTTCGCGAAGATTACCGGCCATCTCGATCAGCTGATCGTCGTTCAGCGCTTCCAGCTCCTCGTTCTTGCCGTAAATCTTCGTCAGCTGATCCTTCAGCGGTTTGATCTTCTGCGTTTCACGATAGGCGTCGATCAGCTCACCGATCTTCCGGCCAAGACCGGCACAGGCCCAGCCGAGATGGGTCTCGAGAATCTGGCCGACGTTCATTCGCGATGGAACGCCGAGCGGATTGAGAACGATGTCGACCGGCGTGCCATCCTCCAGATATGGCATGTCCTCGTCGGGCACGATTTTCGACACGACGCCCTTGTTTCCGTGCCGGCCCGCCATTTTGTCGCCGGGCTGGATCTTGCGCTTCACGGCCACGAAGACTTTTACCATCTTCATGACCCCGGGAGGCAGTTCGTCGCCGCGCTGCAGCTTCTCGACCTTGTCGAGGAAACGGTTTTCAAGCCGCTTCTTCGATTCCTCATATTGCTGCTTCATGGCTTCGAGCTCGGCAAGCGATTTCTCGCTCGACAATGCCACGCTCCACCACTGCGAGCGCGGCATCTCCTCGAGATGGTGCTGGCCGACACGCCCGTCGATCTTGTGACCCTTGGGTCCGCCGCTTGCCTGCTTGCCCACGAGAAACTGGGCAAGGCGGCCATAGGCGTTGCGATCGAGGATTGCAAGCTCGTCGTCCCGGTCCTTGGCGAGCCGCTCGATTTCTTCGCGTTCGATCGCCAGCGCCCGCTCGTCCTTGTCGATCCCGTGCCTATTGAACACTCTCACCTCGACCACCGTGCCGGACACGCCCGGAGGCAGCCTGAGAGAGGTGTCGCGGACATCGGAGGCCTTCTCGCCGAAGATGGCGCGAAGCAGCTTTTCCTCAGGCGTCATCGGGCTCTCGCCTTTCGGCGTAATCTTGCCGACGAGGATGTCACCCGGTTTCACTTCCGCGCCGATATAGACGATGCCCGCCTCGTCGAGATTCTTCAGCGCCTCTTCACCGACGTTGGGAATATCGCGGGTAATTTCCTCAGGGCCGAGCTTCGTGTCGCGCGCCATGACGTCGAACTCCTCGATATGGATCGAGGTGAATACATCGTCACGCACCATCCTCTCCGACAGGAGGATCGAGTCCTCGAAATTATAGCCGTTCCACGGCATGAACGCGACGAGCACATTCCGCCCGAGCGCCAAATCGCCAAGATCGGTCGACGGCCCGTCGGCTATGATATCCCCCCCTATGATTTCATCCCCCACTTTCACCAGTGGGCGCTGATTGATGCAGGTATTCTGGTTCGACCGCTGAAACTTCTGCAGCGAATAGATGTCGACACCCGACTTGGTCGGATCGGTCTCTTCCGTAGCGCGTATGACGATGCGCTTGGCATCCACCTGATCGACGATGCCGGGCCTCCTAGCCGTGATTGCGGCTCCAGAATCCCGCGCCACGACCGATTCCATGCCCGTGCCCACGAGCGGAGCGGCCGTTTTTACCAGCGGAACCGCCTGGCGCTGCATATTCGATCCCATCAGCGCACGGTTGGCGTCATCGTTCTCAAGGAACGGAATGAGCGCAGCCGCGACCGAAACAAGTTGCTTGGGCGATACATCGACTGCATCGATCTTTTCACGCGGAACCAGCAGCACGTCTCCATGGTGCCGCGCGGTGACCAGTTCCTCGGTGAACTTGCCGTCCTTGCTGAGCGGCACGTTCGCCTGAGCGATATAGTGTTTCGCTTCCTCTATGGCCGACAGATATACGACCTCGTCGCTCACCTTGCCCTGTATGACTTTGCGGTATGGCGTTTCGATGAAGCCGTATTTGTTCACCCGCGCATAGGTGGCGAGCGAGTTGATCAGGCCGATGTTCGGGCCTTCCGGCGTCTCGATCGGGCAGATGCGGCCATAATGGGTAGGGTGTACGTCCCGGACCTCGAAGCCCGCCCGCTCACGCGTCAGTCCGCCGGGGCCCAGTGCCGAAAGACGCCGCTTGTGGGTGATTTCGGACAAAGGATTGGTCTGGTCCATGAACTGCGAAAGCTGCGATGAGCCGAAGAATTCGCGCACCGCTGCCGCCACGGGCTTGGCATTGATCAGATCATGAGGCATCACCGTGTCAATATCGATCGACGACATGCGCTCCTTGATCGCCCTTTCCATTCGGACCAACCCAAGGCGGTACTGGTTCTCCATCAGCTCGCCCACCGAACGGACGCGGCGGTTGCCGAGATGGTCGATGTCGTCGATTTCACCCTTGCCGTCGCGCAGTTCGGCCAGCGTCTTGATTACCGCCAGAATATCCTCTTTGCGCAGCACACGCACGGTGTCGGGCGCATCGAGGTCGAGCCTCATGTTCATCTTAACCCGGCCGACCGCCGACAAGTCATACCGCTCGGAATCGAAGAACAGTCCGTTGAACAGCGCTTCCGCCGTTTCTCGCGTCGGCGGTTCGCCCGGACGCATGACCCGATAGATTTCCAGGAGCGCCTGCTCGTAGTTCTCCGCCTTGTCGGCACGCATCGTGTTGCGGATATAGGCACCCGTATTGATGTGATCGATGTCGAGCAGGTTGAGTTTCGCGAAGCCTGCCTCCTTCAGCTTCTTCAAAAGCTTCTCGTCGATCTCGTCTCCGGCTTCTGCATAAATCTCGCCGGTCTGCGGATTGACGAGCTCATCCGCCAGATAATGACCGTACAAGTCTTCGTCCCGGACCAGGAGTTCCTTCAGCCCGTCATCGGCAAGTTTTCGGGCCAGCCGGGGAGTGATCTTCTTTCCGGCCTCGACGACCACCTTCTTCGTTTTCGCATCGGTTAGGTCGACAGCCGGCTTGAGGCCGCGATAGCGCTGTGGATCGAATGGCGTCCGCCATCCGCCTTCCTTTGCCTCGGTGTAGGGAATGCTGTTGTAGTAATAGTGCAGGATTTCCTCGCCATCGAGGCCGAGCGCATAGAGCAGCGTGGTGATCGGCAGCTTGCGGCGCCGGTCGATGCGCACGTGAATGATATCCTTGGCATCGAACTCGAAATCCAGCCATGAGCCGCGATAGGGTATGATCCGTGCAGCAAACAGCAATTTTCCCGACGAATGCGTCTTGCCCTTGTCATGGTCGAAAAACACCCCCGGGGACCGGTGCATTTGCGACACGATCACCCGCTCCGTGCCATTCACCACGAAGGTGCCGTTAGGCGTCATCAGCGGAATGTCGCCCATGTAGACATCTTGTTCCTTGATGTCCTTCACCGACTTCGCGCCAGTCTCCTGATCAACTTCAA
Organism: uncultured Alphaproteobacteria bacterium; assembly: GCA_963770205.1. GTDB lineage: Bacteria > Pseudomonadota > Alphaproteobacteria > Rhizobiales > Aestuariivirgaceae > DATBLQ01. The sequence continues at coordinate 124,332 of CAVYOS010000011.1, forward strand.
ACACGATCAATCGCAGCGTCACCTTGAGCGGTGCCGCATAGGTCATGCCGCGCTGCTGGCATTCTTCGACATCGTATTTCGGCGGCTCGAATTCATAGCGAACGAATTCGAGCATCGCCTGGCCCGAAAAATCGCTGATCGGGAAAACCGATTTGAAGACCGCCTGCAGTCCTTCATTGATGCGGCCGCCATCAGGTTCCTTCACCTGCAGGAACTGATCGTAAGATTCCTTCTGAACCTCGATCAGATTAGGCATTTCGGCAACCTCGGCGATTTTGCCGAAGAACTTGCGAATCCTTTTACGACCTGCGAGCGTTTGCGTCATTGGTGACCCTTCGTAAGTAAATATTCTACGAACCTTTTGGACCGGCTTGCCTTGTTGGATAAGCGCGGCAGCAAATCCCATCCGGCGCGTTGACGCCGGATGGATGTCGTGTCGACCCTTACTTCAGCTCGACCTTGGCGCCTACGGCCTCGAGCTTCTTTTTCATCGCCTCGGCATCGGCCTTGTTCACGCCGTCCTTGACGGGCTTCGGCGCGCCTTCGACCAGATCCTTGGCCTCTTTGAGGCCGAGCCCGGTGATGGCCCGCACCTCCTTGATGACCTCGATCTTCTTGTCGCCGATTGCCGAAAGTACGACCGTAAACTCGGTCTGCTCTTCCACCGGCGCTGCGGCACCGGCGGCAGCACCGGGCGCGGCGACTGCCGCTGGAGCTGCCGCGGATACGCCCCACTTCTCCTCGAGGAGCTTCGAAAGCTCTGCTGCCTCAAGCACGGTCAGGCTCGAAAGTTCATCTACGATTTTAGTAAGATCAGCCATTTTACTCTCTTTCGTTGAATTCAGTTTGAACCATGAAGCGGAGCGCCATCAGGCGGCGTTATCCTTGGTGGCATAGGCGTTGAACACTCTCGCCAATTGACCCGCGGGAGCCTGAAGCACGCCCGCGATGCGGGTTGCCGGCGCCTGCATCAGGCCCAAGAGTTTGGCCCGAAGCTGGTCAAGCGAGGGTAGATCGGCGAGAGCCTTGACGCCCTTGGCATCGAGCATCGACACGCCGAGAGCGCCGCCGAGCACGACGAATTTGTCATGCGTCTTGGCGAACTCGGTTGCGATTTTCGGTGCCGTGACGGGATCAGATGAATAAGCGATCATCGTGGGGCCTTTGAACAGGTCCTTGATCCCGCCCACGTCCGTGCCATCAAGAGCAAGCATTGCCAGACGGTTCTTTGCAACCTTCACGGCTGCACCCGCCTTCCGCATCCTTCCGCGCAGATCGTTCATCTGCGAAACGGTGATGCCGTTGTTGTGGGCCACAACGACAACACCGGCGTTTTTAAACACCGTGTTGAGCGTCACGACGAGCTCTTTCTTATCGGCTCTATCCACTTGCTCTCTCCTACTTCGCGGAAATGTTCCGATTGGAACTTCCGCCATTGCACAAAGCCATGTGCATCTCACCGGCCAATAGCAGGTGAGCCGCCCATGGCGCTCACTTGCCTGTCCCCCGCTCAATTCGCCTTGGCGAACCTAGCGGGTTCGAAAGGTTCAAACCGAACCTGTGGCCATCGGCCAAAAGTACCGTTTGTCTCCCATCTCATGCAGGCTTGCAGTTTAAGCGGGCTTTCGGCCCGCGCCTGCAATCTCGGACAGGTTCTGGACCCTTTTCCCCGACACATGCCGGAAAACAGGGACCAACCGAACGGCAGTTTGGACAAACGCCGATCTGCCGCTCGGAAACTCAAATTCATGCTGGCTGCGTCACGCTTGCCAAATCCACCTTCACGCCCGGCCCCTGACTGGAGGAAACGGAAACTTTCTTCACAAATGTTCCCTTCTGCCCTTGCGGCTTGGCCTTCAATACCGCGTCGATGAATGCCCGGATGTTGCCTGTCAGCTGATCCTCCGTAAAACTCGCCTTGCCCACTCCGGCCTGTACGATCCCCGCCTTCTCGACGCGGAATTCAACAGCACCGCCCTTGGCGCCATTGACAGCGCCGGTAACATCCATCGTTACCGTCCCCACCTTGGGGTTCGGCATGAGGCCCCGCGGGCCAAGGACCTTGCCGAGACGCCCGACCAGCGGCATCAAATCCGGCGTGGCGATGCAGCGATCGAAATCGATCGTTCCCTTGCTGACCGTTTCGACCAGATCCTCCGCTCCGACGATGTCGGCTCCCGCCTTCCTGGCTTCCTCGGCCTTGGCGCCCTTGGCGAATACCGCGACACGCAGCTTGCGCCCGGAACCGTTCGGCAGATTGCATATCCCGCGCACCATCTGGTCCGCATGCCGCGGATCCACGCCCAGATTCATGGCCACCTCGACCGTCTCGTCGAACTTGGCATTGGCCCGCTCTTTCACGAGCTTCACCGCTTCTGCGAGCGCATAAGCCTTGCCGCGCTCGATCCCTGTGGCGTTTTTCTCGATTCTTTTCCCAACCTTCGTCATCGGATTACTCCACCACCTCGAGGCCCATCGATCGGGCGGATCCGGCAATTTCCCGGGCTCCCGCCTCGACATCCTTGGCGTTCAGCCCGGCCATTTTCTTTTCCGCGATCTCGCGGCACTGGGTCATGGTCACCCGGCCCACCGGCCCGCCGCGGCCAGGCTCCTTCGAGCCCGCGTTGATCTTGGCCGCCTTCTTCAGAAAATATGACGCCGGCGGCGCTTTCATTTCGAAGGTGAAGGTCTTGTCCTGGTACACCGTGATCACCACCGGCACTGGCGAGCCCGGTTCCATTCCCTGGCTTTTGGCATTGAACGTCTTGCAGAACTCCATGATGTTGAGCCCGCGCTGTCCAAGCGCCGGCCCGATCGGTGGCGACGGGTTTGCCTGCCCTGCCGGGACCTCCAGCTTCACATATCCGGTAATTTTCTTAGCCATCGTATTTTCCCTCGCCGCACAGGCGGCAACTGAGGTTAGTGGTGCGGCCTCCAGATGCTGTCGGCTTGACAGTCACCCGGCCTTCCACGGGGATCAGATCTTTTCCACCTGAGCGTATTCGAGCTCTACCGGCGTGGCGCGCCCGAAGATCGACACCGCCACCTTCAACCGCGAACGCTCCTCGTCTACTTCCTCCACCAGGCCGTTGAACGAAGCGAAGGGCCCGTCCGCAACGCGGACCTGCTCTCCGACCTCGAACTGTATAGAGGGCCGTGGCCGTTCGATCCCCTCCTGCACCTGGTGAAGAATCCGACTGGCTTCCGCTTCGGTGATCGGCACCGGCTTGTTATCCGATCCGAGAAAACCGGTGACCTTCGGCGTGTTCTTGATCAGATGGTAGGCCTGGTCGGTCATATCCATCTTAACCAGAACGTAGCCGGGGAAGAATCGCCGGGCGCTGGCAACCTTTTTGCCCCGCCTCAGCTCCACGACCTCTTCTGTCGGGACCATGACTTCCTCGAACAAATGGCTGAGGCCCTTCTGGGCAGCCTGCTCCTTGATCAATTCCGCCACCTTGTTCTCGAAGTTCGAGTAGGCGTGGACGATATACCAGCGTTTTGTCATGGTTCCTGCCGCAATTTCAGAAGGTAATAGCAAAAAGCACCTTTTCAACGAGCCATTTGAGCACCGCATCGACTCCCAGAAAGAAGAATGAAGCCAACACCACCATGATCAGCACCATGATGGTTGTAACCACTGTCTCGTTGCGAGAGGGCCAGGTGACCTTAGAGGCCTCCTGCCGAACCTGCTGAAAAAAGAGAATGGGATTCGTTTTCACCTTTGCCTTCTTTTTAATGCATCTGCAACTCTGGTCGGGCTAATCCATCGGCTGGCAGGGGCAGAGGGGCTCGAACCCCCGACCTGCGGTTTTGGAGACCGCCGCTCTACCAACTGAGCTATACCCCTAGTCACCGGATTGAGATCGCTCTTCCTCGGTTCTTCACTCTACGATTTGTGCGACGACGCCTGCCCCGACGGTGCGGCCGCCTTCGCGGATGGCAAAGCGCAGTTTCTCTTCCATGGCTATTGGCGTGATCAGCTCGACGTCCATGGTCACGTTGTCTCCCGGCATCACCATCTCGGTGCCTTGCGGCAGCTGCACCACGCCGGTGACATCGGTTGTCCGGAAATAGAACTGCGGCCGGTAGTTGGTGAAGAACGGCGTATGCCGCCCGCCCTCCTCCTTGGTCAGGATATAGGCCTCCGCCTTGAACTTCTTGTGCGGCTTGACCGTGCCGGGCTTGCACAGCACCTGCCCGCGCTCCACCCCGTCGCGCTCCACCCCGCGCAGCAGCGCCCCGACATTGTCGCCTGCCTCCCCCTGGTCCAGGAGCTTGCGGAACATCTCAACCCCCGTCACCACCGTCTTGGTCGTCGGCCTGATCCCGACAATCTCAACCTCTTCCCCGACCTTGATCACCCCGCGCTCGATCCGCCCCGTCACCACCGTGCCGCGCCCCGAGATCGAAAACACATCCTCGATCGGCATCAAAAACGGCTGGTCCTTCGGCCGGTCCGGCTGCGGAATATACTCATCCACCGCCGCCATCAGCTTCAGCACCGACTGCTTGCCAAGCTCCGGCGTCTTGTCCTCCAAGGCCGCCAAGGCCGAGCCGCGCACGATCGGGATCTTGTCGCCGGGAAACTGATAGGACGACAACAGCTCCCTCACCTCCATCTCGACAAGCTCAAGAAGCTCCGGATCATCCACCATGTCCACCTTGTTGAGATAAACCACCAAGGCCGGCACCCCGACCTGCCGGGCCAGCAAAATATGCTCCCGCGTCTGCGGCATCGGCCCGTCCGCCGCCGAAACCACCAGGATCGCCCCATCCATCTGCGCCGCCCCGGTGATCATGTTCTTCACATAGTCGGCATGGCCCGGACAATCGACATGCGCATAATGCCGCTTCGCCGTCTGATACTCCACATGCGCCGTCGAAATCGTGATCCCCCGCGCCCGCTCCTCCGGCGCCTTGTCGATCTGGTCATACGCCGTATACGTCGCCCCGCCCGTCTCCGCCAGATACCTTGGTGATCGCCGCCGTCAAACGTCGTCTTGCCATGATCCACATGCCCAATCGTCCCAATGTTGCAATGCGGCTTCGTCGCGGTTCAAACTTCGCTTTGGCCATTCACGCCTGTTCCTTCTGTCTCAATCATGCCGGTCTGTCGCCTTGAGCGGGACCACTGCAGAACCCTGGAGCGGGTGAGGGGAATCGAACCCCCGTCTTCAGCTTGGAAGGCTGTTGCTCTACCATTGAGCTACACCCGCCTGAATCCTGACTTATCTTCAGATTTCTGACCGGCTCTGCCTCGCCTTCAAAACTCACCTTCCCTGCCGCGCGGCCCTCACGCTGCCTTCAGCCTTCATTCGCCCCGCTGGTGGGGGAGGTAGGACTCGAACCTACGAAGGCGAAGCCAGCGGATTTACAGTCCGCCCCCTTTGCCGCTCGGGACACTCCCCCTTCCGGGGCTGAACAAACGCCTGCGCGCACGACCTTATGCCCGGTCTTTCGGACCGGGCTTGGTGCACGCTTATGATCGCTCGGGATTGGCCTGTCAACCCAAATAGAGCCCGGCGAATCTCAAGGCTTTCCCGAATTGGCCTTGTAAATTGCCCGCCTTATGGCAGATGGACCCGACACTTAGGAGATATAGATAGTGAGCCCCACGCCCCCTCGCAAGGAGCCGCAGGCAGATGCTGGACCAGACATTATATATGGCACCCACCCGGTCGAGGCAGCGCTGCGGAACCCCAACCGTAAATTCCTTGCGCTATGGGGCACGCGGAACGCCCTGAACCGCCTTCAAACTCACAATATTCCGCTGAGCCCTGTCATCATTAATCCCAAGGACCTGGACCGGCGGCTGGGCGCCGATGCCGTGCATCAGGGAATCTTGCTGGAGGCTTCCCCCCTGCCCCAGCCCCGGCTCGACCAGATATCCCGCGAGGGAACCGTGGTCGTCCTCGATCAGATTACCGACCCGCATAACGTCGGGGCGATTTTCAGATCTTGCGCCGCTTTTGGAGCAACTGCGCTTGTCACGACTGCGAGGCACAGCCCTGAAATCATCGGGCGTGCTCTTCAAGGCCGCCTCCGGGGCTGCCGAGTATGTGCCTTTCGTGAAGGTCACCAACCTCGCCCGGGCCCTGGAGGAACTGAAATCCTACGGGTTCTACGTCGCTGGCCTGGAAGGATCGGCCGAACGCGCCATCGAGGACGCCGGCTTGGCACCGCCCCTGGCCCTCGTCCTTGGCGCAGAGGGAAAGGGCCTCCGGCGGCTAACTCGCGAAACTTGCGATGGTCTTTTCCGGCTCGATCTGCCGGGTCCGATAAAAAGCCTCAACGTGTCGAATGCCTGTGCAGTGGCCCTTCATGCGGTGAGAAGCCGGAAGTCACCGTCGCCGGACACTTAAAGGCTCCTCGTTGCGCCGCCGTCTATCCTTAGCGCCATGCCGGTAACATAGCCGGCCTTAGGGCTCGCGATAAAGGCTGCGAGCTGACCGAATTCCTTCGGCTCGCCATAGCGCCCGGCAGGAATATCTGCGGATGTTGGCTTGGGCGATTTCGCTCACCTCCACCCCTTGCCGCTCCGCGGCAAGACGATCGAGATCGGACACGCGTTCGGTCGCAAAGCTTCCTGGCAGCAGAAGATTGACCGTCACGCCATCCTTGGCAACTTCACCCGCCAGGGTCTTCATCCATCCGGCGAGCGCCGCGCGGAGCGAATTCGAGATTGCCAGCGCTGCAAAGGGCTCGACGATCGACGTGCTCGACACGGAAATAATGCGTCCAAATTTTTTCGCGCGCATGGCAGGCAGCACCTGCTCAGTGAGGCGCATCTGGTTGAGAACCATCGCTTCAAATTGGCTTTGCCACAACGCTGCATCGACATGCGTCACGTCGACAGGCGGTGGACCGCCCGAGTTGTTGATTAGAATATCGGGATCCCCAAGCGTTGCTCGCATGCTGCCCAGAGCACGCTCGATGCTCTGCCAATTTCCGATATCCGCAGCAATCGCTGCGGCCTTGCCGCCTTTTGCCGTCATCCGCGATACCGCCTGGTCCAGCCGCTGTTGACTGCGGGAAACGAGAACCGTCGAAGCCCCTTCCTCAGCCAGGCATTCTGCAATTGCGAGGCCGAGGCCCTTGCTGGCACCCCACACCATCGCCGTTTTGTCGCGAAGCTCGAGATCCACGGAAGCCCTCCATCTGTCCCCGCCCAAGGCATAAGACGTGACTGCAGGAAGCGCAATCGACGTCCCGTCCCTGGCTGACAAATAGAAATTCCCTTCCGCTGGCTTCCGCCTCCGGGTGAAGGAGAGGTGGGAGGCTGGCCCTCCTAGGTGCCTACTTCGAAGAGTAGGACTGGTGCCCACTTCCATTAATTTCGAGAATTAACTGAGTGGGACTGGTGCCCCCCAGCTGAGGGGCAAAAGACGGAGGCTCGACAGCGCTCCCACCGCCATCCGTACCTGCCAAGGTGCCTCGGGGACCCTGGGACAGACGGCAGCTGCTCCACGTATCAACTGAAGAGGTGAGGCTTCGCGATGACCGCCTCCTTCTTGGAGCAGATGCTGACCATATACACATATCTAGGAATGTTGTCAAGAAAAAAGTTTTCCCTCTCCCCTCGTGGGAGAGGATAGGGTGAGGGGGTACCCCCTCATCCGGCTCGATGCTGAAACGCATCTCGCCACCTTCTCCCACAGGGGGAGAAGGAAAGAGAAGCTGGATCAGAGGCGTTCGCCGAAATCACGAGGTAGGGGTGTAAAGCTGAATTCCCTAAGTTCACAAACGAAGTGCAACTTGGGCGCTTTGTAGGCGTTGCGGAGCCTAGGTAATCGTTGTTATAGAAAGCGCCCAGGGTCAAGCTGCGGAAATCCTACAAAGCTTCGTGGTGATTCTTTGGAAACCGACCAACAGTTGGTTCTTACTGCCGGCTTAGCTCAGTTGGTAGAGCACCTGATTTGTAATCAGGGGGTCACAGGTTAGAAGTCCTGTAGCCGGCACCAAACATTTCAATTGCTCGAACCGGTATATCGTCTGCCTAGAGAGAAAATATTTGTATCTCACAAGGCGTCAAAAAGACCCGGTACCCACCCGGGGCCAAAAGCAACATTCTACTCAGAATAGCCTGATGTCTTTTTACACAGCGCAGCGATTTGATAGGCGAAGGACGTTGGGGGTATGTCCGAGATTGACCCGGAGCGGACATGAGCAAAGTTTGATCGACTAGCTCAACCTGCGTTCGACCACCGTCTTAATTACTCCACCATCTCATCTTCGGGCAGAAGGCCGGATGTTTTGGTTCATGCGGAAAAGATTGGATGGATCAAAGCGGCGCTTCGCCTTTGCAAGACGACGATAGTTCGGGCCATAAACTTGCTCAACCCGGTCAACTTCGTCGGCCGGCATGAAGTTGACGTAGGCAGTTCCTGCCGCATGTGGTGCGGCCGCATCAAAGAGCTTCCTTGCCCAGCTGATGAAGGCTTGATCCATCGACGCCTCGTGCCAGCGGGTGTGTACATTCATGACAAAATGCGATTTGCGCTGAGGAAAGGCAGTCGCGCTCTTGGCAATACGGCCTGCTGCTCCACCGACATGCGCGATGAAAATCTCACATTCAGGCCCAGGTAAGTTTGACACAGCGTCGAGAACAATATCGATAGCTTCGTCGGACAATTTCACGAAGTCATGGCTCTTCCAGTAATTGCGTGCGCCCGGCGTAAGCAGCGGGTCGAAGGCCTTTTGCCAACCGACGAATGGTGTCGGACCGACTACATCCACGATCGGCTTGCCAAGAGAACGCAATTCAGCCAACGCCTTTTCGCCCTTCTTAATGTCTCCGCTATAGCACATCGCCAGAACCAGGACTTCGCGTCCGTGCCATTCGGTAGGTAGAAACGGTAACGGTGGTGCCTTCCGCATTACCACCCAGCAAGTCACCTCATCGGGAACAGAATCGGCTATGCGTCGATAGTCCTTGAGCAATGCCGCGGCGTCGTCAAAGGGGTGAACTACAAGGCCCGCCAAAATCTCCGGTCTAAGCTTGTGAAGCCGGAACTCGAAGGCTGTGACAATGCCAAAATTCCCGCCGCCTCCTCGCAACGCCCAGAATAGATCCTTGTTTGTCTTTCCGGAGGTGCGAACCAACTTGGCATCGGCCGTCACGACGTCAGCTGATATCAGGTTGTCGATAGTTAGCCCGAATTTGCGTGTGATCCACCCGAAACCGCCTCCGAGGGTCAGTCCAGCCACTCCTGTTGTCGAGTTGATACCGGTTGGAACAGCAAGCTCGAACGCTTGAGTTTCCCTGTCAAGATCAGCCAAAGTTGCGCCGGGCTCCACCCATGCGCGCTTTGATATTGGGTCAACCCGCACCGATTTCATCTTGGACAAATCTATCATGAGGCCACCGTCGCACACCGCGTTGCCAGAGATATTGTGTCCGCCGCCGCGTACAGCCACCAGCAATCGATTATCGGCTGCGAATCGGACGGCTTGGCACACATCGGCGGCTCCTTGACAGCGAACGATGATGCCGGGTTTCCGGTCAATCATTGCGTTCCAAATTGTCCGGGCTTCGTCATAACCGGGAGTACCTCGAGTAAGCACCTCACCACGAAGGCCAGCACCCAACTCGGCAAGCGTGGCCTCATCAACGCTTTTTGTTTCTCCGTCGATCGCCTTAGATTTTAGATCGCTCACCACATCCTCCTTGAATTCAATTGACAGAGTTTATCTTGCAACAAAAAATGATCCAGCAGCATCAGGATAATTCGGCTGAGGAGACAGCGAAAATTGTGAGGTGGGGCCTCTAGTCATCGACGGCTGCTTTTGACCCGGAGCGGACATCAGCTCTAAAACAAACTTGCTCATCACCGCGCGCGCTTTCAGCGGCCCGGCTGGCGGCACACGGAATCGGTGTCAATCAATACTATTCCTGAATATGCCCCGCTTCGTTGAGGAGCTTTTCCTGGAAGGCTGCAATATTGTCCAAGGTGGTCTTGGCATCCTGTTTGCCGGTGATCGCCAAATCGTACTGCTCCTGGCCCTGCACGAGCAGCTCGAAGAACTCCGGGATATGCCAGGTGTCCTTTTGCCATTCGAGCCCCGGCGCCCAAGTACGGTTCCACGGGCGATAGGTTATATATTTGGGATCGTTATACACCGACTTGATCGCACTCTGACCGCCCGCCGCTGCAAATTGATGCTGCACTTCAGGTGAAAGCCACCATTTCACGAAGTCGACGGCCTCTTTGATCTGAAGATCGGTGGTCCAGGTCATGAGCACAAAAGGTTGGCCGCCGATGTTCGACCAGCGGGTAATCTTGCCGTCGGCACCGCGCAGGCCCGGCATCAGGGCAAAGGCAACCTTGTCGGCGACCTTTGATGTCTGCGGGTTGATCGTACTCTCGCCGAAGCCGATCCACTGGACGATCATGGCTACTTTGCCTTCGCGGAACAGCTCGTCGGTCTTAAAAACGTCCATGCCGCCTGTCTTCACCACCGGCGGCATATATTTCGTCAGCCGCAGATAGTGTTCGAGACCCTTGACCGCTTCCGGTGAATTAACGACGCCTTCGGCATGGCCCGTGGGCGCCTTCGTTTCGTCCCAGATGTTGCCGCCATACTGCCAGATGAAGCCGTTAACCTGCATGGTATTCATGTCGTAGGCCTTACCGGCCTGATAGGCGATTCCATAGAAATCGTCGTCCAGCGTCTGGCCGGCGAGTTTATCGCCCTTCTTGCGCATGAAGAATTCGCCCATCTTCTCGAACGTGTCCCAATCGACATCGTCCATCTCTTCGGGCGTGCAGGGCAGCTTCTGATTATACTTCGCCTGGAAGTTTTTCTGTTCTTCCTCGTTGCACACGACATCCTTGCGATAGTAATTGATGAGAATGTCCGGCATTTGCGGGAAGCCGTAATAATTGTCCGACTTGTAGGGATAGGTTGCATAGGCCTGCAGCGGCGCCGGATGTATGTCGGCAAGCGCTGCCTTCAATTGCGGATCGGCGTCGATCAGATCATTGATCTTGCGATAATAGCCGCCCTCGATGAAGGCACCGAGCCATTGCGAGTCGGACACCGCCATATTGTATTTTTGCTCGCCCGACGTCAGCGACGCATTGAGACGGGTATAATAATCCGGCCACGGAATGAAATCCACGTCGAGTTTGACGTCATTTCCCGAAGGCGCCTTGTAGTTCTTGTCGAACAAATCCTTCATGATGTGCGTCGGCGGCCAGTCGGGGACTGCCATCTTGAGTACGATTTCTTCCGCCGATGCGGGAATTGCCCCCATCGACAAGAAGCTGGTAACAGCCGCCGCGCTCGCGAAGGCCGTCAATCTATAGTGCCATGACATTCTCTTTCCTCCCAATGTGAGCGCTACTGACTTCGTCGACGAGATCCCCTGTCCCAAGGCGTGCATACGCCTACGATAAGAACCTGTTGAACCTTCGGACCTATTGTACTCGAAAGGCGCCGGCAGTTGTGCCCAATGACTTCGCTCCTGTAGGAAGTCTACTATTGGCACTAAGGCGATATCCCACTATCAGCTGGGATGTCTGGTCTTGAAGGGTAAACCGACATATGGCTGAACAGCGTGTTCATCGCCGCCTTGCCGCCATCTTGGCTGCTGACGTGGTCGGCTACAGCCGGCTTATGGAGCAGAATGAGTCCGGGACTCTGGCTTCGCTCAAGGTCCGGCGGAAGCAGGTCCTGGAACCCCTCGTTGCCCGGTATCAGGGCCGTGTGTTCAAGTTCACTGGCGACGGTGTCCTGATCGACTTCGGCAGTGCGGTAAACGCCGTGCAGTGCGCGGTCGAGCTACAGCACGGCATGGCCGCCGCGAACAGCGGCCTTCCAGAGGCTCGTCACATTGTGTTGCGCATCGGTGTCAACCTAGGCGATGTCATAATGGAAGGTAGTGATCTTTATGGTGACGGGATCAATATCGCCGCTCGTTTGGAGAGCATCGCAGAACCTGGTGGGATCGCAGTCTCAGGTACCGCCTTCGACCAAGTTAAAAACAAAATAGATGTGGTCCTCGAGGATCTTGGCCCTCAAACCTTGAAGAATATTGCGGAGCCGGTGCGCGTCTATCGGGTAACGGGAACGCCACGTGTGCTGGTCGAAACGACCAACGCGGCCCCCAACAAGCCCTCCATCGCGGTGCTGCCGTTCACCAACCTAAGCGGCGATCCTGAGCAGGAATATTTCGCCGATGGAATGGTTGAAGATATCACCACCGCGTTGTCGCATTTCAAGGAACTGTTCGTCATCGCGCGCAATTCAAGCTTCGTCTACAAAAATCGAAGCGTTGATATCGGACAAGTGGCGAAAGAACTCGGCGTCCGCTACGTACTTGAGGGAAGCGTGCGCAAGTCAGGCAAACGTGTGCGCATCACCGGCCAACTCATCGATGCCGCCACGCGGGCACATCTTTGGGCGGACCGATTTGATGGCGCACAGGAAAACATCTTTGATCTCCAGGATAAGATCACTGAATCTGTTGTCGGAATCGTGGAACCACAGATCCGCAAGGCAGAGATCGGCCGCTCGCGGCGCAAAAGACCTGAGAACCTCGACGCCTATGATCTCTACCTTCGTGCGTTACCTCATCTCTACGCGATGCAGCCCACTGACAATAGTAGGGCGCTTGAATTCTTGACGCAGGCCATAGAACTCGATCCTAGTTTTGCTCCCGCCTTGGCTTTTGCTGCGTGGTGCTATGAGCAACGTCTCACCCGAGGCTGGAACACTGTGTGCAAGGACGACTCTGACAATGCCATCAAACTTGCTCGCGCCGCCCTTGCAACGGGAAGTGACGATGCCAACGCGATTGGGATTGCCGGCTTTGTGCTGCTGATGATCGGTGGTGAATACGAGATGGGATTGTCGGCGATCCGGCGGGCGGCCGAATCTAACCCCAATAATGTGCTGATCCTGTCGCATGCTGGATTTGTCTATTGCATGGCTGGGGATTTGCAGGAGGCCATTGCATGCTTCCAGCGTGCCCGGCGCTTGAGCCCGATCGACCCCGGGGCGTTCTTCTTTCTTACTGGAGAGGCGCAGGCGCTGTTGCTTAGTGGTCGATACTCAGAAGCCGCTGAGCTGGCCCGGCGCGCGGTTGCCACCTACGATAGTTGGGACACGACATATTGGTATTTGGCCGCAGCATATGGGCATTTGGGCCAAGCCAACGAAGCGAGTAAGGCGGTCGCGAAAATCCTGTCACTATCGCCCGGCGCAACCATTTCCCACATCAGCAAGCTTCCGATCCGAGATGAGACGCGACTTGCAATCTTGATCGAAGGTCTGCGCAAGGCGGGATTGCCCGAGTGAAATGCTCACCGAGTCGATTGTCCGCTATTGGCACTAAGCCGACATGGGGTTCATCTTTTTTATGCCAGCGAATGAGCCAATCCTCAGTTTTGTTCAGCGTTCCTCAGCGCCATCATTTTCTTGTAGGCCGGCCGAGCCTGACAAGCGCTAAGCCATGAAAGCACATGCTTGTAGTCTGCCATCAGTTCGGGGGCTGGTTGTGCATAGCGGAATACTTCGGCTGTGTTCAAGTCTGCAACCGTGAACCGCTGTCCGACTAGATACCCGCCACCCTTCTTCAAGCTCTCGTCCAGCACGTGCAGAGGACGGCGCAGAGCTGAAATCGCGGCTTGTACGACAGCTTCCTCACGTTTACTTGCGGGATAATCGACTCGGTGGAAGATAATCTGAACAGTGTAGGGCTCGCAGGCTGTGGCAGCCCATAGTGCCCACATTATCATCAGACCGTCTTCCTCAAGGTTGCGAGGTGCGAGCGATCCTCCATGTTTTTTGGCGAGGTAAAGGGTAATTGCCAAAGACTCCTGCATCACCAAACCATCGTGATCGATGCAGGGGATCTTGCCACTCGGATTGATTTCCAAGTATGCGGGTGACGTCGTGTTGTCGGGGCTATCTGCGTCGGCTGGATTGGCCAATCGGCGAGCTTGGATAACAGGCACGTGCTCATACGGGATCTCCAGCTCGTGTGCCATCCAGAGCACGCGAGATGTTCGAGATCGGGCAACCCCATAGATTTTCAGCATAAATAAGGTTCTCCCGCGCTGCAACGTCCGACTTTGATCATCTCCTTGCCCCTACACCTACAGCACGCCCGCTAATAGCGCACAAAGCAACGCCCCCGCGCTAGCCGTCGCAACCATCTTCTCTCGAATAAAATTCGCCGATCGCACAAATTGCTCATGTGCAGGCGGTAAGTCGTGATCGATTATCCCTATTTGAATTCCATTGACTACCAAACAATGTTGATGGCTTTGTGGCTTTCCCCACAGATGCCCGCTAGCCTTGTTATAAGGTCCTGCTCAAATGCTTCGTGGGATGCTTCAATGAGGCTTCGATACTGGCTCGCCATTATTTCCTTATTGGCGGTAGGTGCCGGAGCAGTCACACTCCAACCCCCACACATATCGCAAGCAGCTATTGAATATTCTGTTATCCGAAGCCCACAGTTTCTTGAGCGCGCTTGGAAGCTTCCCGTGGCCGCAACTTTCAAACGCCACGTTGACTGGCAATCAAATGCCTCACTGTGCGGGCCAGCTAGCCTTGCAAATACTTTGCGTTCTCTGGGGGAAGCAAACAGGACCGAAGAGAAAGTCCTTGAGGATACTGGTTTCTGTTGGACCGGCTTTTGCATAATTGGACTGTCGCTCGACGAACTAGCAGAACTGGCCCGTCATAAAACAATGCGTAGGGTCACTGTTCTGCGGGGCTTGACGCAAGAGGAGTTTCGCGAACATCTGCGACACACGAACGATCCTCACCGTCGATATATCATCAATTTCACTCGCAAAATGATCTTTGGAGAAGGCGTAGGGCATCATTCTCCCGTAGGTGGATATCTGGAGAAAGAAGACTTGGTTCTCGTTCTCGACGTTAACCGAAAATTCCGGCCCTGGTTGGTCGAGAGCTCGAGATTCTACTCCGCTATGAACACCTCGGATGGGCCAAAAAAGCGCGGCTTGCTTTTGATTGAGTAAGTCTCCTGCCGCCGCTTTGTATGTGCTCGATTACTATGATGGTTCATGGGTACCATGTTGCCGGTCCCTTGCTATACACGTCCGAACACCAGTGTCCGGACAAAGAGCCCACTGCGACCTCTAGTGCCGCTTTCCAAATCGAGAAGGAATTCAGTTCCAGCATGATTGTCAGTTTCTCGTCTCCTAAATACAACTTGTGTACGCTGCGATGCACATTCATGGTCCTGCTGCTGAATCTCGCTGTCCGTTCATTGTCGAGTGGATTTTAGGCAGAACTGGGATCTCGCATCCATGATGAGGATGCTGCTCCAACAGGCAGAAGGAGTCTCGCTCATGCAATTTCTTACCAGTGCAGCGGTCGTCCTGATAGCGGGGCTGATAACCTCAAGCCCAGCGACCGCCAAATGCAATGATCACCCGGGGCCCGGTGTCGATTGGCACGGCTGCAACATGCAGATGGTCATGCTGCAAGAGACCGACCTCAGTGGAGCAAATTTCGAAGGCGCATTCTTGTCTGGAACAGTGTTCACTGGGAGCAGGCTAATCCAGGCCAACCTGCAAAGGGCTGAACTGGTTCGTACTTCCTTTGACAAAGCAGACCTCTCTGGCGCGAACCTGGAAAAGGCACACGCGGCGAGAGCGTCGTTCAATGCCGCGCTGCTGAAGAATGCTCGTTTGGTAAAGGTGGAATTCCACCGCGTTAGCCTTGAAGGCGCAGATTTGTCCGGCAGCGACATGACCGAGGGTGATTTCATCCGCAACAATTTCGCCAATGCCAATCTGAGCGGAGCTGATATGACCGGGGCTGCTTTGTCACGATCGCTATTTCACGGTGCCAACCTCAGCGGCGTGTCTTTTCAACGGGCTTATCTGTATTGGGCGCCTTCGAGGGTACTGATCTCAGCAAG
>CAVYOS010000012.1:0-12410 GCA_963770205.1 uncultured Alphaproteobacteria bacterium
CGGACACGGCTCCCATCTGGGTCAGTCGATTTATCTGAAGGAAATCCATGGGCGCGAGGAAGGCCCGCCGCCATCGGTCGATCTCGAGCATGAGAAGCGCCATGGCGACTTCGTCCGCGCGCTCATCCGGTCGCATCGGGCGACTGCCTGTCACGATATCTCCGACGGCGGCCTGTTCGTGGCCTTGGCCGAGATGGCACTGGCCGGCAGGCGCGGCGCCGATCTTTCCTCCGCCGGCCGCCTCGGCCATCTCGCCCTTTTTGCCGAAGACCAGGCGCGCTATGTGATCACCTGCCGCCCCGGCGATGCCGAAGGGATCATCGCGGAGGGGCCGGCGAAATCTATCGCGGTGGCAAGGCTCGGGGTTGTCACGGGCGGATCATTGATTGTCGATGCCTCCACGTCTATATCCTTGGAGGACCTTAGGAAGGTGCATGAGGCCTGGTTTCCGGCCTTCATGCAGGCATAGGCGGCACGATTATGGCCATGGACGCGCGGTCGATTGAGTCCTTGATCCGGCAGGCTTTGCCCGATGCCGAGGTCGAAATTCGCGATCTCGCGGGGGATGGCGATCATTATGCCGCGACGATCGTTTCGGCTGCATTCCGCGGCAAGACGCGGGTGCAGCAGCACCAGATGGTTTATCAGGCGCTTCAGGGCAGGATGGGTGGTGAGCTGCACGCCCTCGCTCTGCAGACCAGCCCGCCGAAGGATTAGGAAAGGCAAGATTTATGGTTCAAATCAATCAGGTCATCGACAAAGAGGTGAAGTCGAACGACGTCGTGCTGTTCATGAAGGGCACCCCCGACGTCCCGATGTGCGGCTTCTCGGGCCGCGTCGTTCAGATCCTCAATCACGTCGGCGTGCCCTTCAAGGGCATCAACGTTCTCGAGAGCGACGAGCTGCGCCAGGGCATCAAGGCCTATGCCAATTGGCCCACGATCCCGCAGCTTTATGTAAAGGGCGAGTTTGTCGGCGGCTGCGACATCATCACCGAGATGTTCCAGTCGGGAGAGCTCAAGCAGATGCTCGCCGACAAAGGCATCGCGTAGCACGCACATTGGTTCAATGCAGGATCTGGCTCAAGAACAGTTTGGTACGCTCACTGCGTGGCTGTAAGAAGAACAGCTCGGGCGTGTTCTGCTCGACGATCTGACCCTGATCCATGAAGATGACGCGGTTGGCGACCTGGCGGGCGAAGCCCATTTCATGGGTCACGCACAGCATCGTCATGCCGCTCTCCGCCAAATCGACCATGACCTCCAGCACCTCCTTGATCATTTCGGGATCGAGCGCGGAGGTGGGCTCATCGAAAAGCATGATGCGCGGGTTCATGCACAGCGCGCGGGCAATGGCGACGCGCTGCTGCTGGCCGCCCGATAGCTGGCCTGGATATTTTCTCGCTTGCTCCGGAATCTTGACGCGCTTGAGATAGGTCATTGCCGCCTCCTCGGCCGCGGATTTCGGCAATTTGCGAACCCAGATAGGCGCCAGCGTGCAGTTTTCCATGACGGTGAGATGCGGAAACAGGTTGAAATGCTGGAACACCATGCCGACTTCGCGCCGCACCTCGTCGATGCGCTTGAGGTCGTTGGTCAGCTCGATATTGTCGACGATTATGCGGCCCTTCTGATGCTCCTCAAGGCGATTAATGCAGCGGATCAGGGTGGACTTGCCGGACCCCGAGGGGCCGCAGACGACAATGCGTTCGCCCTGATAAATTGTGAGATTGATGTCACGCAGCACATGGAAGTCGCCATACCATTTGTTCAAGCCGATGATGTCGATGGCCACCTCGTCGGAAACCTTCATCTTGGCAGCGCCCTTTGCCATCACCCCACTCCTAACGTCTGTAGCCCCGCGCCAGCCGGCGCTCCAAATACATTGAATAACGCGACATAGCGAAACAGAAAACGAAGAAGATCATAGCCGCACCGAAATAGCCGGTCGGCGCCGTCGTTGGCGACACCCACTTCTGATCGGCGAAGCCGGCCTGCACGATGCCGAGGAGATCGTAGAGCCCGACGATCGATACGAGGACTGTATCCTTGAACAGGCTGATGAAGGAATTGACGATGCCGGGTATGACGATCTTCAGCGCCTGTGGCAGGACGATAAACACCATCATCTTCCAATAGGAGAGGCCGAGCGCGCGTGCCGCTTCATACTGGCCCTTGGGAATTGCCTGAAGCCCGCCGCGCACCACTTCGGCCATATAGGCCGAAGAGAACAGCGCCACACCGACGAGGGCGCGCAGAAGCTTGTCGAAGTTCACACCGGCAGGCAGGAACAGCGGCAGCATGACCGAGGCCATGAACAGCACGGTGATCAGCGGAACACCGCGCACCGTCTCGATGAAGGTGATCGACAGAACCCTGACCGCGGGCATGGTAGACCGGCGGCCAAGCGCCAGCAGCACCCCGAGCGGCAGCGATACGACGATGCCGGTGACGGCGACGACGAGCGTGACGAGGAGCCCGCCCCATTGGTCGGTCCCGACCTCGGGCAGCCCGCGCGGCAGGCCGAGTATCGCAATGAGAACACCCAGACCGATGGCGACTGCGAGGCCGATCGCCACGGTTCGCCGCCATTTGATTTCCCGCCGAATGCCTTGCCAGGCGATGAAGGCGAGAAGGGCCGCCGCAGTGAGAATGTAATCGATCCAAAAGCCCCATGGCCTGAGCGGCGGCTCGGAGAGCGAAGCGGTGGCTTCACCGATGGCCGCAGACAGACCGGAGAAGGGAGCGGCGATCCAGCCGAAGAGAGTTCGAAAGGCGGTGGTGCTGAAGAGGATATTCAGCAGCGCGTCAAGGACAAAGCCCAAGGCATAAACCAGCGAGCCGATAAAATTCAAAACTGCGGCGAGCAGGTCAAAAATGAAACCAAAGCCGGCGTATGCGATGGGAGTGCCATAGAGAAGGTAAAAGCTGATGATCGGAAAGGCGACGAAGAACAGCACGGCATTCAGCGCTTTCCCGGGAATCCTCGGAATAAGAAGAGGAACCAGCAGGGCAATGAACAGGAAGAAGACGACATTGGGCCGCCAGCGCAGCGCAATGGGATAAAATCCGTAGATCCATTGCGGGAATTTGGCCTTGGCATAGGCCCAGCAGGCGCCGAGCGGCTTGCCCTCGGCCAATGGCGCGATGCAGCCCTCGCGGTTTTCCGCATCGAAGACGGCGTGCAAAACGGCCCATTCGAACAAATCCCAGACGGTATTGGCAACCAGAAGGGCAAAGACGCCGGCGAGGAGAGCGACCCACCAATTCGGCACCAGATTATTCAGGAGCCACCCGTTCAAGCCGACATAGGTGGAAGGCGGCAGCGCGACCGGCGCATCTTCGGTGCGCACGAAGGCGATCTCATGGTCGCGCACGGCTGTCATCGTTCGACCAGCCTCATTTTGGCGTTGTACCAATTCATCAGGCTCGAGGTGAGCAAGCTCAAAGATAGATAGACCAGCATCCAGACGCTGATCACTTCGATGGCCCTGCCCGTCTGATTGAGAATAGTGCCGCCGACGGCAACGAGCTCGGGATAGCCGATCGCCACGGCAAGCGAGGAGTTCTTGGTGAGATTGAGATATTGGCTGGTCAGCGGCGGGATGATCACCCGCAGCGCCTGCGGGATCACCACGAGCCTGAAGGATTTGAGGAGCGCGCAGGCCAAGCGCTGCCGACGCTTCGGACTGCCCATAGCTGACGGCAAGGATGCCGGCGCGAACGATCTCGGCGATAAAGGCGGAGGTATAGATCGACAGCGCCAGAAACAGCGCGATGAATTCGGGAATGATGACGAGACCGCCGGCGAAGTTGAAACCCTTGAGCTCGGGATATTCGAAGCTGAAGGGTTTGCCGGTGGCGAGCGCGGCGAGCACTGGCAGGCCGATGATAAGAGCGAGCGACACCCAGCCTGCCGGAAACTGCTCCCCTGTCTGTTCCTGCCGGCGGCGGGCCCAGCGACGAACGACGAAGGCCGCCGCAAGGCCCAGAATGAGAGCAAGAGGAATGGCGACGGCCGCACGCTCGAAAATGGGTCCGGGAATGATCAGGCCGCGGTTGCTCAGAAAGCCGCCGAGGGACACGATCGAGAAGACATCGCCGAAAATGCTATCCGTCAGTCGCGTGATGAGGGCGATGGCAGCGAAAAGGCCGATGGTGGCCGCCAGCCGATAGCTGCCGAAGGTCGTTCGCCTGAACACCATGACGAAGCCATAGATGGCCAGCGCCAGCAACAGCATGAAAGGGAGAAATCCGCTGCCCGGCAGCGGAATGCCGATCGCGATCGCCTCGCGCGGACCCGGCAGCGGTTTGAGGACCGCGGCATACCAGATGAGAATCTGAATGAGCAGCGGAACGTTGCGCACGCATTCGACATAGACGGTCGCTACCCCGGAAATCACCAGATTGCGGGATAAGCGCATGATGCCGATGAGGAAGCCCAAGATGGTCGCGGCGATGATGCCGCACACGGCCATGATCAGGGTGTTGAGAAATCCGATGAGGAGCGCCCGACCGAATGTCGAGGTATTCTGATAAAAAATCGGCCGCTGGATGATGTCGAAACCGGCGGTGGAGTAAAGAAATCCCCAGCCGAAATTCTGATTGAGGGCGCGGAGGTTTTCGGTGGTGTTCTTGACGATCTCATAGCCGAGCCAGACGAGGAGTGCCAGGAGCGCGCCCTGAACGAGCAGCGCACGCACTTTCGGATTATTGAACCAGGCGGCCTTCGCTACGGCTTGTCGATCAGCAATAGCGGTCATACTGCCCTTGGTCCCATGCTCCCACAGTGCTCGGACTTCGGTTTGCCTCTTTTCACCCGATGCAGCCGCCCCAATGATCGG
Source organism: uncultured Alphaproteobacteria bacterium (assembly GCA_963770205.1). Lineage (GTDB taxonomy): Bacteria > Pseudomonadota > Alphaproteobacteria > Rhizobiales > Aestuariivirgaceae > DATBLQ01. The sequence goes on from CAVYOS010000012.1 coordinate 4,844, forward strand.
TCAGAGTCAGAACCGGCTGCCGGATGTTGATCGTCCGGCAGCCGCACAATGCGTTTAGCGAACGGGCATTCCGTATTGGAGACCGCCCTTGCTCCACTGGGCATTCTTGCCGCGCTCGATCTTCAGAGCAGAGCCGGCGCCGACGTTCTTGTCGAAGATCTCGCCGTAGTTGCCCACTGCCTTGACGATGTTGACCACCCAATCATTGGTTAGGCCCATGCCCGTGCCGAAATCGCCTTCCGCACCAAGCAGGCGGCGAATTTCGGGATTGGTGGACGCCTTCATCTCCTCGACATTCGCTTGGGTGACGCCGAGCTCCTCAGCATTCAGGAGAGCGTAATAAGTCCATTTCACGACGTTGAACCAGCCATCGTCGCCCTGGCGAACGAGGGGGCCGAGCGGTTCCTTGGAAATGATCTCCGGAAGAACCAAATGGTCGTCGGGACTTGCCAACTTCAGACGGTCGGCATAGAGGCCCGATTGGTCGGTTGTGAAGGCATCGCAGCGGCCTTCATCATAGGCCTTGAGGACTTCATCGTTCTTCTCCATGGCCACGACCTGATAGGTCATGTTGTTGGAACGGAAGAAATCGGCAAGGTTCAATTCCGTGGTGGTGCCCGTCTGGGTGCAGACCGTGGCGCCGTTGAGCTTGAGCGCGCTGTCGACGCCCAGGGATTTCTTCGCCATGAAGCCCTGCCCATCGTAATACATGACGCCGGCGAACTTCAGGCCCAGCGATGTGTCGCGGCTCATCGTCCAGGTGGTGTTACGGGAAAGGATGTCGATCTCACCCGAGGCTAGTGCTGCAAAGCGATCCTTTGCCGTCAGAGGAGTGAATTTCACCTTCTGTGGGTCATTAAACACTGCCGCGGCAACCGCCCGGCAGAAATCGACGTCCAGACCAGTCCAATTGTTCTGTTCATCGGGATTGGAAAAGCCGATCAGCCCCTGGCTGACGCCACATTGAACGAAGCCCTTTCCCTTGACATCGTCAAGCGTGGCGGCCGAAGCAGTCGACGCGGCAACCAAACCGACTGCTGCGCCGAATGCATAAGACAACAGATTAATTTTCATCTTCCTACCTTTTCACTGATGTGCAACCAACCATGCCGGGATTAGCCCGCTCATCGCATGCGACAATCATATCGTGAATTGCGCCCCGGCCGGATCTCAACACTTGGGTCCTGGTTACTCCCTGCGAGCGCGCTGTCGCGCTCCCGGATCATCCGACCTCAAATCTTTCCTGCGGTCAACTCAAAACGGCGGTTCGCACAGCACTTCCGGCAATTGCTGCGGCGTGCTAACCACCTAGTTTCCCAGCAGTAATTTCAGTTTCCGCCTATCCACGAGCCCAATCATGGCAAAGAAGATCACCAAGCCTGATATTTTGAAGCCTGAAACGCGCCTGGTGACGGCTGCGCGCGAATTCGCCGAGCATGGAGTCGTCAACCCGGCCGTTTACCACGCTTCGACAATCCTGTTCCCCTCGGTCGAGGCTTTCCAGGCCCACAGTCAGCCTTATGTCTATGGAAGGCGCGGCACGCCCATCTCGCGCGCGCTGGAACGCGCGATTTGCGAAACTGAAGGCGGTTACGATACGCGGGTCTGCGCGTCGGGGCTTGCGGCCATTACAACCGCGCTCCTGTCTTTTCTGAAAACTGGCGACCACCTGCTTGTGACGGATGCGGTCTATGGGCCGATCCGGCATTTCTGCAACAGCATTCTGAAGCGCTACGGTGTCGAGGTTACCTATTACGACCCGGCCATCGGGTCGAAAATTGCCGAGCTCATGCGGGCAGAGACGCGCATCGTCTATACTGAGAGTCCCGGCTCGCAAACGATGGACGTGCAGGATATCGCTGCCATCGCGGATGCCGCTCACGCTCGACAGGCGCTGGTAATGCTCGATAACACGTGGAGTGCGGGCTATTACTTCAAGGCGTTCGAGCATGGCTGTGATGTGTCCATGCAATCGGGGACGAAATACATCGGCGGGCATGCCGACGTTATGCTGGGATCGGTGACATGCACCAGGGAGGCATGGCCGGCATTCAGGGATGGCTTCGGAACACTTGGCCAGTTTGCCGGTCCCGACGACATGTATCTCACCCTGCGCGGCCTGCGCACTCTCGACGTGCGGCTTGACCGGCACATGAAAAACGCTCTCATCCTAGCGGAATGGCTGCGGTCGCGGTCGGAGGTGGCCGAGGTGCTGCATCCCGGTCTGCCCGGCGCGCGCGGGCATGAGCTCTGGAAGCGCGACTTCACAGGAGCCTCGGGGCTTTTCTCGGTGGTGCTTAAAACGCCTTCGCGAGACGCCATGGCCGCGATGCTGGATGGTTTGGAACTGTTCGGCATGGGCGATTCCTGGGGCGGGTATGAAAGCCTGGTGGTGCCCTTCGACCCGAGAAAGCTCCGGTCGGCGACACGCTGGACACATGAGGGGCAGTGCTTGCGTTTCCACATCGGGCTGGAGAGCACCGACGATCTCAAAGCGGATCTGGAGGAAGGGTTCAAACGGCTGAATGCAACCGGATGAGCCTTTGAATAGTCATTCCGGCGAAAGTCGGAATCCAGCTTCATGTTTTCGGCTTAAAGCTGGACCTAAGACTTTCGTCAGGGTGACGATGTGAAATAGGGTCGTTGCACAATAGAAAATCCTTCCGCCAGCTTGCGCTTCCGGGATGAAGGAGGGGTGGAGCGGCACCTCGCGGTGGCGCCAACGTTGGTGTTAGTAGAGATGGTGCGAGGGCGCTCCACCCCGGTGATTTTGGGAGGTCACTTTCACGTCACTCGCTTCGGGATGTTTCGAAGCCGCGCCGGCCTAGCACTCAACCCCTGGTCAACGGCAGCCAGTCCACGGCTTGCCTACAGGCACCGGCCCTTTCTCCACACTCAAAAGGCGACATCCGGACAGCGCCTCCTTCACGGAGCAGGGTGAAGAATGACTACTCTATACTAGGAATGTTGTCAAGAGGAAAATAATGCCATTGCATGAAAATCGTCATGGCCGTGCTTGACACGGCCATCTCCATCAGAAGATTCGCGGGTTGATCCCCGGATCAAGTCCGGGGACGCGAATGACGGATTGGGAAGTCCGGCCATGACGGTTTTTGTAGTGCGTCATGCGCGGACTTGATCCGCGCATCTGCCGCTGGTCCGAGATGGCCGGATCAAGTCCGGCGACTATTGGCCAAGAGCCTAATTGCGCGCCTTGTCGACGAGCTTGTTCTTTGCGATCCAGGGCATCATTTCGCGCAGCTTCACGCCCACCGCCTCGATCGGATGGGAATCATTGAGCCGGCGGATCGCCTTGAATTTCGGCTGGCCTGCCTTGTTTTCGCGAATCCATTCGGAGGTGAACGCTCCCGTCTGGATATCCCTGAGCACGCGCTTCATTTCAGCGCGCGTCGCCTCGTTGATGATGCGCGGACCGGTTATATATTCGCCGAATTCAGCGGTGTTGGAGATCGAATAATTCATGTTGGCGATGCCGCCCTCGTAAATCAGGTCGACGATCAGCTTCACCTCGTGCAGGCATTCGAAATAAGCCATCTCCGGCGCATAACCGGCTTCGACGAGGGTTTCGTAGCCGGCGCGGATCAGCTCCACGAGGCCGCCGCACAGCACCGCCTGCTCGCCGAAGAGATCGGTCTCGCACTCCTCCTTGAACGATGTCTCGATGATCCCCGAGCGCCCGCCGCCGATCGCCGACGCATAGGAAAGCGCCAGGTCATGGGCATTGCCCGAGGCATCGTGGTGAATGGCGATGAGGCAGGGCACGCCGGCACCTTTCTGATATTCGCTGCGTACGGTGTGGCCAGGCCCCTTCGGCGCCACCATCAGCACGTCGATGCCCGGCCCAGGCACGATCAAATTAAAATGCACGTTGAGACCATGGGCGAAGGCAATCGCCGCGCCGTCGCGAATGTGCGGCTCGATCTCGCCCTTCCAGATGTCGGCCTGAAGCTCGTCGGGCGTTGCCATCATCATCAGATCGGCCCATTTGGCAGCCTCTGCGACGCTCATGACTTGAAGGCCGTCGGCTTCCGCCTTCTTGGCGGAGGCTGAGCCTTTGCGCAGCGCCACGGACAAGGTCTTCGCTCCGGAATCCTTGAGGTTCAGCGCATGCGCCCTGCCCTGGCTGCCATAGCCGATGATGCAGACCTTCCTGCCCTTTATAAGATTGACGTCGGCATCACGGTCGTAATAGACGCGCATGACAAACCCCTTGCGATGAAAGCACCCCCGGAAATCCGGCGCGGAGAATAGCGGCCAAGCTCCAAAACACAAGCGCTATCGGCCTTGTATCGGATCGCCGCAGGCGGCCCGGAACAGCCGGACGGTCTCCGCCATGCCGAAAATGAGAGCGTCGGCGATTGCGGCATGTCCAATCGATACTTCTTCGAGGAAGGGGATGGCCGCCACGAGCTCGGGGAGGTTTTCGCGCGTGAGATCGTGCCCGGCATTGACACCGAGACCCGCCGCGCGTGCAGCTTCCGCCGTCGCCTTGAGCTTCGCAAGCTCGTCCGCACGCGCTTCGGGCGTGAACTTCGCGCCGAACGGCCCGGTATAGAGCTCCACCCTGTCGGCGCCCATGGCGCGAGCAAGCGCCGGCACGGTGGGATCGGCATCGATGAACAGCGAGACCCTGCTTCCCCTGCTGCGGAATCGCGATATCACCCGTTTCAGCAATTCTTCACTGCCGCCGATTGTCCAGCCATGGTCCGACGTCGACTGATTCGGGTCGTCCGGCACAAGCGTGACCTGGTCTGGCTTGCTGGCATCGATGAGCGAAACGAAGTGGTCCGAAGGATAGCCCTCGACGTTGAACTCCTTTCCAGGAAAGGATTTTCGCAGCAATTGCTCGAGCTCGCCGACATCGGTTCTGCGGATGTGGCGTTCGTCGGGGCGGGGATGAACGGTGATTCCATGGGCGCCGGATTCAAGTGCCACGCGCGCTATGCCGGTCACGGAGGGCCATGGCAGGTCGCGGCGATTGCGAAGTTGTGCAACTGCATTCACGTTTATGGAGAGCTTCGTGGTCATGAGGAATGTTCTATCATTCCAATTACTTTCACTGGAAAATCTACATTCGACTGATCTGTTAACGGCAATTGCCTCAAATTCGCCTTAAGAAATCCTAATTCCGGCACCGTTTTACTCCGCACATTCCTCATGGGAAGGCACAGCGTAACGAGCTCGGGGCTTCACCCAGAATCAATCAAAATAAAGAGCTCGGCACAGGAGGCGGCTATGGCGTGCGTTGGGCGTGCGATAGTATTTCTTTGTTCTCTTTTCATCTTTTCCACATTTGCAGCGGCTCAAAATGTGGTGACGCCGCAGCCCGGAACCCAGGCTCATAGCAAGCAGGTCGAGCAGGTCAATGGTGGAACCGTTGGCATTATAACCGGCAGCATCACCGGCACCTACAGCCGCATCGCAACCGACCTGTCGGCGGTGCTCGACAAGGGCAATGAATTGCGGATCCTGCCGATCATCGGCAAAGGCTCGGTGCAGAACATCACCGATATTCTATATCTGCGCGGCGTCGATGTCGGCATCGTGCAGTCGGACGTGCTGCGCTACGTCAGCGAAAACGGCACCTATCCCGATATCGGCACTAGGATCGGCTATATCACCAAGCTCTATAATGAGGAAATCCACGTTCTCGCGCGGGCACAGGTGAAAAGCCTCGAGGATCTCAGGGGCAAGAAGGTCAATTTTGCCAATGAGGGCAGCGGCACCTACATGACCGCATCGGTGGTGTTCGGCAAGCTCGGCATCGAGGTCGAGATCACCACCTTCGATTATGAGCTGGCGCTGGAAAAACTGAAAAAAGGTGAGATCGACGCGCTGTTCTACGTGGCCGGCAAGCCGGCGCCGATCTTCACGGCGATCAAGCCTGAGGAAGGCCTGCATCTTCTCAGCGTCGAGCTGACGCCGGCACTGGCTGAGACCTATCTGCCCGGCGAGTTCAGCGCAACGGATTATCCGGGCCTGATCGAACCGAACGCCGGGGTACAAACCATATCCGTCGGCGCGGTCATGGCGGTGTTCAATTGGCGCAAAGGGAATGGCCGCTATTTAAAGCTGAAGAGATTTGTCGAGGCGTTCTTCGGACAGTTCGACGAATTCCTCAAGGCGCCCCGCCATCCGAAATGGCAAGAGGTCAATCTTGCTGCAGAAGTCCCCGGTTGGCGGCGCTTCGAGCCGGCGCGAGCCTGGCTGGCGGCGCATGAGTCAGAGGCTGCCGACCAACAGGTCAGCGAGTTCAAGACCTTCCTCAGCACCAGCAGCGGCGCCGCAGCTCTGAGCGTGGAAGATCAGGAAGAGTTGTTCAAGCGCTTCCTGAAATGGAGGGATACTCGCACCCAGTAAGTTGCGTCTTCACATTGCGTCGTTCGTAGAGGCATTTTCAGGGGAGTAACGTGGTGTGAGTGAGCACGATCAGAAGACTGCGCCACCGGCAGAGGTCGAGACCGGTTCAGCGGAAAGAACTCCACGGGCGAGGCGCGCGCCCGAGCAGAGCCAGACACGAACGTCTCGGATCGACGCGGTGAAGGCGGAGGTGGAAGATGCCTCCGCGCTGCGCAGCAAGATGATCCAGGCCATGCGCCGCAAGCTCGAAAGAGAGACCCGCAGCGAAACTGGGCCGGGTGAAATCACGCCGGTTGCGGCTACGCTGCTTGAGGAGTTCCTCGAACCTGTGGAAAGGGCAGTGCCGCGCAAGCCGCATGCCGCTGCCGCACTCGCGCCCCGGCGGGGCAAGGAGCTCGTGCCTTCGGGGATAAATAGCTGGATGACCAGCCCCGCACCGGAGGGAAGAGCCTTGCGGCGGCCGATGCCCCCGGCGTCTGGTGAATCGGAAGTCTGGGATGAAGCCGTGCAAAGTGCGGAGCGGGTTGAACGCGCACTGGCACGCCTGTCCGAGGCGTGGGCTTCCGGGCGCTCGCCAACAACGTGGACACCGCGATCCCCGGCGTGGACCTGACCGATGGGCGCGTGACGCTCGGCTGCGCCATCGTGATCTTCGTGGCGATCGTGCTGGCCCGGCTCGTGTCCGGCCGGAGCCTCAGGATGGCCCTCGGCGCCGCGGTGATCGCGGCCGGGGTCGTTGGCGCCGTGGTGGCCGGCGCCTTCCTGCAGAACGGCATCGACCGCCAGGTGGTCCTCGACGCGCTCGCCGTGCCGCGGGATCAGTGGGACGAGCTCGAGGTCTTCCGCGAGGTCGGGGTCGGCCCGTACCTGACCTTGGGCGGAGGGGTCCTGGGGTTCTTCGCCGGTGTTCACGCTCGCCTGGGCTCAGCGGCTGGCGGCGCCTGGCTCGAGCGGCGAGCCCGGCTAGCTCGGCGGGCCGCCCTGGGCGTGGCCGTTCGCGTTCCCGTTCGCGTGGCCGGGACCGCCCTGGCTCGCGTGATCGTCGCCGGAGCCGTCGGGCCGGCCGGCTGCGGCCGGCGCGGGATGATCGTTCGCCGCGGCACCCGGGTCGTCCGGCCGACCGTGCTGCCCGCCGCCGTGCGAACCCCCGTGGGGACCATGCTCGCCCGCCTGCGACCTTCCACCG
>CAVYOS010000013.1:0-20763 GCA_963770205.1 uncultured Alphaproteobacteria bacterium
CGTTCCTGTGCAGCTCATGCACCGTGGGCCGTACCGGCTTTTGTTCCGGCCACATCGATACCTCGCCGGGCAGATGGCCGCCCTTCTTGAGATTGCAGGGTGAGCAGGCCGCCACCACATTTTCCCACGTCGTATGTCCGCCCTTTGAGCGAGGCACGAGATGATCGAAGGTGAGATCGTCGCGTTCGCCGCAATATTGGCAAGAGAAGCGGTCGCGCAGGAACACGTTGAAGCGGGTGAACGCCGGATAGCGGGCCGGCTTGATGAAAGTCTTCAGCGAAACGACGCTCGGCAGGCGAAACTCGAATGAGGGGCTGCGCACCACCCGATCGTATTCGGAGACGATGTTGACGCGGTCCATGAACACGGCCTTCACCGCATCCTGCCACGACCAAAGCGACAAGGGATAATAGGACAAGGGCCGGTAATCGGCGTTGAGGACCAATGCCGGACAGCTTTCGACTGCAATGGGTGCCTGATACACGACCTCTCACCCCTTGGGCACGTTTTCCGTTTCGGACTAGCCTACTATATCTTGTGCAACAAGCCTGTGAAGGGGGCCGCCCTCCTCATCGGCCGCGGGTAAAATCCCGTTGGTTCGCCGATAATGAGCCCAGAGCAGCCGCGCTGCGACTGACCGCCACGGCCGCCACGGCTCGGCCAGCGCCTGCATCGCTTTTTCCCTTGGTCTCCCTTCGAGCCCGAACAGTGTCTGCGCTGCTCTCTGCAGGGCTACATCGCCATAAGGCCATGCGTCGCTGCGTCCAAGCGCCGTGAGGAGATAGATTTCAGCGGTCCATGGCCCGATACCTGAGTAACAGGTCAGCAGCCGCCGGACATCCTCGTCGCTCTTATCGGCCAGTGCATGGAAATCGAGCCCACCGGCGGCAGCGGCATCCGCCACCGCGAGGATGGCCCCGGCCTTCGCGCGCGACAGACCGAGCCCTTGCAGCGCCGGCATGCCGGCGTTGCAAATCATCATCGGCTCGAAGGGCTCATAGGCGGCCTTGAGTCGTGCGGTAATGGCGCGCGCCGCCTTGAGCGAGATCATCTGCTCGGTTACGATCTCCACTAGCGTGGCAAATCCGGCCCCGCACCGCCGCAATGCCGGCAGGCCATGCGCGGCCACCCCGGCGAACCGCGGTTCGCATTCGGTGAGCGCCGCAACGCCTTCTTCGAGATCTCCAACCGTTTCGATGAGTCTCACGCCGCTACTATAGCCATGCACATGGCGGAACGCCTATCTATCCGGTCATGACCCGCCCCACCTACCGCTTTGCGCCAAGCCCGAACGGTGAGCTTCACCTTGGCCATGCATTCTCCGCTCTCTTCGCCTTTCATGCCGCCAACCATGCTGGCGGACAGTTTCTTCTGCGGATCGAGGATATCGATGCCACCCGCTGCCGTCGGCACTTCGCCGATCTTCTAGTTGAAGACCTCAGCTGGCTCGGTCTTCGCTGGCTCGAGCCCGTCCGTTTTCAGAGCCGGCATATGGCTGACTATTTTCAGGCGCAATCACGGCTAGCCGACCAGGGTCTTCTCTATCCCTGCTTCTGCACGCGAAAAATTGTCGAAACGTCATCATCGGGTCTCCGCGATCCGGACGGCAGCCCGCTCTATCCTGGCACCTGCCGCGCACTCGACCCTCGAGCGCGGGCCGCGCGGATGACGGCGGGCGAGGCTTTTCACCTTCGCCTCGACATGGCGAAAGCCGCTCGGCATGCGGCGGGCCTCTTCTTCACCGATCTCGGTGCCGGTGATGTTCCGGCCGAGCCGCAGAAATGGGGCGACGTCATCCTGGTGCGAAAGGACATCGGCACGAGCTACCATATCGCCGTGGTCGTCGACGATGCCCTGCAGGACGTCACCCATGTCACGCGCGGCAAGGATCTTTTTGAAGCGACCCATATCCACCGGCTGCTTCAGGCGCTGCTCGGCCTGCCGGTTCCGCTTTATCACCATCATCCCCTCATCGGCGATGCGCTGGGCCGCAAGCTTTCCAAATCGGCAGGCGACCGGTCGCTGCGAAGCTTGCGCCAAGAAGGCGCTTCGCCGGCCGACATACGCGAGGCCTTGGGGTTCTGATCAGGCGGCGTCTTCGCCCAGACGCGCATCGACGATTTCGATCATTTCGGCGATGAGCTGATTCAAGCGAAAGTCCTTGGGCGTATAGACCCGGCGCACTCCCAACTGTTTCAGCACAAGCTCGTCTTCGGTTGAAATGATCCCGCCGACCACCACCGGCGTGCCCGAGAGCCCGGCGTCCCCAAGCCGGTTCATCACCTCGCGCACAAGCGGCACATGCGATCCGGAAAGCACCGACAGCCCGACAATATGCGGCTTTCTGTCCCGCGCCGCAGCGACGATCTGCTCCGGCGTCATCCTTATGCCGTCATAGCTCACCGCGATTCCGCAATGCGCGGCGCGCAGCGCAATCTGCTCCGCGCCATTGGAATGGCCATCGAGTCCGGGTTTGGCGATCATGAGCCTGACGGGTTCGCCGAGTTTGGCGCCAAGATCGTTCACCGCCCGCCGCAACTGGGCAAGGTCGGCGCCCCTTTCGCTTGCCGCAAGGAGCATGACGCCGGTAGGTGCCCTATAGTCGCCGAAAATCCCGCGCAAGGTCCCGCCCCATTCGCCTGTCGTGACGCCAGCCCTCGCGCAGGCAATCGATGCCTCCATGATGTTGCGGCCCTCTCTTGCCGCCTGCGCAAGGTCGGCCAGAGCTTGTTTTGCAGCGGCGTTATCGCGATTGGCCCGCCAGGCTTTCAGCCGAGCGATCTGATCATATTCCACGCCGTCGCCGATGTTGGCCACCATCGCGCCGCCGCTGAGCGGCGAAGCTTCGCTCTCCAGGAAGGCGTTCACGCCGACAACGATCGTTTCGCCGTTTTCGATGGCCCGCAGCCGTTCACTATTGGCGGCAACGAGCTGTCGCTTCATATATCCCTCATCCACCGCCGCTGCCGCTCCGCCCATCTCCAAAACGCGAGTGAGTTCTAAACGGGCGTCCGCCACCAGGGCCTGCGTCTGCTTCGCGATTTCATGCGAGCCGTCGAAGATATCGCCATAGTCGAGAAGATCGGTTTCATAGGCGACGACCTGCTGCATCCTGAGCGACCATTGCTGGTCCCACGGTCGCGGCAGGCCCATGGCCTCGTTCCATGCCGGCAGCTGCACGGCTCTGGCGCGCGCGTTTTTCGACAGCACCACGGCGAGCAGCTCGATCATGATCCGATGTACATTGTTTTCCGGCTGCTGTTCCGTCAGGCCGAGCGAATTCACCTGAACACCGAAGCGAAACCGCCTGAATCGCGCTTCGCTGATGCCGTATCGCTTGCGGCAAACCTCATCCCACAGCGCGCCGAAGGCGCGCAATTTGCAGATTTCCGTGATGAACTTCATCCCGGCATTCACGAAGAAGCTGATTCTTCCGACGATCGCGGGAAATTCATCCGGCGCAATCTGGGCATCCTGCTTCACCCCGTCGAGAACCGCCACTGCCGTTGCCAGCGCATAGGCAATTTCCTGGACCGGCGTCGCGCCCGCTTCCTGCAGATGATAGGAGCAGACATTGATGGGATTCCATTTCGGCATCTCGCGCGCGCAGAAGCCGATGACGTCGCGGGCAAGCTTGAGCGACGGTGCTGGTGGAAAAATATGGGTGCCGCGCGAAAGATATTCCTTGATGATGTCGTTTTGAGTCGTGCCGGTAAGCAGCGGGCGCGCAATGCCGCGCTCATCCGCTACGGCCACATAGAGCGCCAGTAGCCATGCCGCCGTGGCATTGATGGTCATGGAGCTGTTCATCTCCTCGAGCGGAATTTCCGCCAGGAGGTCCTGCATGTCGCCGATATGTGAAATCGCCACCCCGACCCGCCCACCTCGTCTCGCGCCAGTGGATGGTCGCTGTCATACCCCATTTGCGTCGGTAGATCGAAAGCCACCGACAAGCCCGTCTGGCCCTTGCCTAGATTGCGCCGGTAAAGCCGATTGCTTTCCTCGGCTGTCGAATGGCCGGCATAAGTTCGGAATATCCACGGGCTCTTGTCTGTGGCAGGGGGCATGGTCATCGGTTTAAGCGTCCTCGAAGAGCGAACGGCCATGGAACCATGCTGGCTGCTGCAGTGCAATAAAGACCTGCTGAGGCCTTACGAGGTAGCGCGGTTGTAGATTGCAATGGTGAAGAGCAGCACCATCGTCGATGCGGACATGCCGATCCAGATTGCAGCCATCACTGGAACCATGCTGCTGTACCAACTGCCGACCAGCCCATATTGCGTGCCCACCCCGATGCTTATGATCGAGCTGACAAGCAGCACCGGATAGAACGCGATACCGAGGGCCACATTCCGCAAAATTTGCGAGAGAACATAGGCACCGAGCAGGCTCATGGCCGCTGTAACCATGAACGGCTCCGTGTCGATGTCCATCCAAAGATTGAGATGTTCGATTATTCCATTCATGGTTCCGGCCCCTGTACGTGTTGCCGCCATTCCCTTCACAACTCCATTTAAACGGCGTTAACGCTTGCCCGCGTGGCAGAGAAAAGTTCAGTTGCCTTTTGTCTCGACAAATATTGCACTGCAGCATAGGCTGCGCGCAGTTTGGCCTTCGGGAGGCATTATGGCCGCGACAATTGCTTCGGCACTTGGCACTTCGATTGGCGCCCGTCAGGCCCGCGATCTCTATGAAGTCGGCGAGATTCCGCCCCTCGGCCATGTGCCGCGCAACATGTATGGCTGGGCCATCCGCCAGGAGCGCCACGGCCTGCCGGATAAGGCCATGCAGGTCGAGGTCCTGCCCACCTGGCAGATCGGCGACGATGAGGGCCTCGTTCTCGTCATGGCGGCCGGGGTGAACTACAACGGCGTGTGGGCCTCGCTCGGCCAGCCGATCTCGCCCATCGACAATCACCGCAATCCATTCCACATCGCCGGTTCGGATGCCTCGGGCATCGTCTAGGCGGTGGGCGCCAAGGTTCGGCGCTGGCGGGTCGGCGATGAGGTCGTGGTTCACTGCAATCAGGATGACGGCGACGACGAGGAGTGCAATGGCGGCGATCCGATGTTTTCACCCTCCCAGCGCATCTGGGGTTATGAAACGCCGGACGGCTCGTTCGCCCAGTTCTGCCGGGTCCAGGCCCGCCAGCTCCTGCCGCGCCCCCGGCATCTGAGCTGGGAGGAGAGCGCCTGCTACATGCTCACCCTCGCCACGGCATACCGCATGCTGTTCGGCCATCGGCCGCACACCCTGAAGCCTGGCCAGAACGTGCTCGTATGGGGTGCTTCGGGCGGCCTGGGATCGATGGCCGTGCAGCTCATCGCCACCGCCGGCGGCAACGCGATCGGCGTGATTTCCGATGATGAAAAACGCGATTTCGTTCTGCAGCTGGGCGCCAAGGGTGTCATCAACCGCAAGCAATTCAAGTGCTGGGGCGAAATGCCGAAAGTCGGCAGCGATGCCTACGCGTCATGGCTGAAGGATGTGCGCGATTTCGGCAAGGCCATCTGGACCTACACCGGTAAAGGCAACAACGTCGACCTGGTGTTCGAGCATCCCGGCGAGCAGACATTCCCGGTTTCGGTTTTCATCGTCAGGCGCGGCGGCATGGTCGTCATCTGCGCCGGCACCAGCGGCTACAATCTGACCATGGACGCGCGCTACGTGTGGATGCATCAGAAGCGTGTGCAGGGCTCGCACTTCGCCAATCTCATGCAGGCATCGAATGCCAACCGGCTCGTCGGCGCCAGGCGCATCGATCCCTGCATGTCGGAAGTCTATGGCTGGCGCGACATCCCGAAGGCGCACATGAAGATGTGGAAGAACGAGCATCGTCCGGGCAACATGGCGGTCCTCGTTTCGGCGCCGCGCCCCGGACTGAAAACCTTCGAGGATGTGATCGAGGCATCGGCTTGAGACTTGTCTGACCTCGCCCCCTCTTCGACCGATTTGCCCCGCCGCGCCTTAGAGGCTTCTGCCTTGGTGGACCGCTTCTGTGACAAGGCGCGTCGCGCCCTTGCGCCTCGCCTGATGCCGGACGGCAGGCCGTCGCCTGAATTGCTCGAGCATCACCAGCATGCCGCTCACGGGCTCGCTTGGCTGGCCACCTATGCGACCGCGCTGCGCTGTCTCGCCGCCCACGCCGCCGCGCTCGACCGCAGCGGCCGTCTGGGCGAACTCGAGCATCTGCTGATTGAGGCGGCCTTCGGTGAGTACCTGAGTGCAGATCGCCGGCGGCATACCGATGAGCCAGACCGAATTCGTCAGGCCTGCCGACCTTGGCCTTGAGCGGGGCGAGCTCGCGTTCCTGAACGAGCCGGCACCTGCCCAATTCATGGCCGCCGATGCGCCCGAAATCCGTAGCCGCATCGTAACGCTCATGGCCGGCACCGCGTCTCTTCACCTTCGGCGATTGCGGGCTCGATGAAACGCTCGACGAAATGCGCGCAGCCATGCGCCGCTTCTCCGATACCGAAGTTGCTCCCCATGCTCACGGCTGGCACCGCCGGAATCTCTATGTCCCCATGGAGCTGATCGGCGAGCTTTCGCGCCTGGGTGTATTTGCCCTGTCGATGCCGGAGAGCTTTGGCGGAATGGGGCTCGGCAAGGTAGCCATGTGCGTGGTGTCGGAAGAGCTGTCGCGCGGCTGGATTGCCGTCGGCTCTCTCGGCACACGGTCCGAGATCGCTTCCGAGCTGATCCTGTCCGGCGGAACTGAGCGCCAGAGAGAGCAATGGCTGCCGGGGATTGCTTCGGGTGCGATTCTGCCCGCTGCTGTTTTCACCGAGCCTGACACCGGTTCAGATCTGGCGGCATTGACAGACCCGTGCGGTGCACCAGGGAGATCGCTATCTCATCACCGGCAACAAGACCTGGATCACCCATCCCGTGCGTGCCGATATCATGGCCATTCTGGCCCGCACCGATCAGAGCGAGCCGGGCCATCAAGGGCTTTCCATGTTCATCGCCGAAAAGCCGCGCGGCGATGACGGCAATCCGTTTCCTGTTGCGGGCATCGCGGGAACCGAAATCGAGGTTCTCGGCTATCGCGGCATGAAAGAATACGAGCTCCGGTTCGAAGATTTTGCCGTATCGGCGGAGGATTGCCTTCTTGGCGGTGTCGAGGGCACCGGCTTCCGCCAGCTCATGCAGACCTTTGAATCCGCCCGTATCCAGACGGCCGCCCGCGCGATCGGCGTCGCCCAAAATGCGCTTGACCTCGGTCTTGCGCTATGCCGACGAGCGTAGGCAGTTCGCCAAGCCGATCATCGCTTTCCCTCGCATAGCGGAAAGCTGGCGATGATGGCTGTCGAGATCTTTGCCGCGCGCCAGCTCACCTACTATGCCGCGCGCGAAAAGGACGCCGGTCGCCGCTGCGACCTGGAGGCGGGGATGGCGAAGCTCCTTGCCGCGCGCGTGGCATGGTCGGCAGCCGACAATTCCGTGCAGATCCATGGTGGTAACGGCTTTGCCGTGGAATTTCCAATTTCGCGCGTGCTGTGCGATGCCCGCATCCTCAGCATCTTTGAAGGCTCCGCCGAGATTCAGGCGCAGGTCATCGCGCGCCGTTTGCTCGGCCGTGGCAATTGAGACGATGATGCCATCGGCATTGACCGGACCTGACGTCTCATGAACCCTCTCGACTACCTCGTGCCTTTAGCGGTGGGCGTCGTCTTCATCGTGCTGCTCCTCGGCCTGTGGAACATGCTGCGCGGCGGCAGTGCCAACACCTCCCAAAGACTCATGCGGCTTCGTGTCCTTGCACAGTTTTTGGCGATCATCCTCATCCTGGTGGCGGTCTATTTAACCACCCGCTGATCTTGAATCCGCCCAAACCGCCTCCCATTTCTCAACCTAATAGGTTCGGGAGATCAATGCGATGGCAAATCAAGGCTTCGACAGGTTCTCAGATCTGCAAGAGCATGAGCGCACGGTAAGGGAAGGCTTTTGGCCCAAGCTCGCGCGCACGCTCAGCTATCTCCCTTTCGCCGACAAAATGGTGGCTGCCTATTACTGTGCCCTGGATCCCACGACACCCTTCAAGGTGCGGGGCACGCTTCTTGCGGCCCTCGCTTATTTCATTCTCCCCTTCGACGTGGTTCCAGATTTCATACTTGGTCTCGGCTTCACCGATGACATGGCAGTGCTGGTCACCGCCTTCACGCTTATCCGCAATCACATGACGCAGCAGCATATCGACAAAGCTCGTGAAACCGTCGAGCGCATGCGCCGCGGCGAGCCGCCTCCTGCTTAACCGATCCGCAAAACCGCCTTGCCCTTGATCTCACGCCTGGCAATCGCCGCGAACGCGGCGGCTGCCTCGTCCAGCGGAAATGATCGGTCGATGCGCGGCCGTATGGATCCATCGGCAAGCCGGCGGACCAGGCTCTCCATATTGGATTTGTGTTGCTCGGGCTCTCGCTCCAGATGCTCGCCCCAAAATACACCGACCGCTGCGGCACCTTTCAGCAGCGGAAGATTGAGCGGCAGCCGCGCAATGTCGCCTGAGGCAAATCCGATGATCAAATATCGTCCGCCCCAGGCGATGGCGCGAAATGCGCTCTCGCTCAAATTTCCTCCCACCGGATCGTAAATCACATCCGCTCCACGGCCCTGTGTCAGCGCCTTGATCCGTTCCCGCACATCTTCAGTGGTGATGTTGATGCCGTGATCGGCACCAACCGACTTGCAAAATTCCAGCTTCTCATCGCTCGATGCGACCGCGATCACTCTGGCGCCCATGAGCTTGCCGAGTTCAACGGCGGCCTGGCCCGTTCCGCCGGCCGCCCCCAAAACCGCAAGGGTTTCACCAGCGCTCAGCGAGGCGCGGTCCTTTAGCGCATGCAAGCTCGTCCCGTAGGTAACCTGCATCGCTGCTGCCGTCTCGAACTCGGCATTCTCCGGCATCGCCACGACCCTGGCTGCTTTCACCGCCACGAGTTCTCGGGCACCGCCCCAGCCGGTAAACGCCATGACCCGATCACCCTTAGCAAAGCCGGAAATGCCGCTGCCGATGCTGGCAACGATGCCGGAGACCTCCGCACCGGGTGAAAATGGCGGTGCCGGACGATATTGATATTTGCCGACGATGATGAGCGTGTCGAAGAAATTTAACCCCACCGCCATAACCCGGATGATAATCTCTCCTGCTTGCGGTTCAGGCTCCTCCACCTCCTCCACCACCATATCCGCCGGGCCTCCGCCGAGCGTCTTGCACAAGAGTGCCCTCATGGCCGCGTTCCAATTGCCAAATTCTTGTCAAGGTGATTGATAGCTTTGTTCTCATCGTCCGGCCCGATGCGGCTGTGCGCGGAGATCCAAGGGGCGGGCCACGCCCGCCAACGCTTATTGGGAAACATGATGCGCAAGGTCCTCATCTGTTGCAGTCTCGCTTTTGCCCTCTCCGCGGCTCCCGCGAAAGCCCAGGAACCGACACTTCTCGGTGAATTCAGCGACTGGGCTGCATACACCTATACCTCGCAGCAAGGTAAGGTTTGTTATGCGGTATCCATCCCGAAATCGAGTGATCCCGAAGGCATCAACCGTGACCCGGTATTCTTCCTCATAACCCATTTCCCCCAGCAGGGTGTGCGCAACGAGGTCTCCACCATCATCGGCTATCCGTTTCGCAAGGAAAGCTTGGCCGAGTTGACCATCGGCGAAACGACCTTCGAGCTCTTCACTTCGGGCGACGGCGCCTGGGCCGATAGTTCGGCCAAGGACCACCAGATCGTCGCGGCGTTGAAGAAAGGCTCCAAGATGGATCTTAAGGGAACCTCCTGGCGGGGCACCTCTACCCGCGACAATTATTCCCTGCAGGGGGTATCGGCAGCCATGGACAAGATCGATCAAACCTGCAGCCAGGAGCAGTAATGCAGCCTTTCGTCTAACCACGGTTCTGTGTTAATGCCCTGCGCAATTATGAGCCAATTGACCGTGCATCAGATCGCCCCATCGTCGCCCGCCTCGCTTCCTCGCCCGCTCATCGGCCTGAGCCGTGCTAGCCTCGCCGATGCGTTGGCTGATATGGGCTTGCCCGAGACCCAGCGGCGCATGCGCTCAGGCCAGATCTGGCGCTGGGTCTACAATCGCGGCATCACCTCTTTCGATATGATGACCGATGTGGCCAAGGACCTGCGCTTGGCCCTGGCCCGTCATTTCACCATCGACCGGCCCGAGATCGTCACCGAGCAGGTCTCCACTGACGGCACGCGCAAATGGCTTCTTCGCTTAGGCCCCGATGC
Source organism: uncultured Alphaproteobacteria bacterium (assembly GCA_963770205.1). Taxonomy (GTDB): domain Bacteria; phylum Pseudomonadota; class Alphaproteobacteria; order Rhizobiales; family Aestuariivirgaceae; genus DATBLQ01. Next base: position 10,248 of record CAVYOS010000013.1, read on the forward strand.
AGACGGCCGCCGTCAAGAGATCGAGACAGTCTACATTCCCGAGGAGGATCGCGGCACCTTATGCATCTCCAGCCAGGTCGGCTGCACTCTGACTTGCAGCTTTTGCCACACCGGAACCCAGCGCCTCGTGCGGAATTTGACGGCCGGTGAAATCATCGGCCAGATCATGCTCGCCCGCGACCGTCTCGGCGAATGGCCCCATCAGCTCGCGGGCAGTCCCAATCCACCCCTGGGCGGCCGGTTCATCACCAATGTCGTGCTCATGGGCATGGGCGAGCCGCTTTACAATTTCGACAATGTGAAAACCGCCATGTTGATCGCCTCCGATGGTGAGGGCATTTCCCTGTCCAGGCGCCGGATCACTCTGTCGACCTCGGGAGTTGCACCCGAGATTGTACGCGCCGGGACCGAAATCGGCACGATGCTCGCCATTTCCCTGCATGCGACCACCGATGAAATCCGCGACAAGCTCGTACCGCTGAACAGGAAATATCCGATCGCGCAATTGCTCGACGCTTGCCGCAATTATCCGGGTCTTTCCAACGCTCGTCGCATCACTTTCGAATATGTGATGCTGCAGGGCGTCAACGACGGTGTTGACGACGCCAAGAGGCTGGTCAAGCTGCTGAAGCACATCCCCGCCAAGGTCAATCTGATCCCCTTCAATCCTTGGCCGGGAACATCCTACGAATGCTCCGGCTGGGAAACCATCGAGCGCTTTGCCGAGATTCTCAATCGGGCCGGATATGCCAGCCCCGTGCGCACCCCGCGCGGCCGCGACATCATGGCAGCCTGCGGCCAGCTCAAATCGGCTTCTGAGAAGCTATTTGCCAGCCAGAAGCGGTCCTTGTCGGCCGTTCCGCCCTCGCCTGCCTAGGCGCTCGCCGCCAGGCCCATCCCATTGTTATCTGCGACCAGCATTTCCCGCAGCTCGGTCGCATTGACCGGTTTGCCGAAATAATAGCCTTGCAGCCGCCTGCAACCTGCCAGCCGCAGAAGCAACGCCTGGTGTTCGTTTTCGACGCCTTCGGCGGTAACCTCGAGTCCGAGCGATCGCGCTATGGTGATCGTGCCTTGGATCATTTCTTGCGCGTCGGCGCTCGACGTCACGTCGGTGCAGATCGACCGATCGAGCTTCAGCCGGTCGAATTTGAAGCGCTTAAGATACCCGATGCTCGAATAGCCTGTTCCGAAATCGTCAAGCGAAATTGAAATTCCCCTTCCCTTGAGCTTCTCCATGGCGTTGAAGGCTTGATCGGGATCGCTGACCAGGTGCCGCTCGGTGAGCTCCAAATCCAGCCGCTGCGGCGGGAAGTTGGTCTCCTTCAAAATATTTCCGATGATCTCATCGAACCGTGGGTTATGAAACTGAACCGGCGACACATTCACCGAAAGGAGAATGCCTTCCCAGCCGACGGCATCCTTGCATGCCTGTCGCAGCACATGGTTTCCGAGCTCTTCGATGAGCCCGTTTTCCTCGGCGAGGGGAATGAAGATATCCGGGCCGATAGAGTTCTCATCCCGAAGCTGCCAGCGCGCCAGCGCTTCCACGCCGCAAATCTCCTGCGTTTGGGCGTCGGCGATGATCTGGTAGGCAACCGAAATCTGCCCGCTTTTCAGCGCCTCTCGTAGCGCGGCGGCGAGCTGAACCCTTTGCCTGAGCCTCAGGTCGATCTCTGCGTCATAGAAGGCAACCCGGTCCCCTCCGTCCTTCTTTGCCTGATACATGGCTATGTCTGCCCGTCGCAGAAGTTCTTCAAGCGGCACCTGGCGCGCGTGTCCGCATGCCACGCCGACGCTGGTGCTGATCCTGATTTCCCGCCCATCGAACATGAAGGGTTCCCGCAGAAAAGCGAGAAAGATCTCGCCGATCCTTATGGCCACGCCCTGCGCGTCGGGTCCGTTGACCAGCACCGCAAATTCATCGCCGCCAACGCGGCCGAGTATCCCGCGGTCGGCCGTCAGACAGGAAAAACCTGCTGCGCATGCCCTGAGAAGCCGGTCGCCGATATCATGCCCATAGGCGTCATTGACCTGTTTGAAGCCATCCAGATCGATGAAGACAATGCCTGTGAATTGATCTTCGGGCGTTCCCGCATTGCCCCGAGCCTCATAGGTGGCCTTCAGTGCCGAGCGATTGGGAAGGCCTGTCAGAAAGTCATGGCGCGCTGCATGCTCTGCGATGCTTCGGCTGAGATGGGCGCGCCTCACATTGATGCAGGCGTACAGGATGATGCCGCCCGTGACTGCCGACAGCAGCGCCAATATGATCCACACTGCCGGCAAAATCTTATTGAGCGCGATCGTTCCGGGCGTGCGTTTTGTCCAGCCGAGCGATCCGATGACCGTGCCGAGAGGATCGGTCAGCGGAACGGTGAATTCGACGTTCTGATGGTCCGCAGCGAGATCGAACCCCGGGATGACGAACTCGTTGCGCAACCGCGCGATATTTTCCGCCGTAAGATGTTTCGCGAGCAGCAACAGGCGCCGCTGCCCGGCAGGCAAAGTGATATTCTGTGAATAGGGCACGACCGATCCAACGGCGACAGCGGCTATCCCGCGCGGCGTTGCCACAAGGCCACTGCTGGCCTGGTATTCCACAGCATCCGGCCTGAGGGCGCGCAGGAGCACCTTGAGCGCCGGGCCGAAATAACTGCTCGAGCCGACGGCCAGCGGCTTGCCATTGCCGTAGGCGCTGAGGTCTCTGTCCTTTTCATCGATCAGGTAGGCCGTGTCGAAGACGACGCCCGCTTCGGTCACGTCTCGCAGCACATCTGCAATAAACTCGGCATCGGGCGTATTGTAGAGTTTTAACGCAGCATCGTCCCAATTGGCATAATCTTGCAAATTGTCTCGCAGTCGCATTTCGAAGGCGGTGACGGCGGCCTTGGCACTCTGCCGTGTCAGCGAAAGGTCGATGGTGTTGACTTCCGTGGCAAGTTTGCCGAGCGCAAAGAACACCACCGCCGCGGTCGAAACGAGCGCGGTCGCGGCCGATAGCGCGATCCAGAATTCCAGCCAGCCTGGAAGCCGGCGCCAGATTGCCGAAAACGGATTTTTCACCTGCGGGCGGTCACTGTGATGCGTGAGTGATCCGCAAAGCTAACCTTGACCCGGATAGAATTGGTTAGAGTTGCCGATAAATCTCACTTTATCGTAAAGGCAGGGATAATTTTGCTGTTTGCCCGACCTCTGCCCCGGCCCTTGCCGCACCGCCGCCAATCCCTATAGTGCGCCCGGGTTTGTGCTTTTCCGGATTTCTCATGCAGCATGTTAAAAAAGTTGTTCTCGCCTATTCCGGCGGCCTTGATACTTCGATCATTCTAAAATGGCTGCAGCTCAACTATGGCTGCGAGGTGGTGACGTTCACCGCCGATCTCGGCCAGGGCGAGGAAGTCGAGCCGGCCCGGCGCAAGGCCGAGATGCTCGGCATCCGGCAAATTTTCATCGAAGATTTGCGCGAGGAGTTCGTCCGAGATTTTGTCTTCCCGATGTTTCGTGCCAATGCCCTTTATGAGGGGGTCTATCTACTCGGCACCTCCATCGCCCGCCCGCTGATTGCCAAGCGGCTGGTCGAGATCGCCCGTGAAACCGGCGCAGATGCCATCGCCCATGGTGCCACCGGCAAGGGCAACGACCAGGTTCGCTTCGAGCTTGCCGCCTATGCCCTGGACCCTGACATCAAGATCATTGCTCCATGGCGCGAATGGCCGTTCAAGAGCCGCACGGACCTGATTGATTTTGCCGAAAAGAACCAAATTCCGGTCCCTACGGACAAGCGCGGCGAGGCTCCATTCTCCGTCGATGCCAATCTTCTTCACTCCTCTTCGGAGGGCAAGGTGCTCGAAGATCCCTGGGCCGAGCCGCCGCCCTATGTTTATCAGCGCACCATTGCCCCGGAAGATGCGCCTGACCGGCCGACCTATGCTGAGATCGAATTCTGCAAGGGCGATCCCGTCGCACTCGATGGCCATCCGCTGCCGCCGGCAGCACTCCTCGCCGCCTTGAACGACCTCGGCCGCACCAATGGTATTGGACGCATCGATCTCGTCGAAAACCAATTCGTCGGCATGAAATCCCGCGGCATCTACGAAACGCCTGGCGGTACGATCCTCCATGCCGCCCATCGCGCCATGGAAAGCCTCACCCTTGACCGCGAGGCTGCCCATCTAAAGGACGCGCTCATGCCGCGCTATGCTGAGCTCGTCTATTATGGCTTCTGGTTTTCCCCCGAGCGCGAGATGCTCCAGGCCCTTGTCGATAAAAGTCAGGAGCACGTCGAGGGCCTTGTGCGGCTGAAACTCTATAAGGGCAGCGTCGCCATTACGGGCCGCAAGTCGCCGAAATCGCTTTATTCAGATGCCCTTGTGACCTTCGAGGATGATCGCGGCGCCTATGATCAGAAGGACGCCTCGGGCTTCATCCGCCTGAACGCCCTGCGCTTGCGCACGCTTGCCGCGCGCCGACGGTCCCATAAGATTTGAAGCGGCGGGGTCGCACCCCGAAATTTGGCCTCGCATGCGCCCCGGACCGTGCTAAAGGGCACCCCGGAACCTTCAAACAATCACACACGCGCTGCAGCCTTTTCATGGATTTACGCAATATTGCCATCATTGCTCACGTCGACCACGGCAAAACGACGCTGATCGACCGGTTGCTCGCCCAGTCCGGCTCCTTCCGGGAAAATCAGCGTGTCGCCGAGCGGGCGATGAACTCCAACGACCTCGAGCGCGAGCGGGGCATAACAATCCTCGCCAAGGTCACCTCGCTTCAATGGCAAGGCGGGCGCATCAACATCGTCGACACTCCGGGCCATGCCGATTTCGGCGGCGAGGTCGAACGCATTCTCAATATGGTTGACGGCGCCGTGCTTCTCGTTGATGCCGCCGAGGGGCCGATGCCCCAGACCAAATTTGTTCTGTCCAAGGCGCTCAAGATCGGGTTGAAGCCGATCGTTCTGGTCAACAAGATAGATCGCCCGGATGAACGTCACGTCGAAGTGGTCAACGAAATATTCGACCTTTTTGCCGCTCTCGACGCCACCGAAGCGCAGCTCGACTTTCCCATTCTCTATGGCTCTGCCAAACAGGGCTGGATCGCCGCCAAGCCCGATGGCCCCCGGGAGTCAATGGCGCCCCTGTTCGACCTCATTCGCTCGCATGTTCCGGCCCCTGCCGTCAGTGCCGGGCCATTCCGCATGCTGGTGACCACCCTCGAGGCCAATCCCTTTCTCGGCAGGGTTCTGACAGGTCGCATCCGCTCCGGTTCGGTCAGGGCCAATCAACCGGTGAAGGCGCTCAGCCGTGACGGCAGCCTCGTCGAGAACGGCCGGCTCTCCAAGGTTCTGGCTTTTCGCGGGCTTGAGCGTCAGGCGGTCGAGGAGGCGCAGGCTGGCGACATCATTGCCATTTCAGGTCTCGTCACGGCCACGGTCGCAGATACCATTTGCGATCTGGCCGTCGAAGAACCGATCTCCGCCCAGCCTATCGATCCGCCCACTCTCACCATGACATTCCGCATCAACGACGGACCGCTGGCCGGGCAAGAGGGCGACAAGGTTCAGAGCCGTGTTATCCGCGACCGCCTTCTCAGGGAGGCCGAGGGTAATGTGGCGCTCCGCGTTGCTGCTTCTGAAACCGAGACCGATGCGTTCGAGGTCGCCGGCCGCGGCGAGTTGCAGCTCGGAATTCTCATCGAAACCATGCGTCGGGAGGGTTTCGAATTGACAGTCGGCCGCCCGCGCGTGCTCTTTCGCGTCGACGAGCAGACCGGCGAAACCCTGGAGCCCATCGAGGAAGTCGTCATCGATGTCGATGAGGCCTTCGCCGGCATCGTGGTGCAGAAGCTTTCTGCCCGCCGCGCCGAGCTCACGGACATGCGGCCGTCCGGCACGGGCCGCCAGCGCATTGTTTTCCATGCGCCCACCCGCGGCTTGATCGGCTACCAGAGCGAGCTTCTCTCCGACACGAGAGGGACGGCTGTCATGAACCGGCTGTTCCACGCTTATGGTCCTTATCTCGGCGATATTCCGGCACGGCATACCGGCGTTCTCCTATCCAATGCCGAAGGCGAGGCGGTGGCTTACGCGCTGTTCAACCTGCAGGACCGCGGGCCGATGTTCATCGATCCCGGCACCCGTGTTTATAAGGGCATGATTGTCGGCGAGCACACCCGCGGCAACGATCTCGAGCTGAACGTGCTGAAGGGCAAGAAGCTCACCAACGTCCGTGCCGCCGGCAAGGACGATGCTGTTCTTCTCACCCCGCCGGTACGCATGACCCTGGAACGCGCGCTGGCCTACATCGCCGACGACGAGCTCGTGGAAATCACGCCGCGCTCCATCCGGCTGCGCAAAAAGCTCCTCGATCCGCACGAGCGGAAACGGTCCGAGCGCCAGCGTTCTGCCGGCGCGGGCTGATCGTTCAGGAAAGCGCCGGCTCCGCAATTCCTCTTTGCCGGCAGGCTGCACGCAGCGTGTTCTGCAGCAGACAGGCGATGGTCATCGGCCCGACGCCGCCCGGAACCGGCGTGATCGCGCCTGCGACCTTGGCGCAATCTTCGAAATCGCAGTCGCCCACCAGCACGGCCTTGTTGCCGCGCTCGACCCGGTTTATGCCGACATCGATGACGCAGGCGCCAGGCTTGATCCAGCTGCCCTTGACCATTTCTGGCCGTCCGACAGCCGCAATGACCAGATCTGCCCTGCTGCACACGCCGGGCAGGTCATTCGTTCGCGAATGCGCGATCGTGACCGTGCAATTTTCCGCCAGCAGCAATTGCGCCACCGGCTTGCCGACGATATTGGACCGCCCGATCACCACGGTGTCGAGGCCCGCCAGTTTGCCCAGCGTTGTCCTTGCCAGCATCACGCAGCCGAGCGGCGTGCATGGCACGAGGCTGTCCTGTCCGGTCGCAAGACGTCCCGCGTTGATGACATGAAATCCATCGACGTCCTTGGCGGGATCCAGGGCATTGATCACCTTTGCCGCATTCATGTGCTTGGGCAGGGGCAATTGCACGAGAATGCCGTTCACGCTGGCGTCGCTGTTGAGCTTTGCCAAAAGCCTTAGCAGTTCCTCTTCGGTGGTTTCTGCCGCGAGCCGATGTTCCCACGAATTCATGCCCGCTTCGATGGTCTGCTTGTGCTTGTTGCGCACATAGACTTGGCTCGCCGGATCCTCGCCGACCAGCACGACTGCAAGTCCCGGCGTCAAGTCATGTTCGTTCTTCAAAGTCTTCACAGCCGACGCGATTTTCTGCCGCAGCCCTTGCGCATAGGCTTTTCCGTCTATGATCTTCGCTGTCATTGTTTCTCCTTGCGCTGAGCGGCGAGCCGGGGGCGATGTGACCTGAAGCTGCGTTGCGTTGCCGCCGATCAGCAGGATGATGCGAGAACTACCGTCAAACCCGGACACCACCGAGGTAGTACACGACCAGATATCTTATGAAGATGATGCCAATGAACAATATGACTGGAGACAGGTCGAGGCCGCCGAGATCGGGCATGAAACGCCGGATCGGCCTGAGCAGCGGCTCAGTGAGGCGGTGGAGCACAAAATTGACTTGCCGCACGAAGGGATTGTGGATGTTCACCACGTTGAAAGCCAAGAGCCACGACATGATCACCATGGCGATGACCACCCACCAATAGATGTCGAGGATGATCAGAATGAGAACGACGAAGGGATTCATGAGGGAAGGTCGGGGCCTGATTGCGAGTGCGCCACATCTACCCGCCGCGCGCGGGGAGCGCAAGGAACTAACACCGCGCTGCCTGCCTTGACAGCCGCCGGGACCACCTCCTACATACCCCTCTTCGTCCCGAGGGGGCAGTAGCTCAGTTGGGAGAGCGCGGCGTTCGCAATGCCGAGGTCAGGGGTTCGATCCCCTCTGCTCCACCATTTCCCATCCCGATGCGTCCAATAGCGCGCTCCGCGAATTTCTTTAGAGACCCAGTCCACGCACGAGAAGCAGTCCTGATGCTGCGCAGGTGACAAGAGTAAGAACGATCCCCATGTGCAGCCGCAACAGCAAGAAGGCAGCAAGAATGAGGAGAATGACAGCCGCGATGTCAACGCTCATCAGGTCGACCCACATCCCAAGCGAGCGTGTTTGAACCCTCGAAAACAGCACATGCACTCCGAACCAGATCGTCAGGTTGAGAATGACACCGACGACTGCTGCTGTGATTGCTGAGAGTGCCGATCCCAGCCGTGGTACCGACCGGAGCCGCTCAATATATGGCGCACTTACAAAGATCATCAAAAATGAAGGTGCGAATGTAACCCATAGGGTAATTACCGCCGCAGCGATGCCGCCGGCAAGACCGCCGGCCTGACGATAACCAGCAAAGAAGCCGACGAACTCAGTTACCAGTATGAGAGGCCCGGGGGTTGTCTCGGCCAATCCAAGCCCGTCGACCATCTCTCCTGCTGATAGCCAGCCATGCACCTCGACAGCCTGTTGCGCCATATAGGCCAGCACCGCATAGGCTCCTCCAAATGTGACGATTGCCAGTTTGGAGAAGAACAGCGCAATTTGACTAAGGACGTGGCCCGGGCCGAACAGGAGCAAGCACACCGCCACTGGCAGCAGCCAGACGACAAGCCAGAGCGCCGCTGTCGCTGCCGTCCACTGCCATTTGACCAGAACCTGCTTGGTCGCACTTTCTGGAGGAGCGGTCGAGGGCCGCATAAGGCCGATCATTGCCGCTGCCAAGATCACGATAGGAAACGGCAGGTGCAATAAGAACAGGGCTACAAAGGCCGCTGCGGCAATGGACCAGTCCAGCCGTGTCTTGAGGGCTCGTTGGGCTACCCTCAATAGAGCTTCGACGACAATAGCCAGCACGGCTGCCTTGACGCCAAGGAACAGGCTCGCCACCAAAGGCACACTGCCATATGTGGCGTAGAGGATGGATAGGCCGAGGATCACAATCGATCCGGGAATCACGAACAAAAGCCCGGCAGCCAAGCCGCCGCGCCAGCCGTGCAGACGCCACCCTGCATAGGTCGCAAGCTGCATTGCTTCGGGTCCGGGCAACAGCATGCAGAAGTTAAGCGCGTGCAGGTATTGCTCTTCTGTCAACCACCGCCGCTCATCGACGATGATTTTGTGCATGAGCGCAATCTGCCCTGCTGGTCCTCCAAAGGACAGCAGTCCGATCTTCAGCCAGACTGGCAAAGTTTCGCGGAACGATGGAACGTAAAGTTTGCTGTCCTCTTTCATTGTGGCTTGGCTTTGTTGGTAGGCCAGTTATGCGTCTCATCGGTCGCATCGCGGCACCATCGATAAAGCGCGTCATAGATGACCATCCCCAACTCAAGCTGTTCGAGATCGTCGGAGAACATGCGCGACAGGCCAAGGGAGACTGCCAGCAAGCCGCTGGCTTCCGCTACATCACTCAAGGCGGCAGTGTCTGCCGCCCGCACCATGGCAGCCAATTGACTTAAAGGCGGAGTACAGAGATCGAATTCTTCTACCATGGTATCGAAAGTGCACTTTGATCCCCGGTGACTCCAGAATGTGCCCTCTATGTCGAACGGTACGGCGCCGAAGCGCTCTGCGACCATTTTCACTTCAGAGGGAGCGACAAAAAGAAACACAGCCGATGGATCGACAAACCGACGAATGAGCCACGGGCAAGCAATGCGGTCGATTTTGGGGCGAGAGCGAGTTACCCAGATCGTTCTGCCTTGCAAATCTCGGATCGGCATCTTTGAAGTCGGCACGGCCGGTTGGCCAGCCGCTACCCACGCCTCGAAGCCACCCTCAAGATTGCTGGCAGATCCGCCATAGTGCCGCAGCCAAGCCGCGGCCCCCTCACTCAGCTTCAGCCCTTGCTGGCAGTAAACAACGACATCGGAACTAGCCGAGCGCCCCCACTCGGCAGCGCGTTGCCAGTCTCGTCGGATAGCACCGGGGAGGAGCCTCGGATCCGCCGCGAAGTCCTCCTCAGTCCGCACATCGATGAGTTGGGGGCATTTCGGCAAGCCGATAAGGCAACTCAATTTATCTGTAGAAATGCTGGTCGGTGACGGCATGGCGCGTCCTCCTGAGGCGGGTGGGTTGAGGGGAACGCGATGCTTCGGCCTGTCGCCTTATGGGGTGATCGCAACCCCAGACATCAAATTGAAGCCGAGCAGCCTCGGTGTCAACTGAGGAGTTCAACAGACTGTGGGTAGGAGCAGTTCTGAAGAGCGCAGCGACTTTCCGCACGTCGCAGCAAAATTGCAGGGCATCAGGAAGCTGCAGTCGTAGCAATCTGCGCGAAGCCCGGGGGAAAGTGATCGCGCTCAGGCCTGCAGCAAGAGACGCATTACGTCTGAGTGGTTTTTGAGCTGTCGCCAGCTATGCGCTCCTTCATGAAGCGGGCTCCTTTTCCGCTCCGATGTCATGGCAGGTGTCATGCGGCTGCCTGTTCCGAATGGCTGAATTGAGCAGTTCCTTGACGGCGTGGTCACAAGTCTCGGTCGCCGACAGCCCCTTGTCCAGACAATCGCGGATCATTCGGCGC
>CAVYOS010000014.1:0-83744 GCA_963770205.1 uncultured Alphaproteobacteria bacterium
AGCCGCAGCAAAATGTGGCCAGTTCAACGTCAGTGAGATCGCTGTGGATCGGATGAGCGTTTTCACGCCGCTTTCTCGGGTTTCCCATTCGCTTCAACTTTGCTCTCGCTCAAGGTGACCCTGAGGGTAGCGCAATACCGTAATACCTGAGATAACGATCAGCAATGCGCCGAGAGCCGTGGTCCACACTGGTACTTCGGCAAAGAACACGAACCCCCATAGCGGCAACCAGAGAAGGCCAGTGTACTCGAACGGTGCCACGACGTTCGCCGGGGCGGCTCTATAGGCATTTGTCAAAAAGGTCATGGCAATGGCCGCGATGAGGCCACAGAGGGCCATCAGGATGAAATCGCGGCTCTCTGGCATATGCCAAGGCCGCAGCAGGAAGGAAAGGCTGGGGTGCGAGGTTGTAGGAACTACAATGACCTTCAAAACGAGCGCAAGCCCAATTGCACTGACTAAATACACCCAAACGGAATAGAAGGTCATCACAGACGCTTTCTCAGCAATGCCGAGCCTACGCGTCATTAGCGCAGCTGCGGCATAAAGCAGAGCGGAAAGAAGCGACAATAGCCCTGCAGGCTCAAACAGTGCTGTGCCTGGCCTCAACATGATAATTACGCCTGCCAAGCCGACAGTGATCGCAAGCCAAGCAGGCCAGCCTATCTTCTCCCCAAGGAAAGGACCCGCAAGCATCGTAATGAGGAGTGGAGCCGTAAAGAACAGTGCCACTGCTTCAGCTAGGGGAAGTACGGGAAAGGCCAAATAGTAGGTTGTGTATGACAGAAACAAAGTGAAGGCGCGAAGGGTTAGCCACCCGGCGCGTGGAGATAAGATCGCCCGCAACCCGGTCTCTGCTTGAACTATGCCGGCCAGAATTGGAAGAGCAACCATTGAGCGAATTGCGACGACCTCGGTAACGGGGTAGCTGTCGCTTATCTGCTTTATGATGGCATCCTGGATCGTGAATATAAACACCCCCAAACAGAGGAACATTATGCCTTGCGTTCTGTAGTTGTGTGGCTTCACTGTCACTTTCTCGAGCACGGGCAACCGCAAGGCTGAAGATGGCCCTTTCGCCCGCTCCAAGCCTCGCACACCTAAGCCCGAACAGTCGACGAATTGACTAACGGGCTCTGTCAGCAAAGCACAGGACTGGGCCACTCTCTATAACATTACCAGCACGGACAGCCGCTCGTCGGCTACTTCGCCTGCCAACTCTTGCGGTTAGCCGATAGCTGGGTCCTACTCCAGCCAACCCGAGCGTTGTCAGGTCTTGAACTCGGCGGCGTAAATGAGTCCCTCCACACCAGTTGTTCGCACCACTCCTGGAAAAATTTGCACTGAGAGCCAAACAAAAAAGGGACCGGACTATATCAGTCGGCCCCTGTGAGGTTGGGAGGAGGCAATGACGGTGATCATCTGCCGCCTCTACAACATTAGCATTGGCTCACATGGTTCCGCCGGCAGGTTGTCTGAATGGTTAAGGCCAGCGGCTTAACCCAGCTTTAGTTGGAAAATTCTCTATGTAGTGGAGGCGCTAATGGGCGGGCCGAGGGAAGCTCCGCCCTCGGCCCTGTGCCACAGGCAGATTTAGCAAGGAGCCTTGGCGATCAGGTAACGTTAAGCGATCGCTTCGTTGTCGGCATCAGTTGTCACTAAAGATGGTAAACTCCGGCATTCGCGTTGTTAGCCGCAGGCGTGTGGCACGCTGGCTCGTATTAGCTCGAGTGGGTAAACTGAAGACGGGCCCAGGGCTGATCTCCAGGCGTCCGAAATGGCGCAGCTGCCATGATTGGAGACGAACATGAGTGAACGACGATACCCCAACGAAAGCACGGAATACCGTAACGCCCGTGACGCCCTGCTAAGGGATGAACAGGAACTCATCGAAAAGGTGAAATCCGTGGCGGCAAGGCGGCGCGAGCTTCCTCTGGGAGGGGAGCTGAAGGAGGATTATGTTTTTCAATGGGCCAACAACGGGAAGGTCGGGAGAAGCGTTAAATTCTCCGCGCTGTTCGGCGAGAAAAATACCCTGCTGCTGTACTCTTTCATGTTCGGACCGAACTGGGACAAGCCCTGTCCTTCGTGTACGTCGCTTGTCGATGGGTTTGATCGAGCCTGGTATTCGGTGACACGAGACGCCGCCTTCGCAGCCATTGCCAAGGCGCCCCCCGAGCGGATCAATGCCTGGGCCAAAGAGCGCGGTTGGTCGCAGATCGCGCTCGTATCCGGATCGAAATCTCCCTATCAGGGGGACTACAAGTGCCAGGAGGAGAACGACGACATGCAATTGCCGGTGATGCACGTCTTCACCAAGCGAAATGGGAAGATCTTTCACTTCTGGGGAACGGAAACGATGGCCAATCACGTCGATACCGTGTGGCCCTACTGGAATCTGATGGACTTCACCCCGGAGGGCCGGCCGAACTATGACACTCCGCCGCAGAACTTCAGGTCGGAGTTTTTGGAGAAGCACTATCTAGACAAATAAGTTAGATTGCCATCCGCAGGATCCTTCGACCAGTCGCGCGAAAGCAGGCGCAGCGTTGGACAGGAGCTTGAAGCCCAAATTTGCGACGTACCAGTCGACCGAGCTTTGGACGTCGTTGACCATTAGCCGACATTGATTTGATGGTCGGACATGGAATTACTCTCGAATGTTGCGCCACGGGCACAAAAAATAGTTGCGCTCGCTTCTGGATTAACGAATTGCGTGATCCCACGTGTTCAACCCAGCCCAGGGTTCCTAGGAGGGCGTTGATCGCATGAGCTGGAACTTCGATCAAAACGAGATACTTACGGTATCCATGAGAGTATCGTTTGGCCAGACCCCTAAGGTGTCAAGCCTCTCCCGAGGGGGTGGCCAAAATCAAAGTGATCGCCGGCACCTGCTTACCAAAAGCCGAGTGGCATAATAAACTAAGAGATGGCCAAACCCATCCTCGAAGCGGTTTTGCGGCGCGATCGAGTGATCGTTGCCGGGGCACTTATTTTATTGATTGTGCTCGCGTGGGGCTACGTCCTCTGGCTTGTGGATGTCATGCGCATGGGCGGTATGGAAATGCCAGGTATGCGCATGGTCGCCAATCCGCTCGGGGCGGCGATGATTCCGGCGCTGCAGCCGTGGAGCGTCACAGAGTTTGCGCTCATGTTCGTGATGTGGACCGTCATGATGTTCGCAATGATGGTTCCGTCAGCCACTCCGATGATCTTGATCTACGCCCGTGTCGGCCGCGAAGCCGAAAAGAAGGGCAAGCCCCTGGCAGGGACAGCATATTTTGTCGCCGGTTATTTGCTCGCGTGGATCGCCTTTTCTATCGTTGCCACGACTGGGCAATGGATGCTGGAACGAGCGAGCTTGCTTACCCCAATGATGGTGAGCAAGAGTACTATTGTGGGCGGAATCGTGCTGGTCGCTGCTGGGGTGTTCCAGTGGATGCCGTTAAAGAACATCTGTCTCAATCATTGCCAGGGGCCGCTGATGTTCATTCAACGTCACGGCGGGTTTCGGCGCCAGCCGCTCGGCTCGTTGCGCATCGGATTTCATCACGGACTGTACTGCATCGGTTGCTGCTGGGCGCTAATGGCGCTGCTATTCGTTGGGGGAATTATGAACGTAGTGTGGATCGCCGGGATTGCCATCTTTGTTCTAGCTGAGAAGGTCATTCCATTAGGCAACATACTTTCGCGAGTGGCTGGAATAGCGTTCATTGCCGCTGGAGTTTGGTTGCTGGGGTTCTCCACATTTTAACGAATATCAGCCGCTAAAATTCTCCATCGGAAGCGAGCAAGCACTAAGCTTCCACAATAAATCACCGTAGCAACCGCATCTGAGATTTTCTCAATAGAGAACTATCGGATGACACCATGCCGGCTTAAGTGCAACTCGAACCATGAAGCATATGTGTCCTCAAGTTCCATGCTCACCGGCCCGGTAGACCTCCCCCAGCCACGGCCAACTTCGTTCCGGGTGTACTCAAAACCGTTAGGCAGAAGGATTCCAGCACGGAGTTCAGCACCTGTGACTGGATTCCGAATTGGCTCCGCGCGCACAACGGCAGCGCCTTTTGCCTGACAGTTTGCGGTACGGGTCTCCATGTCGAGCGTCATGTCGATGGTTGTAACAATCGGCTCATGAATAGTGTCACACATGGCCGAATAGACGGCAAAAGCCGTGGCCATGTCGTCGGTTTCCATTCCGGTCAGAATACTTAGAAGTGCCGTGCGCTGTTCGTTATCGGCGCGCTCATCGAGAATTGGTTGGTAGGTGCCTCCGCCTTGATGCACAGCACCCGGCCAGATGGCCGCAAAAGCCATGTTCAAATTGTCCAGCTTGGTATTTCCAAAAAAGCCGTGATCAATTTGTGCGAAAGCGATGGCGCGGCAGTGACCATAAGTTGGAAGTGCATTGAACTGACACGGGCATCCGTAAGCGCAATTGCAATGCCCTAACTCCATTCCATGAATTTCCCATTCTACCATGGCGGAGTATTCCTCACTGACATTCGTGGTGTAATTTATAGCACACCCCACACCCACTTAAAACTTTAAGCCAAAGCAAATATGCGCGGGCCATAACCGCTTGGCTCAAAAAAGCGGCCACGCGCCAAATGTAGATCTTGGGAAGTGACGGATCTCGCACTCTGACGGGGGACGCGAAGGCTCCCCATCGGCTCGATCAGTCGCAAACGGTGGACTCGGTCAGCTGATTTTGCGTCGGGAAGTAAACTTCGTCACACTAATCTGCTACAAGTCGCAGCACATCCAGCTGAAGCTGCTACCACAGGGTGGAATGGCCGATTACTTAGCCCCACCCAACTCCACCACGGGCGTAAACCCGCCGAAAATCATCCTCTTGCCGTCGAAAGGCATAGGGTTCTTTTCAGGATTCATCCTGTCATCCGACTTCATCATCTCGCCCATCTTGCTCATTGCCGCGTCCCGAGTTGCCTTGTCCGGCCACTCGATCCACGAGAAAACGATTGTTTCGTCGTCGTTTGCCTGCACTGCGCGGTGGAAGTCGGTCATTTTGCCTTCGGGCACATTATCGCCCCAGCATTCGAGAACCCGCGTGGCACCGAGTTCCATGAACACGCTATTGGCCTTTCTTGCATGTGCGATGAACTTCTCTTTATTCGCGCTGGGTACGGCGAGTACAAAACCGTCTACATAGGACATCGCTAATCTCCCTTCACCCACTAATGGCATTGGCAACTCCCAAGGCCGAGCTAAATCCCCATCAAAGTACCTTCACTTGCCGCCCTGCTTTTTAAGCGATGCCTCGGCCTTCGAGTTTAACGAACTAGACAAATGTGCGTTCCGCCAAAGTGATCTGGCCGATAAGCGACTTTTGCGGGCTGACATCCGCGATATTCCGGTTTGTGGTGAGTAGCGAAAACGCATGTGATAACGTCAAGCCAGTCGAGCGGTTTAGAAAGCCGCGCAGCACCGCCAGGTTTGAGTTGGCTGATGGATAACGATAACCTCTTTCGTCTGATACTATTTCTTAGTCTGCTGCTCATTGTGCCGGTCACTCTTTACCACCGCCTCAAGGCCCATCGCCCCGGTGAGAGACTTAATCGTCGAGAGGAAGGATGGTTGATCTTGCTCACCTTGAGACCAATGGGACTTGCAACCATTGTCGGACTTACCGCCTATATTATCCAGCCGTCGTCGATGGCCTGGTCCTCACTCGCGCTCGCTCCTTGGATCCGCTGGGTTGGGGTAGGCCTAGGTATCATATCTGCCACCCTTTTTATCTGGACACTCCGAACTCTCGGCAACAATCTAACTGATACGGTTGTCACGCGACAGGTGCACACTTTGGTAACGCATGGTCCCTACGTCTGGGTCCGACATCCGTTTTACTCCTCTTTCGGGCTTTTCATGGCCGCCAATGGCATTACCGCAGCAAACTGGTTTATTCTGCTGACCGGTGCGGCGACCTTTGGACTTCTAACAATCCGTTGCAGACGAGAGGAAGAAAACCTGCTTTCGCGGTTTGGGGATGAATACAGAAACTACATGCGGCAAACGGGACGGTTCGTGCCGAAAGTTAGTCTTTAATTCTCGAGTTCTTCTTGTAGGCACTCGCCAGTTCGGCTTCGGCAGCGAGAAATCGATCCCGAGCAATCTAGAGGTCCGATCGCCAGGATGGAAAGCGGTGTCTCTCATTAGACTGCGTGGTCGGACAGCACATTCAAAGCCGCCTCTGTCCCAAATGACTTAAAATTGCCCCCGTTTGGTCATTCCCAAGCCCCCAGAGAGGCCAACGAGTCTGTTCGACCTTCCTGGAGTTACTGCGGGTTTGGAGGGGCGGGGAGAGAGAGCGGATTTTCCGCGATTGCGTCGAATGGCTCGGGTCTAGACAAGGATGAGGGAAATGAAAAAACCATTGGCGGTTGCTATGTTCGCAGCTCTGGTTTCGGTATCTCCGGTTATGGCGGCCGATATGCCGGTCGAGCCTATAGTCGAGGAGGCACAAGCCAATTGGTATGTGTCACTGCACGGCGGCTGGAAGTTCGGGGAGGATTGGAACGACGCGCTAGATGCATCTCATGGCGATCCGTTATCCGATGACTTTGCCGATCTGACCATTGAGGCAGATGATGGGTGGCGGGTCGGTGGTGCTCTTGGCTTCTCCTTCAATAACTGGTTAGCCCTTGAAGGCGAAGTTGCCTACATGAAGCAAGATTTCCATTCGGTCGAGTTTGACGAGACCGGCGGCGAATTTGCCGGCTTGGAACTGCTTGATCCTTTTAATCTTGGCGGCGACATTTCAATTCTTACCGGCATGGTCAACGTGATCGCCGGGGTCCCGCTGGGTGGCATGTTCCGGCCTTACATCGGTGGAGGTATTGGCGCAGCACATGTGAACGCCGACGCCAGCATATCCGACCTCGATTTCAGCCTTGATGACTCCGACACCGTATTTGCGGCGCAAGCGTTCGCGGGCGTTGATGTCATTATCACTGATAACGTGGCCATTGGTGGACGTGTCCGCTACCTGCATCTTGGCGATGTTGATCTGATTGATGATGAGGATCATGAGCACTCACTTGATCCAGATGGTATCCTCAGCGCCGAGGCCGTTCTGACGTTTGGCTTTTAGCTCCGATATTCATCGGGTTTGTGATGCAGAATGACATCACTGGGGCATTCTAAGAGCGCTGACCAGAAGCGAAATCCCGGCCGCCTGCATGGCCGACCAAAAACCGCTTCCCTCCATGACCACAGGACTCGGGTTCGCATCACCCAGTGTTTGTTCTTGGCATTGACGATCAGCCACAACCATCGGGGTGTATCCGCTCGTTGCGCAGAGTCTGACTGAGTTCAATATTGCTGTGGCGAACCGGAGTAGCTAATCTTGGCTCGGACCGAAGGCTCTACCGGAAAATGTCGACTGTCATGGCTGTCCGCCGCACCATGCATCTCACGCCCGAACTCGTTGCTCGAGTCCATCGCTCAATTCCCGATACCGGCCCGACCCCTGGCTTTCTCCATATGGGCGAAGAAGATTACGACCAGCTCACAGATGAACTTCTAAAGGATCATCCGCCGGACGAAGCGTTATGGATCTTTGCATATGGTTCGCTCATGTGGCGGCCCGCCTGCGAGATTGACGGCCAGGAGCCGGCGCGACTGAACGGCTGGCATCGAAAGTTTTGTATTCGGGTGTCGCGGTGGCGTGGGACGCCCGAAAATCCCGGGCTGATGATGGGACTGGATCGTGGCGGCTCCTGCCGGGCGGTGGTTCAACGCCTGTCGGCGAAGACAGCAAGAGATCGGCTGGGGGAACTGCTGCGGCGCGAGACTACCTCCAAACAACATCCGACCAATCGCCCGCGTTGGGTCACGGTTGACGCAGATGGTCAGCGACGTCGGGCCATCGTTTTTGCAGTCGTGCGATCAAGTCCCTTTTACAGCGGCGATTTATCTCCCGAAGACACGGCTGATGTTCTAGCCCGAGCGGTTGGACATTGGGGTTCAGGCGCGGAGTATTTATTCAATACTGTGCACCAGTTGGAGAACCTGGGCATCCATGACCGAAATCTATGGCGGCTGCAGGAACTGGTCGCAGATAGGATCGCCAATCCAACAATTGCGGAGCGTTGAACCAAGCGCTGCAACGGCAGCAGCCGCCACCAGGTGTCCAATCGGTAACCCCCGCGATGCAATTGAAACAAAGAGCTTACGCGAGCGACGTAAGATTGAAACATTGAGCCTCTAATATTGGGGCAATCAATCCAACCATACCAAAAGTGGAAAACAGAAGTAATGATCTCCACTGACCTACTGGGGAAAGGAGAAGCCTTTGACAAACTCTGAAAATCGCCTAACGGCGCAACCCGCTGCTCGCTCGACCCGATCGATCCTTCATGTTTGGTTGGTCAATTGGCATTCTCGACGCCGGCTTACGAAGCTCATGAAATTGAACGACAGGCTACTTCAGGACATCGGCCTCAAACGGGAAGATCTGAATGTGCTGAGCCGCCCGCTCGCTGGAGATGGATCCGATGAGCTAAGACGGATTCTGCTTCGCAATACCGACTGAGCAATTACCCACGGAATGTCCATACAGGATTAGCAATGTTGCGCTGATTGCGAAGAACTACGGACGTTTGCTGAATTTACTCACCCTGCCTTCCAGATCCCTTTGGCTTACCAGCCAAGGAAGACGTATCGATCGTGAGCAAGTCATTGAGCATGAGGCGCGGGTCTAGAAAATCAGGGCTGTAGATATTTCGTATGCGTGCCCTGTCATCAATCAAGAATACCCGCATGAGATGACCAATTGAACTCGACCTACCCTTTGGGTCCACCTTAGGTGCGAGCGGCTGGTCATAGGCAGCAAGCAGCGGCGCAATCGCCTCGCGGCTGGGCGCCGTGAGGAACAGCCACGGAACTGATCCTGTCACCTCTGGGCCGCGCCATGCCTCCGCGAACCGTGCCATCATTTCCGGCGTGTCATGTTCCGGATCGAAACTCATGGTGATGAGACGCAGCTTGCCCTTGAAGGACTGGTCTGCGAGATCGCGCAATTGCGAAAAACGCATGGTGGCGAGAGGACACAGGTCGCCGCAGCGGGTATAGACGAACGCAAGAAGTGTGAATTGACCAGTGAGCAGCTCCCGCAGCTCATGCGTTGCGCCGCGGTCGTCAAGGACAATACCGCCCCTGGCGGGCTTTATTACCGGTAGCTGATAAGTTCCAGGTGCCGCAAGCTGATAAACATAGTGATCTGCGGGCCCCGCCTCACCCGAGCTCTCATGTGCCGCCAACTCCACGCCCATCGCAGCAACCAGTGCAATCATGAGGGCCAATCTTGCGATGATCATAATTTTAATCCCTGGTGGGGTGAGTGGAGAACCAGTTCAGGATCTCCACTGCTGCTTTATTTGCTGTACAGCGCGGCGGAACCAAAGTTCATCAGGTGCGGGCGTCCGAGCGCCTCGCTCATGAAATCGATGGCGAAGCGTTCCTTCAATACTTTTCCGTCCCAGCTATACGCTTTCAGGAACTGCTCGTTGGCCTCTCCCGTCTTGTCCCAATTCGCCAGCAGCGAGCTCGTGTAATAGAGCCGCTTGCCATCCCAGCTCTGGGAAACCATGTTCAGTTGACTGCCGAGCTTCTTTTCATAGATCTGGCGCGGGTTGTGCGGATCGGAGACATCATAGACGCGCGTCATGCCGTCCATGAAGCTGTCTACGAACAACGTGCGGTCATCAGCGCTGAGGCTCAAGTCGACGGGGAGCGGCAGCTTGGCGGGCTCCCCGACATCGCCGACGGGCTTTGCGGACCATTTGCCGTCCTTGTCCTCGCTGACCAGCCAGATCTTGGATGTGAGCGCGGTGGTGGTGAAGGCGTAATTGTGATCTTCGCCCCAGGCCCAGCGCACTTCGAGCGGAGCACCGGGAACTTCGAAAACCTGTCGCGGCTTGCGGGCATGGAAGTCCCAAAGCACCATGGTGTTTCCGAAGGCTTTCATCGCGTCGGCATCGTTCACCAATTCGCCCAGGGGGCGCATGTAATTGTGCCAGCCGGTGAAGGAGGACGACAGCATGACGTTGCGCCGGGGCAGCACCCGGGCATCGTAACCGTAGCCATCGGCCTTTTCGCCGTTCTCAGCGCCTTGCGGATCTTCTGCCGTTGGCATCCAGTGGGTGGCGATATAGTCGCCGTCATTCGTGTATTCAACGAGCGCCGTCCGTCCCGACTTGTCCTTGTTGGAAAGACCGGAAATAAGCATCCGTCCAGGCAGCGCATAGGCGCCATGCGGACCCACCACCCCACCGGACTTCTCAACAAAATCCTCGATGGTCTTGATCATTTTTGGATTGGCGGGATCAGTGGCAACATCGAAGATGAAGATCTTGCTCGTATCGAGGCCGGCAACCCAGTATTGGCGTCGGTCATCAGTAAACCCGCCATGGTGGGCCTCGTGACGACCTCCCACTGAGTCGGCGTCGATCACTTGGGCAAATGTGGATGAGTCTTTCCGCACATCGACCGTTACGAGCTTGTCGGAACCGTCACCAACCCCCTCGACCCCGAGCGTCCAGACGTAAACGAATTCCTCCTCGCCGGTAATTTTGGCCATGTAGGGTGACTGGCAAGGCTCATCGGCGAGCGCGGGCATGGTCATTCCCGTCAGCAGCACCAGGGCGCTGACGGTGCGAAGATGTCCGGCCGTGATACGCCGCGAGTCCCATGCGGAGCGATCAGTCGTCATATGCGTTCTCTCCCCTTTGGAGGTCTTGGTTGCCGGCAGATGCCGTCAAGGCCAGCGATTAAACGATCAAGGTATCGCGCTGACGTCAGCGAGGCATGAGAAGTGTATCAAATATTTCGAGCAGCTTGAGTGCCGGCTGGTGATCAGGTCGGGTTGCGCTTGTTGCTGACGAACATGTAACCGACGCCACGCACTGTCTTCAGTACTTGCGGCCTCTTGCTGTTCGTCTCGATCTTCCGTCGAACTCGGGCGATGCGCAGATCGATGCTGCGGTCGAAAACGTCGGCATCATGGCGGTGGGCGAGCTCGAGAAGGGAGGCTCGGTTCAGCACCCGGTCGGGATTGGCGGCAAAGGCCTTGAGCAGGTCGAACTCCATGGCGGTCAATGGCACTTGCGCTCCAGTGCCGTCGTAGAGCGTGTGAGCAGCGAGGTCGAGCGTGCAACTTCCCATTTTGACGACTTCCGGCTTTACTCCCATAGGAGCGAGCGTCTCCACTGGCTGGACCTGGATACGGCGCAGCACGCTTTTGACGCGGGCCAGCACCTCGCGCGGATCGAAAGGCTTCACAACGTAATCGTCGGCACCCACCTCGAGTCCGATGATGCGGTCGACGGTCTGGCCTGCGCCGGTGAGCATGACGATGCCGATATTGCGGGAAGAACGCAATTCCCGCGTGAGCTCGAAGCCATCCTCGCCGGGAAGATTGACGTCCATCAGCACGATATCAATCGGGCTCTGGGCTATGACCTTGCGCATACCCTCGCCATCGCCCACCGAGTACACCGCAAAACCGCTGATCTCGAAATATTCGCGAAGCGTGTCGCGGAGCTCCTCGTCGTCATCGACGATCAATACGCGTCCGCGATCCGTCATCTGACAGCCTGCTGATCAGCGACAAGACGTGATATCAGGCGATGAACGTCGGCGGGCAAGAAGGGCTTTTCGAGACAGACAGCGCCAGTTTCAGTGAGGAAGGACTGGATGTCAGGTGAGAGGGTGTCTCCGGTGATGAAGGCCACGCGCGAAATAAGGCCCGGCCGCCGGCGCTGCAGAGCGCGGTAAAGATCGAGACCATCCATGTGCGGCAGACGGATATCGCTCAGCACCACGTCAAACTCTTCCGCCAGTGCACAATCGAGACCATCGCGACCGTCGGTGGCTATATGGGTGCGGTGACCGTGAGCGCGTAGGATCTCGCTCAGCATTTCAGCGATCTCGGCCTCGTCCTCAACAATAAGCACGCGTGATGCGCGCGGCGCATCATCGCTGGCTGCGGGTTCATCCGCGCGCGCCGTACCGACTTGCAGCGGCAGCTCGACGATAAACGTGGCACCCCCGCCCGGCGTATCGGCAACCTGGATGATGCCGCCGTGAGCGCGCACGATACTTAAACACAGCGACAGCCCGATGCCGGTGCCTTCACCTGCGGACTTGGTGGTGAAAAAGGGATCGAAAATGCGTTTGCGAATGTCGGGGGGAACGCCCGGACCATTGTCGCACACCTCCAGCTGAAGCCGGTTGCGCGAGTCCGTTCGGCTGACTACGCGGATAACGCGGCGATGGGTCGATTGCGCAAGAGCTTGGCTGGCGTTGAGGATCAGATTGGTAACGAGCTGATGGAGCTGATCAGCATCGGCCATAATGTCAGGAAGACCCGGGGCGAGGTCGAGCTCGACGCGGATGTCGGCCGCACGCAGCTGAAAGGCAAGCAACTCCACTACCATCTCGACAAGAGCATTGACCTTGACGGCAACCGACTGTCTTTCACGGTGACGCGCCATGGCAAGGAATGTGCGGACAATACGGGCGCAGCGTTCGGTCGCCTTCTGAATACGCCCGATCCGGTCAAGGACTGCGGGTTCTCGCACCGAGTGCTCAAGCAACGCCACCTGACCGATGACGACAGAGAGCGGATTGTTGAGCTCATGAGCCACGCCCGCCAGCAAGGAGCCGAGCATGGCCATTTTCTCGTTTTGATAGAGCGCCTCGCGCTGACGCACGAGCTGCTCCTGTGCGCGCTTGCGATCGGTAATGTCGGCCAGTGAGCCAACGAGCCTCGCCGCTACACCCTCGGTGTAGACAATGAGACCGCGTATGAGATACCAGCGGGTGTCGCTGTCGTCGAAGCGCGAGCGCACCTCAAGCTCGAACCGCTTGCGGTGCTTAGCGAAACGGTCGGCAAGATGCCGCATTAAAGCATCGCGATCATTTGGCAGGAAACGATCGAACAATGCGGCGATCGATGAGCCGAGGCTGCCCGGCGGCACATGCATAAGCTCGTGAAGGTGGGCCGAGAAATAGGCGCGGTCGGAATTCACGTCCCAGTCCCACAGGCCAACGCCAGCGCCAAGAGCGGCGAGGGCGTAGCGCTCTTCGCTCTGCTTCAGACGCATCTCGTTGCTCTTTATCTCGGTGATGTCATGAACGATGCCAACGAGACGGTGGGGGCGACCATCGGAATCGTGCACCACGTCGGCTCTTTCGCGGAGGATCCGCTCCTCGCCGGTTAGGCGCAGGATTCGGTATTCGATCTCGAAGGCTTCTCCGCGCTCGCGGGCGCGTGTGTCGGCAGCCGCGACAAGGGCCCGGTCCTTCTCGTGGATGCGCTGGAGATTGGCTTCATGTGTCCAGGTCTCGGTGCTTGCATCGTGGCCAAAAATTTTTCGGCCTTCTTCCGACCAGATGACCTTATTGGTATCGAAATCGAGCACCCAGCTGCCCATCTGGGCTATGCGCTGAGCCCCGACGAGAAGATTGTCGCGCTCGCGCAGCCGCTCGTCAGCACGAGAGCGCTCGATCACACCGGCGATCAGCGCCGTTGCGGTCTTGAGCAAATCGATCTCCATGCCGTCCCAGGCGCGCTCGACAATACAGTCGTCGAAGCCGAGCGACCCCCAATACGTGCCTTCAACGAAAATGGGCACGGACAACAGAGACCGCGTATTGGACTCCTCCAGCCACTCGAGCACGTCGCCGACGGCCGCGCTGCGGGTGATCTGGATGACCTCGCCGCTCATGCGCCGGCCAACAAGCTCGCCCATCGCCGACTCGCTGGCCTCCGGCACCGGCATGTTCTGAAGCTTGGCCTCGTCGAGCGGAGCGATGCCTGGTGCCGACCACAGGAACCGGCAGCTCTGTGCCATGCCAATCCCTCCGGGCGCAGCGTGCATCTCGAACAGAAAGGTCCGGCTGGCCTTCGTTGCAGTGCCGAGACGCGCCAGCAGCTCCGGCATGGCCGGCCGCCAGTCGGGCGCGCAGACGATGCGGGTTGCGGCATAGGTGACGGCGTCGAGTACCGCAGTGCGGCGCATCAGCTCTGCCTCAATGCGGGCGGTGCCGGACGAGTGAATGTGCTGGTCGGTCGGCATGGACAGACGTCCTTACGTCACGCGCGTGTCGCCCATACGTCGGCGAGGCTGGCAGATTGTATCAATTATTTCAAAGCGGAGTACACACCTGGCTGAAACAATTGAAACATAGGCAGGAGCCCCGCGACACACGGCCGATACCCTGCCGATCTAAGCATGAGCCTCGCCCCGTTTAACCTCATCGGGAGGGAGGCTCTCGTGGACATCAATATCGACTTGGTAACAAGCCTGGCGATCACTGCGCTCGTGGTCGGCATTGTGTTCTTGGCCCGTCTCATCACCGGGCTTGCAGACCGTGCCGGCCCATGGCTGATGGGGAAAAGCTAGCGCTTGTGATGCACCGGCTCGCCTCCAGCCAGATAGCGCACACGCCCGAAATTCCCGTCTAGTAGCCGTGATGGGATGCTGTCATTAGGGCGGCGCGGATAATCGCTCGCGTCTGAGGCTGAGCTGAACAAATCCTCATGATCCCAGGACGCCGCGTCACAATGCCAGACGGAGTATCGTTCCAGTGTTGCAAAGCGCGCCTGGGGCACGGCGGCCATGTCCGATGAATATTTGTTGAACAGGTTGTTCAGCGCTGGTGTTAGGGACATATGCGATGAAGCAGGCGAATGGCAAAGGAGATTATCATGCATTCGTCATTTGGAATCGACAGACGTCCCACCACCACTCAGTGGAAAGACATTGTTCGCGGCCCCACAGCGGCTGAGGTTCGCGCTCATATCAAGAAGCTCGCCCATTTTCTTGAGCCCCTCTAGTAGCGAAGGGCCCCTTAAGGGGCCCTGCTTTCTCTGGTTCGCTTGCAACGTTCAGCTACTCACTGATGCGGGAACACCGGCAATGACGGCGAGCAATTCAGGTGCTTTCATGCAAATCCCGGTTTGGATCTTACTCGGGTTCGCGGCTTGGACGTTGCTTGTTTGCTTACAACGGTTGGAGTTTATCGATGGAGCCGCATTCTGACCGGTCGTGCCACCATCGCCGAATGACTAACCCGCTCACCACGGCCCGAAAGCGGCCGGGGAAGAGGTCCCTTAGCTCCTCGCCAGATGTCGCTATTGGCTCCGGTTTCGAAATTCCCTCTCACTCCCCCCACCACATCCCATTCGGTAGATGTAGTAATTTGGCTGGCTTCTCTCCATTAGTTTGCAATTGAGGAGAAAAATGCGGCCCGATGAGGGTTTCGATGTGAACTTCGATGAGGAAAGGCAACCAACCAACACTAACGCAAGAACGCATGCCACCAATACAATACGCACAGGAATATCCCCAAGCTCAGGAGCCGTCCCGCGCAACGCCATTATCCTCACAGGTCATTAACGGTAACCTAAGCTCTGCCCACATTTTATGGACAGGCTATTGGAACGAAGAACACGCGGAAATCGGGCTTGAAGGTCTTCGAAAGGCCGGGCTGCCTGAATGACCTGTTAGAGTGGATTCTCGATCTCGCGACCGATATGCTTCCGTGGCTCTGGAGATCGATCTGCCGTGGAACGCCGCCTCGCTGCGATTTTGGCTGCTGATGTCGTCGGGTATTCTCGCCTGATGGCCACTGATGAGGCCGGAACCCTGGCACATCTCAACCGGCTTCGGACCGAAGTGATCGAGCCCACGATCACCCAGTTTCGCGGGCGCATCGTTGGTTCAGCTGGAGATAGTCTGCTCGTCGAGTTCACTAGTGCCATCAGTGCAGTCGAGTCTGCCATTCATATGCAAAAAGCCTTGGCTGAGCAAAACGCCGCTTTGCCCGAGGACCACCGCATGAAGTTTCGCATAGGCGTGAACCTTGGTGATGTCATTGCCGAGGGCGGCACAATCTACGGCGATGGCGTGAACGTTGCCGCTCGGCTGGAGAAGCTGGCCGAGCCTGGTGGCATCTGTATCAGCCGCAATGTTCATGATCAGGTCAAAGGCAAACTCTCCTGTACATGTACCGATCTGGGCGAGCAGCACGTCCACAACATCGCAGAGCCGGTGCGCATGTACAAAGTCGAACTCAAAAGTGAGCAGATAGAGCGGCAGGCAAATTTAATGGCCTCGGGCAAATCTTCTATTGCAGTGTTGCCGTTCACCAACATGAGCAGCGATCCAGAGCAGGAGCATTTCGCAGATGGATTGGCCGAAGACCTCATCACAGACTTGTCAAAGGTTCCTGGCTTTCTAGTCATCGCCAGGAATTCCAGTTTTACCTACAAAGGCAAGGCCATAGACATGCGGTCGGTCGCAAGAGAACTGGGGGTGCGCTTTGTTGTAGAGGGAAGCGTTCGTCGGTCGGCAACTTGGGTGCGGATTAATGCGCAGCTAATTGATGCCAGAGAAAACACTCATCTGTGGGCTGACCGCTTTGATCGTGATCTCGCGGACGTTTTCTTACTGCAGGACGAAGTTGTCGGCACGATTGTAAAAGCTCTTGCTGGTGCTCTGCCAGCGGGCTCATTACCCCCAAGACGCCGAGCAACCAATCTGGAAGCGTACGATCTGTTCGTGCGCGGGCGGGAGTTGGTAACAGGTTCGCCCGAAAGCAACCGAGCGGCCCGACCGCTGCTTGAAAAGTCAATCGAACTCGACCCAGGCTTTGCCGAGGCACATGCCTGGCTTGCGATGAGCCATGCCTTTGGCTGGCTACAATGGGGCGAAAGCAAGGATAAACATCGCTCCCTAGCGCTTACGGCTGCCGAGCGAGCCGTGGCGCTGGAGCCAGAGAATTCCGACGCGCACGCGGTTCTCGGCTATGTACTGCTGTTCGATGGCAACATCGACGCAAGCGCAGCGGCATTTGACACAGCCCTGCGGATCAATCCCAGTCATGCAGATGCCATGTTATTCCAGGGTGAAATGTATGTTCACCAGGGAAGGGCAGTTCAGGGTATCGACACCATTCTTGGAGCGTTTCGACTTAATCCACATCCCCCCGCCAGATATTACTGGATTCTCGGTTTCGCCCAGTACGCCGCAGGTCGATATGAGGATGCCGTCCAAACGCTCAGCCGAGAGGAAACGCATCTGACGGGTTCCTCACGCATCTTAGCTGCCAGTCTGGCACAGCTCGGCCGGTTAGAAGAGGCACGCGACGAATCACGCCGTTTTCTTGCAGTCAACCCACATTTCTCGGTGCGGTACTGGGCAAGCACTCAGCCATTTGAAAATGAAGCGGATCGGCAGCACTTTGTTGACGGTTATATCAAGGCCGGGCTGCCCATGCAGGGTCGGCAATGCTGAGCGGCGAAGCAGCCCCCTTTGTTTTGAAGACGGCAAGCACGACAATTGGGATACCCGCCCAGCCGAGGTCCGTCATCCTATCTTTCCCTAACTTGTCGAGCAGTGAGTTGATGACGGCGAGCGCGCGGGCTATCGCCACGCGCTGCTGCTGGCCACCAGAAGGCTGCGCGGGATAGTGGCCTCTCTTCTTCGACAGGCCTACCATGGCGAGCAGTTCGGCAGCGCGCGATTCAGCCTCGCTCCACGCGAGGCTCCAGTTGCCCTTGTTCTTCCGACAGGTGGCTTCTCAAGCGGGCGACTTGAACTGCGCAACATTCTCCTTCGTTACCCGCATGACGCCCGTTACGATTTTCTCGGGCAGAGGATTGATGCCGGCGGCTTTCGGGTCGATCACGATCTTCATCGAGTTGGTGTTGAGCCAGTGGAGAAGGTGAACTCCAAGGAAGGATTCGACGTAGGATTTTTGTGCCACCGCACCCTCGATCGTACCCTCTTCAATGAATGGCAGCATGTCGGGATTGCGGTCCATGGCGATAATTTTGACCTGGCCCTGCTTGCCGGCTTCCTTCACCGCCAAAGCCGCGCCCTTGCCGGAATCGCCATCGGTGCCGCCGATACCCGCTATATCAGGATGCGCCTGGATCGCCTGGGCATAGGCGGTGGGCGCATAAGAAGGATCGGCCTTGTCATTGACGACATCGACGACTTGTATCTCTGGATATTTCTCTTTGAACATCGCCTTATAGCCCTCGACACGCTCGAGCACCGCGGGTGCCGGAAACGTGCCCAGAAGCACCTTGCCCTTGCCCCCGATAGCCTGGGCGAGCATTTCGCCACCGATTCTGCCGGCATCCATATTGGAGATTCCCAAATGCACGGAGCGTTTGGATTCCGGAACATCGCCAATGACCATGGCAACAGGGATGCCCGCTTCAACTGCCCGGTCGATGCCGGGTGCCAGAGCCGCAGCATCGCCCGGGAATATGAGCAGCCCTGCAGGCTTGCGAGCCACCAATTCATCGAGCTGGCGCGCCTGCGCGGCGGTGTCGAAGTCGAGCGGACCAGTAAAGGTCGTCTTGACGTTCAGAGCTTTGGCGACATCGGCCAGGCCGATCTTGTGATCGGCCCAGAACGGAACCTGCGTCACGATGGAAAGGAATACGTATTCCAGGCCTTCGCCCTGTGCGAGCGCAGACCGCGTGAAGCCTGGAAGGGCCAAGGCGCCGATGCCGCCCAATGAAGCAGCAGCGAGGAGAGTTCGTCGGTCAATTCTCGTGAGATTGCTCATGTCAGTCCTCCGTTCTGGAACAAATCATCTTGCGGCACGCCGGCGCCCGATCATGTCGATCGCTACGGCGGCAACGAGAACGGCACCGGTAACGATCATCTGCCAATAGATCGACACTGCGAGCATGGTCATGGCGTTGTTGATGAGCGCCACGAAAACAGCGCCGAGGAAAGCGCCGAGCACGGTTCCTTCCCCGCCGCGCAGCGATGCTCCGCCGATCACCGCGGCGGCCAAAACCTGCAGCTCAAGTCCGTTTCCGGCCGTGGGGGTTCCGCTCATTAGGCGCGATGCAAGCATGATGCCCGCCAAAGCCGCCAGCAGGGCGGTGAGCACATAAGCGACCACACGCACCCTATCGACCGAAATGCCGGAGAGCCGTGCTGCGCGCTCGTTACTGCCGATGAAATACATCTGGCGGAAAAATGTGCTGCGGCGGAGGAGAAAATCACCGAGCGCCACGAGCGCGATCATGAGCCATACGATCGGCGGTAATCCAAAGAGGTTGGTGTTGCCGAGCAATCCGAAGGAAGTCGGGAGGGAAGAGAGAGAAAAACCTTCCGTAAACACCAAAGCGAAGCCGCGTGCCACCGACATGGTGCCGAGAGTCGCCACAAGAGGATTGATCGAGAGCCCGGTGACGAGAAGGCCATTGATCAGTCCGATGAAAGCGCCGAGCAGCAAAGTTGCGACAATGGCAAGTAAAATCGGAGTGCCGGCTATCATCAACAACGCGCATACCGTGCTGGCAAGCGCCAGAACCGAACCGACCGATAGGTCGAAACCGCCCGAAACGAGAAGAATGGACATGCCAATGACGATCACGCCGGTCGGCACCAGACCAACCGCCATGGCACGGAAGTTTGCCAGCGACAGGAAATAGGGCGATGCAACCGACATCACCACGATAAGAATCGCGATTAGCACGAAAAGGGTGATTTCGCGAGCCGCCATGAGCTTATGAAGATAGGCGTGGGCGGCGGTATCGTGGCTGCGGATCGACAGGGTCATGCCGCCTCTCGCCTTAGGCCGGAAGCGAATGCCATGATTTCCTGCTCACCGGCTGTCGCGGGTGTCAACTCCGCAACGATATTTTCGCGATACATCACTAGGATGCGATGCGAGAGGTTAAGAACCTCTGGGAGATCGGTCGACACAAACAGAATCGCCGTGCCGTCTTCGGCCAGCTTTTTTAGCTTCGAATGGATTTCGCTCTTGGAAGCCATGTCCACACCCTTGGTCGGCTCCTCCACTATCAGCAGGCGGGGCTTCGTTTCGAGCCATTTTGCCAGCAGCACCTTCTGCTGATTTCCGCCCGAAAGCGCTGCACATCTCGTGCGCGGACCGTCGGATCGTATGTTCATGGATCGAATATAGGTTCGTGCCGTTTCGTCCTGCTTGCGATCGTCGAAGACCCCGGCCGCAGAAAACTTCTGCAAAGAGGCCGAGGCGATGTTGTCGCCAAGTTTCAGATCGAGAAACAGCCCGTCGGTCTTGCGGTCGGGCGGAACGTAGCCGATGCCCAGCGCAATCGCGTGACGCAGAGAGGTCAAAGCAACGCTTTGGGCATCGATCAGAATAGCGCCGTGTCGCGGGGCCAAGAGGCCGGCGAGGCACGAAGCAAGGGTGCTGCGCCCTGACCCCAGAAGTCCCACCAGGCTGATGATCTCGCCGGAGTGAATGGTGAAACTCACGGCGGAAAATGCACCCGGCAGCGAAAGGTCTCTGGCCTCGAGAATTGGTTTCCCAATGTGGCGAAGGCCAAGGATCTGCGCTCGGCGTGATGGCGCGCCCGACCATTTCATGAACCAGAATGTCCGCCGTGATTGCGCCTGCCTGGTGGACGGCGACGACCCGGCCGTCGCGCAGAACCGTGATCCGATCGGCCAGCGACGTGATCTCGTTCAGATGATGGCTGATGTAGATTATTCCCATGCCTTTCGATCTGAGACGGCGAATGAGTTCAAATAATGTATCCTTCTCATGTGCATCGAGAGCGGAGGTCGGCTCGTCAAGCAGCAGGAGCCTGGCGTCGAGCGACAAAGCTTTTGCAATCTCGACGAGCTGGCGCGAACCTAATGGAAGACTGCCGGCCCGTCGGCTTGGATCAAGCGACAGGCCGAGAGAGCTGAGCATTGCCTCAGCACCGGCCATGAGAGCTTTCCGATCAACAAACCCGCGACGGGAGGGAAGGCGGCCGGCAAAAATGTTTTCGGCGACGGAGAGAAGATCGGCGAGGCTTAGCTCTTGATGCACGGTTGCGATTCCAAGCCGCTGAGCGGCCTGAGGAGAATCGATTCTCTGAGCGGACCCTTCGAAGCTGATCCCACCTGTCATCCGGCTTGACCACGCCCGATATAATGTTAATGAGCGTGGATTTGCCGGCACCGTTCTCGCCGACAATGGCATGGATTTCGCCAGGCAATACGGTGAGAGATACTTCACGCAAGGCCTGAGTCGCGCCATAGGCCTTTGAGATGTTGCGAATTTCGAGAAGCGGAGTCGTCATGCAGCCCTGCCTGAAGGTTTGTCGGCCGCCGCAATATCCTCGACTGTCTCGGCATAGGTCGTTTTGGTCCGCTCAATATGTCGGTCCAGGATAGAAAGAGTGGTTTGCAGATCGCCCGCCGCCACGCTTGCCAAAATGTCGCGATGTTCTTCAAAGGACCGCTCGGTATGCAGCGGTTTTACGGCGAGATGGGTGCGCAGGGCGGCGATCTTGCCTAAGTATATCGAATAATTATCCGCCAGCAGGGGATTGTCGCAGGCCCTGAAAAAAATTTCATGGAAAGCCGTGTCGGCATTCAAATAGGCCCGCATATCGTGAGCGGCGCGTGCGCGTTCCATGACAGCAACCGTGGCCTCGAGACCGTGGAGCAGTCCCTTACGATCTCGCGCAAAAGCAAGCCGCAACGCTGCTGCTTCAAGGGTGAGGCGGAGCTCGCACATGTTCATCACTTCGCGAGCGGACAGGGTGAAAACAAAGGCTCCGCGCTGCGGCAGAATACGGACGAGCCCCTCATGGCGAAGCTGGGCGAGGGCTTCTCTGACCGGGGTTTTCGAAACGCCGAACATTTCGGCAAGCTGCCGCTCGGATAAAGGCTGACCCAGCGCGAGGTCGCCTTCGACGATCGACTGACGCAGCCGATGAAGGACTGCTGCGGTCAGGGACTGGGGTCTTTTGATGGGGCGCATCGCACCGCTGCTTGCCCGTCAATCTGGTGTCTGATATATCAGACACCAGTACGCGCGACAAGCGTTGCTAAGTCAAAGAAGGTCGCACAGGGAGTTTGGCCGGTGCGGGCGAACCTTGTGGTTGATTGTCGAAACGCTCACGGCGAAGGGGTGCTGTGGTCGCATGAGCATCGGCTGCTCATGTGGACGGATATCAACGGCGAACGGATCTGGACCTATGATCCCGCCACCGGCACGCATGATTCCCATAAGACGCCGGGCCGTGTCGGCTGTTTCGCGCCGCGCCTCGGGCGTCCAAGCCATGAACTCATAGCGGGATTCGCCGATGCATTCGCCCTTCTCGATTTGTCGACCGGCAAGCGGGAGGTCATTGCCCCTTTCGAACCGGACTTGCCCACGACAAGGCTAAACGACGGACGCACCGATCGCGCTGGACGGTTTATCGCGGGCGGAATGGACGAGGCGGCACTTGCGCCCATTTCCTCGGTGTGGCGGCGTCGACGCGGACCGTAGCGTGAGGCAGCTGTTCGGAGGGGTGAGCTGTGCCAATTCGGCCTGTTTCAGCCCCGATGGCAAGTGCATGTATTTTGCCGACAGCCCAACCAAAACCATCGTCGCCTATGACTATGAACCTGCCAGCGGACAGTTGGGAGAAAAGCGCGTCTTGGCCGAGGTCGACGGTATTCCGGACGGCTCTTGCGTCGACAGCGAGGGTTGCATCTGGAATGCGGTGTGGGAAGGTTATCGCGTGGCACGATGGTCACCCGATGGCAAGCTCATGCAAGCAATCGAGGTTCCCGTGAGGAAGCCGACCTGCTGCGCTTTCGGCGGTGATGATTTCGCAACGCTCTACATCACCACTTCGCGCCTGATGGAGGACGATGACATTTTGCGGCGGGAACCGACCGCGGGAAGTCTTTATTCGATCAAGCCAGGCGTGCGGGGCCTGGCTGACACACCATTTGCCGGTTGAAGAATTGGGAACAGGAGAGAGACAATGAGATACATCATCAATCGCCGCCGGTTCGGCATACTGGCCGCTGCCACCACATTGACGTGCTCGGTATCACTCGGCTGGGCAGCGGAATATCAGGCGCCGCAGCCGCTCCAGCAAGGCGCACAGGCCGATGTTTCAAAGCTCAAGAACGACGGCACGATCACCATTGCCTATATGCCGCCCGCGACCGAATTCAATTACTACATCGCGATCGGCGAAGGCATCAAGGCAGACGCCGGCAAAGCCGGCATCGAGACGTTCATGCTGGCGCCCCAGTCGGGAGCAGACATCAACAGCCAAATGGGCATGATCCAGGACGTCATCACCCGCAAGGTCGACGCCATCATACTCTCGACCCATGACGAGGCTGCTGCCGCTCCATTGGTGAAGCAGGCCGTCGATGCCGGCATAGCCGTCATCATCGTCAATTCGGATATCGCGAACTTCCCGACACCGATCCATGGCGTGGTCGGCTATTCCCAGCGTAAAGGCACCAAGAAAATTGGTGACTATTTCCTGGAAAAACTCGGCGGCAAGCCGGCGAAGATCGGAATCATCGAAGGCCTGCCCGGCTATCACTCGACCGAGCGTGTCGGCGGGTTCAGGGACGCGGTCGAAGGAAAGCCCGGAATCGAGATCAAGGCTTCCGTTCCCGGCGGATGGAACGTGGAAGGCGGCAACACGGCGGGAATGGACCTGCTGCAGGCCAATCCCGATGTCGAGGTATTGTTTGCCGCCAACGACTATATGATCATGGGTGCGGCCCAGGCAGCAAAGGCGCTCGGGCGAAAACTGACGCTTCTGGGCAATGACGGAGACACGGCAGCACTCGAGCAAATCGCCGAAGGCCAGATCACTGCCACGGTCAACACCACACCTTTCGTGATGGGACAGGTCGCGCTGGCCGTAACCATGGATGCGCTCAACGGCAAATTCGCCGGCGGATTTGTGGAGACACCAACGACCATCGTCGACAAGGACAATGTGCTCGAGGTTCTGAAACAGCCGGATCTGCTCTATCCCAAGCCGTCGAAGACGTACTAGGAACAGACCTACGGGCCCCGGAAGGCACCCCGGGGTCCGCCCCAGGGAAATCGAGGCTATGTCAAGCCAAGTTCCGCTTTGGGAGCTGCGCAACGTAACCAAGGTCTTTCCCGGCGTTGTGGCGAACGCCGATGTATCGGTTGCACTGTTTAGCGGACAGATCCATGGCCTGCTCGGCGAAAATGGTAGCGGCAAGTCGACGTTGATCAAAATCATCTCGGGCGCCCACCAGCCCGACTCCGGCACGATCCTGAAGGATGGCGCGCCGGTCCGCATTTCATCGCCCGCCGCTGCTCGTGCGCCATGGCATTGCCACGGTATTCCAGGAATTTTCGCTCGTGCCGACGCTGACCGTTGCGGAAAACATCTGCCTCGGCCGGCTTCCCCGCTCGCATCACCATGTGGACTGGGAATCGATGCGCAAGCGCGCCGAACAAATGCTCGACGCGCATGCATGTGAAGATCGATCCTGAGGCCGGCGTGTCCTCGCTTTCGGTTGCCGAGCAGCAGCTCGTCGAGATCGCCAAAGCACTGGCCGCAGATGCCAGAATGCTGATCCTCGACGAACCGACCACGGCGCTCGGTCTGACCGAGATCGCGCAGTTGCACAGTCTCCTCAAACGGCTGAAAGCCGAGGGCACGGCGGTTCTTTATATTTCGCACCGGCTCGACGAAGTGGTCGAACTTGGTTGATGTCGCCACGATCATGAAGGACGGGCGTGTCGTCTGCGAAGCGGCTGAAACGCGGATCGACATTCCGTTCATCGTGCGCAGAATGATCGGGGAAATCACCGAGCACTTTCCGAAAGAGGAAACAGCGCGCGAGGATATCGTGCTGGAAGTGAGCTCAATCGGCACCCTCAATCGTGTTCACGATGTGAGCTTCACCGTGCTGCGGGGCGAGGTTCTGGGACTAGGCGGCGTGCTCGGATCGGGCCGCACCGAGATCGCACGCGCACTCTTCGGGATCGACCGGCTAACTACCGGGGAGATCCGATGGAAAGGCCAACGGGTGGAATTTTCCAGCCCGGAAGAAGCGATCAAAGCCGGAATTGCCTATGTTCCGGAGAACCGCAAGTCGGACGGACTGTTTTTCAATCTCACGGGCTTCCCGAACATGTCCATCGCGCGGCTCGACAAGCTGGGCGGGCGCTTTTCCCTAAGCCTGCGGCGCGAAACCGAAGAAGGCCAACGGCTGGTCGAGGATCTCGAAATCAGCCCTGCCGCCGAAACCAAGACCGTCGACCTGCTTTCCGGCGGAAACCAGCAGAAAATCGTCATCGGCCGGTGGTTGTTCGCAGGTGCCGAGCTGTTCATTCTCGACGAGCCCACCCAGGGTATCGACATCGGTGCCAAAGTTGCCATCTACAAGCTGATCAATACCCTCACGCGCGCCGGCCACAGCGTGATCCTCATCTCGTCCGACCATGACGAGCTCCTGGCGATGTCCGACCGCATCGCAATCATTCGCTACGGCCGCGTGGAGACGGTGCGCAACGCTAGAGACATCAGCAAACTCGATCTCGTCAGAGCCTCGAATGCAAATCTGGATGATGTTGCATGAGCTCTTTCCTGAAGGAAATTGCCGGCCCATCTGCCGCACTGCTGCTGGTCGCCCTCCTGGTCGCGGTCACCACGCGCAACTTTCTCGACCCCGGCAATATTTCCAACCTCATCCTTCAGGTCTCCATTGTTGCCATCATCGCGATCGGCTCGACAATGGTCATTCTGGCGGGCGGCATCGATTTGTCGCCAGGTTCGGCCATAGCCCTGATGACCATGGTATTTGCAACACTCATCAAGTTCCACGGCTGGCCGCTGTTTCGGCAGTCATAGCGGTGCTGCTCATCGGCCTGCTGCTCGGACTGATCAACGGAGCGCTGACCGCGTATGTGAGAATTCCTTCGTTCATCACCACGCTGGCGGCGCTGTCTGCCTTTCGCGGCGTCGCCTTCATGTTCAACAATGGATCGCCAATCTTCCAGCTCTCACCGGTGCTCGAACAGCTCTTCTACAGTTCGGTTTTTGGAATACCGCTGCCGCTGTTCTATGTGGTGATCTGCTATGGACTGGCCTATTGGTTCCTGACCTATACCGCGCCGGGACGGGCGATCTATGCGGTGGGCGGAAATGCGAATGCTGCCCGCCTTTCCGGCATCAATGTCGAACGCGTTCAGCTCATTGCGTTCGCTATCGCGGGAGTCGCGGCAGGGTTTGGTGCGATTCTCATGTCGGCGCGGCTCAATTCGGGCTCACCCAATTACGGCGTCGGGCTCGAGCTTGCCGCCATCGCCGCTGCCGTGATCGGCGGCACGTCGCTCGCAGGCGGGCGCGGCAATGTCATAAACACAGTCATCGGCGCCATGACGATCGTGGTCGTTCAAAACGGCCTGAATCTCAACGCCGTGCCCACATCGGCTCAGAACGTCGTTATCGGCGCGATCATCATTATTGCGGTCGGCATCGATATGTGGCGGTCGGAACTCTTGGGCTTGTTTGCCCGCAGAAATAAATGAAGAGGAGGTATCATGTCTGCTCCCGTGAGCTTCAGCCATATCGGCATCACCGTTCCCGACCTGGAGAAGGCGGTGGAGTTCTACACTAAGGCGCTCGGCCTTTATCAGATCATGGCGCCGACCACCATCAAGCATGACGCCAGCGCAATCGGACAAATGTGCGACGATGTGTTCGGAGAGGGGTGGGGATCGTTTCGCATAGCCCATCTGTCGACCAGCGATGGCGTCGGCGTGGAACTTTTCGAGTTTCCGCAAACCAAACCCGAGAAGGTCCCTTTCGAATATTGGCGGCCGAAGCTCTTTCATTTCTGCGTTCAGGATCCCGATCTCGAAGGCAGGATCAGGCTGATCGAGCAATATGGCGGACGGCAGCGGATGAAACAGGTGCGCCATTATTATCCCAGCGAAAAGCCTTATCGCATGGTCTATTGCGAGGATCCGTTCGGCAATATTGTGGAACTGTACAGCCATTCTTATGAACTGACCTATTCAGCAGGCGCCTATGTGTGAGGTGAACGGCCGTGGCGCCCCTGAAAGCCGTCATTACCGATTTTGACTATGGCGACGTCGCAATTGAACGGGGAATTCTCGAGCCGGCAGGTATCGAGGTCATCGCGCTGCAGGCGAAATCGGAAGATGACCTTCTCGCCGCAGCGGGCGATTGCGATGCCATGATGAACCAATACGCCCGTGTCGGCGCCAAGACCATCGTTGCCATGACGCGCTGCAAGGTGATCGCGCGCTTCGGCGTCGGCGTTGATATCGTAGATGTCGAGGCCGCCACCAAGCGGGGTATTGTCGTTACCAATGTCCGCGACTATTGCACCGAGGAGGTCGCCGATCACGCCATTGCGCTGTGGCTGACCCTGGCGCGCAAACTGCCGCAGTATGATCGGGCTACGCATCAAGGCATCTGGCGCTGGCAATCGGGCTCTCCCATCAGCAGGATTCGCCGGCAGGTGATGGGCATCGTCTCTTTTGGGAAAATCGGACAGGCTATTGCCCGACGTGCCGAGGCATTCGGCGTCGAGCTCATCGCCTATGATCCCTATCAGCAGGAGGCGGTCATTGCCGCTTTTGGCGCCAAGAAGGTGAACAAGGAAGAACTCCTCAGCCGATCGAACATCATCATGATGCAGGTGCCGATGACGCCGGAGACGCGGCATTTCCTGTCGGGCGAAAGAGTTTGCGGCGATGCAGCAGGGCGTCTTCATCGTGAATACCGGGCGGGGTCCCACGATCGACAACGGGGCACTGTACAGGGCGCTTCGCTCCGGCACGGTCGCCGGTGCAGGTCTTGACGACACGGAGGAGGAGCCAGCCAAGCGGGCGAATTGGTCGCCTGGTGAGAATCCGCTGTTCTCCCATCCCAACGTCATCGTGACGCCGCACGCGGCCTATTACTCCGAACAATCGATCCGCCTTGCGCGCGAGACGGCCGCCAGTGAGGTCCGCCGCGTGCTGGCAGGCGAGCGCCCGCTCCATGCAGTCAACAATGTCCGGCTAGCGAACGGCGAAATGTCCATCGGTGGAAACTGAAACACAGGAATCGAAGGCGATGCTCAAAATTTATGGTGATTTCAATCGGTCTTCCGATCTTCTCGAGCAATATGATGCAGTGGTGGCATGCTACTCGGCATCGTGCGTCTTTGCCGACGTGATGTATCGAACCGGAGTCATGAGCAGCAATATCAAGCCGGCATTCAAAGCCAAGACGGTGGGGCAGGCGTTGACCGTGCAGCTGTCCAAGGGAGATCTCGTCGACCCGCTGAAAGCGCTGGAGATGGGTCAACCGGGCGATCTCATCGTCGTCGATGCCGGAGGCGATACGGAAACGTCGGTATGCGGCGGACTGATGGGAGGCCTTGCCAAGAATCGCGGTATCCGCGGCATGATCGTTGATGGCGCCGGGCGCGATATCGATGAACTTGAAGATATCGGCTGGCCGATCTGGACGCGGGCAATCGTTCCGCGCGGCACGCACACGATGTTTTCGAGCCGCAAGGAAGAGTTGTCGATCAACGTGCCGATTGCCTGTGGTGGTGTGACTGTCAATCCGGGTGATTTCGTCGTCGCGGACACCATCGGGGTCACCGTCATCCCACTGGAGAAAGCCACAGAAGTACTCAAACTTGCGAAAGAGCAGGCAGAGCGCGAGCAAAAAACCCGCGAGTGGGTCGCCAAGGGAAAAACGGTGGAGGACCTGCTGGCTGAGTTTGGCAGAATCTAGTTGCCGGTGCCGGCTAGCCAACTGGCTGCTGACGTCCTCAAATCCAATGTTTTTCTAAGGGAAGGTAGCCGATCCTGTCGGTGCTTGACATGCATTACTTCCAGCTTTTGCAAACGGTCATGTGGCGGCAATCCCACATTGCAGAAATGTTAGCCGAACGATCTATCGTCGAATCAAACTTGGGTTTCTTAGTGGGGCATGCGCTCATCAATCAACAGACATTACATTTGGCAGCTGACTATAAAAATGCACCGGGTTTGCGGGGTGACTGGTTTGATCGGCTTCTTATTGGGAATAGCTATTAATCAGATTGATGCAGACCGAGCCGTTTTCCAGGCGCGGGCCTCGCAGTTGGGGCCGCAGTCGCTTTTGGAATCTGACCCCTCAAGGAAATCGTCATGACGCTCAGCGAAAAGCAATCCGAAACACTTCGTAACATCCGCGATTTGGAAAAAACTGGACAAAGGCGCTTTATTTACGCCGCCGAAGCTCAAGACCTGAGAACGCTCGGGCTGGTGGAAAAGCAAGCTGGAGTAGGCCCCAGCTATCGGCTAACCGCAAGAGGTTGGCAGGCCCTCGCAGTAGCCGAAGAGCGGTTGTCCGTGCTGGTAAGGTTATAGAGCGCGAGCACGGCCCTGTCCCTTGCTGACAGAGCCCCTGAGCCAATTCGTCGACTGTTTGGGCTTAGGTGTGCGGGGTTGGGAGCGGCCATCATAAAGCAAATAAGCGGCTGCTACCCCGTTGCCGAGGTCGTCGCAATTCGCCCAATGGTTGCTCTTTCGATTCCAACCGGCGTAGTCCAAGCAGAGACTGGGATGGGGGCGATCTGATTGCCACACCGGTTCGCTCATTAACGCCCCTGGGTGCGCTTGCTCGCGCGGTTCAGGTCTTGTAATTACGAGATAATCGATTCATTTTATTTTTAAGTCCGGCGCCCCGGGGATCCGGGCAGAAACGGTTTTAACTGCTGCCCTGTTGCGGCGTGTCCAGGTGAGGTGTTCCATTGAACATCCGAATTATTTTAGCCCTTTCGACAATGACTGGCATAACGCTCGGTGGCCTTCTAGCTCGGCAAACAGAGGCCGGGGCTTCCCAGAATTTTTCCCGATATTACATCGCTCAAGCGACTGCCGAGGAGGATTCTTATCAGTCTCCCCGCAAAAAGCGGAAACTGGTCAAATCATCGACCCCCATCAAAACCAGTCAATCGAGGCCAAGGTCGATGTTTGATTTACTCAACGAAAATGAGGCCCTTCCTAAAGCAAAATCGAAGAAACGGCCAGCAAGGCGGCTACGGCCCCGATCAAGAACCAGCTCTCCAGGGGGGCGGCTCGGCGGGCGGAAATAAGAAAATACCTGGCCGCAGAAGAGACGCGTCGTTCTGAGAAGCAGCGTCAGGTCGACAGAGGAAGAGCGAAAGGCTCAGGAAGCGACGCTTGCGCTTGAGAAGCAGCGCCAGGCCGAGGAGGCCGAGCGCAAGCGTCTAGCAGTGGCGGAGTCGCCGATAGAAGCGAACCTTACCGATGCAGAACCTATTCCAGCTGGCAAGCGGGTCAAGGTCGGCGAACGGGACGCGCGTGTCCCGATGATCCGGGCGCGAATGGTGAAGCTCGGATTTCTAAGCGAGGAAAATTCCCTTGCCTGGATGCTGGGACATGCTGCCGACAAGGTGTCCAATCCGAGCGACCTGGAATTGATACTGGACAAAGAACTGTCAAAGGCGATCACAGCCTTCCAGAAGGCGAACGACATCCAGCAGACCGGCCGGATCGACAAGGCCACAGTGGCCGCTCTCAATGCGCCAGAGGCCGCCGCGAAGCAGCGTCTAGCCGAGGAAGAGCGGAAGGCTCAGGAAGCGGCGCTTGCGCTTGAGAAGCAGCGTCAGGCCGAAGAGGCCGAGCGCCAGCGTCTAGCGGCGGAAGCCGCCGCGAAGCAGCGTCAGGCCGAGGAAGAGCGGAAGGCTCAGGAAGCGGCGCTTGCGCTTGAGAAGCAGCGTCAGGCCGAAGAGGCCGAGCGCCAGCGTCTGGCGGAGGAAGAGCGGAAGGCTCAGGAAGCGGCGCTTGCGCTTGAGAAGCAGCGTCAGGCCGAAGAGGCCGAGCGCCAGCGTCTGGCGGCAGAAGCCGCCGCGAAGCAGCGTCAGGCCGAGGAAGAGCGGAAGGCTCAGGAAGCGGCGCTTGCGCTTGAGAAGCAGCGTCAGGCTGAGGAGGCCGAGCGCCTCGCTGACAAGAGAAAAGTAGCTTCCCTCGATAGTGCGTCCGAAGCAAATGAGGCTTCATCCAAAAGCTGCAACAAGGCAATGTCAATTATCGGCAAGTATGGCTTCGAGGATATTGAAACCAAAAGCTGTAATGGCAAGATTTATCAGTTTTCAGCCACTCGCAAAGGAAAGAGATTCTCCGTCAAAATTAACGCCCTCACCAGTGAGCTGACCGAGATTAAGAAAGTTGCATCCTCGGCGGCCGAATGAGTTACTTCATCTGCTCCCATAAGCCAGCTATATCCCACTACATCGGCAGCGTACTGGCATGCAAATAATTAATTGCTTCATCTTGACCTCGATCTCGAGCGAAAAACAGACATGCCGGACAAACCAGCATGGTTGGTCTGACCCGACGTGATGTTGATTCGTTCACGACACACCACAAGAGAGTAACGGTCCGCACGCCCTTATGGCAGAATGCGCGCGTGACTTCTTCGCTCGCTCCATCACTCACAGCCCGCGCGCTCGACCTCGCGCGACAAGGCCTCACGCACCCGGGCGCTCCGGCTGAGCTGCCCGAGCGGCTGCTCGTGGTCGACGCCGAGCGCCAGCTTGCCGTCTGGGTGGAAGACGGAAAGGCCGCCGCTGCATGGCCGATCTCCACGGCCCGCGCTGGGATCGGCGGTGCGGAGGGTTCCTTTCGCACCCCGCCGGGATGGCACCGCGTTAAAGCGCGGATCGGCGAGGATGCGGCGCCCGGCACTGTGTTCGTGTCGCGCGAGCCGACTGGCAACATGTGGCACGGAGAGGCGCGCGAGGATGATCTGATCCTGACACGCATTCTCACCCTTGAGGGGCTCGAGGATGGCGTCAATCGCGGGCCGGGCTGTGACTCGCTTGGGCGCTACATCTATTTGCACGGCACAAATCACGAGAGTCTGCTTGGCCGGCCCGTGTCGCACGGCTGCGTGCGCTTCTCGAATGCGGGCGTGTGTGAACTCTTTATCCGCCTGCGCAAAGGCGATTTGGTATTCATTGCTGCACCCGACACGCAACCCATCCCTGACCCGCGCGGCGAAGGCCGCTTCCATTACGCAGGGCTCGGCGGCGCCGGCATGAGCGCGCTCGCCCAGTTCCAGTTGATGACCGGCGGCAAAGCGAGTGGCAGCGACCG
Organism: uncultured Alphaproteobacteria bacterium; assembly: GCA_963770205.1. Lineage (GTDB taxonomy): Bacteria > Pseudomonadota > Alphaproteobacteria > Rhizobiales > Aestuariivirgaceae > DATBLQ01. Next base: position 31,969 of record CAVYOS010000014.1, read on the forward strand.
CGCTTTCGACCAAGGCGAACGCGCAACCTTACGCGCCCGGCTCGAGCGGCTCGGCTGCGAGGTGCTACCACAGGACGGGAGCGGTCTCGCTCCCGATTGTGCCGCGCTCATCGTTTCAACGGCAGTCGAAGATCAGGTGCCTGACGTCGTCGCGGCTCGCGCGCTCAACATTCCCATCATTCATCGCTCGGAGCTGCTCGCACATTTCGTCGCCAACTATCGATCGATCGCCGTGACCGGAACCAGCGGCAAATCCACTGTGGCAGCGATGATCTTCTCCATCCTGAGCGGCGCGGGCCGTGATCCATCAGTGATCACCGGGGGCGATCTGCCCCAATTGTCGGCCCAAGGCTTGCCCGGTAATGCGTGGGCAGGGCGATCGGACTTGCTGGTGGTTGAGGCCGACGAAAGCGACGGCTCGCTTGTGCGTTACAGGCCGGCCATCGGCGTGATTCTCAATCTTCAGCGTGACCACAAGGAAATGGCAGTGGTCGCGGCGATGTTCGCCACGTTGCGGGCCCGCGCGCGTGAGGCGCTGGCGGTGGGCGATGCAGAGAATCTTGATGAATTCGCGGGAGGGGCGCTTCGATTTCGGCGTCGGCCCGCGCGCTGATATTCGCGGCGACGTTGTCGAACTTGGTCCCGACGCAAGCCGGTTCCGCGTGGGGGACAGGCAATTCGAACTGTCGGTGCCCGGCGCGCACAATGTTGCAAATGCGCTTGCCGCGATCGCCGCCTGTCGCCTGCTTGGAGTGACGCTCGAAAATATGGTGGGCCCGCTCGCAAAATTTACAGGTATCGGGCGACGGTTCCAGACCATAGGCAGGGCGCGCGGTGTCGAAGTGATCGACGATTTCGCCCACAATGGCGAGAAGATCGCTGCCGGGATCAGGACGGCGAAGCTTCGCGCGCGACGCATTATCGCCATCTATCAGCCGCATGGCTACGGGCCAACCCGTTTCTTGCGACGCGACTTCGTAGCGACCTTCTCGCGCGAGCTCGGGCCGGACGACCGCCTGTTCATGCTCGAAGTCTTCTACGTGGGCGGCACAGCAACGCGTGATTTCTCGTCGGCCGACATTGTGGCGGAGATCGTGGCCCTCGGCACGAACGCCGAATTCGCACCCTCACGCGATTGGCTCGTGGACCGGGTCGCACACGAAGTAATGCCGGGCGATCTCGTTCTTGTGATGGGCGCGCGCGATCCTTCACTTAGCGAGCTTGCCCGCGCCATATTGACATCTGTCAGACCTTGAACTCTTGCGCGCCTGGAATCGCTATCGCCGAGCGTGTGAATTCGCTGTTCTATTACTTAATTGGTCATCCAACTTTGCTTCCGCGCCGGGGCGCTGGCGTGTCTGTTCAGTGCCAGAAGCGAACATTGGGACGCAATCAGCGCTGTTCGTTTGAGAGGGCTCTGCATGAATGCCACCCCAACCCGATGCTATCGCCAGCTGAACCGCCGATTGTTGCTGATCTGGGGCGGACTCGACTCCAGCCTTATAGATAAGCTCATGTCGCCGGCGAATGAAGGCGAGGCTGACCTCCCTTAGATTCTGCGGTACCCTGCAAGCTCAATGAACGGGGGCTCTCGCAGGGAGGAAACCCATGCGCGTGCCATTCATTAGCTTGTTGGTCTGGGTCTGCTTATATTTTGTTCCGTCCACACCGCACGCCGCGGCTATTCACGATGCTGCCAAGAAGGGTGATGTTGCGGCTATTTCGGCTGCTTTGGACGCAGGGGCTAACATCAACGAATTCGATGGAACAGCAACACCGCTTTATTATGCGGTGATGGTAGCACAGCTGGACGCGGCAAAACTGCTGATGGATCGGGGAGCCGACGTAAATACTGTATCGGCTTTGGGTGATACTCCTCTGGGGCCAGCCGTTGGAAGGCGCAACATCGAGTTTATACGACTGCTACTCGATCACGGCGCTAATCCGAACTCCGCTATGGGTCGGAAGCCAAAATATCCTTCATTTCGCTGTGACGAAGGGTTGCCTCGATTGCGTCAAAGCTCTGGTCGAAGCCGGTGCGGATGTTAATGCACAGACTTCAGACTCCCAATACCGGACACCTCTTACACCTTGCCAAACTTCGCGGCATCCCGGAGGTAGCCGACTATCTGATGATGCATGGCGTCGTCATACCAAAACCTGCGCCGATTTCAGCGAAGCTCGCAACTGCTGACACCCAGAAGGGCCAAACGATTTTCGAAGGCAATTGTGCGCGTTGTCATACCACGATACCCGAAAGCCACAAGGTAGGACCAACCTTGTGGGGCATTGTCGGTCGCGATAAGCAGCGGCACTTGCCGGAGTAAGATACTCCGAGACCTTAAAGGCCTGGAGTGGCGTGTGGACTTACGAGGACCTCAATATATTTCTTTATGGCCCTACGCTCACCACGCCTGGAGTACTCATGGAAGTCCGCGGTGTGCCTGACGAGACCGAACGTGTAAATCTCATCGCCTATTTGCGCACACTCTAGCGACAAGCCACTTCCTCTGCCATAATTGTTTTCCGAGAAAGGATCGATCTGCAGCCGACAGAAGGCGGCGCGGACGAGAGTAATTGCACGAGTGGAGAACCAGCATGAGAAGCGCACTCGTAGTACGGTTTCTTTGTCAAGGTGAATAGGGGCATTTCTCTGTTGGGCCATTTCGGAGTTCGGTTCTCTTTCCTGATGCTGGGGCCGTGGATGCTCCACGACCCCGAGCGCTCTGCACCGGCTACATGTCGATGGCTTGAGCGATCTCGATCGTGCCACCGCGTTTTAGCAACGGGCAACCCTTTGCTTTCTTGTGGGCGTCTTCGAGGCTTGCAGCTTCGATGAGACTGTAGCCGCTCACGGGATTGGCTCCCCCGCCGCTGGCCATGGATCCATCCGGTTTCACGGTGCTGGATTTTCCAACCGGATTGCCACCATCGATGACCGCAGAACCCATAGACCCAAACCATTCGCCCCAGGCATCCATAATCTTTTTAACCTCATCAGGGCTCGATGGAGCACCTCCACCACCGTGATAAACGAACAAGTACTTCGCCATTTTCAACCTCCTCTGGTGACTGATCAAAATCGCACCAATGGTGAATATCGACATTTCCACTGGTTGAAAATGGGCATTTCTGTGGTAAAAACAGCCTGTTGACTGTGAATACTTCACAAAATTCATGACCCGCCAGAACAATCGACTGCAACAGATTTTGACGTTACTTGTTGAGAGCGGCGTCATTCCTCACGCCGCTCCGGCGCTCGAAGCGAGCAAATCAACGGCAGCGGACAAGCTTCGTGATGATGTGCTAGCGGAGATCCCTGCGTTCTCGGTCTCTGGCAACCCGGAAATCTTGCCTGGGCTGGACCGATCATGTCGCCGAGCACATTCAGGAAATCTTACGGCTGTTTGCAGGTGGCGAGATCCGTGAATTCGAATTCATCAAAGCCCATGCGCGTCGACGGGCGGAACAGCGGTTTCCTCTAGAAGCGATGCTGCATGCATATCGCTGCGGTCATAGAAATTTCCTTATCTGGCTGCGCGATGCCACGTTCGCTGTCGGCCAGAGGGGATGAAAGGCTCTATCTGCAGTCGCGGATTTTGCCATCGAATACACAAACGTTGCTAGCTCCATTATCGCGTCACAGTATGTCGCCCACACGCGAATTCTGGCAGAAGCCGAGGGTGATCGCCGAACCGAGCTGTTGAAGATCCTGCTAAGTGGGTATGACGAATCCGATGGACGGGTCGCGCAGCTCCTGAAGCGAGCAGGATACCTTGAGCAGCGACAGGCCTATTGCGTTGCTGCTGTGCAGTCTACCAACCCCGCTGAAATGGAGATCCTCCGCACGCGCGCAACGGGTTGTGAGCTCAATATCAGAAGCGATGGCCGGCACCGCGATTCGCACTCTCACCGGGATTCACAACAATCTGGTTATTGCCGTGCTCTCCGACAAGCGGCGCCAATCGGGATGGACGACCCCCCAGTCGAATCTTGCAGATCGCATTCGCCCCTTGCTACTTGTCCTTGGTCCGGCTGTACTGGTCGGCATTAGTGCTGATCACCCTTCAACCTCCTATATTCCCGAGGCACTGCATCAGGCGACAATTGCCCTCGATTTTGCCAATGTAGCAAACCGTGTTGTACAATTTTCCGATTTGCCAATTCGCGATTTGCTGATCCATCACGGCACCGACTACCTGCAGGCGGTGCCGCCGAACTGGGTTGCCGCTCTTGTCAGCGCCGACGTAAAAGCCGAAGGCACTCTTATCCAGACCCTGCGCGCGGTGGCAGATGCAGACCTTAACGTACAGAAGGCTGCACGAACCCTGGCGAGGCATCCTAATACAATTTATGCTCGTATAGAGCGGGTAAAAAATCTGACGGGACTCGACGGCCAGCGCTACCGTGATCTGACCGAGCTATTGCTTGCGGCGGACTGTTGGCGATGCCGTCGCTAGCTGGACCCGACCTGGAGAGAGCGAAAACACGGGCCGCTTTTCCACAATTTTTTAGCACCCCGATCGACACGGTTGCAGAAGGTAACGGGCGCTAGCCGCTTGACGCCAAACGATTGCTGTTGTCCCTGTGGGTGCAGACACCAGGATCATCATTGCGAAACCCTCGGAGGAAGGAAATGGAAACTCAAGCGCTGCAGCGAGGCCGGCTGATTGATCATGTTCAACTCGTCGTGAAGGATCTCGCTGCAAGCCGCCGCTTTTATGAAGCAGTGTTTGAGGTGCTCGGCGTGCCGATCGGGGGCGAGGCCGAGGATTATTTCTGGGCGGACGAACTATTCATCTCATCTGCGGACAGCAAAGCTGCGCAAGGTAAGCTTACTGGAAGACACCACCTGGCCTTTCAGGCGCCGGATCGCGCAGCGGTCAATGCATTTCACAAGTCGGCACTCCAGAATGGCGGGATGGACAATGGTGCGCCGGGCGAGCGGCCTTACCACCCAGGATACTACGCGGCATTCGTCCTGGATCCCGATGGTAACAACATCGAGGCTGTCTACCACGGCGAAGCAAAGCGATCGGCGGCCAGCGTCACGATCACTTTCTGAGTCGAGGTCCCGCCGTATCGGGCAGCGCAGCCGCACGAATTGACCGACAAAGGACAGATGATTGGAAAAATGAAACTTGAGTCCGAATTGGTTAAACAGCTCCAGATCGCTTTCGATCTGGATGAAGCCATAGAACTTCTTCGCCGCGCCATTCAGACGCCGAGTATCACCGGCAGGGAAGCAGCTTTCGCCAATCTTCTGCATGCAGAGCTCGAGCGTACGGGCCTAGATGAAGTAGTAAAGCGTGAATTTCTACCGGGCCGGCCAAATATCTGGGGCTGGCGAAGAAGCAACGCAGCGGGTCCTCGCATTCTCCTGATCGGACACACCGACACGGTGCATGTGCGGGGCTGGACCGACAAATGGAAGGGCACCGAGCGGGAGAATCCGTTTGGCGGTGCGCCCGTGAATGGAGAATTATGGGGACGTGGTGCTGCGGACCTCAAGGCAGGTCTCTGTACGGCGATCATGGCCTTACGCGTCCTCGATCGGGCGAGGCTTTCTCTCGCGGGCGATGTGGTCTTCGCATTCGTCGGCGACGAGGAGAGCGGCGAGCCGGACACGGGCGTGAGCGCGGGCATGAAGGCCTTTGCTGCCGCTATAGAGTCCGGCGAGGTGCCTCGCCCCGATCTCGCTATCTATGTCGAGCCGACCGAACTTCAAATCTACGCTGCGCAAATCGGCTTTCTTATTGCTGAAATTACCCTGACCGGCCGCTCGGCTTATTTCGGCACGCCGGAACTCGGCGTCGATGCCTTAAGGGCGGCGCATAAAGTTCTGCAGGGTCTCTGGGATCACTCGCTCGCCATTGAATCTTCTGGCGAGCACCCTCTACTGCGGCGTTCTTTCCTGTTGGTGACCGAGGTCAAATCCGGTGGTTACATTGCCGTGCCGGGTGATTGCCGCATCGTGTTGATCCGCACATTTCGTCCCGGCGAGAATCTCGATGAGGCGCGCCTCGCCATGGAAATTGTGATCGAGAAGGCGGTCGAGGGGACCGGCGTCTCCTTCAGCATCAAATATCCCGCGGGACGAGATCATCCGGTCGGGGGAACCCCCTACGAGACCGATCCCCATAACCGGCATATCCAACGCTTGTCCGCTTGTCTAAGGACCTTTGCCTCCGGCCGAGGCTCCATAGCCGGAGCGCCATATTGGTCTGAGGCGCCATTTCTCGGCACGCGTCTCGGCATCCCGACGGTCTACTGCGCCCCCGGCGATATTCGAATCTGCCACACACTTGAGGAACGGGTTCCAATAGAGGAATATCGCTTGGCAATTCTGGCCTTCGCCGCGTTTCTGACGGGCGCCGGCCACTAACATAGAGGGAGGATTGAATGAAGAAAGTACTTGCTGCCCTTGGATTGGCGCTCCTCATGGATATCTCTTCCACCCCTGTCCTGGCTCAGGAGACAGTGGGGCCCAATGGTGAAAAGGCCGTACCCTCGAGCACCATATCGCTCAGTCAGGAGGAGATCGGAAAGCTCAAGGCCGGCGAACACACAGCAGCGCTCCTGTGGCATACCTCATCTGATTTCGTGACGGCGGTCACTGCCGGAGCAACAGACGCCTTCAACAGCTACGGTATCGAAGTTGTCGCCACGACAGATGCTGGTTTCGATGCCGCGCGCCAAAAGAACGACGTGGAAACCATAATGGCGAAGAAGCCAAGCGTCATCCTTGTCCTCCCGCTCGATCCGGTAACGTCAGCCGAAGCGCTGCGCCCTGCGATCGAAGCGGGCACCAAGATCGTGCTCCTGTCGAACCAGCCCAAAGGTTTCACCCACGGAAAAGACTATGTCACCATCGTAACTGACGATCTGTTCCAGATGGGCAAGCAGGCGGCCGATGCCTTGGCAGAAGTGCTTGGCAAAAAAGGCAAGATCGCCTGGATTTTCCATGATGCCCAGTACTATGTCACCAATCAGCGGGACAACGCGTTTAAGACAACCATTCAGACGAGCTACCCTGACCTGCAGATTGTCGCCGAGCAGGGCTTGGCCGATCCCGCTCGGGCTGAAGAGATCGCTCAGGCATTGCTGCTTAAACATCCCGACCTGGACGGAATTTATGTGACATGGGCCGAACCCGCAGAAGGCGTGCTGGCCGCATTGCGCGCCGCTGGCAACACGAAGACCAAGATAGTTACTCTCGATCTTTCGGAGCCGATAGCTCTCGATATGGTCAAGGGCGGCAATGTTGCCGGAATAGTCGCTGACAAAGCTTATGAACTTGGTCGCGCGATGGCCACCGCCGGAGCCTATGGACTCTTAGGCAAGGAGGCACCACCCTTCGTCGTTGCTCCGGCGCTCACAGTCACCAAAGCGAATGTAGCTGAAGGGTGGCAGGAGTCCTTGCACCGGGATGCGCCGAAAACCGTTTTGGATGCGGCCAAGTAAAAGAAAAAGGAGGAATGTTATGAAACGCCATATCACCGCTGTAGCCGCCTTCGCAACGTCTCTTGCGCTAGCAGGTTTAGCGAACGCTGAACTTGCCGCAACCAAGGGGCCCCATGGCGAGGAAGCAACTCCCGCGAAAAGCCTCACGATCGCCCCCGAACAGGAAGCCAAGATCAAAGAGGGCAAATACACTGCCGCGCTCGTGTGGCACACTTCTTCAGACTACACGACAGCAGTGGATCAAGGCGCCAAGGATGAATTTACCCGGCTCGGGATTGAGATCGTGGCTTCAACCGAGGCGGGCTTCGATGCCGCCAAGCAGCGCAACGACATGGAAACTGTCATGGCGAAGAAGCCAAGCGTGGTTCTCTCCTTGCCGGTTGATCCGGACACCGCGGCCTCAGTCTATGAGGCAGCTAAATCGGCAGGCACAAAACTCGTCTTCGTGGACAATTCACCCAAAGGTTACGTGCACGGTCAGGACTACGTGACGGTGGTCTCCGATGATCTTGCGCAAATGGGCAAAAAGGCGGGTGATGCCATGGGAGCGGCGCTCGGCGGCAAAGGCAAAATCGCCTATATGTTCCACGACGCAAATTTCTACGTCACCAATCAGCGCGATGGTGCGTTCAAGCAGACGATCCTCGATGACTACAAAGGAATTGCGATAGCTGCCGAGCTGGGCTTGGCCGATCCCGCCAAGGCCGAAGAGATCGCCAATGCGCTTCTCGCGCAAAATCCTGACATCGACGGCATCTATGTAACGTGGGCGGAACCTGCAGAACTGGTCCTTGCCGCCTTGCGCAACGCGGGCAACAAGAAAACCAAGATCGTCACGCTCGATTTATCGGAACCCTTGGCCCTCGACATGGTCAAGGGCGGTAATGTTGCCGCAATCGTGGCCGACGAGGCTTACCAGATCGGCGTCACCGCCGCGCGCGCCGCGGCACTCGGACTCCTGGGCGAGAAAGTGGCGCCTTTCCTCGTTGTCGATGCTCTTGCTGTAACCAAGGACAATGTGAAGGAAGGCTGGAACCAGTCACTTCACCGCGACCCGCCGCCCTCTCTCAAGACCCAATGACGAGTGTCGACTGGCGGCGCTTACCGTCGTTAAAAGCGATCGATCTGAGCCGATATATTATCTATATCGGCTTCGCCCTTATTTTTCTGGTGCTGGCGATTGTTCTGCATGACGACGGGTTTCTGTCCGTCACGAACCTCGTGAACATAGTTCAGCAAACCACGCCCGTCACCATTATGGCGATCGGCATGGTTTTTGTGTTGACTGCTGGGGAGATCGACCTTTCCGTCGGCTCCATTGTTGCTATTTCTGCGCTCATCGCCGCCGTCGTGTTGCGAGAGCACTCTTGGATAATTGGCGCGGCGGCCGGCCTATTGGCCGGTCTGGCCATTGGCTTGATCAATGGCGCGATCGTTGCCTACGGCCGCTTGCCCTCCTTCCTCGTCACGCTCGCAATGATGGGGTTTTTGGCAGGAGTCGCTCGCTGGCTTACCAATCTCCAGTCCGTTCCCATCGTCAACGATACCTTCATCGCGCTGTTCGGCGGCGGTGCGGCTTGGGGCGTGCCATCTCTTATCCTGTGGTCGATTCTTGCGACGCTTGTCGGCCACTTCATCTACATGGAAACCCGCTTCGGGGCCCATGTACATGCCACCGGCGATAACCCGCGCGCCGCCCGTGCGACCGGCATCAAGGTCGACCGGCTACGCTTTACCGTGCTTCTCCTCAGTGCCGGCTGCGCTGCTCTCGCTGGCTTGCTCTATGCCGGTCGCTTGCAGGGAGCGCGCTACACTTTGGGTGAGACCGACCTGTTGACTGTCATTGCCGCTGTTATCGTCGGTGGCACCCGGCTCAACGGCGGCATCGGCTCGGTGCTGGGCGCTCTTGTCGGTTCGCTGCTGATGGGAATGTTGAACAATGGTCTTATTCTTATGGGTCTCAGCGTTTCGGAGCAGATGATGGTGCGGGGATTGATCATATTGTCCGCTGTCGCCCTGACTTTGCGCGAGCCTGGTCGCTAATCCGGAGAATCCTTCATCATGTTTCTTGATGCTATTCGGCGGCGAAATCCAAAACTCATCGAACATGCCATTCGCCTGCATCAACAAGGCCGCATTCCGGCTAATTCCTATGTAATTGATCTCGATACCGTCGAGACGAACGCTCGGATAATGGCGGACGCCGCTCGCAAGCTTGGCCTGAAGATCTACGCCATGACCAAGCAGATGGGGCGCAACAGCTCCTTCTGCCGGGCCGTGAAAAAGGGCGGCATCGAAAAGGCGGTCGCTGTCGATATGGAATGCGCCCGTGCTTGTCGCAGAGCTGGGCTGGGCATCGGTCACCTAGGTCATCTCGTGCAGGTGCCGCGCGCCGAAAGCACGGCCGCTGCTGGGATGACTCCCGATTATTGGACGGTATTCAATCGAGAAAAAGCTGAGGAGGCGGGCCAAGCGGCTGCCATGACCGGCAGATCTCAGGCAATTCTCGCCCGCATCGTTGCTCCGGATGATCGTTTCTACAGAGGCCATGAGGGTGGTTTTGACGCTGATGCCATCCTTGAGACTGCAGAACTGATTGATCGCATAGAGGGCGCATCTTTTGCCGGCATCACCACTTTTCCCGCTCTGCTTTTCGATCAGCATGCGCGCAAGCTGGTTCCCACACCAAACCTTGCCACTCTCGGGCATGCCCGCGACACGCTTGCTAAAGCCGGCCGAGGATCGATTGAAATCAACGCGCCTGGTACATCTTCAACTGTGGCGTTTGAGACCCTGGCAAATGCCGGAGCAACCCAGGTTGAGCCGGGCCATGGATTAACCGGAACGACGCCGCTCCATGCTTTTGAAGATCTGCCTGAAAGGCCCGCAGTGGTTTATGTCAGCGAGATCTCTCATTACCATGGCAACGAGGCTTACTGCATCGGTGGCGGCCTTTATCTCGACCCGGTATTCCCCAAATATCCGGTGACGGCGATTGTGTCGCGGGAGCCCACCACATCGGCCAACGCGCTAGCGAAAGTTGACATCCCCCCACCCGAAGCCATCGATTATTACGGCATGGTAGATGCGTCGGCACGGGTAAAGCCAAAGATCGGGGACACGGTTGTCTTCGGCTTCCGCCCGCAAGTGTTTTTTACGCGAGCCTATGTCGTGGGTGTTTCGGGGTTGGATTCGGACCAGGGGGTGGCTGAGGCCGTGCACGATTCTCATGGACGGGAGGTGAACTGGCCCTGATGAGCGAAGCTGAGCCGAAGTATCTCGCTACCACACCAGTGCTTAGCCTTAGAGATATCAGAAAGACGTTTGGAGGCATTGTCGCACTGGAGAACTTCAATCTTGATCTATTTGCTGGCGAGGTAGTTGCGCTTGTCGGCGATAACGGAGCCGGCAAGTCGACGCTTGTCAAAATTATCGCCGGCGTGCACCCGCCGGACTCGGGGCAAATTCTGCTCGACGGGACGGAAGTTCTCATAACCGATCCCGGCCGGTCACAGGCGCTCGGTATACAAGTGGTCTTTCAGGATCTCGCTCTTGCCGACAGCCAGCCCGTCTATATGAACCTCTTTCTGGGGCGCGAGCTCGTCACGACGCCGCTGCGCCGTCTCGACCGCCGGCGCATGATCTCTGAAACCGAGGCTTTGGTTAAGGCCCTGGACGTGCGTATACCCTCCGCGACCGGCACGATCCGGGATCTGTCAGGGGGCCAGCGACAAGGCATTGCCATCGCCCGTGCCACTCATTGGGCAAGCAGGCTGGTGCTCATGGACGAGCCCACGGCTGCCCTTGGCGTTGCCGAAACTCAGAAGGTGGAGAGCATCATTCGGATGCTCAAGGAGCGCGGCCTCTCGATATTGCTGATCAGCCACAGACTCGATCAGGTGTTTCGACTCGCAGATCGTATCTGCGTATTGCGCCGTGGCCGGCAGGTTAGCGTAAAAAGCACCTCCGAAACGAGTGATAATGAAATTGTTGCTATGATTACCGGCCTTGCGGGGCAAGTGCCGGCCTGACCTCAGAATGCCGTGCATCACAAATGCCACTCACTTGCTTGGGCTGTCATCGCATTGTCACACGACCGTCACGTAAGCCACATCGACGCCCGTTAGCTCTGATGCCGGTCAGACCATACATCGTCATGGAGGAGATACGTGTTGTTCAAAAAGATGTTCCTAACAGCAGGCGGCATTGCTGCCGTTGTGGCATCCGTCACGGCAGCAGAGGCTCGTGATCAAATTCGCATCGTCGGTTCGTCCACGGTTTACCCGTTCACAACCGCGGTGGCCGAGAACTTCGGCCAGAGGACCGGCATGAAGACCCCTATCGTCGAAGCGACCGGAACCGGCGGCGGCATGAAGCTGTTCTGCGCCGGCATCGGTCCCGATCATCCCGATATCACAAATGCCTCGCGGCGCATCAAGAAAGGGGAATTCGAAGACTGCAATAAAAATGGCGTGAATGAGATCGTCGAGCTTAATATCGGTTTCGATGGTCTAACGATCGCGCATTCGAGGAACGGACCGCCTGTGGAGCTTACCCTCGCACAGTTGTTCCTCGCTTTGGCCAAAAGCATACCTGGGCCGGACGGCAAACTGATTGCCAACCCGAATATGCAATGGTCGGACATTGATCCGTCGCTTCCTGCTATCAAAATTGAAGTCCTTGGCCCGCCTCCCACATCGGGCACCCGTGATTCGCTTCACGAGCTGTTTCTGGAGAAGGGGGCCGATCAGATTGAGGCAATGAAGGCTCTCAAGAAAGACGATCCGAAGGCGTTCGAAGCGGCCTGGAAATCAATTCGCGAGGACGGCGCCTATGTCGAAGCCGGCGAAAACGACAATGTGATCGTGCAGAAACTCGAAGCCAACCCTAATGCGTTCGGCATATTCGGCTTTTCGTTCCTCGAGGAGAACCTCGGGAAGCTGAGCGGTGTATCCATCGACGGCGTCCAGCCGACATTTGAGAATATTGCCGGCAATACGTACAAGGGCGGCCGCCGACTTTATGTCTATTTCAAAAAGGCCCAAATTGGCCAGGTGCCCGGCATCAGCGAATTTGCCCAGGAATATGTGTCTCCGGCGGCATTAGGCGAGGAGGGCTATTTGGCAGCAAAAGGCCTCGTTCCGCTGCCCCCGGCCGAGCTCGAAAAAGTTTCCGCAGAGCTGCAACAAATGAAAACCCTGCCTGGAGATGATCTGAAGTAAATCCCAGTCTCGGTGAAACGGCCGCACGGATGAACTGCGGCCGTTTTTTATTGAGCAGGCTTATTCCATCATCGGGGTGCCACTTTGGCAGAGTCGTGACCAAACGACGCATCGCGACGCATCATCAATAACTTAGTAGCGTATCTGCTTGAACACCTTCCCGGATGGGTTGGAGCCGCTCCGACATTGGGTTAAGATTTCACTGTGGGCGGCTCAAGTCGCGGCGTGGTGAGGTTTAAGATGAGGCAGAAATCCAGCGCTGTTCGTTCGGATGATGCGGCAAATCTAGCGAGAAAAATTATTACACTACCCCCGGGCGAACTACCCTCTCTTATCCGGAGAATGGTTCTTGAGCGGAAGCTTTCTCGTGCTGTCGTCGCTCTTGATGAGATGATCGATAAGCAGCCCGAGCTCAAAGAATATGGCATAAAAGCACTGGATCGGATGGGCCTATGGTGGCAATCCGATAGGATGCTCTAGAAAGCTTCTGCTTGCCCGCATTAGAATAGGCGGTGTCCTTTGCGATTGGGCCGCTAATCCGGTAGCAGCCGCCGCATGGACTTGAGGTGATTTCGTAATCGCTCCACGCTGTTTGCGATAATCCGAACACGGCAATCGCCGGCACTGTCGCTCGTGGCTGCTATGTTTCTGAGGAGTTCTGCCTGAAGAGATGTCAATGCTTCAGCCTCGATGAGCATCTGGCTGATCGAGTGTTGCGTCGATGCAACCGTGCGGGTTGCATTCAGGTCGATGATGTTCCCATGGTTAGTCACGGCACTACTGCAATACGGGCTCGCCGAACGTTATTTTGACGATGACGTTCTCTGCGCCCTCAATACCGAAATCGGAATCGTTGAACACCAGCATTTCGCGCTCGTTCAGGACCGCAACGCCCTCTATCTTCTCCGGCAGCCCTTCGAGATCATCACTGCTGAGAAGCAAGGTCTTGCGCGCCGCGACGATCCCTTTGGCGGCAAGATCGGCCGATGACAGCTGCTCCAACGATGGACGGGTTTCCGGCCGATCATAGAGCGCCGGCACCATCGTCGCATCTGCCAGGTCCACGGCATAAAACTTGGTTGTTTTGCTGATACGCTCAACCACGAGGACCTTGTCGCGGCCGAGCCACGTCATCTCACTCAGGCGAACGTCGTTCTGCTTCTTGGCGCTTTTCTTGTTGTCAGCAAGGAAAGTCGCCGGGTCGTCAAGTTCATAGACATATTCGCCAAGGCTTTTGCCGGTCGTCGGATCCAGCTTCCAAAGGCGAGCAAATTTTGAACTTTTGTAGGCGTCGGCATCGGGGTTAGCGAGAGGGCTCTGCATAAGCACGTAAAGAACCGTGCCGTCAGATGATATTGCGAGGTTCTCGATGCCCCTGTTGAGCGCCCGTTTCCCGATAATCTCGGGCAGCGCCCCTTTTACGGGATAGGGCGCGGCTTGGTAGTCGGCCTCGATGCCCTCAGGCACCAGGCGCTGGTGGATAGTTCCGTCGGCTGCGACGTGCAGCAGCGATGAGCCATATTCATCGGCAATCCAGAACGAGCCGTCTTGGAGCTTGACCAGGGCCTCGCTGTCGACACCTGAAGCATCTTGAGGCAAGAGCTTGCCGTTGATGTCGTACCCAGCTTCGGTACCGGTGGTGCGAAGGGGGTTGGGGAGACCGGTCACCGCTTCACCCTTGGAACCCTTCAGCGGAATAATAGCAGCCACCTTAGCGGTGTCGCCTTGGATCTGCAGCTTATAGACGGTCGGATTGAAGCCGGGCACAGGGAAGCTCTTAGCCGTCTCGTCGCCTCCGCAGAGTGAATTGCGGTCGAGGCCGGTGATTTTCTCTATCCCGTCACAATCAAGATTGGGGCCCCGATCAGTGAGAACATAGACCACCCCCGACTGATCCTTTGGGTCGCGATAGGCTGCCGATCCGATGCCAATGTTGAGCTTGAGACTTTTCCCACCCGGGTAAGCCACCTCTGCAAGCGGAAGATCGGTGAGGGTTATGGGGGTTAGCTTTGCGGTCGTTTGGGCCATTGCAGTTACAGAGGTAAGGCCGAGCAGCACGGATACAAGTATATGGCGCATCTATCGTCTCCCGAATGGACGAGCAGTGCGTAAGCGCTCTTTTTGACAGTTTGATAACGCTCCTGGGGCGGGTCGCCTTATAGGCGAGCCTGTCAGAACGATTACACCCTTGGTCAGTTGAATGTGACAGCGATGTGAAGCGACACTCTCTCGTGTTGGTTTTGGGTAGGCGTTATGCGGCACCAGCGGGAATTAGAGCTGAAGGTCCAGCTTTCGAAAACAGCTCTCACCAAGCTGGCCAAGAAGGTCGAAACGGCTGGGCTCGGTTCTGGCCCTCGCGCAACCAGTAAACTCCATACTGTTTATTTCGATACACCCAAGCGTGACTTGTATAACGCGGGACTCTCCTTGCGTGTTCGACGGAACGCCAAGGGTTGGGTCCAGACGCTAAAAGCTGAGCGGGCTGTAGTTCAGGGGCTTTCCAACCCGATAGAGCTGGAAATGTTTATTGACAGAGGAACGCCACAGCTGGAGGCGATCCCGGACCCGAAATATGCTCGAACAGTAAGCAAGCTCGTCGGCAATTCGGAACTCAAGCCAGTATTCGAAACACGGGTGCTGCGGAGGACCCAGCAAATTAAAGCAAATGGATCAGAGATCGAACTTGCACTTGATACGGGTGAAGTCCGCACGAATGGGAAGCGCAAGGCCATCTGTGAGGCTGAACTCGAGCTCAGGCACGGAAGGGTGTCAGATTTGATCGTTGCAAGTGAAGCTCTTCTCGGCGATCAACGGGTGCAATTAGCCACCCAAAGCAAGTCCGAGCAAGGGTATGCCCTGTCCGGCGCAGGGAAGCCGCTGAAGCAGCCAAGCGCGGCGAAGCGCACGATCACGCGCGAGAGCAGCTGCGCAGAGGCTTTCTCGATCTTGCTTGATGAGGCCGCAGCCCAAATCCTGGACAATAAGCGCGCGCTCTTGGATACCGATGCATCGAAAGCCCCGCACCAAATCCGAATTGGACTGCGGCGCCTACGGAGCCTGCTAAAAGCACTGCGGGCAGCGATTAACTCGCCAATGCTGAGGAAGTTTGATGCCACCGCCCGGGATATCGCGCGCTCAATCGGTGAGCTGCGCGATGCAGACGCACTGATGGAAGCCATCTACTCGCCTGTTGCCGCAGCAGTACGTGAGCATAGCGGAATGGTCGACCTCAAGAAGACCTTAATTCGGCATCGAAAAGCCAAGCAGGCCATAGTCAGATCAATCCTGGAAAGTGACCGTTGGACAAAGCTGCAGCTCTATCTTGCGCTGTGGCCGCGCACGCTTATCGAGCACGATGTGCTCCAGCAGCCAATTTCAGGATTTGCTGGCAAAGTACTGCAACGAACATGGAAGAAGCTTCGCAAGCAAGGTCGCCGACTGGATGAGTTGAGCATCGAGGGCCGACATGACATGCGCAAAAGGCTGAAGCAGCTGCGGTACTTGGCTGAGTTTTTTGCTCCAATTTTCAATCGAGATAAGGTCACTGCACGCTTTGTTGCGCGCTTGAAAGAGCTGCAGGACGTGTTCGGCTATGTAAATGACGTACATACGGCGGACCAGCTGCGAGTTATATCGCCCAACAACGGCACGGCGTCGGCAGCCACCTACGTCATTGGCTGGCACGAGGCAGAAGTTCGACATGTTTGGGCAAGGGCACTGCCTGCATGGAAAGAGCTTCGCCGCGCCCCCAGATTTTGGAGGTGAGATGAACCAGGACTCAGTTGAGCACGTTGTTGTGCGCCAATACAGGAGATTGAAAATGGCAAAAGGTAAGCTCAAATTACCAAAGAGAATACTGGGCGTGCGCGTTCCAAAGGGCGTTCGCCAGATAGGTAGGGACGTATTGGCTAACCCGCTTGGGCGCGAGCTCCTCGCCGAGGCTCTGGTCCATGCTGCGGCGGGCCTGCTGCGCAACCAGAGCAGACCGGACTCGGCAACGCGCAAGGTGATCGAGCACCCTGTGCAAAGTGGCGCAGATGCGGCCACAGCCGTGAGTAACGCGGCGACTAATACGGCCACCACAGTGGCCCGTGCCGTCGACGGCCTGTTAGGCTATCTGCAAACCCGCGCTCAGAATCGGCCCTTGGTGAAAAAGGGTAAGGGCAAAAAACGCAGAGGCAAGAAGCTAAAAACGGCCGAGGCGAGAATGACTCACTAAGTTGTTGCCGATCTCGTCGCTGGCGCCCGTTTGGTCAAACTTAATACTTTACCGGCACGAGTTCTTGCCGCTGAATCCTCGGCGGACCTTTTGGATCGCCTCGGCTTTGCAACAATTGATCTAGGCACGCTCGCGGGCGGAACGAGACTGCAGCAGTCGCCAAGCGGGTCGCTTCCGAAATTGAACCTCATCCAAAAGTTCGCAGGTCGAACCAGATTGAGACAACCGATGTGCAGTCTGACCAAACTCGTCAACTTACGCTGGCAACAAGAACAGTCGCGATGAGGCGCGGTGCCTTTGCGCAGCTCGAGCACTTCGCAGCCCCGCGTCTATGCAGCAAGGCTTCTGAATATACTGATCGGCGTTCTCCTTTAGGGCTGGCCTGATTGAATTATATGACTCAACATCCTACACTGAGGCGTCCGGGACGATAGCTAGGGAGGATTTGATGAAGAATGCTCTTCGGTTGGGGATGGCGCTTGCAATCGCGATCTCCAGCGCCGCGCTTGTGCAAGCGCAAGACAAAAAACAGCTCGTTTTCGTGGTGAATGGGGCCTCGGATTTCTGGAAGATCGCCGAGGCAGGCGTGCGCAAGGCGCAGGAGGAAATGCCGAGTTTCGATATGCAGCTGAAATATCCTGAACAGGCTGCTGCTGCCATTCAGCAGCGCCTGATGGATGATCTGGTTGCTGCCGGGGCCGATGCGATCATGGTATCGGCCGTCGATCCTAAAACGTCGACTGAGGCGCTGAACCGCATCGCGAGCCAGGTACCGCTCTTCACGACTGACAGTGACGCGCCTGATTCAAAGCGAATAGCCTACATTGGTTCATCTAATACCGAGCTCGGCAAAAACGCAGGCGAGCTGATGAAAAAGGCACTGCCGGACGGCGGCAAATGCATAGGTTTCGTCGGTCTGCCTGGCGCCGATAATGCGCGCGAGCGCATTGAAGGCATCAAGCAGGCACTGCAAGGCTCCAAGGTAGAGCTGATTGATGTGCGCGGCGATGACATAGACCAGACGCGAGCCAAAAAGAATGTCGAGGACGCACTCGCCGCCAATCCCGATATCTCATGTTTGGTTGGCATCTACTCCTACAACACCCCGCGCATCTACGAGGTGCTGAAGGAATCCGGCCAACTCGGCAAGATAAAGGTCATTGGCTTCGACGAGGATCCGATCACGCTTGGAGGCGTGCGCGAGGGTACGATCGAGGGTACGGTCGTGCAGAATCCTTATGAATGGGGCCACCAGGGCATGATCCTGATGGCGAAGTATTTAGACGGCGACAAATCCGGCATTCCGGCTGACGGTTTGATAATCGTGCCTGGCCAGGTAATCGATAAATCGAACGTGGACGTTTTCGAGACCGAGCTCAAGAAGCGTATCAGCGGCTGAGAAGCATATCCTGCGGTGGCGCGGCTGTGGATTCGCGCCATCGCACCGCTTGCCGCCCGCCTTTTCTCTTGCTTGCATCGCGGCTCAAACTGACCCCGCGCGGACCTTTCAATGGCTGAGCCGTTACTCGAACTCATCGGGATTACTAAAACTTATCCAGGCGTCATTGCTCTGCAGGATGTAAGCCTGTCGGTGGCGGCCGGCGAAGTGATCGGACTTATAGGAGAAAACGGTGCCGGCAAGTCCACCTTGATGCGCGTTCTAAGTGGGGTGGTCGCACCGACACTGGGCAAGATACAAATCGACGGCGAGACACGATCCCCTTTCGGCGTGCCCGAGGCAATAAAGGCAGGCTTCGCCTTCGTCCACCAAGAGCTGAACCTCTTTGACAATCTCTCGGTCTCGGCAAATGTGTTCATCGGCCGGGAGCCGCTGAAGGGCGGCCCGCTCAAGCTGATCGACCGCAAGAAGCTGAGGGGCCAAGTGCAGCCGTTGCTTGATCGGCTTGGGGTCAACTTCACGCCAGACACTCCAGTGGCGGAATTGTCCTTGGCTCAGATGCAGCTGCTCGAAATTGCCAAGGCGCTGTCGCTCGATGCGCGCCTCGTGATCATGGACGAACCCACATCCAGCCTGACCCTCACCGAGACGGCGAGGCTTATGCAGGTAATCGTCGAGCTGAAGGCGGATGGAGTGAGCGTTATCTTCATTTCGCACCGGTTGAACGAGGTGGAGCAATGCGCCGAGCGCGTCGTCGTCCTCCGCGACGGGCGCGTTGTCGGAACCCTTGGAAAAGGTGAGATCCGCCACGAGCGGATGATTCGCCTGATGATTGGTCGTGATCTGAAGTCCCTTTACATCCCGCCGAAAAGTCCACCCGGTGACGCAGCACTCGAGATTGTTGAGTTGAGAACGCCGACGTATCCCCATCATGCCGTCAGTCTGAACGTACGCCACCGTGAAATTCTGGGACTTGCCGGCCTTGTTGGGTCAGGACGGACTGAGCTTGCCCGCGCGATTTTTGGTATCGACTCGCCGCTTGGCGGTTCGCTCAGGTTGAATGGCGAACCGATCGTTGTTGCATCCCCGCGCGATGCCATTGAGCACGGCCTCTATCTCGTCCCAGAAGACCGCAAGCGCGCCAGCCTGCTCCTCGACCTGTCGGTGGCGGAAAATATTTCGCTGCCCGATTTGACGTCCTACGCGTCCGGCATGATCATGCGCGCCGCGCGGGAAAGGCAGAACGCCGAGGTGCAGAAGGCGCGGCTGAACATCAAGGCGCCCTCGGTAATGACGCAAGTGGGTTCGCTTTCCGGCGGCAACCAGCAAAAAGTTGTTCTTGCCCGCTGGCTTTCCATGCAGCCGCACGTCATTATTTTCGACGAGCCGACGCGCGGCATTGACGTTGGCGCCAAGCAGGAGATCTATCAGCTCATGCGTGCGCTTGCCGACAATGGCGTCGCTATACTCATGATTTCGAGCGATATGGAGGAAGTGATCGGCGTCTCCGACCGGATCGCAGTTATGCACGAAGGGGCGATCAGCGGCTTCCTGGAGCGCGGTGAATTCAGCGAGCAAAGCATTTTGCAGCTTGCGGTCGGCAAGCGGCCGCTGAGGAGCGACGATGTTTAAGAAGGATCTCGGGCTGCTCATTTTGATTCTGGTGGTCGGTGCTGTCGTCGCCCTTATCAATCCTCGCTTCTTGTCGCCGATCAACCTGTCGAATACCGCCAATCTCATCGGATTATTCGGGCTGTTCTCGATCGCCGAGGCTTTCGTCATCATTACCGGCGGCATCGAGCTCTCTGTGGGCTCGATCATCGCTCTGCTTGGCGTGATCTTCGTCGACTTGCTTTCCACCCATGGCCTTCCGTGGGGCGTTGCGTTGGCCATCGTCATCGGTATTGGCATTCTGATGGGCGCCGTGCATGGGCTGCTCGTCACCAAGATGCGCATGCAGCCTTTCGTCGTCACCTTATGCGGGCTGCTCATCTATCGCGGCATCGCTCGCTTCTATACCGAGGATGCTACTGCCGGCTTTGCCTTCGGGCAAAGCTTTCCGACACTGGAATGGCTCACCGCCGGCCGTACCTATGGCATTCCGCATAGCATTGTCGCGCTTGCCATCGTCGCGCTCATCATGGGAGTGCTTTTACATCGCACGATTTTTGGCCGCTATCTGTTCGCTGTCGGCAAAAACGAGGAAGCGGCACGATATTCTGGTATTCCCACCGGGCGCATCATCATCATGGCCTACATCATCTGCACCGGGCTTACCGCCCTCGCCGCTGTTTTTATGGCAATGTATACGCGCTCGATATCACCTGCCTCACACGGCAACTTCTACGAGCTTTACGCAATCGCCGCAGCCGTGCTGGGCGGCTGTTCTCTGCGCGGCGGAGAGGGTTCGATACTTGGCGTGGTGCTTGGCACCATCCTGTTGCAGGTTTTGCAGAATCTTGTGAACCTGCTCGGCATTCCGAGCTCTTTGAATTTCGCCGTAATCGGCGGGGTTATTTTGGTCGGCGTTCTGGCGGACCAACAGTTCATACGTTATCGCACCCGGCGAGCAGGAGTGAAAGCACATCGCATCTAGTGCCAAGTCTCAGAGTCGATAAAAAAGCCCGGCCATCTTTGACCGGGCTTCATTCTTTCGATGGACAGGGACCATGCTCCAGCTAATCATGTTCCCAATCGCCAAAAAGCCGCATCAGGCTTGTATTAGAGTGGTCGCGCACCAACAATATTTCCGGTGCGTGCGTTAAGACGCACGACCCACCAGATGCCGCCCCGCCGGGCCCTATAACGATAATTGGGGCGGCTGCAATCGAAGGGCTGAACGCGATTGTAACCGCGACGGTCTACAATACGGGCGCCGTGGCGACAGGAAATATAACGGCGGCCACCATATTCATAACCGGGAAGCCTCCCGAACCCTGGAATGTCGACAAAGATATTCACATCCTGCGCTTGGGCAGGCGCTGGCGCATAGCTCAAACCGGCGATCATAATTGAAGCTGCGGCTGCTAACACAAATTTGGGGAATTTCATCACTCATTTCCTCGTTGTTTCTGACGGCAGGACTTTCGGCGTGATCATGCCGAATATCCTAAAAGCCATCACAACAATCATGAACCGCAGATTAACGCCTTGGTTAACCGATCCCGTTTCGATCAACCATCAGCAAAATCGAACCTATTCTCTCGCAACAGAACATTTGCCCATTGAGATTACCTTGTCGCCCTTTCCCTCCATCGAGCCAAATTCCTTAAAGTCTCCATTGGGCTGAAAACTAAACTTGGGGTTTCCCCCCTGGCCACACCAGACGCTTTTGAGTTTCAGAGTTGGCCCAACTTCTTCCCAAGACTCCTCACATGCTGAAGCATCGGACGCGTTTGGCTCTTGCCCCACCACGCTCAGCACGTAGCAACTTTTCGATATTATTATCGATGCCCTGGTGATGGGTTTGGTCTCTCCTTCGCATATCTCTGCTAACGAACTCGACGAATCGAGCTTTTGAACGATGTAGTTGTCGTTGGCAATGACAGTGTGCTGCTGCCAGCGACCTCCGTCCCATCGGAATTTGATCGAGAGATCGGTAACGCATAATGCACTGTATAGATCACGTTCTGTAACATCCGCGTATGCTGGTTGTATCAGCAAGATGAGGCAGAGGCTGATTTCGGAGATGCGCATTATCGGGATTTGTGCAGCAAAGCGGCATGGGTTTGAAGTTAAAACTCGTTGCCAAAAACGGGGAATGTGACCTCCGGCCGGCACAACCCAGCTAGTCGGCCATAGTGCACTCTAGGGCTGTCTCTGCCGCGCTGACCGCCGCGCCTTGCTGCTTCAGCTTATAGCCGACATGAGCGATGGCCTCGATTGCAGGCACGAGCTCACGGCCAAGGTCAGTCAGCGAATACTCTACCGAGGGCGGCTTCGTGTCGAGCACTTTGCGGCGCACGACGTGTTTGGCTTCGAGATCCTTCAACCGCTGCGACAAAACCTTGGCCGAGATCGGTGCCATGTAGGTCTGCAATTCGCTGAAGCGCCGCGCGCCGCCCTGCAAGTTCCAGATCACGTTAGGAGTCCAGGCGCCGCCCAGCAATTCCATGCAGGCACCAATGGGGCATCGGTTAGGCGCGGTTGCGGGGGTCACGTTCTTTCTCATGCGCAAGGTCATTTCCGAGAGCTCCGCTGCTTACCGCCAGGAAACTGGAAAATGCTTCTAACATATCGATAGGTAGTTTCCAAAGGTAATCACACCACCTATCTGTGTCATCGTCAACAACGGAGACATTGCATGAAGCTCTACTACTCACCGGGTGCCTGTTCGCTGGCTCCTCATATCATTTTGCGTGAGTCAGGTGTCGATTTCACGCTGGAGAAGACCGACACCAAGACCAAGAAAACGGAAAGGGGTGCCGATTTTCTCGCCATCAATCCGAAAGGCTATGTACCGGTCCTGGAACTCGATGACGGCTATAACCTTACGGAAGGCGTGGTGATTCAGAAATACCTCGCCGACCGTGCGCCGGAAGCAAAGCTCGTACCTCCGCCTAATTCTCGGGAGCGGCTCAAGCTGGAGGAGTTGCTGCTCTTCCTCTCGACTGAGATCCACAAGGCTTTTTCGCCGCTGTTCGCGCCGACCACGCCGGATGACTACAAACCACTGCTCCGCGAGAAGATCGGTGCTCGGTTCAATTTGCTGGAGCAGCGTTTGTCGGACGGACGTGACTATCTCACCGGCGCGGGGTTTACCATCGCTGATGCCTATTTCTTCACGCTGGCGAACTGGGCGCAGTTCGTCGGCATCGACCTTGCCAAATGGCCGAACATCGGCCGCTTCATGCAGCGCGTCGCGGCACGCCCCGCGGTGCAGGCGGCGCTTGAGGCGGAGGGGCTGAAGAAAGCGGCATAATCGCTCTCAGGTCGGGCGGCGGCGCTTTGCCCTTACCACGGGTAGATCATGACGTGGAGTGTAAGCTCGATCCGCACTGACGGGGGAGTCAACAAGGCGGCTAATCTCATGTTCTCCTAGGTATTGCGCCCGATTTTTTTGCGTGAATTATTCGCTGTGCTATGCGACATAGTAGATATTATTTCTATGCTGAAGGTTGACCTTTTTGAACGATTTCGTCCCGGACAAGGCTGCGTCAGGAGTTCCCGGTCTGGACGATATCTTATTAGGGGGGTTCGCCAGGGGCTCATTGTTCCTGATCGAAGGAAGCCCTGGCACTGGAAAGACGACTCTGGCCCTCCGCTTCCTGCTGCAGGGTTTAGATGCCGGCGATCGTAATCTCTACATCACGCTATCGGAAACGAGAGATGAACTTCTGCGCGGGGCGGCTTCGCATGGATGGACGCTTGGTGCAGGTATTGAGATTTTTGAGTTGCCCCAGCCGGACAGCCTCCTGGATTCGGATGAGCAACAAAGCCTCTTTTATTCCTCCGACCTTGAATTGGGAGAGACGGTTAAATTAATATTCGATGAAGTAGAGCGAACGAATCCATCTCGGATCGTGATCGACAGTCTCTCTGAAATCCGGCTTTTGGCCCAAAGCTCGCTGAGATATCGTCGGCAGCTTCTTGGCATCAAGCACTATTTTGCGCGGCGCGACATTACAGTGCTGGCGCTGGACGATCTCACGGCTGAGGCATTAGATAAGACCGCGCACAGCATTGCCCACGGCGTAATCCGCCTAGAGGAATTAAGCCCGAGCTATGGTGCTGAGCGGCGACGACTGCGGGTAATCAAATATCGCGGCCAGCCTTATCGCGGCGGCTACCACGACTTCACCATCAGGACCGGGGGAGTAGAGGTCTTTCCGCGGCTGGTTTCCAGCGAGCACCGGAAGCAGGTTTCGGCGATCAACATATCAAGTGGCAATACCCAATTGGACACGCTGCTGGGCGGTGGCATTGAAGGTGGCTCCAGCACGCTCTTGCTGGGTCCGGCCGGGAGCGGCAAATCCCTCCTGGTTTGTCAGTTTGCTGCCGCGGCGATAGCCCGGGGCGAAAAGGCCGCACTATTTATCTTTGATGAAGAACTTGGCCTCCTTTTCCGAAGGCTAAAGGCGATGGGAATCGACCTTGAGGAACTGCGAAGCCAAGGCGGCTTATTGGTCGAGCAAGTGGATGCGGCTGAGCTTTCCCCCGGTGAGTTTACGCATCGGGTGCGCAGCCGAGTGGATCAACACGGTGTGCGTTTGGTTGTTATCGATAGTCTCAACGGTTATCAGTCCGCTATGCCGGAGGAACATTCTCTCATTCTCCACATGCATGAACTGATGCAGTTTCTTAATCGGCAGGGCGCGGCGACATTTCTGACGGTGGCTCAACATGGGCTTGTAGGCGAAATGAAAGCCCCAGTCGACGTCACCTATTTGGCAGACACTGTGATCTTGCTTCGCTATTTCGAAGCGGTAGGCAGAGTACGGCGCGCAATTTCGGTTATCAAAAAACGAACTGGGGCGCACGAGGGCACGATAAGGGAACTTAAAATTACCAGCGAGGGTCTTGTGCTTGGTGACCCGCTCCACGATTTTCACGGCGTCTTGCGTGGCGTTCCAACCTATACCGGCACCCCCAAGCCTCTGCTAGATGATGACAAGAGCTGATGCTTCTGGTGGCCTAACGTTTGAGCGAGTTCTTATCCTTGCGCCGCGAGGACGAGACGCGCAGCTTGCATCCGTTCTTTTGCGGGAAATTAGGTGCCCAACATTTATCTGCGCAGATATCGGAAGTTTATGCATGGAACTCGCCAGTGGTGCCGCTTGTGCCTTGGTGGCTGAGGAGGCGATTGTCAGGGGCAACATAGATCAATTGGCTGCCTGGGTGAGGGCGCAACCCGCATGGTCTGATTTTCCCATTGTGCTTCTCACCGGGCGCGGCGACTCTCCCGAGAGGCTCACCTTTGCTACTCAAGTTCAGGATCTGTTGGGAAACGTTAACTTTCTCGAAAGGCCATTCCATCCCACAACGCTCATCAACGTTACGCGTTCCGCGGTGCGATCGCGTCACCGTCAATACGAAGCCCGCGATTTACTTGGGCGCTACGAGTTGCTGGCGCGCGAACTGCAGCACCGAACAAAAAATCTTATGTCGATCATTCAATCCATCGCGTCGGCTAGTCTGCAGGAGGGCCACTCTCGCGATGTCTTTTTTTCACGCCTGCATGCTCTGGCAAAAGCGCAAGATCTATTGTTAGAGGGTGGTGAGAAGGGCGCGTTGATCAAAGACATCGTGTCGCAAGCACTCGAGAGCTTTGCCTCCCGAGTAATAATCGAAGGGCCGGAAATTTTCCTAAATGCCACCACCGCTCAGGGATTTGCTCTGATCTTGAATGAACTGGTGACAAACGCTGCCAAACATGGGGCACTCACGACAGCTACGGGCCACGTCTCGGTGCGCTGGTCGATTGAAGTGACCCCCGCAGGACCCGTCATTTTGTTTCTATGGCGGGAAAGCGGCGGGCCGGTCGTGACGCCGCCAAGGCATAAGGGGTTCGGCATGGTCCTGCTTGAACGTGCCCTGCCTTATTATGATCGACCCCCTAAATTCACCTACGCACCCGAAGGTTTGACTTATGAACTGAGGACGGTGCTTGCAGTGCCCAGACAGCGGGGTTGAATGTCTGTTTTGGGCCGAACTCTTTCCGCTTCTGCGCTGCCGAGGCGAGCGAGAGAACATCGAACAATGAACTATGACTAGGCTTACAAACCATATTGCTGTCCATTTTCGGTGCAGAATGCCGAGCGCTAGTCGATAAGATGGAGATGTCATGAAAAGGATTATCCTGCCGGCGCTCGCGGTTGTGGCCACGCTGCTGATCTCGGGCAGCGTATCGGCAGCCGAATATGGCACTGCCGAGGAAGCGAAAGCTATGCTCAACCGTGTTATCACGGCCGTGAAGGCTGATGCAGCAGGCGCGCTCGCGAAGTTTAACGCTGGCGACCCGGAATTCAGGGACCGCGATCTCTATCCGTTTTGCGTCGGAGACGACGGCAGGACTACCGCGCATGTCGATCCAGCTCAGCTCGGCCAGCCCATTCGCGACTTGAAGGACGCAGACGGCAAGGCTTTCGGAGAGGAGATACTCAACGCTGCGGAAGACGACAAGGTCAGCGAAGTGACCTATAAATTCCCGAGGCCGGGGACGCAGGAGCCGCTAACGAAGGTCACCTTCGTCACCAGGATAAATGACCAGACCTGCGGGGTTGGTTACTACAAATAGCGCGCTGCTGAGATCTGAACTGGAGAGAAGGCGAAGAACGAATGTCGGTCCACCACAACGACATTTGGATCGCTCTTGTTGAATCCAACAAGAGCCGTGCTCGCATATACCTGGAGTTTTATAGCGCCATTGAACGCCGCTTCGGGCAAACAGTCGCGATCGAGATTTGTAAGGAAGCGATTTACAATTGGGGCCGCGATCTGGCTGCCGGACTGCAGGCGCATGTTCCGGACGACTTTGAAGGTCTTGCCCGCTCGTTTGCATTTGCTCCCGATGGTGGAGCCATGTTCCAGCCCCGGATCGACCGTTGTGACGAAGAGGGACTTGATGTGCAGTTTGAGACCTGCCCGCTGAAAGCAGCTTGGCTGGACTTAGGCATGGACGAAGCACAAGTGGCGCTCTTTTGCCAAATGGCCTCGGCGGCGGATCACGGCACGCTTGAAGCAGCTGGATTTGCGGTTAGCATTGAGACTTGGCAGCCCGGCAAAACAGGCTGCTGCATCCTCAGAATTCGACGGCAATAATTCGACCGCCCAAGTGGTTATTTCGCCTTAGGGGAAGCTTGGATCAGGTCGAGTCGTGACGAGCCGCAGCCGATGTTGCCAGAGTTCTCGCAACGCAGTGATGCACCCGGCCTTATGCCGGCGAACTGCCAATGCATGGTCAGCGGTGCATTCCGGATTCTCCAGGGCCAGGTCATCCAGTCGGATCGATTCCTTCAAAGTCAGGATAGTAGAGTCAGTCGTTTCCAAGTCGCGCATTTCATCCTCTTATAATGGAGTCTTTCTTGTGTCGGGTGAACCTCCTAGCAGGCCACCCATAGCGGATGTCAGCATACATGGCGGCAGTGGTATCCGTCTGCGACGAAGCTTTGCAGCTCGCACTATTCCCACACTTAGATTACTGGGCGGCCAATTTTGTGCTAGCTTGCCGGCAGGGGAGAGCATTTACTCTCCCCGAAAGGAAAATCATGAAAATCTCGCCAAACGTCAAACCCGCGCTGTGGGGCGCGGTGGGGGGTGCTATCGCGCTTGCCATCATCGGATTCAGCTGGGGCGGCTGGGTAACAGGTTCAACTGCAAGCACCATGGCTCAGGACCATGCCAACATCGAAATCGCCAAAGTCCTCGCGCCAATCTGTTTTCTGCAATTCCAGCAGCAGCCGGATGCAATGGCCAAACTGGTGGAATTGAAGGGCATAACCAGCACTTACCAGCAGGCAACCTTTGTCGAGAAATCGGGGGCTGCAATGATGCCGGGCGGAGAAAAACCGCTCAAGGGCGTCGGCCTGGCCTGTGCCGAACTGCTCGTACAGGCGGCGAAATAACCGCCGAGCCGAGCAGATGTGGCCGATAATCGGCGAAGATCGGTAGCCTTTGCGCGGCCATTCCCCTGTACTGATCCAGAATCAATGGCTGGATTGGTCAGGGCAGGCCACCTTCTAAGCGCCGTCGGCGGCTAAGCGCGGGGCAAAGCCCAAAGTTCGTGCTCCGCAGCAATTCTCTCGAATGCCTCATCGGTGCTTTTCACGCGATACTGAAAATGCGCACCCTCGAACGGGAGCAGCTTCACAATCTCGCAAGATATTGATTTCCCGCGCTGCAGAGCGCCAAGCGACAGACGAACATTCTGCCCAAGGTGAAAGCGAGGCCGAACACTCGGCAGGAGCTCCGGCGAGGTGCGTTCTATGGCTCGATCTGCTTCCGGAGGCTGTACTGCAAAGTTTGTTCTCTGACGCTCAGCCAGACTTGGCAGGCCTCTGCGTGGATCTCGGCTATGGCGCCCTCCGCGGTTCATCACAACTCTCCTGTCCCACTCCTAAAAATGCCATGCGCAAGAATGCGGCATGACATCCTCCACCCCTTATACACCGTGTCTGAGGGAATTTCTCGAAAGAAAATCACGCCAGCATAGCGCGTATTGGATGAGATGGTGCTTCGGTTGGGGAGTTACAAGTGGGCCGCACAGTCGCGAAACCTTGGAGCGTTCAGTCGGTAACTGATGCGGGTTCACCCCCACTAAGGAAATTACGCAAAGCTTAACTAATATAGTATTGGTAGAAAGAGATAGAGAGAAAGAGACAGAGGGAGGCAAGCATGGCAGAGAACAAGGCTGACTTGTCGCGGCAGGCTGTAAAGCACCTTTCCGATACCCGCGATGACTGCATCCGCGCTTTGGCGGCAGGCGACAGCTCGGCAGAATTGATCGAACGCCTGGAAACATTGATCAAGGTTCAAGCCGCGATTGACATCATAAAAAGGGACATCGGGCCGTCGCGCTGAGATTAGCCCTCCGACGCTTTGGCGTGTCGAGAGTGCCTTCGAACCTTTCCCTTGTATTCATACAACCGGAGGCCCATGCTCTCCGAGGAGCGACCCGCATTCATGCGTTAGCGCAGTTTCACTGCGGGTACGTCAGGCCAATGGCAGCACAGCACCAGTATTCAGTCGGGGATAACGTTTACTATCGATCGGCGCGAAATCACGATTACCGGGCGCCCGGCGTATATCGCGTCGTGCGCTTGCGCCCAAGCGAAGGGCCCGATCGCCATTATTGGGTTCGCAGTGCGCTTGAGAGCTTCGACAGAATTGCGGCGGAATCCGAGCTTGGCATTATTCTCCCCCATCCCAATACCCGCACGACCCGGCGGTTCGTAACTATCGCCACCCCATTCCGCTTGAAGGGCATGGAGGAGGAGAGGCCGGCTGGGGAGTATGAGGTAACGACCACCGAGGAAGCGTTCGGTGATTTGATGTTTGACGCTTATCGCCGAATCTCCACCACGATTTACCTGCCGCCGGGAGCAGGTGATGTTGGATTGGGGGACTTCATCGAGACCGATCCAGCAGAACTAGACAATGTCTTGAAGGGACCGGCCCATGGTGAATGAGTTCAACTATAAAATGCCGGGTGAACTGTACAGTCGCGACAGCTTGGCCTGGGGATCGAGCGGCTTGAGCTATCGCCGCTTTGGCACCGTCGCTGAGGCCATTCGTTTTGCAATGGAGGACATGTCGGCGGCAGCATTTGCCGGCTGCACGATGGAAGCAGGCGGCGAACGTTTCGGAGCCAGAGAATTAAGAGAGCTGTATGCAAGCCCTCTCTACCCGCTCCAGCGCTCAGCCGCGAATGGGAAAAAGTGAAACCTAGCTTGGGCTGCAAAAAACCTGCCTACAGCCCTAAAGTCGCCTGCTCATTCCTGCGCTCGATCCAGCAGGCACTCTTCGCTTCGGCTGCCCTCAT
The DNA here is from genome assembly GCA_963770205.1 of uncultured Alphaproteobacteria bacterium. Classification (GTDB taxonomy): domain Bacteria; phylum Pseudomonadota; class Alphaproteobacteria; order Rhizobiales; family Aestuariivirgaceae; genus DATBLQ01. Next base: position 61,752 of record CAVYOS010000014.1, read on the forward strand.
TGCTGCATGCATGTTCGCCAATCCCCTAGCTGCATCAACTTTTGAGAAATGCGTGGCGGGCATTCGCTCTGAGGTCATCAAGGCCGGCATCAAGCCCGATATCGTCAATGCCGCCTTCCGCAACATCAAATTCGATGAAAAGGCCGTGCGGTTTTCTCGCACCCAGCCTGAATATCGGTTGGCGATCTGGGACTACATGGCCACTCTGGTCGATGATGTTCGCATCGCCGACGGGTTGAAAATGATGAAGGTCCATCGACAAATCCTGCACGATGTTGAAAAGACCTATGGCGTCGACCGCTTCATTCTGGCAGCCCTTTGGGGAGTGGAGAGCGATTATGGGAAGGAAATGGGCGAGTTTTTTCTTCCACACGCCCTTTCGAACATTGTGTGCGCCGGGTCGGAAGTCCGCGGTCTTCAGAACTGAACTGATACAGGCGCTCCGGATTGTTGCAGCGGGCGATGTAAAACTCGAAAATCTGCGAGGATCCTGGGCGGGTGCCTTTGGTCAGACCCAGTTCATTCCCTCAACCTATAGGCGGCTTGCTGTTGATTTCGATGGGGATGGACGAAGAGACACTATCCACTCCGTTCCGGATACACTCGCTTCTGCTGCTAACTTCCTCAAGAAAGCCGGCTGGCAGCCAGGCGTGAAATGGGGCTTTGAAGTGAACGTCCCGCCGACTTACGCAGGACCGGTTGGTCGAGCTAAGAAATCGCCGATTTCACAATGGGCCAAACGGGGAATCAGCCGTGCCGATGGCTCCCCAATGCCCGGAAAGGGATCCTATGCGTTGATTAGACCTGCGGGCCGTCAGGGCCCAGGCTTTCTAGTCTCGCGAAATTTCGATGTCCTTTATTCCTATAATGCAGCGGAGGCGTATGCGCTGGCGATTTCTCATCTTTCCGATAGACTCAATGGAAAGGGCGCATTCCGGACTGCGTGGCCAACTAATGACCCCGGCTTGGCCCGGGCGCAGCGTAAGCGACTTCAGGAATTGCTGATCGAGCAGGGTTACTACAAAGGAGAAGCTGACGGACGGGTGGGGCCTCTCACGATCGCCGCGATCAAAGAGGCAGAAATGAAGACTGGTTTGAAGCCAACCGGACGACCTGGTACCCGTATCCTGAACGCACTATCCGGCAATAATTCGCCGCATTAACGCCCGCCCGCTGCGCCCCTCGCGGCACCGCAAAGCTCGCAAGTTTACAGTGTCGTGCGCATGGGCAACGGGTGGAAACGGAAGGCATCGCCCGAGCGCCCAACGTGACCGATACCCGGCCATGGAAGATGAAACGACAAAACCGGCATACGGGTGGTTGCCAGCATGTCGAGCGCTTTCAGCCGCGTCTCGATTCCCAAGTTTGCGTCTGTGTCGAAGCCAAAGCCGTATTTCGGCCGCTCCATCGACAAGATGTGATGGTGCACCACATCGCCGATCAAGAACAGGCTTTGACCGCCCACCGTCAGAACGTAGCTCATGTGGCCAACGGTGTGGCCGGGCGTAAACATGGCCTGGATGCCTGGAATGACCTCCTTTCCGTCCTGGACGAACGTCATGCGATCCTTGAGAGGAAGAAGAACCTTTCGGGTTCCTTCAATCATGCCCTTAATGGCATCATTGCTGAGCTTGCCCTCATCAGTCCAGAAATTGAAATCCGCCTCCGTCATGAAGATGTCCGCGTTCGGAAAATTCGGCGCTCCGTTTTCACCGGCAAGCTGCCAGCAATGATCCGGATGGGCATGGGTGAGGACGACGGCATTGATCGAGCCGGGATCGATGCCGGCTGCTGCGAGATTCTTCAGCAACTGCCCGCTATTGGGCCCAAATGCTTTCGCTGCGCCAACGCCGGTGTCGAACAGCACCAGCCGGTCGCCCACTTTCAGGACCAGCACGTTCTGATCGAGAATGATCTGCTCCTCCACAAAGGCATCGGCCAGAAGCTTGTGGAGTTCCCCTTGGGCGCGTTCGCGTAAAGATCGGCTGCCTTGCCAAGGGGACCGACAGACCCGTCCGAAACCACGGTGCCCGTTACATCGCCGATTTTGAACCGATAGAAGAAAGGCGCCTGGCCGCCAGTCACCGGAGCTTGGGCCGCGGCACTAGGAAGACGATGGAGCGCGCCCGCGCCCGATAGCCCGGCGATTGCGGCGATAAGCGAGCGACGCGAAAGACAAAGCTTAGACATAGGATCTGTCTCCTCCATTCGGCCGCGATAGATTAACAGCTCTCTTTTATATTGGCTATGTCTGTAAATAAAAGTGGCGGCAGAACTCCGCCTCCTTTAATCGAAACTGGGGTTCCTGTTAAACCGGAAAGGCTCAGGGTCTCCCCTCCAAGGGTAAAGCCGGATTGATTTTGCACATCGTCCAGTCTACTTTTCTCTCTCTGTAAATCATGGAAAGTTGAGGTCCCGGTGGCGCGGCGGGCAGACCATACTCGCGATGAGCTTTATGACTTGGCTCTGGTTGCAGCTCAAAAAATAGCCGAGAAGAAAGGACTAAAAGGTCTGACAGCGAGGCGAGTGGCATCGCGCATCGGTTATTCGACGGGAACTCTCTATAATGTTTTCGATAGCTTCACTGATTTGATAGTTCATCTGAATGGGCGAACTCTTGATGCTCTCTACGACTATGTTACCGCCGAAAGACCTAAGGACGGCGTGGAGGCCACTTTAAAGATCTTCGCCCATAGATATATTCGCTTTACATCGGAGCGCGCAAAGCTGTGGAGTATCGTCTTTGCAACTGGACTGCCTCGTGGCCATGAACTTCCAAAATGGTATCACGATAAGATGCATCGATTGCTCGGTCTCCTCGAGGAAGCATTGGATCCCCTCTTTGGCCAAAACAGAAAGGCAGAAAGGGATCTTTCCGTCCGAGTGCTCTGGAGCTCGGTGCATGGCGTCTGCTCATTGGTTGCTGCGGGGGTGATGGTAACCGAGCACTCCGCCAAGATCATGGTCGATGACCTGATCCGCAACTACATTGCCGGACTTCAACCAAAAAATGTTCGCCGCTAAATCGGAATTGGCGCCTTATAATCTGCGCTTGATCTTCAGCAAGGTCTAGTATATTCTGAACAGCGTCCAATATCCTATGCAGGACGCTCTGTTGCTTTCGCTCCTTCACAAACTATCCATGACTAGGGTCGGGACCTCCGCATTCCTCCTGCTTTGGGCGAGTGTTGCACTTCATCTTTTTACCGTCTGCGTGGCTGCCGGCCTATCGGATTGGACATCAACGGCATTGTCATTGGTCTTTCCTGTTGCTGCTCAGGTCTATTGGGTGTTCGCATTATGGGAAGCGACCGGCGCCTTCATGAATTTTCTCACCCTGGCCTGCTTTGCCTATATTGCCGCATGGCTCGTTATTGCGCCGATCCCGTATGGATTGGACTGATGACCGTGTCTTGCCTTCTGAGACAGTGTCAGAGCCGATCAGCGTACATGCTTTTATAATGACGATACCAGTCGCTGACGAATAGCTCCCCTGGATCATATTGCTTCTTCAGTTTGAGGAACTCACCCATTTGCGGGTAGCATTTCGCGATTTGATCCGGCCGCGCCCAACGATGATATGTCAGATAGTAACTCCCGCCGTGTTCTATGGCCCGGTCGATAAGCCTTCGAAAGTCGTTCGCGGATTTGGAAATATGTTCCGGCGTATGATCGATGTGAAGATTCATCACGATGCATACCCAAGGTTCTCGAGCCCAGGCAAGGAAGGACTCGTCATCCTTTGCAATTAATCTAATGGTGCCGTAGATGAGCTGGGTGTGAAATTTCCTAAAATCTCCCCGCACGCCACTCAGAAAACCCCCCAATGCTGCACGTGGAACATATAGCTCAGTAATCATCTCCGATCCGGCCGATTTGGCTCCGGTCTGGCGATCGATTGCAGAATGATAGTCATCTAAATAAACGCTTAATTGATGCGTGTCCGACCAATACCGTTGACCGGTGGTCGTGAGATAGTAAGCCGTGTAGGCTTCGTAGGCCTTTTTGGTATCCGAATGGGACAAGTAGTAAAGCTTGTGCCAGTCGTGCTCTTGGAGCTCATGCTGTTCAACAGGCATGGCTGCCTCTGGCGGCAGCGGGCGATAACAAGAAAACACTCCGGTGCGAAGAAAATTGTCGGAGGCCATGTCGGTGGAAAACTGACAATCCCCGTAGATATATCCTTCGCTGATCCTTTGCTCAAAGGCAGGCATCAGAGAATCAACGTCGATGATTTTAACCACCCGTTCGAGCTTGGTACGCGGCATCAACCGCAGCTTTACCCGGGTTACAATGCCGAAAAGTCCATATCCGCCAATCACCAACCGGAACAGTTCTGAATTCTCTTTGCGGCTGCAGTTCAGGAGTTGACCCTCGGCATTCATCAATGAGAAGGCTTCGACATCTCCGATAATCGGCCTGAGCGACAGGCCCCGGCCATGGATGTTGGCGCCGAGAGCACCACCGAGCGTGAGCCGGTCTGCCCCGGTTTGTTTTTGCACAATTCCTAATGGCGCGGACCTGCCCGCCTGCAGGTGAACGAGTCCATCGATCAATTCCGGCCACTCAATCCCAGCCTCTACCTCTACCACTCCTCCTTGTTCATCGAGACTCAAGATCCGTCTCATTCCACGTGTATCCATCAAAACAGCGTCCTTGGCGAATTGCTGGCCACCCATTGAGTGCCGGCCACCTGCGATACTCACGGCCTTTCCGGAGTCACGAACCGCCGACAAAGCAGACCGCAATTGATCCTCGGAATGGGGCTTGATGATTCCTGCAATGCTCGTGCTATTCAGCTTCGAATGGATATCGTTGACGGCGATCCCCGTCCCCTGTGCGCGGCCTCGCTGAGACAGTGAAGCAAGCCCGGCAACACCCACTCCGGTTTGCGCGACGATATTCAGAAACTCACGGCGCGTTCTCATTGCTGCTTCACTCCTTCGATGGGTTGAATGAGCTGCATTGCTCCAATGAAGATCAGAAGAAGGGCGATTGCTTGCACGATATGGTACAGGGCATTGTGAGTGAGGTGCAGCGAAGCTAACGAGAATTCGGCTTGCTGGACGTACGCCGCGAAAAAGCTCAGCAGAATACCGGCCATGGCTGGCATCGGTGCTTTAACTCCGCCACGCATCTGGGCAATTATCAATGCGGCGAGTAAAAACAATGCAGCCGGCAAATAGTAAATTACCGCAACCGCAAACGATTGACTTACAAAAATGACAACTAACAAATACACAGAAAAACTGGCCACTACGGCTGTCGTGATCGATTTCGCCAACGCTGCTGGGAGAGCAATAACGGTTCCAATTGCCCAGCTCGCAACGGCAGCAATTCCAATTGCGCCAAATATGGCCACCCATAGAAGCCGGTATATTGGGTAGGTGGGGTCTGCGATGAAACCATGGGCAATGGCGCCCAAGAGGGCGGCAATTCCAGTTGCTGCAAAAAATAGCACAAACCACCACCGGAGAGGGCCTTGCTTGGCGTCGCTCCGCCAGAGCAAAGCTGAAAACAGACCACACTCACCAGCTAACATGAGATCGGTAAGGGACACATCCGGTTCGGTCAGGGACATGCTGCGAGTATGCTCATGATCACTCTTATGCTGCCCACAACATATAATGAACGATGTTCAGAATCAAGTGGTAATCGGAATCATGTGGTACGTGATATAAGATGTCCGACGACAATCAGCTGGACGGTGTGCGGCATACGCCACCCGCAAAAGGAGACTCCAACATGGTCCTGCCCATTGGCGATGACAACAGCGACCGCAGAAGCAAGCCCATAGTCAATTATGTGCTGATCGCAATCAACATTCTGGTTTTCGTCTTTTTGCAGGGGCTGGGATCGAACGAGGGTTTCACCTATGCCTTCTCAGTCGTGCCGCAGGAGATCGTAACCGGGCAGGACCTCGCTCGCACAGTGGTGATCAGCGATCCAGAGGGCCGGCAGAGCGGGGCGATCGAGCTGCGGCCCACGCCTATCTCGGTCTATGTCACGCTGCTCACGTCGATGTTCATGCACGGCAGCATCGCTCACCTGCTGGGCAACATGCTCTATTTGTGGATCTTCGGCGACAATGTGGAAGACGACCTTGGCCCCGCCAGATATCTTCTATTCTACATCGTTTGCGGCATTCTAGCTTCGCTCGCCCATGTCGCCGGCACTTTCGCTTTCGATGGCAATCCCTACATCCCCAGCCTCGGTGCGTCCGGCGCGATCTCCGGCGTGCTCGGCGGCTATATGCTGTTCCACCCGCGCCGCCGCGTTCGCGTTATCGTGGGACAGATGCTGACCGAAGTTCCAGCCTTTGTGGCCATCGGACTGTGGTTCGTTTTCCAGCTTATCGCCGGCCTCGGCATGCTTGGCGGGATGCAAGCCGGAGGTGTCGCCTATGGGGCGCATATCGGCGGCTTCATCGCCGGCATGGTGCTCATCAAGGGCTTCGCGGCTGGGCGCAGCCGCGCGATCACCTGAGCTACGCTCAGCTCTAAGCCGACATCAGGAAACCGCTGTGCGGGAATATTCCAGGCCGGCGAGCAGCAGGCCGAGCAGCAGCGCGACGGCAGACGCGGTAAACCAACTGACGGTAGTGCGGTATTCCCCCGGATCGTTGTCTTCGATGCGCAGCGATCTGAACAGCGCGAAAATTTGCAGTGCAATAGCCAAAACCAGCATGCCCGTCGAGATGAGGGAGGGCAGGGTCCAATCCCCAGCTGCCTCGAAACCCCAGTAGCGGAGGAAGGAGAGCGAGAAGCCGAGGAGAACCGTTATGGCCGTGATGATCCCCGACCGGTAGCCTTCGGGGACCTTCGCCGTCCTGCCCCCCGCCACCGGGCCTAATCCATCGATGTTGCTGGTCACGTCAAAATAAATCCTTATGCAAGAACTTCGCTGCCCCGCCGAAGCACCGCACCGGTCAAACCCGCTGATCGGTGCTTGGCTTCTCCCACAGATTCAGATGCCCTTCTCGAGCGTATTCGTCAATCGTCGAAAGCTCTGCGGGCGTGAATTCGAGGTTGTCGAGGGCGGCGACATTGTCTCTAATCTGCTCAGGCGTGCTGGCGCCGATGAGCGCCGATGTGATCCGGCTGTCGCGCAGCACCCAGGCGATTGCCATTTGGGCGAGCGTCTGGTTGCGCTTTTCAGCAACCGCATTGAGTGCCTGCACCCGCGCCAGGTTCTCCTTGCTCAGGTGCTCGCGGCGCAGCGAATTGCCGCCGGGCCGATTGATGCGGGCATTCTTTGGAACGCCCGCCATGTATTTGTCGGTCAACAGTCCCTGGGCCAGCACGGAAAACGGGATGCAGCCGACCCCCTCTTTATCGAGCGTGTGGAGGAGATCGGCTTCGATCCAGCGGTTGAACATGTTGTAGGAGGGCTGATGAATGAGCAGCCTCGTACCGAACTCCCGCAAGAGGGCGATCGCTTCACGGGTCTTCCCCGCCGAATAGGATGAAATGCCGACATAGAGCGCTTTGCCCTGCTGCACGGCAGTCGCAAGGGCGCCCATCGTCTCCTCGAGCGGCGTATCGGCATCGAACCGATGTGAGTAGAAGATGTCGACATAGTCGAGCCCCATCCGCTTCAGACTCTGGTCGAGACTAGCCAGAACATATTTGCGCGAGCCGCCGCCCTGCCCGTAGGGGCCAGGCCACATATCCCAGCCGGCTTTTGTCGAAATGATAAGTTCGTCGCGCAAAGGCCTGAAGTCGGTGCGGAAGATTCGGCCGAAATTGGTTTCGGCGCTGCCGTAAGGCGGACCATAGTTGTTGGCGAGATCGAAATGGGTGATGCCGAGATCGAAAGCCGTGCGCAGAAGATCGCGCTGGACTTTGGTGGGCGCGGGTCCGCCAAAGTTATGCCAAAGGCCAAGCGACAAGACAGGCAGTTTGAGGCCGCTCCTGCCGCAGTTGCGATATTGCATTTTTCCGTAACGGTCAGCTTTCGGTGCGTAGGCCAAACTGTCCTCCCCTTAGTGCATGCAGCGCTGTTATGGCACTTATCACCTAGCCTGCGAACTGGCCATCCGGCAGCCCCTTCACCTGCGGATCGAGCGCAAAGATCCCGCCGGCCAGGGGCTGCTCGGCCAATTCGGCATCGCTCAAGCCATAGCGAACCGTGGTGATGTAGAGGGTATCGAGGTCCGGGCCGCCGAAAATGCAGCTCGTCACGCGCCGGCAGGGCAGCCTGACGACGCGGTCGATACTGCCGTCGGGCGCCCAGCGGATGATGCAGCCGCCGTCCCAGCGGGCGTTCCACAGGAATCCTTCAGCATCGATCGTGGAACCATCGGGGTGCCCGTATGTCGCGGGGTCCGCTCTCGCGAAGATGCGCCGATTGCCGATCCGCCCTGTAGCCGAGTCGAAATCATAGGCGTAAATCGCATGGAGCGTATCGGCGAAATACATCGTGCCCTCGTCCGGGCTCCAGGCGAAAGTGTTGGCGATGCCAAGCTCCCGTTCGAATATGTGCACCGAGCCGTCGGGGTCTATGCGATAGAGGCCGCCGGTGTGCGCCGTTATCGGCGTCTCGCTCATGTCCTCGGCAAAGTTGTTCATCATTGTGCCGTACCAGAAGCGGCCCTGGCGATCGCACTTGCCGTCGTTGGAACGGTTGGCGGGCTTAGCGCTTTCCGGCGCGACAAAGCGGGTTGCGCGTCCGTTGTGCGGATCGAAGAAGTCGATGCCGGTGTGCGAAGCTAGGATGAACCCGCCCGCTCTGCGCACCGCAATTGCCGTCACCATCTCGGGCATCGGCCAGATCTTGTGCTCGCCGGTCCTTGGGTTCCAGCGTTTCATCACCTTGGAGGGCACGTCCGTCCAATAAAGAACCTGCTCGCCCGGATGCCAGCATGGGCTTTCGCCAAGCCAGTCCTTCGCCTCGAAGACGCATTCCAGCTGCGCCATAAGCACCTCCGATGACCCGAAAAAGAAGTCATCGCCACGGCAGGAATTAGTGTCAAGTGCAAAGCCTTCTGCCGGTGCTGGACAAAGCCGCCCGAGACCCCGATCATCGAGGACATGGGAGACAGGATGAACGACCCTTCGCTGCGCAACGCCGCGCCACCGGCCAAAACGGCTGCCGCGCCCCTCGTTCGGCTCAGCGGCATCAGCAAGCGCTATGGCGAAGTGAGTGCGGTGAAGCATCTTGATCTCAAGATAAACCGCGGCGATTTTCTCGCCATCCTCGGGCCGTCCGGCTGCGGGAAGACCACGCTCCTGCGCATCATCGGCGGCTTCGTCGCGCCGACCACCGGCATGGTCGAGATCGATGGGCAGGACGTCACCGGGCTCGGGCCGGAAAAGCGCCCCACCAATACGGTGTTCCAGGGATATGGGCTCTTTCCGCACATGAGCGTGCGCCAGAACATTGCCTATGGGCTCAAGACGGCACGGCGGCCGGCGGCGGAAATCCAGCAAAGAGTGGAGCAGGCCATAGCGTTGGTGAGGCTCGAGGAATTCGTCGACCGTTCGATCGACCAGCTGTCGGGCGGCCAGCAGCAACGCGTGTCGCTGGCGCGCGCGCTGGTCATGCGGCCGCAAGTGCTGCTGCTCGACGAGCCCCTGGCAGCGCTCGACCTCAAACTGCGCCAGGCGATGCAGGAGGAGCTGCGACGCATCCATCGCCAGATCGGCGGCACGTTCGTGTTCGTGACGCATGATCAGGGCGAGGCGCTGGGTCTCGCCAATCGCATCGCGGTCATGAACCAGGGCGAGATTATCCAGGAGGGCGGACCTGAGGAAATCTACTCCGCGCCCAGGACACGTTTTGTATCGACCTTTATCGGCGAGGCCAATGTGTTCGCCGGCACGCGCAAAGCGGGCGTGGTCAAGCTCGACAGCGGCGAACGGATATCGTCGGCCGGGACGGATGGGCCAGTCACCATCGTGGTGAGGCCGGAAGCCATGCAGATTTCGCCCGTAGCGCTGTCGAGCGATGTCGAGCTGGAGGGCGTTCTGATCGACATCATTTTCCTCGGCGTCTTCGTCAAATACATCGTTGCGATGAAGTCGGGCCAGAGGGTGAGCGTGCATAATCCCAGTGCCGCATTGCGCCGGTCGCTTAAGATCGGCGAACCGGTAAAAATAGGCTGGGCGGCGGGCGATCACCGCGTGGTCGAAGGCTGAGCTAACCGCGGTAACGCGTCAGCCAGAGTGCCGTCAGCGTGGCGCCGATCGTCATGAGCAGGATGAGCGTGCCCACCGCATTGGCAGCGGGCGTGACGGTGGTGCGGATCATCGCAAATACGAAAGTGGGCAAGGTCATGCCCTTGCCGATGGTGAAGAAAGTGATCACGAAGTCATCGAGCGACAGGGCCGTCGCGATGAGCGCGGCCCCGATCACCGTCGGACTGATGATCGGCAGGGTGACCGTGAAAAAGGCTCGCAGCGGCGAGGCACCGAGGTCGCGCGCGCTCTCGACCACGCGGAAATCGAAATTGCGCAAGCGCGCATAAAGCACGAGCACCACAAAGGGCAGGGCAAACAGCAGATGGCTCATAACCACCGTCTGCGGGCCCATGGGAATTCGGGCGCGCGAATAAAAGATGAGCAGCGCCACGCCCAGCACGAGGGGCGGCAACATCAGCGGCAGGCAGAGCAGGGCGGTGGCCAGTCGCGCGCGCCACGGGTCGAGCTGGGTCAGGCTCAAGGCGGCCATGGTGCCCACGATTGCCGATACGATGCCGACAGTGCCGCTGATCAGGAGGCTGTTCTTGAGGGCGGGGAGGAAATTCGGATTGGCCAGCATCGCCTGCCACCAGCGCAGCGACAAGGCTTCGATCGGGAAGGCGGATTGCGGTCGGCTGGTGAAGGCGAAAAGCACGACAAGCACGAGCGGCGACAAAAGGAACAGGACGAACAGCGTGCCGACGCCGGCCCAGAGAATATTGGAGGGCCTGTTCATCGCGGCCGCCATTGCGAAAGAAGATAGAGGGCGAAAATTATGACGGCGAGCGAGGAGCCGAGCGTTACGAACGACATGGCAGCACCCATGGGCCAATTGCCAAGACCGCCGAATTGCGGTGCGATCTGCACGCCGATCATATTGACCTTGCCGCCGACGAGCTGCGGGGTGAGATAGTCCCCCGCGGCCAGCAGGAAGCACAGAGCAAATCCCGCCATGATGCCGGGGTGCGAACGCGGCACCACGACATCGGAAAAGCGGCGCCACGCCCCTGCGCCCAAGTCGCGCGCGGCTTCCATCTCGATATCGGTTATGCCGCGCATGGATGCATAAATCGGCAGAACTGCGAGGGGCAGCAGGAAATTTACCAGCGTAACGACCACCGCTCCGACATTGTAAAAAAGCCAGGGCAACGGCTCCTCGATGATCCCAAGCGCACGCAGTGCGGTATTCAGCACGCCGGTGATGCCGAGGATGGTCATCCAGGCGTAGATCTTCATCAAATAGCCGCCGAACAGGGTGATCAATGCGATGAACAGAAGCGTCGGCCCCCAGCGGCCGGCCTTGAACCGGATGAGATAGGCGTAAGTGAAACCCAGCGCGGTGGTCAGCCCAGCGATAAGAAAGGCGAGCGACAAGGTGAAGATCAGCGTCGGCAAATGAAGCTCGAAGACCTGCAGGTAATTGATGAAAGTGAAGTCGGGCTGGAGCTTGAACAGCCGAACCCGCCAGAAGCTGATTACCAGGAAATAGATCAGCGGCAGCACGAAGAGCGTGCCGAAAATCAGGGCAGCAGGGGCAAGCAGCAGATAGGTGGCACCGCGGTCGCGCATGCTAACGCGCTATCGTATCCTTGAGTGACATGAGACCCTTGAACGCCGTATAACCGGAATCGACGGGAAACACGCCGCCCGTCACCCGCTTCGCCTTATCGGATGCGAGGAAGGCCGCGAACTCGGCGATATCCTCTGGCTCCAAGATGCCCATGAGGTGCAAATCCTCGATCTTCTTGCGTTCGACGGGATCGCTCATGAACGGCGCCTGGTGCGGCGTTTCGACGAAGCCCGGGCAGATCGCGTTTACCCGCACGCCATGCGGCGAGAGGCCCGCCGCCAGCGAGCGGGTCATGGCGACGACCCCGCCCTTGGCGGCCGTGTAGCCGTCGATCCCGGCCTGACCGATGAGCGCATCGGTCGTCGCGGTCAGAATGATCGAGCCAGAGCCCTGCTGCAGCATCTGCCGGCCCACATATTTGCAGCAGTAAAAGGTGCCGTTCAACACAAGATCGATGATCTCATGCCAGGTTTCCTCCGGCAGCTCAGTGGCACGTCGGTCGCCGCGGTTGATGAGCGGCACGTTCATTGCGTTGTGAAACAGGCCGTCGATATGGCCGAATTTTGCACAGGCCGAAGAGACCATGGCTTGCACCTGGCTTGTGTCGCGCACATCAAGCGGGAGAAACAGCGCTCTGCCGCCGCCGATCTCCTCGGCGACCTGAGGCCCCCGCTCCATGTCGATATCGGCGATGACGACCGTTGCACCGGCTGCGGCAAATCCCTTCGCGCCGGCCCGGCCGATGCCCGAGGCGGCGCCCGTAACGATGATAATCTTGCCGGCGAGGAGGGACATGCTTGTCGATGCGGGAGCAGGTTCCGGCCCGCTCCCGCATGAGGGTCAGGCGGCCTTGAACTTCTGATAAGCGGCCTGCCAATCGGTATAGCTGGCATGCGTGCCATCCGGCTCCAGCGGCGGCATGGGGAAGAATTTCGCCTTCTGTTGGAACTCGGCCAGATTGTCATAGGGGTAAAGCGATCTGGTCAATGGCTGCAGCTTCTCGACTGCTTCCGGAACGACGATCGCCTGAAAGGTCTTTTCGGCGAAGGCCACCTGTCCATCGACATCGAGCACTTGGTTGGCGCATTTATGTGCGGCCTCGAGGTTCGGCGCGCCCTTGGCGAAACAATAGCTGTCGAGCCAGGCGAAGGTACCCTCCTTGGGATAGGTGAACTCGATCTTTTTGCCGGCATCGGCGGCAAATTTCTTGAGGAACTCGCCGCCGCTGAAGGTGATGACCACCTCGCTGCGTGCCAGCGCGTTCGCCAGTTCGCCCCAGCTGACGGCAAGCTGGCGCACCTGCTCCTTTTTCAATTTGATCAGGAATTCGGTCGCTTGGTCGAGCTGAGCGGGGGTGAGCAAGGTCGGCACTTCGGCGTCGGTCGCTAAAATCGCGGCCAGCATCTGATTGCCGATCGGGTCGTCCATCATTCCAACCTTGCCCTTGTATTCGGGCTTGAAAATATCCATCCAGGATTCCGGAGCAGCGGAGATGACGGCAGGATCATAGGCCATCGGGCCTGAGCCCCAGGTGAACGGCACGGCGTAGCGCTTGCCGTTCACGACCACGTTGGAATCATTGCGGAAGACCTCCGGCACCTTGGCAAGGTTTGGCACCTTCGACTCATCGACCGGCTCGAGCAAATCAGCTGCCACCATGAAGGGGATGTACCCCATATAGGGGGTTACGATGTCGATCTGGCCGGCACCGCCCGCCGACAGGCGGCTGATGATCTCGTCGTTGTTGCCGATAGGCGTGAAGCTGACTTCGATCCCCTCGCGCTGCAAGAAATCGCCGACGCGCAAGCCGGCATCATAGTCCTGCCAGCCGAAAATCGAAACGGCCCCTGCCGCTGATGCCCGTCTGGATGCCACCCCTCCGAGCGCCAGCGCACTCAAGGCAGCGGCGCCCTTCATCACATTGCGGCGCGACAAGGACATCGTCCGCACGCGTATCAAGCCTGGATTGTGCATTTGAATCCTCCCGTCTTTCGTTTTGGTTGTAATAATAGTAGTAGATCGCAGGAAATACGTAAGTCAATTAACGCCTGAAACGCCCGGAGCGCCAGAGAATTTCGGCACACCGATTCAGGCGCACTTGAGGAGCCCGTTCATGGAATGATAGGCTCGCGGGGCCAGGGCCGGCAGGTCCGCACACGCGAAGTGGCTTATCGGCCCCTGGTCGAGTACCGACAAATAACAAAAACCTAGGGAGAACGAGAATGAGAATAAATTTCCTATGGAAGGACAGGAGCCGCGCAATCATGCTCGGCGCGATGGCGGGTGCGGCCGCCCTGTTGTCGCTCACCTCGGCGGGAGCGGCCGCGGATGTCAAGACGGTCGAAGCCGGCAAGCTCACGATCGGCTTGAACGGTGACATGCCGATGACCCAGATCAAGGATGGGAAGCTCGGCGGAACCGACGGCGAGCTCATGGTTTGGGTTGCCCAGCAGATCGGGTTGGAACCAAAACCGGTGCAAATGGATTGGGCTGCCCTCATCGAAGCGACGAAGCAGGGCAAGCTCGATGTGATGCATGGCGCCATGGGGTGGCTCGAAGCGCGCACGAAGATCATGATCCTGAGCGAGCCGATCTATTATTTCGGCACGCTGCTGGCGCAGAAGGAAGAGAACAACTACACCACTTTCGCCGATATGAAGGGCCGCAAGGTCGGCACGGTGACAGGCTTCACGCTGGTTCCCGAACTCAAGACGGTCGAGGGCATCGGCGAGGTCAAGCTCTACGATACCTCGGACGGCGTGATGCAAGACCTGCTCGCCGGCCGGATCGACATGGCGATTCTCGATCCGCCGCTGGTGCAATATGCAATCTTTCAGCATCCCGAATGGAAGATCAAGCAGGTGCCGCTCACACCGGAGCCCGACAAATATCCGGTGATGTCGACGAAATACAACGTCATCTTCGGCATCAACAAGAATGAACCGGAACTTGCCGAGGCGATCAACGGCGCCATCACGAAAATCTGGGCAGACTGCCTGAATGTAAAGACGATGGCGAAATACGGGCTGGGAGACAAAGCGTGGTTCGTCCCGCCTGAAAACAATCCGCGTGTCGGCCTCGACCGGCCGGAAGATTACAAAGCCCCCAACGCCGATCACTGCTTCTAAGGCTGGTCAACCATCGGCAGCAGCCAGGGCCAACCTGGCTGCCGTCATCTTGGCCGCCGGGAATTGGGGATGAAAAAGCAGACGGGTGGCGGACCGCTCCTCACAATAGCGGATCTTCACAAGAGTTTCGGAGCACTTGAGGTCCTGTGCGGCATCAGCATGGATGTGGCGCGGGGCGAGAAGGTGTCGATCATCGGCCCTTCGGGCTCCGGCAAAACCACGCTTCTGCGCTGCATCAACTATCTCGAGAAACCCACATCGGGCCACATCTACATCGAAGGCAATCTCGTTGGCGAAAAGAAAATCAACGGCCGGTTCGTGCATCTCTCCGATCGCGAGCTTGCAAAGGAACGCCAGGAGATCGGCTTCGTGTTCCAGCGGTTCAATTTGTTTCCGCATCTGACTGCACTTGGCAACGTAACAGTTGCGCCGCAGAGGGTATTGGGCCTGTCGCGCGAGGAAGCAGATCAGCGCGGCCGTCAGATGCTGGAAAAGGTCGGCCTTGCCCACAAGATCGATGAGTACCCGGAGCGGCTTTCCGGCGGTCAGCAGCAACGGGTCGCGATTGCCCGGGTGCTCGCCATGCAGCCGAAGCTCATGCTCTTCGATGAAGCGACCTCGGCACTCGACCCTGAACTCATCGGGGAAGTGCTTCGCGTCATGCGCCAGCTCGCCGAAGAAGGGAGAACCATGGTGATCGTCACCCATGAAATTCAATTTGCCGGCGAAGTGTCGGACCGTGTCATCTTCATGGACCAGGGCAGGATCGTGGAACAGGGCAAGCCGCGCGATGTGCTGTACAAGCCCGAGGAGTCACGCACCCGCGAGTTCCTGAAACACATCCAGGAGCGGTGAGGGTCGGCATGAGCTTCCTGCAGGTTCTCGACGCGAAGGGCTGGTACTTTCTGACAACGCTGCTCGGCGGCTGGCCGGAGACTGTGACGGTTGCCCTGGGTGCGCTGATCTTCGCGCTGATATTCGGCCTTCTCGTGGCCCTCATGCGCATTTCGCGCTGGCGGGCGCTACGCTATCCGGCGATTGCCTATCTGGAGATTTTCCGCGGCACCCCGGCTCTGGTGCAGCTATTCGTCATCTATTTCGGATTCCCCGACATAGGTTTCGAACCCTCGCCCTTCCAGGCCGCCATCGTCGGGCTCGGGCTCAATGGAGCGGCCTATCTGTCGGAGGTCTATCGGGCCGGGATCGAATCCATTCATCGGGGCCAAATGGAAGCCGCGCTTTCTTTGGGAATGACGCCGGCGCGGTCACTGCAATACATCGTTCTGCCGCAAGCGATCCGCACGATGCTGCCGCCGATCACCAATTTCGCCATCATTCTTTTGAAAGACACCGCCCTCGTCTTTGCCATCGGGGTCGTCGAGATCATGGCACTGGCGCGAAATCTCGTGACCGAGACCCTGCAGAGTGCCGCGGTCTATCTTATCGCGGGTGGCATCTATTTGTGCGTGACCATTCCCATGGCACGGCTTGCCGCCGGGCTCGAGCGCCAGCGCCAGGCGTGGCATTAGGGGAAGGACCCATGCTCGAGCTCCCGGCAATCTACGCTGAGAACATCCACCGGTGGCTGCCGGAGCTTCTGTATTATTCCCTGACCACGCTCAAGATCGCGTTCGTTTCATTTCTGCTTGCGGTCGCCGTCGGCATCTTCTTTGCGGTGTGCCGGACGTCGGGCAGCCGGTTTCTCCGGGGGTTCGCGGTCGTCTATATCGAAATCGCCCGCGGGCTGCCGATCGTGGTGCTTCTCTATATCGTGTACTTCGTGCCCCCGCAGCTTTTCCCCGGTCTCAACTGGCAATGGTTCAGCGACTTCACGGGCGCGGTGATCGGGCTTGCCTTGCATGGCGGCGCCATTCTCGCAGAAGTGTTCCGTTCCGGGATAGAGGCCCTGCACAAGGGCCAGCGTGAGGCGGCGCTGACATTGGGCATGACGCCCGCGCAGTCGATGACCTATATCGTCTTTCCGCAGGCGGCACGCATCGTGCTGCCGCCGGTCGCCAATTATGCCATCGGGCTGCTCAAGGATACCTCGCTATGTTCGCTCATCGGCGTGAACGAACTGATGAACGGCGCCAAGAGCATCGCCTTCTCCGATTATCAGCCGATGGCGGTTTTCGTGCTGGTGGCCGGCATCTACTTCGCCATGAGCTATCCGCTCTCGCTCGCGGTGCGCACCCTGGAGTGGCGGCTCAATGTCTCACGATAAAAAGGAGTTGCCTCGATGAAGGTCCGCAAGGTCGAAGCCATCACCGTCCGGGTTCCATACAGTCGCGTGGAATCGAGCTCGATCATCAACCGCGGCGGCATAAGCGAGGTCATCGTCAAGATAACCGCCGACAATGGCCTCGTCGGCTGGGGCGAATGCACGCGAGCTGCCGATACCGCGGGGATCGAGAGTGCGGTCAGGGCGATGGCGCCTCTCGTCGTCGGCCGCAGCCCATGGGACAAGGACGCCATCCACCGGGATCTCGGCCTTTATGCAGTATGGGCCTTCCAGCCGATGACCGGTAACTTTGCCTTCGCCGGGATCGACATGGCCCTGTGGGATCTGTGCGGCAAGGAATGCGGGCAGCCGCTCTATCGCATGCTCGGCGGTGCCATGCGGGAGAGCGTGGATTATTACTATTACATGGAATGGGGGCCGCCTGAAGAAATCGAGAGACAGGCAAGGGACGGCGTCGAGCGCGGCTATCGGGCCTATTACATCAAGGTCGGTGCCGATGAGCTGAAGGAAGAGGCGATGATCGAGGCATTGCGCGGTGGCATTGGCCCTGCCGGCAAGATCCGCATCGATGTCAACCAGGCCTGGACCAAGCCGCAGGCGGTGCGGCTGCTCAAGCTCTGGCATGAGCGCTATGATCTCGATTTCGTCGAGGCGCCGGTGCCGATCGATCCCGTGGAGAATTATCTGGAGCTTAAAGGCCGGATCGCCGTGCCGCTATGCGTGAACGAAGGCCTGTGGCGCGAGGCCGACGCCTATCGGCTGATCAAGAGCCGCTGCGGAGATTATCTTTGCTACAGTTCCTATTGGGTGGGGTCCGCCGGCCGGTGGCACACGCTCAATCAGGTGAGCCATATGGAGGGCTGGCAGGTGGTGAAGCACACCCATGGAGAATTGGGCCTCACCGCCGCAGCAGGCCAGCATGTGATGCTGGCCGCGCCGAATGCGGCACTGGGCAACCAGCAGACGGCACAGATCATGGCGGATGATATTCTGAAAGAGCCGATCCCGATCCGGGACGGGCCGTCCTGGGGCCGCATCGAGGGCGCGGGTCTCGGCGTGGAGGTCGATGAGGACAAGCTCATGCGCTATCACGAAAGCTATAAGAAGCACGGCGCGTTTCCGACCTATTCGGGAAAACTGGCGGCTGGGGAGATCTAGCAGTGAAGATCACAGCGATAAAGGCGACCCCGCTTTTCTGCGCGTTCAAGCAGCCCTATCACTGGGCGCAAGGAATTAATTACGGCGCACCCGTCATTCTCATCGAGGTCGAGACGGATGCCGGGATTACCGGGATAGGCGAGTCGGTGGCGAGCCCGGTGATCGCGCCCGTGCTGTCCATTATCGAAGATGCGACGGCGCATTTCATCGGCCAGTCGGCCTATGACGGCAATCGCTTGATCTGGGACTATTATACCTACGGCTTCAACTCGAAGGGAACCGGCAGCGCGCCGCGCTATTTCTCCCAGGCGCTCGCCGGCATCGAGCTTGCCCTGTGGGATGCCATCGGCAAGGCTGCAAAACTGCCGCTGCACAAGCTTCTCGGCGGCGCCATGCGCGAGCGGGTTTCCTATTTCGGCTTTCTGCAGGGCGACACCGCGGGCGAGCTTGCCCAGCATGCGCAGGAACTCGTGAAGGCAGGATTCAAAGTTCTTTATGTGAAGGTCGGCCGCGGTGCCGAACTCGACATCGCCATCTGCGCGGAGGTGCGAAAGGCGGTCGGCGGCAGGTGCGGCTGCGCTGGATGCCAATGAGGTCTGGGACATGCTCACGGCGCGGCGCATGTTCGAGGCGCTGAAGCCCTATCGATCCCGAGTCATCGAGCAGCCGATTCCGGGAAGGACCGGGGCTGAGGGGCTGTCGGCATTGCGCGCGGTCACCAACATTCCGATTGCGGCCGATCAATCGGCCTATTCGGCAGACGAAATTTTTGCCTTGTGCCGCAACCGCGCGGCAGATGTGATCGTGCTGGGACTGCATGAGACCTGCGGGGTGACGCGTTTCCGCCAGGCGGCCGCGGTTGCCGAGGCCGGAAACATCAACATATGTCTCCATGGCGTGTTCGAAACGGGCATCACAACCTGCGCTGCAAACCAAGTTGCGGCGACGCTGCGCAACATGGACGACGGCAATCAGATCATGTGGCAATTGCTGGCGGAGGACATCGTCGTGAAACCTTCCCTTGTACCGAAGAATGGGGCACTGCCCATTTCGGATTTGCCCGGGCTCGGCTTCGAGCTGAACCGGGACGCTGTGCAGAGCGCTGCCAAAGCCCATCACGAGCTGCAAGCGGGCGCCTGACAGTAGATTCGCGGGTATTTTCTTTCCCTCCCCCTTGTGGGGAGGGATGTCTGAGCGAGCGAAGACAGGGCGGGGTCTGTGTGTAAGATTGCACCCCACCCCTGGCCCTCCCCACAAGGGGGAGGGGAATAAAATACTGCTTGACAACATCCCTAGTATAGAGTAGTCATTCTTCACCCTGCTCCGTGAAGGAGGCGCTGTCCGGATGTCGCCTTTTAAGTGTGGAGAAAGGGCCGGTGCCTGTAGGCAAGCCGTGGACTGGCTGCCGTTGACCAGGGGTTGAGTGCTAGGCCGGCGCGGCACCGAAACATCCCGAAGCGAGTGACGTGAAAGTGACCTCCCAAAATCACCGGGGTGGAGCGCCCTCGCACCATCTCTACTAAACTAAACGTTGGCGCCACCGCGAGGTGCCGCTCCACCCCTCCTTCATCCCGGAAGCGAAAGCTGGCGGAAGATTTTCTCCTTCTCCTCAGCCCTCAACATCGGTGTGGGACGATATCGCAGTTCGCAATTTCCTCATGCCATTTCCCGGCGCTGTCTTCCCAGGAGATGCCGGTGTCTCCCCCGGCTGTTGCTGTTCCGCTGCAGCGATGCGTGCAGCGGCGAGCGCCGTATCATGGGTTGGAAATGTTTCGGAGAACACGTCCCCGACCTTATAGGCCCAGCCGCCGTCATGCTCGACGATCACATAGGTAACCCTGACCATGGAGAACTCCTGTGCACTCGCAATTCAGCCTGCCACAAATTCTGCGCATCGCCAATCATCAGCGTGGCGCATGACCATCAAACTCCAAAACGCAAAGGTGGGGAATTGGTTACACCTGCGCAGCAGCAACATTCGGCGTTGGTTGCGCCCAAAGCCGCATGCGACTAGGCTCGCACCGAGGCGCGGTATCAGAGGATGGCACGCTTGTCCCTATGGAAATCACTGTTCGGATCTGGCCGGAAGCGGAGTGCCGAGACTGCGGCAACGGCCAAGCAGGCTGAGCACAAGGGCTTCACGATCGAGGCGCGGCCCTATCAGGAGGGCGGCCAATACCAGACCGCCGGCCTTATCAGCAAAGACATCGACGGCGTGCGCAAAGAGCACAGGTTCATTCGCGCCGACCGCTTCACAACACTCGATGATGCCGTGGAGTTCTGTTTATCCAAAGGCCGCCAGCTCGTGGACGAGCAGGGGGACCGCCTGTTCGGGTGAGGGCGGGACTTCTGAGTGAACTCACCGGTTGACCGCGGCCATGGCCCGGGCTGCGTAACGATCACCGGCCGCGGCCCCCTTCGGCACGGCGCGGGGACCCCCTCAAGGTCGGAGGGAGTCAGCGCGACATCCAACGCGGCGACATTCTCTTCCAGGTAAGCCCGACGCTTGGTGCCGGGGATCGGCACAATGTCGTCGCCCTGGGCGAACACCCAGGCAAGGGCGAGCTGGCCAGGCTTGACGCCCTTCGCCAAGGCGAACCTTTCGATTTCGCGAACAATGCCGAGATTCCTGAAAGTTCTCATCCTGAAACCGCGGCATGTTTCGCCGATGGTCGCTTGCGTCCAGCGCGTCGGGCGATGGAAACCGGCCCGTCAGAAAGCCGCGGCCGAGCGGACTATGGGCACGAAGCCGATGCCGAGTTCGCGCAGGGTCGGAAGGATGTCGTCCTCCACATCGCGGCTCCACAGGGAATATTCCGACTGGACAGCGGCAATCGGATGCACGGCGGCTGCCCGCCTGATCGTCTGAGCCGATGCTTCGGAAGGCCCAGGAACCGGACCTTGCCTTCTGCGATAAGCGCGGCCATGGCGCCAACCGTCTCTTCTATGGGAGTATCGGGGTCGACGCGGTGCTGATAATAGAGGTCGATGACATCGACGCCGAGACGCTTGAGGCTTTCATCGCAGCGTTGGCGAACATAGGCGGGCCTGCCATTGATACCGAGGAAGGTTCCATCCTTGCCCCGCACATTGCCGAATTTCGTGGCCAGCGCAATCTTGTCGCGCCTGTCTCTGATCGCCGTGCCGACCAATATCTCGTTGGTGCCCAGACCGTAGATGTCGGCGGTATCGAGAAAGGTCACCCCGAGCTCGATTGCACGATGGATGGTGGCGATCGATTCGCCGTCATCGCGGCCTGCATAGAAGTCGGACATGCCCATGCAGCCGAGGCCGAGGGCCGATACCGAAAGAGCGCCTAGTTTCCGTTGCTTCATGCCTGGCAAGCTCCTTATGGCTCGCTTCAGAGTAATCACCTGCGGCGCCGCCGGCAGTATATTCTGCGTCAGATAGACCATGGTGGATGGCGTTGTCAACCCGTCTTCAGGTTCGGTGCCATGATTTTCGACACTTCCGGCCCTCATCGGGATATTCGGGGCAAAGTTGCAAAGCTCTGCCGCAATTTCCAAGGGGAATACTGGCGCAAGCTCGACCGCGACAGAGCCTATCCACAAGAGTTCGTGCAAGCGCTCACGAGAGCGGGCTATATGTCGATCCTCATTCCGGAAGAGTATGGCGGTGCCGGATCGACGATCTCGGCGGCCGCGGCGATCCTCGAGGAAATTCATCTTCAGGGCTGGAATGGCGCGGCCTGCC
>CAVYOS010000015.1:0-72529 GCA_963770205.1 uncultured Alphaproteobacteria bacterium
ACAGCCTGAGTGCTAGTCACCTCCTCGATCGAGACTGGGCGACGCTCGGCCCGGGACCGGTCGGCGGCGAGGGCGACGGCGAGAGCGGCGCGGGCTTCGGCCAGCGGGCACAGGCTCGGGCCGCCGTTCAGCACCGTCGAGACGAACGCCGCGAGCTCGTCGCGGTAGGCGGGCTCGAAGCGCTCCATGAAGTTCGCGTAGCCGGGCCCGCCGGGCGCGGCCACACCGGGCTCGACGGAGCGGAGCGGGCTGCGCGCGTCGACGCCGACCGCGATCGTGTCGCGGGTGCCGAAGACCTCGAGCCGCACGTCGTAGCCGAGCGGGTCGTGCCGGGTGCCCGTGAGGACGGCCAGCGTGCCGCCGCTGAGACGCAGCACCGCGGCGGCCGTGTCGACGTCGCCGTGCTCCTCGAACCACGCGGTCTCGCGGACGGCGCCGTCGGCGTAGACGTCGACGATCTCCTGGCCGGTCACGAAGCGAATTCACGTTGAAGTCGTGGATAAGAGAGGTCGCGGAAGATCCCGCCCGAGGCGGCGATGTACTGCTCCGGCGGGGGCGCGGGATCGTGCGTTGCCGCCCGGAGGACGAGGAGGTTGCCGAGCGCTCCGGCGGCGACCGCGTCGTGGGCTGCGCGATAGCCGGCGTCGAAGCGTCGCTGGAATCCGATCTGGACGAGGGGCCTGCGCGCTCGACCTCCTCGATCAGGTCGTCGAGGGCGGCCAGTTCGAGCGAGACCGGCTTCTCGCAGAACGCGGGCAGGCCGGCCCGCGCAGCGAGCGTCAGCAACGGCGCGTGCCCGGCCGTCGAGGTCGCGATCACGAGCGCGTCGACCCCCGCCTCGACGAGCGCCTCGGGCGTTGCCGCCGCCTGCACGCCGAGATCTGCCGCAACGCGCGCTGCGCGGGCCGGATCGGCGTCGGCGATCGTCAGGCCCGCAACACCCTCGAGCGCGAGCAGGGTGCGCGCGTGGAAGAGCCCGATCCGTCCGACTCCCACCACCCCGAGCTGAAGGCCGATGCGCTGCTCCATCGCAGTAAGCGGTTACAGTAAGCGGTTACAGAAGGCCGTGTCAAGCCGCCGCAGTCGACGCGCGCACGATCAGCGTCGGCTCGAGCAGATGGAGCATCTGCGTGACCGGATTCCCGCGGGTCAGGTCGAGCAGAAGCTCGGTGGCGCGCGTCGCGAGCTCGGTCGCCGGCTGCCGGATCGTCGTCAGCGGCGGTGAGGTGAACGCAGAGAGGCGCAGGTCGTCGAAGCCGACCACGGAGACGTCGTCGGGCACACGGCGGCCAGTCTCGGTGAGCGCGTGCAGCACCCCGAGCGCGGACAGATCGTTGGCCGCGAAGATCGCGGTCACGTCGGGAGACGCGTCGAGCAGCGTCCGCGCCGCCGCGTACCCTCCCTCCTCGGTGAAGTCGCCCTCGGCGACGAGCCGCGGATCGGCTTCGATCTCAGCGTTGACGAGCGCTTCCCAGTAGCCGGCGAGCCGTTCGTCGCTGATCCCGAGCACGTGGTCGCCACTCACGTGTCCGATGCGCGTGTGGCCGAGCCCGGTCAGGTGCTCCGTGGCGAGCCGTCCGCCGAGCCGGTTGTCGACCTGGACGAGCGGGACCGAGTTCGAGTCGACATCCCGGTCGAGGCAGACGATCGGGAAGCCGTCCTTCACGAACCTCGCGATCCGGTCGGGTGGCAGGCGCAGGCCGTCGACGAGGGCGCCGTCGACCTGCTTCGCCCGCAGGAGGCTCAGGTACTGCTCCTCCCGCTCGGCGTCCCCCTCCGTCGTGCAGAGGAGCATCGTGTAGCCCTGGCTCAGCGCGTGCTGCTGGATTCCGCTGACGAGCGCTGCGTAGAAGGGGTTCGAGATGTCGGGTAGCAGCAGGGCGATCGTCTGCGTCGACTTCGTGACGAGGCTGCGTGCGATCGTGTTCGCCCGGTAGCCGAGCTGCTCGACCGCGGCCTCGATCGCGAGCCGGGTGCTCGGCGCGATCTGCCCCGTGCCGTTGAGCGCACGCGAGACCGTGGCGGTCGAGACGCCGGCCAGCTTGGCGACGTCGTAGATCGTCGGCCTCGCGTTCACCCGCTGAGGGTAACTCGCTGAAAGCGCTTACGGAAACCGGTTGCGGCGCGCCGAGCTCGAACTACGTACCGGCGAAGTTCACCTTCTCGTGCGTTCCGTCGCAGAACGGCTTCGTGCTGGAGTGGCCACAACGGCAGAGAGCAGTCGTGTCGCTGACCTCATGGCCTTTGCCCCGGCGTCGAGAAGGGTGACGCTGCCCGCAACCAGGTAGGGGCCGTTGTCACTGACCGTGATCGTCACGCTGGTCACTGTTTCTCCTTGTCTGATGTGCGCGCCCGCCCCTGGCACGACCGGGCGCTTCGGTCGGTTTGAGCTAGTGCCCGGGCGGCGGGCCGGGAGGGCCGAGAATCTCCATCCCGTTGCGCGCGGCGATGGGCAGCAGACGGCCCATATCCGGCGGCGCCTCGAGCGGCGGCGGCAGCACCCGCTCGGCCGCCGGCTCGCCGACCTCTCTGAGGAAGCCTTCGAACAGGAACGGCTGGAAGCCGATGAGCGCCTTCCCTCCGTTCGGGCCGGCGATGAAGGTGTGCGGCACGCCCTTGGGCCCGAACGCGAACGAGCCGGCAGGGAGCGACAGGCGCGTGTCGCCGACATAGAACGTGAACTCGCCTTCGAGCACATAGAACCACTCGTCCTCGTCCGGGTGTGCGTGCCACGGCGAGCCGTCGCCGGCGTGTGCCTCGACTTCCAACAGCCCGTATGCGCCGCCCGTGTCCTCGCGGCCGATCTTGACCGTCTCCAGCATCCCGAGCAGCCAGAACGCGTCCCCCTCGTCCTTTCCGAGCTGGTAGCCGACCTTAGCCCGTTCCGGAGAATCGACCGTCATCACTCCCACTCCCTTCGTCAGACTGGTATGATCTGCAACTGTCGATGAGTGAACAGTTGCATAGCGAACTATCTCATGGGGAACAATCTCTGTCAAGCCCCTCGCCCGAGCGGCTGCGAGCCTGGCGTCTCTACTTCGAGAGCGCACTAGCGGTCGTCGACGTGCTCGAATCCGAGCTCGAGCGCGACGCCGGGATCCCGCTGCGCTGGTACGACACCCTCGTCCAGCTCGAGGAGACGGACGGCCTCCGCATGACCGAGCTCGCCGAGCGCATTCTCTACAGCAAGAGTGGCTTCACCCGCATCGTCGACCGCATGGAAGAAGCCGGCCTCATCCGCCGCGTCCGGCCCGAGAACGACCGCCGCTCCATCCTCGTCGTCCTCACAGACGAGGGACGCAGGACGATGGAGGAAGCCCGCCGCTACCACCGGCACTCGATCGAACAGCACTTCTCACGCCACCTCGCCGACACCGACGTCAAGGCGCTGATCCGCGCGCTCGACAAGGTCAGCGCACATGCCCGCCCCCTCCGCCCGGGGCGCATCGGCGGCTAGGAGCTCTTAGGGAACCGGCCTGGGCTCCGGCTGCTCTGGCGGCGGGAATGCCGCCCAACCGAGCTCGGCAAGCGTCGCGAGGCTGCTCGACTTGACGCCCGCGTCCGAGACCGTGAGCACAGCGTTGCGGACGACGAGCGAGCGCCGCACTCCGGGTGCGAACGAGAGCTTCCCCGCCTCGTGGTCGATCTTCCCGACGGCGGCGATCCCGCGCACACGGCCGACCCTGTAGCCGACGGCGCGCTGCTCGAACGGGATCACGACGAGGCCGGTTTGCGGCCAGAAGAGGAATGCGTGGTGGTCGGACTCCGCCTCGGACCAGCCCGGGCCGAGCGGCTGAGTGTGCAGCCGAGTCGGGCGGGCGAGATTCGAGACGTCGAAGACCGAGATCTGCGTCCCGGTCGGGCGGCCTTCCTCGGTCGCGTCCTGCCCGATCCCGAGCAACAGGTCCTCGCCGATCGGGTGCAGGTAGGCGGAGTAGCCGGGGATCTTCAGCTCGCCGAGCACGCGCGGCCGCTCCGGCACGGAGAGGTCGATCGTGTAGAGCGGGTCGATCTGGCGGAACGTGACCACGTAGCCGACGTCACCGACGAAACGCATCGCGTACACGCGCTCGCCCTTGCCGAGGCCGCCGATCCGCCCAGCCTGGACGAGCGCGCCGTCGCGGTGGCGGAACGTCGTCAGGAAGGACTCGGTCTCGCCTCCGCCGGGCCCCCACCATGCGGGCGACTCGGTGCTGACGACGCGCAGGACGCCGTTGTACTCGGACAGTGACCACTGGCTGAGCAGGTAGCCGGACACGTCGCCGCTCCCCCGATACTGCGTCCGCTCCGGGCTCGAGATGTCGAACTTGTGGATCGCGGTCTTGACACCGTCCTGCTCCTGCGTCGGCTGGTCGGGCGGCGGCCGGTCGGCCCAGCGCTCGGTTGCGACGTACAGGCTTTCGGGCGAGGCATAGACGATGCGACCGTCGGTCATCACCGCGACCGAGTCGGTCGGCTCGAGCCCCTTGGAGAGATCGACGGTCAGCACGGTCAGCATGCCGAGGCCCGAGAATCCGACCGGCCGGCGCACGTGGCGGCACTGTACGAGCGCCCGCTTCGGCGTCGCCTTGCGGCCCGCTCGCTTGATCTGGTACGTCGGCAGCCAGCTCGAAGACGCGGGACGAGGCGACGACGGCGCGGTTGCGCTTGCCCGCCGCGGCGAGCCCCTCCTTGGTGTTGTCCTTGGGCTGCGTGAACGGGAGCTGGTTCGGCACTTGTGCCGTGACGACAATCCTCACGCTCGCACCGACGAGCCGCGCGGAAACGTACGCGCCGTCGAGGGTCAGCGTCCGGACGACACGCAGGGCTTGCGGATTCGAGACGTCGATCTCGGTCAAGACCGACCCGGCGGGCTGGAACGGCATCATCCGCGCCGCGATCGCGGGCATCGGCTCGGCCCAGTAGCCGCCGCGCGAGAGGAGGAGCAGCCGGTTGCCGTGCAGGAGCAGCTCGTAGCTGCGGCCAGGATCGAGCTTGAGCGAGTCGAGGAGCTGCGGCTTCGCGGTGCGAACGTCGACGGCGTTCAGCTTGCCGTTGGCAACGGCGAAGAGCGTGTTGCCGTTCGTCTTCACGATGTCAGGCTCGTCGACTCCCTCCTCCTGGACGTTCGTGCCGGAGAAGTCGACACCCTGCTTGGGGGTCGCAGGCGCCGGCGTTCCTTCCCGGGCGCCGGCCGTCGCGTCGAGTGTCACGGGCCCACCGAACCCGTATGGCCCGACGAAGCGAGTGGCTTGCGACTTGGCGTACCGGAGCAGATCGGGGCATCCGCCGAACGAGACGAGGCGGCCGGCCTTGGCCGAGGTGTGGGCACGCGAGCTCTCGGCGGCCGAGAGGTCGGCTGTGCCGCCAAGTGCGGCGGCGGCAACGAGGATCGCGAGCGCCGCGAGCAAAGCGACGCGTTTTCCGAAGTCCATCACCTGGTTTATACGTCACAAACGGCGTAACCGTCACAGCCGGTCCGACGTTCTTTGGGATAGGAAGGAACGAGGACAGCAAAAGGACAATCCAAGCCGCCCGGACACGAAAGGAGCCACTGAATGAGCCTGCTCTGGATCATCTTGATCGTCGTGCTCGTACTCGCCTTGCTCGGCTTTGTCGGCCGCGGCCGCTACAGATAGGTCGCCGCTACGCAAGAAATAGGCCGCCCGGCACTCGCCGGGCGGCCGTTTTTTCGGCAACGATGGGTAGGTGGACTCCGGAGTTGCCGCCGCGCTCTCCCGTGCCGACCGCGCAGCAGCGCTGCCGCGGCTTGGCGGCATGGCTCGCCCGAACGGCGTCGTGATCGTGAGCGAGCGCTACTGGGCGTTCGCAACGAGAGCCGGTGAGCTCCACGAGGGCGAGCTGCCGAGCCGGCGAGGCGCGGCCCGAATCCCGCTTGTGCGCGGCCTGCTGCAGCTGGCATCGTCGATGGCGCCCCTCGCCCGCGGACGCGGAGTTGCCCGACGGCGAGAGCGCCTCTTCCTCCTGCTCGTGCTCATGGCGCCGTTCTTCTTCGTCGCGCTGCCGAGCCGGCTGGAACTCCCGGCGGGACTGCTGACGACGACGCTGATCATCTTCTGGCTCTTCCGCGGACGCACGCTGCGCCTGCACGGTGCAGAGCATCGTGCGATCGCGGCAGCAGAGTCTCACTCGCTGGCGGCGGCCTGGAACGGCGACGCCCGGCCGAGTCGTTTCTCTCCGCGTTGCGGCACGAACTTCGCCCCGCTTGCGATCGCGGTTACGGCCGGGGTCGACCGCCTCGCGCCGAGCATTCTCACACCGACCGTGACCGGAGCACTCGTCGCGGTCGTCTCGATCGGCGTGACCATGGAGCTCTGGAAGGCCGTCCAGCATCCCTCCGGACTCCTCAAGGGTCTGCTCCTGCCCGGTCTGGCACTGCAGCGGCTGACGACCAGGGAGCCCGAGCTCGCGGACACTCGCGTCGCACTCCGTGCCGTGGCCTCGGTACTCCGGCGCGAGGCGGCTTAGCTCTCCTCGTTCGGCACGCGGTACGCCATCAGAATCGCGTCGACGTACTCGCCGCCCCGGCGGTAGTGATCGCGGCGCAACCCCTCGCGCTCGAAGCCGAACCGGTCGTACAACTGGATCGCGGCCTCATTCCAGGGAAAGACGTGCAGCTCGAGCTTGATCACGCCTGCCTCGCGCGCCCACCGGACAGCCTGCTCGAGCAGCGCGCGGCCGATCCCGCGTCGGCGGTGGCCTTGCGCAACCATCAAACCGAGGTCAGCGACATGGCGGCTCGCCTGGTGTGGGTCGCGGGCGATCGACAGACGGCCGACAATGGCCCTGTCGTCGGCCGCGACAAAGACCGCGGCGTCGGGATGGCGCTTCAGGGCGCGTAGGTAGCGACGCTCGTCGGCGACGCTGCGCCACCCTTCCGTGTTCAGGAGCCAACCGCCCGGCTCGCGGCCGACCGATGCGGCGAGCTCGGCGAGCGCCGCAGCATCGTCGGGCCGCGCCGGGCGGATCGAGACTGTCACTCGACGACGATTCCGTGGCCGCCGCGACGCGGGTCGCCGGCCGCCGCGAGTGACCCGTCCGCCCGCCTCTCGACCGCCGCGACACCGCCGAAGTAGAGGTTGCGGCCGGCCCAGCGCACGGGGTTCCAACCATCGGGCGCGAGTTCCGTGAGACCGCCCTCGAGATGGAGATCGTCGCCGTCGACGTGGATCCGCGGGCGGTCGATGGCCTCCGCGACCGGGGCGCCGTGTAGGACGGCGTCTGCAACCTGTGCAATCGCGCCCGCCAGGCGGACGGAGCCGGCGCTGCCGAGGGCGAGCCGAGGCCCGCCGTTCTCGAGCACCAGGGTCGGCGTCATCATGCTCGGCAGCCGTGCGCCCGGAACCTGCGCGCCCTCGCCGATCACGTCGAGCTCGCCGAGCATGTTGTTGAGCTGCGTGCCGCCGCGAAAGATCCCCGATCCTGAGCCCAGCGTCGAGGAGAGCGCGGCCGCGTTGCCGCCGGCGTCGATCACGGAGATGTGCGTCGTCCCGGCGACGGTCAGGGGCGGCGCCGACTCGTAGCCGTGGCGCAGGGCCTGCGCCCTGTCGCCGAGGCTCTCAGCGATCGCCAGGCGCTCCAGCGCTGCTGCGACGACGGTCCCTCCGCGCGACGGCGCCGGCGTGGTGAAGACGGTGCGCCCACCGATCGACGTGCGCAACGGCTCGGGATGGGCGACTTCGTAGCGCGCGAGATCCTCGGCGAGCTCGGGCAGCAACTCGTCCACGGCCGCCGAACCGATGTCCCGGATGCTCTCGAGCGTGGCGACGAACTCGTTCGTCTCGATCCGCGTCGCCGAGCCGTAGATCCGCCGCCCGCCCTCGTCGCGCTCCAGGATTCCCGCCAGGATCGCGTGGAGGAAGCGCTGCTCGTCGGTCTTGTCGAGCCCGGCGCGGGCGAGCTCGATCGCCGGCTGGACGAGCTCGGGCCACGGGATGCTGCCAAATCGGCGATGTGCCTCCTCGAGGCCGGCGACGAGCCCAGGCACGGCGACGGAGCCCTCGCCGACGTGGAAGATCTGCGTCGACGCGTCGCCGAAGTCGATCACGATCTCCTCCATCTCGCCGAGCGGCCGCGACGGCGCAGCGAAGAAGCAGTCGAGCACGGTCGCCTCGCCCTCGAACCACGCGAGCAGGAAGCCGCCACCAGTTGGACCCGTGAGGGGCCCCTCGGCGACGGCCGCCGAAAAGGCGGCTACGATGCAGGCGTCGATCGCATTGCCGCCGTCCGCGAGCACGCTCGCACCTGCCTCGGCGGTGGTCCGATTTCCCGCGGCGATCGCTCCCTGCATGAACGCAGGGTAAAGATGCTGAGGAGATGCCGATAACCGCTACAGGTTCTGATGATGAACGCCGAAGACTGTCACTAGATGCATCTCGACCTTTCCCTGGGTAAGCGCCACCTCGCCCTCTTTCTGGGCTCGATTGCGGCGCTCGTCGCGCTCGCGGCGACCCCGCAGCTGCTCGGGCACCGCGTCGAAGCGGGGATCGAAGGGCTCACGGACGCCTCGCCGATGTGGATCTGGCTCGCCGGCGTAGAGCTTGCCCCAGTCCACACCTGCCTGCCGGGCCGCTTTATAGCTGTCGGCGATGACGCCGATCATGCCCATGACCAGATAATTGCTGATGAGCTTCGCCCGGTGTCCGGCCCCCGGCGGCCCGAAATGATGAACTCGGGCGCAATAGGCGGAAAGTAGCGGCTCGACCGACGCAAACGTCGCTGCATCTGCCCCGACGAGCGCGCCGCCCTCGCCGGCGGCCATCTGTTCGGGGCCTCCGGTCATCGGCGCGTCCGCAAACCCGACCTTTTGCCGCGCCAGATCCCTGGCGAGTTCTTCGCTGACGCGGGGATCGGAGGTCGTCGTGTCGATGACGATCTGCCCCGCTCCGAGATGGGGCTTGAGAGTATCGATAAGCCTCGCGACGGTTTCTGCATCATTGACGCAGAGAATGACGGCGCCGGCACCTTGAGCGAGCTCGGCGACATCCCTTGCTTCGCTGGCACCTTGAGCCTTCACCGCTTCGATCGGTGGCCGATTGCGATGCGCCATCACGCGCACCTGATGCCCTGCCTTGAGCAGACGGGTCACCATGCCCTGGCCCATCAGGCCCACGCCGATGAATCCGATCTGCATTATGTGATCTCCTCAAGCCCCGGGCGCACTTTAGCCCATACACCCTGCCAAGACTGCATGGTAACCTTTTGCATCGAAGTTTGGGAGAGAGCGATGTCGCAGCGTTTGAACTACATCGGTGGTGAATGGGTGGCGGGAAAGGCGGTCATCCACGATATGAATCCCTCCGATCTGAACGATGAGGTTGGCCAATACGCCGCCGCCGACGCTGCCCAGACGGCTCATGCCGTTGCTGCGGCGAAAACGGCCTATCCGCAATGGTCCGCCGCGACCCCGCAGCAGCGTTTCGACTGCCTGGATGCGATCGGCACGGAAATCCTCGCACGCCGAGACGAACTGGGCAGGCTGCTGTCGCGCGAAGAGGGAAAGCCTCTGGCCGACGGAATCGGCGAGGCGGCGCGCGCAGGCTACATCTTCAAGTTTTTTGCCGGCGAAGCCCTGCGCATTGAAGGCAATGTCGTGGCCTCGGTGCGCGCCGGTGTCGATATCGCGGTCACCCGCGAGCCCTTGGGGGTCGTCGGCCTGATCACTCCCTGGAATTTTCCAGCCGCCATCCCCGCATGGAAGATCGCCCCGGCGCTTGCCTATGGCAACACGGTGGTCTTCAAGCCTGCCGAGCTGGTGCCCGCCACTGCCTGGGCCATCATCGATATCGCCGCACGCTCGGGCCTGCCCAAGGGCGTGCTCAATCTCGTCATGGGCAAGGGCTCGATCGTCGGCCAGGCGATCATCGACAGCAGGGATGTCGCCGCGGTGAGCTTCACCGGTTCGCAGGCAGTGGGCGCCCGCATCGCCCAGAGCTGCGCGGCGCGCGGCGCCAAATTCCAGCTCGAAATGGGCGGCAAGAATCCCCTTGTCGTGCTCGATGATGCCGATCTGCCGCTTGCTGTTGCGGCCGCCGTCAACGGCGCCTTTTATCAAACGGGGCAGCGCTGCACCGCATCGAGCCGCCTCATCGCCACCCGCAAAATTCACGACAAATTCGTCGACGGTGTCATCGCCGCCATGAAGGAGCTGAAGGTCGACAATGCTCTCGAGCCCGGAACTCAGGTAGGACCCGTCGTCGACGACCGCCAGCTCGCGCAGGACATGGAATATCTCGATATCGGCCGCGCCGAGGGCGCCGAGCTGGCCTGGGGCGGCGAGCGGCTGAACCGCGCCACCAATGGCCACTATCTTCAGCCGGCACTGTTCGTGAACACGAAGAACGATATGCGCATAAACCGCGAGGAAATCTTCGGCCCCATCGCATCGGTGATCAGGGTCGAAGATTACGACCAGGCGCTCGCCATCGCCAATGATACCGGCTTCGGCCTCTCCTCCGGTATTTTCACTTCCTCGCTGAAACACGCCGCTCACTTCCGTAAACATAGCGAGGCGGGAATGGTGATGGTCAATTTGCCGACTGCCGGGGTGGATTATCATGTGCCCTTCGGCGGCAGCAAGGGCTCGAGCTACGGCCCGCGCGAACAGGGCCGCCAGGCCGTGGAATTTTTCACCGCCTCGCGCACGCACTATGTTTTGTCGGGTTGAGCACTTCGTCATCGGCGGACTTGATCCGTCCATCTCCCTCAGAAGATTCACGGGTCGAGCCCGCGAATGACGGATTGGTAGTTCGTAAATAGAAATTTCTTCCGCCAGCTTGCGCTTCCGGGATGAAGGAGGGGTGGAGCGGCACCTCGCGGTGGCGCCAACGTTGGTGTTAGTAGAGATGGTGCGAGGGCGCTCCACCCCGGTGATTTTGGGAGGTCACTTTCACGTCACTCGCTTCGGGATGTTTCGAAGCCGCGCCGGCCTAGCACTCAACCCCTGGTCAACGGCAGCCAGTCCACGGCTTGCCTACAGGCACCGGCCCTTTCTCCACACTCAAAAGGCGACATCCGGACAGCGCCTCCTTCACGGAGCAGGGTGAATAGAGTCCTAGCAGATAAAGTTCATGTGTCAAGGAAAATCGTCACACGACAGCTTTGCCTGCCATTGCCACCCGTTCGCGGTGCAGCACGTAAAGCCCGCTCGCGATCACGATCGTGCCGCCGAGCAGCGTCATCCGGTCGGGTATCTGTCCGAACAGGATAAAGCCGAGCAGCGCCATCCACACGATCTGCGTATAGGAGAAGGGCGCCAAGAGCGACGCCGGTGCGATCCGATGCGCCGCGATGAGGAGATAATGGCCGAAGCTCCCGCAAAATCCGGCAAAGGCCAGAAGCGGCCATTGCCATCCCGACGGCACCTCGAATGCAAATGCCGCCGCGGGGAACGCGAACACCGCACCCCACAGCGTGCCATAGAACAGCGATGTTTCCGATCGATCGTCCGCTCCGACCCGCCGTGTCGTCAATTGATAGAGCGCGACCGTCAGCGCCGCGAGGAGCGACAGCAGCATCGCTAAATGAAATCCCGTCAGGCCCGGCCGCATGATGACAAGGACGCCGCCGAAACCGGCGATCACCGCCGCCCAGCGCCGCGGTCCCACCCGCTCCTTCAGCATCAGATGCGACAGCGCGCACACCCACAGCGGACCGGAGAACATGATCGCCGCTGTCTGGGCAAGCTGCAGATATTGCAGCGCTGTGAAATTGCAAGCCGTCGATGCGAGCAGCAGCACGCCGCGCACCGCCTGAGTTCCGGGATGCTCGCTGCGAAAGAGTCCGGGCTCGCGCCGCGACGCGATCCACAACAGCGCAAGCGCGAGGCCGGTCACATAGCGCATGAACACGATCGTCGGCGGGTTGAGCTGCCCCAGCAGATATTTTGCCGATGCATCCAGGAGCGAAAACATCGCATAGGCGCCGATCATCAGCATGATGCCCCTGAGATGCTGGCTGTCCCGAGCCGTCATGGAGCCCCGCTGTCTTCGGTCCTGGTTGACTTCGCCGACAATGCCGTTGTTTGTTGAGAGGGGTCAACGGAGGGAGCAATGCGTTTTCTTCAATGGCGTACCGGCGAGAAGCTGCCTGTACTCGGCGCCGGCACCTGGAAAATGGGCGAGAACGCCGCGCGGGCCGATGACGAAGCCGAGGTTCTGAAACTCGCCCTGGAATTGGGCCTCACCTTGATCGATACCGCTGAGATGTACGGCGCCGGCAGGGCGGAAAAGATCGTTGGCCGGGCGGTGGCCGGAGCCCGTGACGAAGTGTTCATCGTCAGTAAGCTTTATCCGCACAACGCCACCTTCGATGGCACCATGGCAGCCTGCGAGCGAAGCCTGGAGCGGCTCGCAACCGGTCACATCGACCTTTATCTCCTCCATTGGCGCGGGTCCTCGCCCTTGGCCGAAACCGTCGAGGCCTTTGAGCGTCTGAAGGAACAGGGAAAGATCCGTCATTGGGGTGTCAGCAATTTCGACAGCGACGATATGGAGGAACTTCTCGCACTGCCCGCCGGCCGCAACTGTGCCGCCAATCAGGTCCTCTACAATCTCAACCAGCGCGGCATCGAATGGCAGCTGCTGCCGGAGTGTCGCAAGCGCGAAATTCCAATCATGGCCTATTCGCCGCTGGCTCAGGGGCCCCTTGCCAGGCATCGGGCGCTGGCGCCTATCGCCCGCAAGCATGGCGTCGCGCCGGCAACCATCGCTCTCGCCTGGACCATCCGCGCATCAGGCGTCATCGCCATCCCCAAGACGTCTGATCGGGACAGAATGCGGGAGAACGCTGCCGCGGCCGACCTCATCCTCGACCGCGATGATCTCGCAGCTCTCGACCGCGCGTTCCCGCCGCCTGCCCGCAAGCACCCCCTCGCTCTTAATTGAGGCCATGACGACCAGCGGCAATCTTTTCCACGCCTTTGAACCTGGCTTCGGCGCCGGCGCCTCGTCTGTCGCCATCGAAGCTGTCGACGGTACCCCGCTCCTGACCTACGCCGCGCTCGGCGCCGCTGTTGCACGCTTCGCAAATGCACTGGAGGCTCTGGGCGTGAGGCCCGGCGACCGGGTAAGCGTGCAGGTCGAAAAGAGCCTCGGCGCCGTCGCGCTTTACCTTGCCGTGCTCAAGACCGGCGCCGTTCTCAATCCGCTCAATACCGCCTATACCCCGGCAGAAGTCGAATATTTCATTGCCGACGCCGCGCCTGTCCTAGTCGTGACCTCATCGCAAAAAGCGGCAAGCTTGCAACCGATCGCGCGTCGCCACGGGTCTGCGCATGCCACGCTCGACGGGCTTTCGGCCGGCTCGCTCGCGGCAGAGGCCGCCCGCTGTCCCCCGCATCACGCGACCTGCGCCCGCGGGCCCCACGATCTCGCCGGCCTTCTCTATACCTCGGGCACCACCGGCCGCCCCAAGGGCGCGATGCTGAGCCATGGCAATCTCCTGTCCAACGCCACGACCCTTCATCGGCTCTGGACCTTTGCGCCGGACGATGTTCTCCTGCACGCCCTGCCGGTGTTCCACGTTCATGGTCTTTATGTTGCTCTCAACACGGCCTTCCTCGGTGCCAATCGCATTATTTGGCTCGAAGGTTTCGATACCGGCGATGTGCTGCGCGCACTCCCGCGTGCCACGATCTTCATGGGCATTCCGACCTATTACACTCGTCTCCTCGCCGATGAACGCTTCGACCATGCCGCCTGCCAAAGGATCCGCCTTCTGATTTCAGGATCGGCACCCCTTCTTCCCGAAACCCACGCCGTCGTGTTTGAACGCACCGGCAGGCAGATTCTGGAACGCTATGGCATGACTGAAACCGGCATGATCGCGTCCAATCCGGTTGCCGGCCCGCGTGTGGCGGGTTCCGTCGGTTTTGCTCTGCCGGGCGTCGACGTCCGGATCGCCGATAGCGACGGGCGGCCCCTGCCGCCTGGAGAAATAGGCGTGCTCGAGGTTAGCGGCCCAAACGTGTTTTCCGGCTATTGGCGGCGTGAGCGCTCTCGGGCAGAGGATTTCCGCACCGATGGGTACTTCATCACCGGCGATATCGGCACGATGGATGCCGATGGCCGCATCACTACTTCTCGGGCGCGCCAAGGATGTCGTCATCTCGGGCGGCCTCAACGTCTATCCGCGCGAAGTCGAGCAGGCGCTGGATTCGATTGAAGGCATTGTGGAAGCTGCGGTCATCGGCGTTCCGCACCCCGATTTCGGCGAAGCCGTCATCGCCATCGTCACGGGCGATTCCAGCATGCCGGAAGAGGCGGCGATCATCGCTGCTTTGCGCGTCGGCTTGGCGAAATTCAAGCTTCCCAAGCGCATCATCGCCATCGATGAACTGCCTCGCAACGCCATGGGCAAGGTTCAGAAGGGCGAGCTGCGCCGGCGTTTCGCCAATGTTTTCGCCGCTCAGCCGTAGCGCAAAGCCCCCGCTCCCGCCACGATCAGCACCGCCGCGATGATCCGCGGCAGGGTGAGCCCTTCCTTAAGCCAGAACGTTCCCAGGATCAGCGCGAACAGGATGCTGGTTTCGCGCAGCGCTGCCACCGCAGCGATCGGCGCTGCGGTCATCGCCCACAGCGCCACCCAATAGGAGCCGAGCGAGAGCGCGCCCGCAATTGCGCCATTGCGCAATTGCGGGGCAAGTTTCTCGAGCAGCTTGAGGCCCCGCCACCAGATGACGATTGCCGAAAATAACAGACAGTCGCAGACAAATATTGCCGCGGTATACGCTGCCGCCGACCGCGACAGCCGCACGCCCAGCCCGTCGACGATCGTATAAGCGGCGATGAAGACCGATGTCGCCAGTGCGAAGGCCACTGCGCCGCTTTTCATGGTGGAGGTCCGATGCCCGCCATGGACGCCGAGCACGTAGATTCCGGCCAGTACCAGGGCAACGCCCGCCCCCATGAGCGGGCTGAGCGTCTCGC
This sequence comes from uncultured Alphaproteobacteria bacterium, assembly GCA_963770205.1. Lineage (GTDB taxonomy): Bacteria > Pseudomonadota > Alphaproteobacteria > Rhizobiales > Aestuariivirgaceae > DATBLQ01. Next base: position 14,928 of record CAVYOS010000015.1, read on the forward strand.
CGGCGATGTAATAGGCCGCAATCGTTGTCAGCAGCGGTGCCGTGCCCCGCGCCAGCGGATAGACCTGCGACAGGTCGCCCACCGCATAAGCGCGCACCAGGAACAGCTTGTAACCTGAATGGATGATCGCCGATGCCGCCACATAGGGCAGGGCGGCTTTGGCAGGGAGCCCGGCAAAGGCGAGCATGACCGCGCCGAAACTGCCCATGGCGATAGTCAGGAGCAGCATCGACCGAAGCCGGTCCAGCTCGAGTTTCAGCATGGCGTTCCAGCCGGCATGCATTGCTGCGGCAAGAAGCACGGCAACGAAGACTGTGGAGTTCAACCTGTAAGGCCCCGCCTCCTAAAGAGCGGACCTTACCTCATTCTCGCGTGAGGGAGAATTGTCTTAACAGTCGGTGCATTCCAGCGTCGTCGACTGTCGCGGCCTTAGCATCAGCTCGTCGTCGAGCTCTATTGTGCCTGAGCCGAACATCGTGCCGATGATTGCATCTTGGCTGTAGCAAACTCTTGCAACGACGATGTCGTTGCCGTCTTCCATCAGGCTTTCCATTTCATCCCCGCCCGTGGGCTCGGACCCGCAGCTGGCGCCATTGGTATATTCCCATATTTTCGTCGGCGATCCATCCTGCATCCGGAAGTCCCATAGGCTGAGCGAGATGCCCTCCACCGAGAGCGGCTCGAAGATCGCCCGGGCGGATTCGAAGATGCCATCGATATCCGCCGTTGTGATCGTCGAATCCGCTTGTGTAACGAGGTCGGCAAGCGTGCTGGCCGTCAGCGTCACCCGCCTATTCACCTGCAGAAAATTGGTTATGTCGATGAGTCCGAGATAGAGGATCACCATCACCGGGAAAATGAAGGCCATTTCGATGGCGGCGACGCCTCTGGCGTCGCGCATGAGCTTCTGCACCATGAGAGCGGCGCTCGTGAGCGGAGAATATGTCATCTTATGCCTCGCGAATACCGTTCTGGTTCATTCCGAATAGGGTTCGTTCATGAAGGCGAAGGTTGCCGATAGCAGTCGCCTGTTGTTTTCGAGATTGGAGAAGCCGGCCATGCCGGGAATATGCGGCATGAACAGCTGCCAATCGTAATAGACGCGCACGACGACCACGTCGCCGGGGCCGCCGGGATCGAACTGAGCGCCGACCGAGATATCGTCCGAGATTTCCTTGTTCCCGTCCCCGTCGCTGGAAATCGAGCTTGGCGCCGACACGCTGGCAAAGTCCGTATACTTTCGCACGTCGACATAAAGCTTCGACTCGCAATCGAGGAACACGACCTGCTCGCACACGGCCTGCTTGAAGTCTGCTGCCGAAGTGCCCTCGGTTTGCACTTGGCCCGTTCGGATCAGCCGCGCCGCTTCCGCGGTTCCGTTCTCCATCGTATATTCGGTGAACAGCATCATCCCCATTTCGAATATCACCAGGAGCAGATAAAGGAACGGCGCGCCGACGAAACCGAACTCGATCGCGGTTACCCCCTGATCCTTCCTGGCGAATTGCGTGAGCAGTCCATAGCTCCGCCGTGCTGGACGCTGACTCATCTGCAGATCACTCCTGGTGCCGTCGTGAAGCAATTGCCCAACACTCGATGAGCGAGTTCAATTGCAGGCTGTGCGAAAATGCACGTGCCTATGGCGACGCTAGCAGGACGTTGCTTAATTGCGCTTAAGCCAATCGCTAAAATTTTAGCTAAATTGCCGTGCGCGTTGAAAATTTGCTCGGGTTAACCCTTATTCGCCGGCGGCCTGGGCGCTGGTGAGCGCTTCCTTGGACTTTGCGCCGATTTGCGCCGTGATGAGCGCGTTGTAGTCGACATCGTCACCCGGCATCATGACGCTTTCGCAGTCCGGCGCACAGATAAAGGAATGCTTGCCGACGATCTTGCCTTCCGCAGCCCCTTTATAAATCTCGACGCTGTTGCTTTCTGCTCTGAGCACATTGACCTGGATCGATGCGATCTCATTGCCCCGGCTGTCGAGAATGAGAACGTTGGTATTGCCGAAGTGCCGGCCCTGTACAGCCACCACCCCGCCCTGCAGCACCACATCGGCGATCATCGGATTGCCGACGATGACCGATGCCGCCGTGCCGTTCACCTTCAGCACTTTCGCCTGGTCGGCATAGACCGTCATGCTGCTGTCTGCCGCCATCGCAGCGCCGATCGGCGCGAGGTTTAGGCAGCAGGCTGCGGCAAGGCTGAGCAGGCTTGAACGGACGAGGGCGCGACGCATGGAAACCTCTTCTATATGCATGTTGGGCAACGGCGATGCCGCGGCTCTAGCCATTCCACCCGAAAATGGTGAACAAGCGGTTACGCTGCACGGATACGGCGAGGAAGCTGTATTAACGCTCTATTCGCTATTCTAGCAAAGGTGGTGGAGAGGATACGCGCACCAACCTGGAATTTACACTCTTTTAACGTGCACAACCTAATGTCGCTATTGCCCGCTGAGGGAAGCCTCCGCGTGCACTAGCACCAGACTACTTAGTTAAGCACCAGTTTCAGTTCCAGGAGTATCGAAGTCATGACCAAGCTCTTCTCTTTTCTGCACGATGAATCCGGCGTGACGGCCATTGAATATGGTCTCATCGCGGCCGGCATCGGTGTCGCCATTGTGGTGATCGTCGAACAGGTGGGGGCTTCGCTTGTCACCATGTTCGAAAGCGTGAAGTCACATTTGTAACCAAAAAGCTGCGGGAAGCGGCTGAGCCGCCGCTCCTGTAGAAACATAAGGGAGGCTCTGGGGCCGCCGGCTGAGGCCGGCGGCTTCACCAAACATTAAGCAGAATTCCATCGACTCTGGTTTTTGCCGCGAATCCGCGACAAGTGCCGGAGCGAATTTACGCGTCGTTAAGCTCACGAAACCTATCTTGGCCCCGATCTGATTGCGCGAATACCGCAACCTGCAGATCTGGTGCTAGCAAGGAGTAGTGAGTCATGACGAAGCTTTATCGTTTTTTCAAGGACGAGTCCGGTGTCACCGCCATTGAATATGGCCTGATCGCCGCCGGCATCGGCATTGCCATTGTCGTGGTTGTCGGCGACGTCGGCACCGCCTTGTTCGATCTGTTCACCAGCGTCGAAGCAAACCTCTAACATTTTCGACGGCGAGAAACGATCGAGCCATCGTTTCTCCAAAGTTTCAGGGAGGCTCCGAAGCCGCCAGCCTGTCTGGCGGCTTTCGTTTGCCGCAGGATGTTTCGGTAATCATGCGTTTACCGGCCTCATGTGACCTTGTGCTTCGAGTCTTCCGAATCATGAGGGGCGGAACATGACAATTGCAGCGCTCGTGGCTTTTATCTCGCTTATGCTGGCGGCAGCGGTCAGCGATATCCGCTTCTACCGGATACCGAATTGGCTCTCCGCTTCCGTAGCCACGCTCTTCCTCGCCGCTGCGCTGATTTTCACCATGCCTTTCGCGCTGATCGGCTGGCACCTGCTCGCTGGCACGGCCGTCCTCCTTGTCGGTTTTTGTCTCTTCGCCGCCAACATAATAGGCGGCGGCGATGCCAAGCTTCTCGCAGCCGCCGCTCTATGGGCCGGCTGGACGGAGCTTCCTTCGCTTCTCTTCTACACCGCGCTCGCCGGCGGCGCCCTTGCGATCGTCATGGTGGTTTGGGAAATGCTCCGCTCGCACGCCGAGCTGACCGCCGGTGCAGCGCCTTCCGCTCTGCTGAAACGCGCAATCTCGCTCAGGCCCGACTTGCCCTATGGCGTTGCGATTGCTTTCGGCGCCTGTGCGTTTCTGCCGCGCTCCTGGTGGGCAGCAGCACTTCTCTAACTGCGCAATTAATTGCTCATCAGCCAATAAAACCAGCGAACGATTAACCGTAACTTGACCATTAGCAATCACACTTAACAAAGGCGCGGGTGAAACCACCCGGATTTATTCAGGGGACGGAGCAATGAGTAAGACACGTATTATCGTCTTAGGGCTGGCCTTGGGCTCCGCGGGACTGGCTGCCTATCTTGCACAAGGCTATCTGAAGCGGCCGAACGCCGAAGTAGTCGAAATCAATAAGGTTCAGACCGAGGAAGTGCTGATCGCCGCGCGCGATATCGCCATGGGAGATCGCATGGAGCTTGCCGCCATGACATGGGCAAGCTGGCCGAAGGACAACATCGCCTCGACCATGATCACAAAAAAAGCCATGCCCGATGCGCCCAACAAGTTCAAGGACGGCCGTGCCCGCAATGCCATCTATCAGGGCGAGCCGGTCAGCGACAAAAAGATCGTCATCCCCGGCGACAGGGGGTTCATGGCGGCGATACTTCCCACCGGCCATCGTGCCTTATCGGTGAGGATCTCCGCCGAGACTGGCGCCGGCGGGTTCATCCTGCCGAACGATCGGGTGGACATAATTCTCACGCGCAAAGTCTCCGGCGGCAAGGGCGCCGACCGGCAGACATCCGAAACCGTGCTGACCAACGTGCGGGTCTTGGCGATCGACCAGATGTACAAGCAGGACGAGAAGGGTGGCCAGGTCGTTGTCGGCAAAACCGCGACTGTCGAGCTCGATCCCGTACAGGCCGAAGTTCTCTCGATGGTCGAATTGTCCGGCCAGCTCTCCCTGGCCTTGCGCAGCATTTCCGACAGCGGTGACTCCAGGCTTGGCGACGACAAGCCGATGCTGTCGGAAAAATTTACCAGGGGCAGCAGCAGCGGCGAGGTTTCTCTCAGCCGCTGGGGCGTTACGTCCTACACCAGCAGCTCGAAATAGGGTAATTGAAGATGAGTATCACCATAAATAATAACGCCTCTTCTGGCCTGGCTGCGGCTGCTGACGCCATCCGTGTTCTGCTGTGGGCGGTTCTTCTCGGCACGATCGTGCTTGCCTTTGCTCCGCCGGGCTTCATGCCGGCGCAGTCGGCAGAGACGCATTCCGATTCATCCAAATTCGTCCGCCTCGGCGTCGGCAAATCGATGGTCATCCGCCTCCCGGCCGTGACCAAGGATGTGATCGTCGGCAATCCTGCCGTTGTCGACGCTATCGTCCGCACCCAGAACCGCGCCTATCTGTTCGGCCGTGCGCTGGGTCAGACGAACGTGTTCTTTTTCGACGCCCAGGGCCGCCAGATTCTGAGCCTCGACATCGAAGTCGCCCGCGATCCTCTCGCTCTGCAAAATCTTCTCGACCGCGCCATGCCGGGCAATCGCATTACAGTCGATACCATGAACGACAGCATCGTGCTCGGCGGTGTGGCCGCCAATCCGGCCGAAGCGCAGAAAGCCATGGATTTAGCCGTCCAGCTTGTTGGCGACTCCAAGAAGGTGTTGAGCACCGTCGCCATCACCGGCCGCGAGCAGGTGATGCTTAAGGTTCGCGTCGCCGAGATGCAGCGCAATATTCTCAAGCAGTTTGGCGTCGATATCAATGCCGCCTTCTCGGTCGGAAGCTTCGCCGGCGGCTTCAACACGGTCAATCCCTTCTCCCTCAATTCCATCGGCGCCATCGCGGAGGGCAATCACGTTCTTAATGTCGGCAATAGCGAGAACTTCGTCGATGTTACCGTGACGGCGCTTGAGCGCGACGGCTTCCTCAGAACGCTCGCCGAGCCGACCTTGACCGCGATCTCAGGTGAGTCCGCCAAATTCCTCGCCGGCGGCGAGTATCCCGTGCCTGTCGGGTCCGACGACAATGAAATCACGATCGAGTTCAAACCTTTCGGCGTCGGCCTCGGATTCACCCCGGTCGTCATGTCGGAAGGCCAGATCAGCATGCGCATCAGCACGGAGGTCAGCGAGCTCTCCAACGAGAACGCCATAACCGTCACCTCAGGTTCATCGGGCTCGAGCGTTACCATTCCGGCCCTCAAGGTCCGCCGCGCCGAAACCACCGTCGAGCTGCCGAGCGGCGGCTCGATGATCATGGCCGGACTGATCCAGGACACGGTCAAACAGCATATCAACGGCACGCCTGGCCTGAAGAACCTGCCCATACTCGGCACGCTCTTCCGCAGCCGCGACTTTCAAGCCGACCAGACCGAGCTCGTGGTGATCGTGACCCCCTATGTGGTGAATCCGGTGAATGAGAAGCAGCTGGTCACGCCGTTCGAACGCTACAACACGCCGACTGACCGGCAGACCATCCTCTTCGGCAGATTGAACAAGGTTTACGGCATTGCCGGTGGCAGCCCGAAGGGCACCTACCATGGCAGCGTCGGGTACATCGTTGAGTAAGGGCGGTAGGAAATGATAACGATGCGCAAGTTCCAGTTGGTTGCTTCTCGTGCCGCGGCAGGTGTCGCATTGATGCCGCTGCTCTGGCTTGCCGCCTGCAGCGGCGGCGCGGAGATCGACGACTACTACAAGCCCGCCATGCATTATGAGCGCTTCCCCATCGAGGTTGCCAAGGGCTCCGTACGCCTCGACGTTTCGACAAGGCGCCCGACCTTGGGGGAACGCCAGGAGGATGCCGTTACCAGGTTCGCCCAGCAGGCGAACGCTTCAGGCGCACCTCGCGTCCAGATCCAGCGGCCGCGTTCGGCCGCTACCGCTGATGCAGTGGCTGGCCGTGTCACCCAGATCATGGTCATGAATGGAATCGAGCCCGAAAACATCCTCGAGAGCGAATATGCCGGAGGCAAGGGAGCGCCGGTAATTGTCACCTTCCAGCGCAAGATCGCGGTAACCCCGGAATGCGGCGATTGGTCGGAGGACATCGCAGTGACGGGGAAGAACGAGCCGCCGCCCGACTTCGGCTGCGCGACCCAGAACAATATCGCCGCCGTTGTCGCCAATCCGGAGGACTTTGAAGTGCCGCGCACCGCCACTCCGGCCGATGCGATGCGCCGCAACCAGGTCTTCGTCGATTACCGCAAGCCGAAGAACACCGCCACTCCCACGAGCGAGCAGGAGACCCAGACGGTTTCCGAGGTCGCCAAGCAATAGAGTTTGTAAGTTGAGGAATCACTATGACGCAAGCACTACACAGCGAAGAATCCAGGTCCGCGGAACCGCTCGTCACCGCCGTGCCAAGGATCAACATCGGTATTTTCTGCGACGATGACTCCACCCTGCAGGCCATGCAGCAGGTGGCTGCCGACCGGCGCATGGCGCGAGCTCACATCACGATCCAGTCGGGAGGCATAACGGGGGCGTTTCAAGCCTATTCCAATGCCCTGTGTCCCAATCTTCTGATCGAGAATCCAATTTCCCGCGCGAGACGATCCTCACCGAGTCGAGCCAGCTCGCTCAGGTCTGCGATCCTACCACCAAGGTCATCGTTATCGGTCATGTAAACGACGTCATCCTCTACCGCGAGCTGATGCGCCAGGGCGTCAGCGAGTATTTTGTGGCGCCGATCAACCTTATCCAGATGATCTCTGTCGTCGCTGGCCTTTACAACGATCCCAAGGCCAAGCCCGTCGGCCGGGTCATCGCCTTCGTCGGCGCCAAGGGAGGGGTGGGCTCGAGCACGATCGCCCATAATCTCGGCTGGCTGTCTCGCGCGACTACAAATCGACACCGTGATCACCGATCTCGACCTGGCCTTCGGCACGGCCGGCTTGAACTTCAACCAGGAGGCGGGCAGGGCATCGCCGATGCGCTGAGCCACCCGAGCGGTCGATGCCGACGCTGCTCGACCGGCTTCTGACTAAGTGCAGCGACAAGCTCAGCCTGCTTGCCGCGCGTGGTCACGTCGACCGCGACTTCCACTTCGACGGCACGGCGTCGCGGCCGTGCTCGACGTGGTCCGCCATAACGTTCCCTGGTCATTGTCGACGTACCCAACCTGTGGGCCGCCTGGACGAAACACACCCTCGTGCACGCCGATGATGTTGTGATCACCGCAACCCCCGAACTCGCTTCGCCTGCGCAATGCCAAGAACATGTTCGATGTGCTCAAGTCGGCGCGTCCGAACGACGCCTGCCGAAGATCGTTCTCAACCAGGTCGGTGTCCCCAACGCCGAGATTCCGGTGGCTGAATTTGCCAAGGCGCTCGGTATCGAGCCGCTCGCTCGTCTTTCCCTATCGATCCCCAGGTGTTCGGCACCGCATCGAGCAACGGCCAGATGATCATCGAAGTCGCGCCGAAGTCGCGTGCAGCGGAAGTGATCAGCAACCTCGCTCAGCCAGCTGGTCGCGGCCCGTGAAGCACCCAAAGCCGCCGCTAAATTCTCGCTCTAGTTCTCCTCATTGAGGAAGAAATAATGTTCGGAAAGCGCGCAGACGGCACGCCTGCTGCAATGCCGCTCGGCGTTACCCCGCCGCCGGCATTTCCCTCAGCCCCGCTGCGGCGTCAGCGGCACCCCGGCAGATTCCCAATGCCTCGGCATCGGCAATGGCGCACCAGCTCCTGTTCCGCAGAGCCGGCCGCGCACCCCCCCGCCAGCTGCGAAGGCGACAGAACCGGCGCTCGGACAATTACTACGATATCAAGAGCACGATCTTCAACGCCCTGATCGACGCCATCGACCTCACGCAGCTCGGACAGCTCGACCGAGAGAGCGCCCGCGATGAAATCCGCGACATCGTCAACGAGATCATCACCCTGAAGGACGTGGCGATGTCCATCGCCGAGCAGGAGGAGCTGCTTGAGGACATCTGCAACGACGTGCTGGGCTACGGTCCGCTCGAGCCGCTGCTTGCCCGCGACGATATTGCCGACATCATGGTGAACGGCGCCAACACCTGCTTTATCGAAGTTGGCGGCAAGGTACAGTCCACCAATGTTCGCTTTCGCGATAATTCGCAGCTGCTCAACATCTGTCAGCGCATCGTCAGCCAGGTCGGCCGCCGGGTCGACGAGGCAAGCCCGATCTGCGACGCCCGCCTGCCAGACGGCTCGCGCGTCAACGTCATCGTACCGCCACTGGCGATCGATGGGCCCGCCCTCACCATCCGCAAGTTCAGAAAGGACCGGCTCAAGCTCTCCGACCTGGTGAAATTTCGCTCCATCACGCCGGAAGGCGCCACGATCCTCGGTATCATCGGTCGCGTCCGCTGCAATGTTCTGATATCTGGCGGCACCGGTTCCGGCAAAACCACGCTGCTCAACTGTCTGACCGGCCACATCGATCACGATGAGCGTGTGATCACCTGCGAAGACGCCGCCGAGCTGCAATTGCAACAGCCCCACGTGGTCCGCCTCGAAACCCGCCCGCCAAATCTTGAAGGCGAGGGCGAAATAACAATGCGCGATCTCGTCAAGAACTGCCTGCGCATGCGTCCCGAGCGGATCATCGTCGGCGAGGTGCGCGGTCCCGAAGCCTTCGATCTTCTGCAGGCGATGAACACCGGCCACGACGGCTCGATGGGAACCCTGCACGCCAACAGCCCGCGCGAAGCCATGTCCAGGCTTGAATCCATGATTACCATGGGCGGCTTTGCGCTGCCCTCCAAGACCATAAAGGAGATGGTGGTCGGCTCGATCGACGTGATCGTCCAGGCAGCCCGTCTTCGCGACGGTTCGCGCCGCATAACCCACATCACCGAAGTAATCGGCATGGAAGGCGACGTCATCATAACGCAGGATCTTTCGTGTACGACGTTATGGGCGAGGACGCGAAGGCAACATCATCGGTCATCACCGGTCGACCGGCATCGCCCGCCCGCATTTCTGGGACCGAGCGCGCTATTACGGCGAGGAAACCCGATTGGCCGAAGCCTTGGAAAAGGCTGAGTTGCGCAACGACAAGGATTGACAGCCGTCCCGGTTGGAGAGCGAAAAATGTTCGGCCTAGACACCAGCCAGATACTCATCATCGCGACATTCGCGCTCGCCGTCGGCGGCGTGGCGCTTTTCTTGCTCTACCCCTACATCACCGCCGATACGATGCACGCCCGGCGCCTCGAATCGCTTAGCGACAAGACCAAGCAGGGCCCGAAGCTCACCTTCCGCCAGCGGTTCCTCAAGGAGGATGCCAAGGACACTCGCCGCCGCCAGTTGCAGGAAAGTCTCAAGCAGCTCGAGAAAGACGAGAAGATGCGCCGCAAGAGGGTCACCTTGCGGATAATGCTGAGCCAGGCCGGACTGGAGACCAGCCCCAGGAACTTTTACCTGATGTCGGCCGTGCTCGGCGCGATGGTCGGCGGGGCCGCCTATCTCTTCGCCCTGCCATGGTATGTCGCGCTTGCCGCTGCCTGTGCCGGTGGCCTCGGCTTGCCGCGCTGGTGTCTCGGCTTTCTGCGGCGCCGCCGTCAGCAGGTATTCCTCACCGACTTCGCCGACGCTATCGATATCGTGGTTCGCGGTCTGAAGTCAGGATTGCCGGTCAGCGATGCGATGAAGGTGATTGCTGCCGAGACGCCGCCCCCGGTCGGCCCGGAATTCCTCGAAGTGGTCGAGGGTCAGCGCGTCGGCATCACCATCGACCAGGGTATCGAGCGCATGTTTGAGCGCATGCCTCTCGCCGAGGTGAATTTTCTCGCGATCGTCATGGCCATCCAGTCCAAGACCGGCGGCAATCTTGCCGAGGCGCTGGGCAATCTCTCCAAGGTGCTGCGCGACCGCAAGAAGATGAAGGCAAAAATCCGTTCTGTCAGCCAGGAGGCGAAGTCTTCCGCCGCTATCATCGGCTCGCTGCCGTTCTGCATCATGGGACTTCTTTCGATTTTCAGCCCCGATTATCTCACGCCTTTATGGAGCACCCGCCCCGGCAACATGATCCTCATGGGTTCGGCTATCTGGATGCTGCTCGGCATGCTTGTCATGCGTAAGATGATCAACTTCGAATACTAGCAGGCCTTAAAATGTTCGCCATCCTCGATTCCCTTCTGGATCCACAGCGGCTGATTATCCTGCTCATTGCAGTTGCCGTGTTCGCCACCATTCTCACCGTCGCCGCGCCCCTGGTCGAAGGTGACAAGCTTCGCGGCCGATTGAGGCTCGTGTCCGGCGAGCGTGATCGGCTTCGCGCCCAGCACAAGGTCAACCTGCAGGCCGAGACGAGACTCAGAGAGCGCAACAAGGGACTTCTCACCCAGCTCGTCGCGGCTCTCAACCTGCGTCAGCTCTTTCAGGCGGAAAATTCTCGCGGCAAGCTGCGTCAGGCCGGCCTGCGCAGCGAGCGGCATCTCCTCATTTTTCTGGCCATTCGGTTGGTAACGCCGGTGCTGCTCGCTGTTTGCGTCTTCATCTATACGTCGACCTTCTATGCCGATAAAATTCCTCCGCAAATGCGTCTAGCCTCGGTTTTCGTCGCCCTCATCGCCGGCGTCTACCTGCCCAATGTCATGATCAAGAACCTGATCGTCCGCCGGCAGAAGTCGATACGGCTGGCATGGTCCGATGCGCTTGACCTGCTGCTGATCTGCGTCGAGTCGGGAATGGGCATCGAGCCTGCTCTGCAGCGCGTCTCTCGCGAGATCGGCTCCCAGTCGGTTCCTCTCGCCGAGGAGCTGACCCTCACCCACGCCGAGCTGTCCTATCTGCCCGAGCGCCGCAAGGCCTTCGAAAATCTCGGCAAGCGCACCGGCCTTGCCACGGTTAAATCCGTGGTGACGAGCCTCATCCAGTCGGAGCGCTACGGCACCCCGCTCGGCCAGGCGCTGCGTGTCCTTGCCCAGGAAAACCGCGATGCGCGCATGCAGGAAGCCGAGCGCAAGGCCGCCGCTCTGCCCCCGAAGCTCACCGTCCCGATGATCATGTTCTTTCTGCCGGTGATCTTCCTCATAATCCTTGGCCCCTCCGCGATCCAGGTCATGGAGATGCGCAAATAACGGCTTCAAAGCCTCTCACCTCTCTCGGTAGAGAAGTATTTGCGTATTTCGTCATGGCCAGGCTTGACCTGCGCACCATTCGTCACCCGGCGGAAACCCGGGGGCCTGGCTCCACCCCCTTATCGTCATTCCGGCGCAAGCCGGAATCCAGCTTCATATTTTCGGCTCAAAGCTGACGATGTGAAATGGGTCGTTGCATAATAGAAAATCTCTTCCGCTGGCTTCCGCCTCCGGGTGAAGGAGAGGTGGGAGGCTGGCCCTCCTAGGTGCCTACTTCGAAGAGTAGGACTGGTGCCCACTTCCATCAATTTCGAGAATTAACTGAGTGGGACTATTGCCCTCGTCGCACGAGGGCGGATAAGCGGAGGCCCGACAGCGCTCCCACCGCCATCCGTACCTGCCAAGACGCGCTATTCAAGGGCGGCTTGGGGTTCAGCTTCAACATCGAGTATATGTAAGCCGCTCAGCCGCTCTTGGCAGGCTGCTTTAGCTGCTGCCACGGATCGGGCTGCGCAAGCATGGTCTTGAGGTAAGCCATATTGGCCTCGACCTCATTGGCGGACAGATCCTTGCTGATGATCGCCTTCGCCTCGTCGAACCGTCCCTGCAGGCCGACGACAAGTGCCAGGTTTTGCCTGAGCCGTGCCGCCTCTGCACCGCGCGTCTGGGCCGCTGCCTGCCGGAGCGTCTGCTCCGCCTCCGTCAGATTGCCCTCCAGTGCATAGGACATGCCGAGATTGTTGAGCACCGATGCATCGCCGGGTTTTGCCGTGAGCGCGGCCTGATAGGAGGCGCGCGCATCTGCGAACTGGCCTTGCTGGTCATAGGCCATGCCGAGCGCCGAATGGATCTTCCAATCGGCTTTACCGCTGTCCGCCACCTGGCGAAGCACGCCGATTGCCTCTTCACCGCGTCCCCCTGCCGCCAGCTCTTTGCCGTAGATCGTCATCAGGCTTTGGTTCTGCGGATTGCGTTTCGAAACCTCCGCCAGCACGCTTAGCGCCTTGTCGGTCTGGCCCATCGATTTGAGCAGGCCGATGTACTGGAATGCCAGCTTGGCATTGCTCGGGTCGGCTTCCCAGCGCTTTGCAGCCTCGGCTGTTTGCTTGAGAGAGATCGTTCCGGTGGACCCGGTGAGGAGTAAATCGCTGCTCATCGTCTGGCATCCGGCCAGCGGCAGCGCAGCAAGCACCAGGAGGCTCGCGCCCGCGACCAGCAGCAGGCGGGAACGCTTGCCTGCGCCGAGGGTAGATTTCATCATGCACAACTCCCGCAAACAGACGCAAGTCAACGTCACGGTGATTATCTTCGCCGACTTACCTCAACAAACGATTAACTATAACTGCGCCGCGTCCAATCGCGAAAACCTGTGCACTTTCCGCAGCATTGGTTTAGTCTCCCCCGCCATTCCCCTCGGATATCTCCCCATGATCAAATTGCTTCTGCCCGCAACGACCAGGCGCGCCATCCCCATCCACTGTGTCGATCCCGATGGTTGGGCAAGCCGCGCCGCCGTACTCGATCCGGCGGAACGGGCCGCTGCCCGCGAGCAGGGGTTTTCGGCTGAGGCCGGCCGCACGCTGCTGCTGACCGGCAAGGACGGCCGCCTTGCGCGCGTTCTGTTCGGCTTGGGCAGGAATCCCGCCAAGGAAGACCCTTTTCTCCCCGGCAAGCTCGCGCGCACTCTTCCGCCGGCTGCGTATCGCTTCGAGGGAGAGCTTCCGCGCCCGCGTCTCGCTGTTCTCGGTTGGCTGCTCGAAGCCTATGCTTTCAGCCGTTACCGGCGCACGCCCGATCCCGCTGCTTCGCTCGTCTGTCCCAAGGACCTCGACCGCGATGGTCTCATACGCGAGGCTGAAGCCGTCTACCTCGCCCGCGATCTGATCAACACTCCGGCCAGCGACTTACGGTCCCCGCGAGCTCGAAGCCGCGGTGCGGGCGGTGGCGAAACAGCATGGCGCGCGTGTCGCCGGCATTTCGGGTAAAGCGCTCCTGGCCGGTTTCCCGATGATCAGTGCCGTGGGCAGGGCAGCAACGCCCGAGCGCGCGCCGCGCCTGATCGATCTGCGCTGGGGGCCGCAGCGTGCACCGGCCGTCACCCTCATCGGCAAGGGTGTTTGTTTCGATACCGGCGGTCTCGATGTTAAAACGGCCGCAGGCATGCTCATCATGAAGAAAGACATGGGCGGCGCCGCAAATGTTCTTGCTCTCGCCCGGATGATCATGGCATCGAAACTTCCCCTTCGCCTCCGCGTGCTCATCCCTGCTGTCGAAAATGCCATTTCCGCCGATGCCTTCCGCCCCGGCGACATTCTCAGGAGCCGCAAGGGGCTGAGTGTCGAGATCGGCAACACCGATGCCGAGGGCCGTCTCATTCTTGCCGATGCCTTGCGCTATGCCGACGAGGAGCGGCCCGATCTGATTATCGACATGGCGACTCTCACTGGCGCTGCGCGGGTGGCGCTTGGTCCCGATCTGCCGCCCTTTTATACCGACGATGACGGCTTCGCCGACGAATTGCTGAGGAGCGCTGCAGCCGAAAACGATCCGCTCTGGCGGATGCCGTTCTGGACGCCCTATGAGCGCTTCATCGAATCTAGATTTGCCGACATCAACAATGCCTCGGAGAGCGGTTATGCCGGATCGGTCCTGGCCGCCCTGTTCCTCAGGCGATTCGTCGATGAGGCCAAAACCTATCTGCACATGGACATTTTCGGCTGGACGCCGGCCCCGCGGCCCGGTCGGCCCTTCGGCGGGGAAGCCCAGGGCATCAGGGCACTATTCGCCGTGCTCAAAAATCGTTACGCTCGATGATAAACTTGGGTTGCCAGCAGGGACCGTTCGGCGCAACAATGAAACGGCTCCGAAATGGATTTCCCGATGATGCGCAACGTCAATGCCGGCAAGGCGCTGAGGCTCTGGCATGATGTCAACCTCCACCTTGTTCATGACCGTGAGCCCGATCTTTCGCCAAGGCAGATGAGCATCCTGTTGACGATCTACTTGGAAGCCCCGCCCCACACCGTGCGCGAGCTGGCAAAGAAGCTTGCCGTAACCAAGCCGGTTGTCACCCGCGCGCTCAACGCCATGGGCAAATTCGATCTCCTCGGCCGCCGCCGCGACGAGCGTGATCGCCGCAACGTGCTGGTTCAGCGCACCGTCAAGGGTGCGCTCTATCTCGAACGTCTCGCCGATCGCATCATCGACGTGGCCAAGGCCTGATGCGGCAATGCCAAGCGACACCCGCATGAACCTCGATCCGCGTCTCAACGCTTTTCGCACCGATCTCGCCGATGAGATGCTGCGCGGCCAGGTCGAGGCCGAGCGCTTCGTCTCGGGCGAGCTCTACGAGATCGCCGAGCCCCTCCTTTCGCTCCATCTTGAGCCGCGCTTCGACTCTCGCCGCATGACCGAGCTGCTCTATGGCGAGCGCGTCAAGGTCTTCGCGGTTGACGAAGGATGGGCTTGGGTGAAGGCGGCGAACGACGGCTATGTCGGCTATGTGCCGGCATCAGGGCTCAGCCGCGAAATCAAGAGCTCGGCCCACCGTATCACGGTGCCCTCGACGTTCATGTATCCCGCGCCCGACATCAAATCGGGACCCGAATTGGCCCTTCCCATGAATGCCCGCGTCGAAATGGTCGAAACATCCGACAAATTCGCCAGGCTGCGCAATGGCCGCTTCGTCTTCGCCGCTCACCTGAAGCCGCTCACCTCGACTGAGGAGGATTTTGTCGCCGTTGCGGAGAAATTCTTGCATGCCCCGTATCTCTGGGGCGGCAAAACGCAGCGTGGCCTGGATTGCTCCGGTCTTCTCCAGGTTTCTTTGCAGGCAGCGGGCATTCCCTGTCCGCGCGACACCGATCTGCAGGAACTGCAGCTTGGCGCGCCGATCGAGGATCGTTACGCGTTGAAGCGCGGTGATCTTATATTTTGGGAAGGCCATGTCGGCATCATGGCCGATGCGGATCGTCTCCTGCACGCCAATGCCCATCATATGCAGGTGACGCTCGAACCTCTCTCCGCGGTGATTACCCGCATAGCCATGTTGGGCGGCCAGATGACGGCGGTGAAGCGGCTTTAATACATCCTTCTCCCCTTGCGGGAGAAGGTGGCGCGATGCTTCAGCATCGTGCCGGATGAGGCGTTCACCCCCCTCACCCTCACCCTAACCCTCTCCCACGAGGGGAGAGGGATGACTTGAGCCCTAATACCCCCGCTGCCGGTCCACGATGTTCTCGAGCGCACCGCCGGCCTCATGCTGCTTTATCTGCTTGAGGATGTTCTTTGAAATCGTGACCGGATCGGAATCCGCCGCCACATGCGAGCTGACGTAGATATTTGGCTGCGTCCACAGCACGCTGTCTGCCGGCAACGGCTCCTGTTCGAACACGTCCAGCGATGCGGCGTAAAGCGTCCCCGATTTGAGGCACGCGAGGATATCCTTCTCCACCTGCAGCTTGCCGCGTCCGGCATTGATCAGGATCGGCGCGCCGAACGGTCCCTGCCGCGACAGCTTTTCAATGAGGGAACGGTTGACGATGCCGCTTGTCTCGGGTGTGTGCGGCAGCAGCACCACGAGAATATCCGTGCGCGCCAGAAACGCGTCGAGCTCGGCCGTCCCCGCGAAAGTCTCGATGCCGGCTGCCGTCTTGCGGTTCTGGCTCCACCCGGCGACGTCGAACCCCATCATCTTGAGTTTTCGTCCGGCATCCTGGCCCAGCACACCGAAGCCCATGATCCCGACCTTGAGCGCATCCGCTGCGTGGGTGGCGAACGGATCCCAGATCTTGGCACGCTGGTTGGCATCGATGCGCTTCTGCTGCCGGTGATGCATCAGCACATGCATCACCACGAATTCGCTCATCCGCATCGTCATGTCGGGATCGACGATCCTGACGATGGGCACTTCAGGCACGGTGGCATCGGCGAGGATCGCGTCGACGCCTGCTCCCAGCGAAAAGATCGCCTTGAGATTGGGGAGGCGCTGCAGCACATGCGGTTCCGGCCGCCAGGCAAGCGCATAGCTGATGTCCTCGAGCCGGCCCATCTTGCCGGGATAGCTGCGGATATCGAGTTCCGGCGCCAGCCTTCGCATGGTGCTGGTCCACAGCGTGATGTCCCAGCCAGTGAGTATGAAAGCGAGCGCCGTCATCTATTGCCGCACGATGCCTTGCGGCGCGGTCTGCAGATGGATCGCCGCCGCGATGAGCGCCTTGGTATAGTCTTCCCTCGGCCGGTTGAACAATTCCTCCGCCGTCCCTTGCTCTACGATCACCCCGTCGCGCATCACCACCACGTAATTCGCCAGCGCTCGTACGACCCTGAGATCATGGCTGATGAACAGATAGGCAAGATTGTGCTTGCGTTGCAATTCACGCAAGAGATCGACGATCTGCGCCTGCACCGCCATATCGAGCGCGCTCGTCGGCTCGTCCAGCATTACGAATTTCGGATCGAGAGCGAGCGCTCGCGCCACGGCTATGCGTTGCCGCTGTCCGCCGGAGAATTCATGCGGATAGCGCTCCATGGCAGCGGGATCGATGCCTACTTCGCTGAGCGCCTTCGCCACCCTTTCTTCCCGCTCTTCGAAAGAGAGGTCCTTTTTCTGGACGGTCAGCCCTTCTTCGACGATCTGCCGGATCGAAAGCCGCGGGCTCAGCGATCCATAAGGGTCCTGAAAAACGATCTGCATCTCTTTCCTGAGCGGCCGCATGTCGCCCGCGTCGAAGCCGTCGATGCGCCGTCCGAGGTAGACGATCGGCCCCTCCGAATGGATGAGCCTCAAGAGCGCCAGGCCAAGTGTCGTCTTGCCTGATCCCGACTCGCCCACCACCCCGAGCGTCTGCCCCTCTTTGACCTCGATCGAAACGCCGTCGACCGCCTTGATATGGCTGACCGTTCGCCTGAGAAATCCCCGCTTCACTGGGAACCAGACCTTCAGATTGTCAGCCGTCAGCACCGTTGCCGCTTTGGGATTAGCCTTCGGCGGCGCGCCACGGGGTTCTGCCGCCAGGAGCTGGCGCGTATAGGCGTGTTTCGGTCGAGCGAAAACCGCTTCCGTCGCCCCCGCCTCGACGATGCGTCCGCCCTGCATCACGCAGACGCGGTCGGCCATGTGGCGCACGATCCCGAGATCATGGGTAATGAGCAGGAGCGCCATGCCGAGTTCCCTTTGAGCTCGCGCAGGAGTTCCAGGATCTGCGCCTGGACCGTCACATCGAGCGCGGTCGTCGGCTCATCGGCGATCAGCAGGTCCGGATTGTTGGCGAGCGCCATGGCGATCATCACCCGCTGCCTCTGACCGCCCGACAATTGGTGCGGATAGGCTTCGAGTCGGCTTTCCGCTTCCCTGATTCCCACCTTCTTCAGCATTTCGATCGACCGCGCCCGCCGCTGCTTTGCATTGAGCGGCGAATGGAGCTCGAGAATCTCGTCCATCTGCTGGGCGACCGTGTGCAGCGGATTGAGCGAGGTCATCGGCTCCTGGAAGACCATGGTGATGTCATTGCCGCGCACCCGCCTGAGGTCGCGCTCGTCCGCATCGAGCAGCTCCTCGCCTTTGAACTTCACGCTGCCGCTCGGATGGCGGGCGGCGGGGTAGGGCAGGAGCTTCAATATGGAAAGCGCCGAAACCGATTTTCCCGATCCCGACTCCCCGACGAGCGCCAGGGTTTCCCCCTTGGCGATCGAGAACGAGATTTTGTCGACGGCGCGCGTCACCTGCTGGCCCTGTCGGAACTCGACCGACAAATCCTTCACCTCCAGCAGCACCGGTTCGGTTTTCTTGTTCACTGAAAAGTCTTTCTCGGATCAAAAGCGTCGCGTACCGCCTCGCCGGCGAACACCAGCAGCGACAGCATGATCGAGACCACCGCAAATCCCATGATGCCGAGCCATGGCGCCTGCAAATTGTTCTTGCCCTGCTGCAAGAGCTCGCCGAGCGAGGCCGAGCCGGGCGGCAGTCCGAAGCCCAGGAAGTCGAGCGAGGTGAGGGCCGTGATCGATCCCGACACGATGAACGGCATGAAGGTGATGGACGCCACCGTGGCGTTGGGCAGCACGTGCTTGAACATGATCTTGATATCGGTTAGCCCCAACGCCCGTGCGGCGCGTACATACTCGAAGTTCCGTGCTCTGAGAAACTCCGCGCGCACGACGCCGACAAGCGACGTCCATGAGAACAGCAGCAACAGGCCGAGCAGCAGCCAGAAGCTCGGCACGAAAAAGGCCGACAGGATAATCAGCAGGTAGAGCGTCGGTACCGAGGTCCAGATTTCGATGAAGCGCTGGAACAGAAGATCGGTCCAGCCGCCGGTATAGCCTTGCACCGCTCCCGCCGCGATCCCGATGATCGACGACAGGATCGTCAGCACGAGACCGAACAGCACCGAGATGCGGAAGCCATAGATCAGCCGGGCGATCACATCGCGTCCCTGATCGTCGGTGCCGAGCCAGTTCATGTTGCCGGCAACGCAGTTGGGATCGTTCACGCCTTGCGAATATTTGGCGCAGGCCTCCTCATTGCTCAGGAGAAATGCCGGCGGCGAAGGTGCGGGCTTCGGCAGCTCGTTGTTGACGGTGCCGTAGCTGTAGCGGATGGGCGGCCACACCATCCACCCCTTGCCGCTGATCTCTTCCTGGATGAAGGGATCGCGGAAATCGGTTTGCGCCAGAAATCCGCCGAACACCGATTCCGGATAGTCGGTGAAGATCGGGAAATAAAATTCCCCGTTGTAATTGACGAGCAGGGGCCGGTCGTTGGAGATGAAATTCGCAAGCAGGCTTAAGCCGAACAGCACCGAAAAGATCCATGCCGACAGATAGCCGCGCCGGTTCGCCTTGAACAACTGCCAGCGCCGGAGATTGATGCCCGAAAGCCAGGGCCGCCGTGCAGCTTTGGCTCTGGACCCCATGCGCCGTGTCGGTGCCTCCATCGCCTAAAGCTCCCGCGCCTCGAAGTCGATTCTCGGATCGATCCAGGTATAGATAAGGTCGCTGACCAGCCCGACCACGAGCCCGAGCAGTGAGAAA
The DNA here is from genome assembly GCA_963770205.1 of uncultured Alphaproteobacteria bacterium. Lineage (GTDB taxonomy): Bacteria > Pseudomonadota > Alphaproteobacteria > Rhizobiales > Aestuariivirgaceae > DATBLQ01. Next base: position 34,637 of record CAVYOS010000015.1, read on the forward strand.
ATATAGGCTGTGGCGAAAACCACCGGATAGTCGCGGTCGATGACCGACTTGTAGCCGAGCAGTCCCAGCCCATCGAGCGAGAAGATCGTTTCGATCAGCAGCGCGCCCGAAAAGAACGCCGAGATGAACGCTCCGGGAAAGCCGGCGATCACCAGGAGCATCGCATTGCGGAACACATGCCCGTACAGCACGCCGCGCTCGCTTAGGCCTTTCGCCCGGGCGGTTATCACATACTGCTTCTTGATCTCGTCGAGAAACGAGTTCTTGGTGAGCAGCGTCATGGTTGCAAACGAGCTGACCCCGAGTGCGAGGAGCGGCAGCACCAGGTGCCAGGCATAATCGAGGGCCTGCGAGTACCATGGCCAGTTTTCCGACCCCTCGCTGGTCAGGCCGCGCAGCGGAAACCAGCTGAAATACGATCCTCCGGCGAACAGGATCACCAGCAAAATGGCGAAGATGAACCCCGGAATGGCATAGCCGGCAACGATGACGGCGCTCGTCCACACGTCGAAATCGGCTCCATCGCGCACGGCTTTTGCAATGCCGAGCGGCACCGAAACCACATATGAGATCAGCGTGAGCCACAGCCCGAGCGAGATCGATACCGGCATCTTCTCTTTGATCAGGCTGATCACCGAAACATCGCGGAAATAGCTGTCGCCGAAGTCGAATGTCAGGTAGTTCCGCATCATCAGCAAAAAGCGCTCGTACACCGGTTTGTCGAAGCCGAACTGCTGTTCGAGCTTCTTGATGAACTCCGGATCGAGCCCCTGGGCGCCGCGATATTTGAAGCCGGCGCCCTGGTTCTGGCCGCTGCCGGCCGCCGCCTCGCCCTGGCCGCCGACTTCGCCCGCGCCCGAACCGCCGATCCGCGCCGTTGCGTCAATGTCGGTTCCCTGGATTTTCGCGATCACCCGCTCGACCGGCCCGCCGGGCGCAAATTGGATGACCGCAAAGGTCACGAGCATGATCCCGATCAGCGTCGGGATCATCAGCAGCACCCGCTTGAGAATGTAAAAGCCCAAGGTTACGGACCCCGGCGCAAGGTGGCCGCCTTGGCCTTGTCGATCCACCAATTTGTGATGATGCCGCGATCATACTTGGGCTTGATCGTCGGCCTGCCGAAAATATCCCAATAGACGATATTGTAGGACTGCTTCGACCAGTGCGGCACCCAGAAATGTTCAGCCCTGAGCACCCGGTCCAGTGCCCTTGCCGCCGTCGTGAGCTCCTCGCGCGTTCTTGGCCGTAATGATCTTGTCGATCAGCAGGTCGACGCGTTTCATCGCGACGCCCGACAGATTATAGCTTCCCGGCGCCTTGGCGGACTGCGAGCCGAAGAAGCTCTTGAGCTCCACCCCGGCGTTTGCTGCAGCAATAGCGCTGGATGGTGATGTCAAGTCGAAATCCTTGAGCCGCTGCTGGAACTGCGCCTCATCAACGAGCCGCAGCCGGCATCGATGCCGATCAGCCTGAGATTTCGTATATAGGGCGTCATCACCCGCTCGAAGGTCTGGTCGTCCTCGAGGAATTCGACGGTGAGCTTCTCTCCCTTGGCATTTTCGCGAACACCGTTCTTACTGTCCATCCTGCGGGTCGAGAAGTTCCGAAGCCTGTTTAGGAGCTTCCGGTCCGCTCCCGAGCCGTTGCTTTTCGGCGGCGAATAAACCTCCTCGAACACTTCGGGCCTGAGCTCGCCCGCATCTGGTCGAGCAGTTCGAGCTCCTGGGGCGATGGCTTTCCCGCCGCCTTCAGATCGCCGCCCTCGAACACACTCCTGGTGCGGGTATAGAGATTGTAGAACAGATTGGCATTCGACCATTCGAAGTCGAAGGCGAGATCGAGCGCCTGCCGCACCCTGACATCCTGGAATTTCTCGCGCCTCAGATTGATGAAGAAGCCTTGCGCGCCCGACATCGTCTCGTCCGGCAGCTGTTCCTTGATCAGCCGGCCTTCCTTCACCGCGCTGACGTTATATTCCGTTGCCCATGCTTTCGAGGTGAACTCTTCCCTCAGATCGAGGATCCCCGCCTTCAGCGCTTCGAGTTCGGCATTGCGGTCGCGGAAATACTCGAACCGGACTTCGTCGAAATTATATTGGCCGCGATTGACCGGCAGGTCCTTCGCCCAATAGTCCGCCCGCCTGATGTAGCTCACATATTGTCCTTGCCGGTAGGGTCCGATCTTATAGGGCCCCGACCCAAGCGGCGGCTCGAGCGTCGACTTGGTGAAGTCATGCGTTGCGTAATAGGCCTTGGAGAAGATCGGCAGCCCGGCCACGATCAGCGGCAGATCGCGGGTGTTCTCGCCCTCGAAATCATAACGCACGGTTTCCGGCGATAGCACCGCACAGCCTTCACATCCCTGATCGTGATGCGAATGCGTTCATGTCCCTCCGTCTTGATCAGCCGAAAACTATCGCAGACGTCTTCCGCCGTGAGCGCGCTCCCGTCGGCGAATTTCGCCTCGGCCTCAGCGCGAAGCCGACGCTCTTCTTGTCGGGAGCGATGTCGATGCTCTTGGCCGCGAGTCCATATAGTGCGTCGGGTTCGTCCAGCGCCCGCACCATCAGCGTGTCGAAAATGAGCTCGATGCCCTGCGCGGCGTCGCCCTTCAAAATGTAGCCGTTGAAACTGTCGAAGGTGGTGATCCCCGCCGTGCCGATGGTTGTGAGCTTGCCGCCTTTCGGCGCATCGAGATCGACGTAATCGAAATGGCTGAACTCCGGCCCGTACTTCAGATCGCCGAAGATCGAGGCGCCGTGCCGGGGCTCCGCCGCGGCCGATGAGCTCAAGATCGCCGCAACGCCCAGCGCCAGTGCGGGAACTCTCATCATCCGTTCTTGACCTTGGCCGCCTTTGCCTCGTCCCACCACCATAAGGTCGGAAAGCCGATTGAATAGTCGGGAAGCTTTTCTGGCCGTCCGAACCGATCCCAGCGTGCCACCCGCTCATAGGGAACATGCCACATCGGCACGACGAAATTATTCCACAAGAGCACGCGGTCGAGCGCCTTGGTCGCGGCCACGAGATCGGGACGCGACTTGGCGAAGATGAGCCTGTCGATCAGCCTGTCCACCGCCGGGTCCTTGATGCCGATGTAATTTCGGCTGCCTTTCCGGTCGGCGGCCTCCGAGCCCCAGAATTCGCGCTGCTCATTGCCCGGCGACAGCGACTGCCCGAACACCGACCAGATCACGTCATAGTCGAAATCATTCAGCCGCCGCTGCATCTGCGCGCTGTCGATGGTGCGCACATTGGCCTTGACCCCGAGCTTCTTCAGTTCCTGCGTATACGGAATGACGATTCGTTCGAAGGAAGGCTGGTCGAGCAGGAATTCCGCGGTGAGGACCTCGCCGAGCGCGTTCATCAGAACGGTTTCTCCGCCATCCTTTTTCTGCGCCCAGCCGGCGTCCTGCAGGAGCTTCGCCGCCATTCTGAGATTGTTGCGCCGCTCATTGCGGTCTCTGTTGACCGGATTCTTGAACTCGGCGGTGAACGCCTCGCGAGGCACCTTGTCCTTGACCTCGTTGAGGATCGCGATCTCTTCGGGAGAGGGCAGCCCCGTGGCGGCAAGCTCGGAATTGGCGAAGAAACTCGCGGTGCGCGTATATTCGCCATAAAACAGATTGGCATTCGCCCATTCGAAGTCGAACGCGTAGTTGAAGGCGAGCCGCACCCGTGCATCCTGGAATTTCGGCTTTCTTAGATTGAGCACGAAACACTGCATCGCCTCGGCGTTTTTGGTCCTGAGCTTCTCGAGGATCACCTTCCCGCTCTTGACGGCCGGAAAGTTGTAACGGGTCGCCCAGGTCTTGGCCGTATTTTCGAGCCTGACATCGTAGCGGTCGGCCTTGAAGGCCTCGAACGCGACGTCGGTGTCGAGAAAGAATTCGTAAGTGATCTCGTCGAAATTATCCTGGCCGACACTCACCGGCAGGTCCTTGCCCCAATAATCCTCTACCCTTTTCAGCCGCAGGAGCGCGCCTGGCTTCACCTCGACGCATTTATAAACCCCCGAGCCCAGCGGAATTTCGAGTGTCGTTGATTCAATGGCGCGCTGTTTGCCATCGGGTCTTGCTCCGGTCCACCAATGTTTCGGTAGCACCGGCAGCTGCCCGACGATCTGTGGCAGTTCCCGGTTGCCCTTCTGGGAGAACACGAAGGTCACCTCCCGTTCTCCCGATTGCTCGGCCTTGCTCACGTTTTTGTAATAGGCGACATAGAAGGGATAAGTCTTCTTCAGCGCCTCCATCGACCAGACGACGTCTTCGGCCGTTATCGGCTTTCCGTCGTGGAATCTGGCTTCCGGCCTTAGCCGATAGGTGACCTGCGAAAAGTCCTCCGGAAACCAGACTTCGGCTGCGACCAGTCCGTATTCCGTCGACGGTTCGTCGAGTGCTGCCGTGAACAAACTCTCATTATTGGCCGCGACGGGCGTTGATTCGCCGCTGTAGGTATAGGGGTTGAGGCTGTCGAACGAGCCGAGCGCATAAACCCTGAGCTTTCCGCCTTTCGGCGCTGCCGGGTTCACATAGTCGAAATGCGGGAAGTTTGGTGGATATTTCAATTCGCCGAACAGTGACAGCCCATGACGCCAGTTCTTTTCCTGCGCATGCGCCATAGTCAGGCCGACGATCTTGGCGCCGGCGAGGCCGCCCAAGGCTCCGAGGCCCGTGAGCTTGAGCAGGAAACGGCGTGAAAGCAGCATCGATCCTCCTGGTGCCCGGAGAGGGATGGTGTGGATGCTTGTGCCACACTTCGAAATGCCCGCGGAAGCCCGACGGAGTGAAAAATTATTAATCTGCTCTGCCCTCCGGGTCTACTGCCCGGAAGGTGCCGGCTCTGCCGGTGCTTGCGGAGGCTCGGCTGGTGCGCCCGCTGCACCTTCACCCGCGGCGGGCGGCGTCTGTGCCGACTGGCCTTCGGCTGCCCCGGTGCTTCCGCGGCAGCGGGTGCCGTCGGCAAGGGCGCCGGATTGTCCGACAGCGTACGCAGATAAGCGAGAATGTCCGCGCGCGCGCTGTCGCGCTTCATGCCGGCATAGGTCATCTTGGTGCCCGGCGCGAAGCTGCGCGGATCGTGGAGGAAATCGTTCAAGAGTTCGAAGGTCCATTTCTGGTCCGATTTCGCCTTCAGCGCATCGGAATAGGCAAACCCTTCACGTGACGCGATCGGCGCGCCGACGACACCCCATAGATTGGGGCCGACTTTGTTCTGCCCGCCCTTTTCGAAGGAATGACAGGCAAGACAGGGCTTGGCTGCAGCCTCGCCCTTTGCCGGATCGGCCGTCTGCAGCAATGTTGCAATGGGCACCGCAGCAACTTGGCCTCCCCCTGCCGCCTCGCCGCCGCTCTCCGCCACGGCAATCGCATAACCTGGTGTTTCCGGCCTCTCTGCGTGAAAAATTTCTTCCGCCATGATATGGACGCCGAAGGTGGCGAGCAGGGTCCCGAGCACGGCACCGGCGATTTTGTTGAATTCGAAACTGTCCATGCTCGCCTTGCTCGAGAGAAGCTGCGCCCGGAGGATGGGCCAACCGCGGGAAAGAGCCCGGCGCGGAACGTAACGGTTCGGCACCTGTCGCGCAATAAGCGCTGGGGAGCAATTTGCCGCGCCCCCTGAAGCCCTTAACCTTCCTGCTGCGTTGACACGCCAACCGTCGATGCCAATACTCCGCCGGCCTCAACTCTAGAGGGGCGTTGGGTCCAGGAGCTGTCATTGTCGAAAACGAACGCGCGGAAAATCGCTTATCAAGGCGAGCCGGGGGCCAATTCTCACATCGCTTGCAAGGAAGCCTTCCCCGCTTACGAAACCCTGGCCTGCCGTGTCTTTGAAGACGCTTTCGCCGCTGTATCGGGCGGCGACGCCGCGCTTGCCATGATTCCGATCGACAATTCGGTAGCCGGCCGTGTCGCCGACATCCATCATCTCATGCCGCAGGCAAACCTCTACATCGTGGCTGAGCATTTCCTGCGCGTCCATCACCAGCTCCTCGTCGCGCCTGGCGCAGGCATCCAAGCCATCCGCACTGTACGAAGCCACATCCATGCGCTCGGCCAGTGCCGCAAAATCATCCGCGAGCTCAAGCTGCATTCGATCGTTGCCGCCGACACGGCCGGCGCCGCGCGCGAGGTGGCCGCAGCCCGCGACCCCTCGGCCGCTGCCATCGCCACCACCCTCGCAGCCGAGATCTACGGTCTTGAGGTTCTCAAAGCCAATATCGAAGACGATGATCACAACACCACGCGGTTCATCGTGCTCTCCGCCAATCCCGACGATGCCGAGCCCGAGGACGCGCCGGTCATCACCAGCTTCATTTTTCGCGTCCGCAACGTCCCCGCTGCCCTCTATAAGGCACTCGGCGGCTTCGCCACGAACGGCGTCAACATGATCAAGCTCGAGTCGTACCAGCTCGAGGGTCAGTTCGCCGCCACCCAGTTCTATGCCGATATCGAGGGCCATCCCCAGGAGCGGCCGGTGCGCCTGGCCCTCGAGGAACTGCAGTTCTTCACCTCGCATATGCGCATTCTGGGCGTCTACAAAGCACACCCCTACCGTGCCGAAATAGCCAGGCGCGCAGAGGCCGGGCCGGAATAATTCACCCTCAGGCCCCTGCGAGGCTCGCGCGGATCAGATGATGGGCGATCGCCGCCGGTTTGGGCACTCGCAGCCCTTGCGGATGCCGATCCTCCAGCATTTGTACGAGCTCCTCGCGGGCGAACCACCGCGCGTCTTCAAGCTCCTCGCGGTCGATCGCGATCTCGTTCGTTATCCCTTGCGCGATGAGGCCGATCATGAGGCTCGACGGAAAGGGCCACGGCTGGCTCGAGTGATAGGCAACCGCGCCGAGCTGGATGCCTGTCTCTTCGTAAACTTCGCGTCGCGCCGCCTCCTCGATCGATTCGCCTGGCTCCATGAACCCGGCAAGCGTTGAATACATGCCGGGCTGGAATTTAGGGCCGCGGCCGAGGAGCCAGCCGCGCGGACCGCGCACCGCAACGATCACCACGGGATCGGTGCGCGGAAAATGCTGGGCTTTGCAGGCCGCGCAATCCCGCCGGTAGCCCGCTTCTGCCGCTTTCGTCGGCTGTCCGCAATTGCTGCAAAAGCCGTGGCGTTCATGCCATGCCAGCAGCGAGCGCGCCTGCGCGAGTATGGCAAGTTCATGCGGCGGCAGAAGGCCTTCCATCGCCAGCCGGCGCAGATCGATAAGAGCATGGTCGGACGGTGTTTCGTTCTCTTCGATAGCCGTGCCCAAAACGGCGGTGTCCGAGTCCATGATGCCGAGGTGAACCATCGCCTCGCTCGCCTCTTCCTCGAAATAGGCAAGCGCGACGCCGCCGGCGTCTTCCTTGACGATGGCACGGTCGGCCACGAGTTTGATGATGATCTGCCGCTTCGCCTGATGGCGGAGCTCCTGGCGACGATCGAGCCGGCTGCCGGCGAAGGCATGGATGATCGCTGTGGGGGTTCTTGGCTTGTCCATCCCCCAATTTCGGGCGGAAACGTAAACCTTGCAACCCACGCTCCGGAACGCGATATAGTGCCTTCGGGAGGTTGGCGGCAGACGTGCCGCTTGCCAATTGGGTCAGGTCCGGAAGGAAGCAGCCCTAACGAGTTTGGTACGGGTTGCTTGTCCAGCCTCCCACTCAATCGCAATGCGGGACATGAGCGGTGGCCGCCCCGCGGGAAATGAGACATCCGGGGATCGAGGTGACAGACAGCGCGCCGGAAAGCGGCTCCGTGGCCGATATGGCCCCCTATCGTGTCCTTGCCCGCAAATATCGCCCCCAGACCTTTGCCGATCTGATCGGCCAGGACGCGATGGTGCGCACGCTGACCAACGCCTTCGCGACGGGCCGTATTGCCCAGGCCTATATGCTCACCGGCGTCCGCGGCGTCGGCAAGACCACCACGGCCCGTCTGATCGCGCGCGCCCTCAATTACACAAGCCCCGGTTCCGAACCGGGTCCGACAATTCACATGCCCGCCATGGGCGAGCACTGCGCTGCAATCCTCGAATCGCGTCATGTCGACGTGATCGAGATGGATGCTGCTTCCCGGACCGGCGTCGATGATGTTCGCGAGCTGATCGAAGCGGTTCGCTACCGGCCGGTGATCGCCCGCTACAAGGTCTACATCATCGATGAAGTTCACATGCTCTCCAAGGCAGCCTTCAACGCATTGCTCAAGACGCTGGAAGAACCCCCGCCGCACGTGAAATTCATCTTTGCCACGACCGAGATCAGGAAAGTCCCCGTGACGGTCCTCTCCCGCTGCCAGCGTTTCGATCTCCGCCGGCTCGATGCGGCGGCCATGATCGCGCACCTTGCCAAGATCGCCGCGGCGGAGCGCGTGACTGCGGAGCCCGAGGCGCTGCGCATGATCGCGCGTGCCGCGGAAGGGTCGGTGCGCGATGCGCTCTCCCTTCTCGATCAGGCGATCGCCCATTGCGGTAGCGCCATCCTGGCCGAACGGGTCGGCGCGATGCTTGGTCTTTCCGACCGCGGCCGCATCATCGATCTGTTTGCCGCTATCATGTCCGGCGACAGCGCCTCGGCGCTGACCCGGATGGAAGCCCAGCACGCAGACGGCGGCGATCCGCAGAACCTTCTGGCCGATCTTGCCGATTTTGTTCACTGGGTGACCCGTCTGAAGATCGTATCCGCAGCCGAGAACGATGCCGACCGCAGCGAAGCCGAAAGGCTTCGCGGCAAGGAGTTTGCTGGCGCTCTTTCCATGGCATCGCTCACCCGCGCCTGGCAGATGCTTCTGAAAGGTCTGGCCGAAGTGCGCGATGCGCCCGATGCACTCGCCGCCGCCGAGATGGTGATCATTCGCCTGGCCTATGCCGCCGATCTGCCCTCAGGCGATGAATTGGTCAGGCTGGCCCGCCAGCCGGAGCGGGCCGGCACGCCGCGTAACCGGCCGGAAGAGCGCAGCCCCGGGAGGCTTGCACCTGACCCGCAGCCGCCGGTGGAGACATCATCGCGAGGCAATCTGGCACTGGACAAGAATGCCCCAAGTCTCGCAAGCGCCGCGCCTGCGCCTGTTCTCTTCAGTCATTTCCGCGATATTGTCGCCTTTGTCGGCGAAAAGCGCGACATCAAGCTCAAGAATGAGCTCGAACGCTACGTCCGGCCGGTGCGCGTCGCTCCGGGTTCGGTCGAGATTGCGCTGGAGCCGCAGGCCCCTCCGGGTCTCGCGAGCGAGCTTGCCCGCAGGCTGGAAGCCTGGACGGGCCAGCGCTGGATGATTTCCATTGCCAATGAGCAGGGCGAGCCGCCGCTGCGCGAGCAGGCCCTGAGCCGCCGCGATTCCGCTTTCCGCGAAGTGCGCGGGCATCCTCTCGTACAGGCGGTCCTTGATCTGTTCCCCGGCGCCGAGATCACCGACGTTCGCGATCCGGATGAACCGGTGCCCGTTTCCGAAACCCCCGACAACAGCGAGCCGGACTAGCCGATGATGAAGAATTTAGGTCAGATGATGAAACAGGTGCAGGAACTGCAGGAGCGCATGCAGGCAGTTCAGGCGAAGCTCGAGACACTGTCGATTGAAGGCAGGGCAGGGGGCGGCCTCGTTCAGGTGACGCTCAACGGCAAGGGCGCGATGATCGCTCTCGCACTGGATGACTCTCTGCTCAAGCCCGGCGAGAAGGAGATTCTTGAAGACTTGATCATCGCGGCCCATGCCGATGCCCGCGCCAAGATGGAAGCATTGGTCGCCGAGCAGATGAAGGAATTGACGGGCGGCCTGCCCATGCCGCCCGGCTTCCAGTTGCCGTTTTGATAAATTGTCCCTCTCCCCTCGTGGGAGAGGGTAGGGTGAGGGGGTTCCCCTCATCCGGCTCGATGCAAACGCATCTCGCCACCTTCTCCCTCAAGGGGAGAAGGAATTATGCGCAGGTCGAGCCCGCACGACGCATAGAACGGATAGGGATGATGCGCCGAACCACCGGCACCGAGATCGAGCGGCTGATCCAGCTCCTGGCCAAATTGCCGGGGCTCGGTCCCCGCTCGGCCCGCCGCGCCGCCCTCCATCTCATCAAGAATCGCGACAAGCTCCTGCGGCCGCTCGCCGAAGCCCTCGCCGAAGCGGGCGACAAAGTGTCGGTCTGCTCCAACTGCGGTAATGTCGATACTGTCGATCCCTGCACGATCTGTCACGATGAGCGCCGCGACCGGTCGATCATCTGCGTCGTGGAGGAGGTCGGCGATCTATGGGCTCTCGAACGAGCCGGCGCGATCAATTCGGTTTACCACGTTCTCGGCGGAACGCTCTCTGCCGTCGAAGGCCGACGGCCCGAGGATCTCAACATTGCCCGCCTTCTGGAACGGGCCGCCGAGGGTGGGATAAAAGAGATCGTGCTGGCGGTAAACGCTACTGTCGAGGGCCAAACCACCGCCCACTACATCACCGACCGTCTGAAAGCTAAGGGCATTGTCATCTCGCGCCTTGCCCATGGCGTGCCGGTTGGCGGCGAGCTTGATTATCTCGACGAGGGCACGCTCACCGCCGCCATGCGCCAGCGCCGCCCGCTCTAGCGAATCTCATGCCTCAGTTCTCGGCAACGAGCCGCGGCCGCCGCTCCTTGCCGTCGAGCGGCTTGACCTGCGGTTCCGGGAGGTCGAGCTGTTCGATCCTGTGGCCGCGCTTGGCGATCTTGTCCGATGATACCAGGAGCTTGTCGACATCTTGCGTAGCGAGCCCGAAATGCTTCTGCAGATCGATCACCCGGTCGCGCATGCGCCCGACGTCCTCCATGAGCTTGACCACTTCGATTTTGATCTGTCCGGCCTGTTCGCGCATGCGCGCGTCCTTGAAGATCGCCTGCATCGTCTGCACGAGCAGCATCAATATGTTGGGCGAGGCGATGATCACCCTCTCGCGGTGCGATTTCTGGATGACATCCTCGAACCGTTCATAAAGTTCCGCATAGACCGATTCTGAGGGAACGAACATGACGGCCGTCTCATGCGTTTCCCCCGCGATCAGATAGCGCTGGGCGATGTTCTTCACATGCTTAAGCACGTCCCCGCGCAATTGCTGTTCCGCCTGCCGCATGTCGCGCTCGCCCCGCGCCGCCTTGAGCATATTGAACGCTTCTAACGGGAACTTCGCGTCGATGATAAGCCCGAGCTCGCTCTCCGGCAGTCTCACAACGCAGTCCGGCCGCATGCCGTTGCTCAGCGTCGCCTGGAAACTATAGGCGCTTTGATGCAGACCATCGCGGATGATCGCCTCCATGCGCCCCTGCCCGAAGGCGCCGCGCGCCTGCTTGTTGGCCAGAATGTCCTTGAGGTTCACCATATGAGTGGAAAGCTCGGTGATGTTGCGCTGCGCATTGTCGATCACCGCTAGCCGTTCGTTCAGGCTCTGCAGTGATTGGCTGGTCTTCTCCGCCGTTTCATTGAGACCCTGGCCGAGCCGCAGGCTCACCTGGTCGAGTCGTTCGTCGAGCGTTCGCGCCAGATGCGCATCATAATGCGCCGATTGGTCGGCAAAGGCCCTGAGATGTCCTGAGAGTTCGGCGAGCTTGTACTCGAGTTCCCCTGTGCGCCGCATGGCCTCGCTCGCGTCTTCCCGCCGTCGATGCCCGGCCTGCCATGCCAGCAGCACGGTGCTCACGAGTAGGACAAGCCCGAGCGCAGCCCCGCCAAGAAGCAGCCGGCCGTAGGTCACCGGCAACTCGCCCACTACGAACAGGATCTCGTCGAACGCCATAAGGGGACTTTAGCCCGATTCGCCTTCGGATCAAAAGGTGAACAGAAAGCCGGCAGGATTAAGGAGAAACCTGTGCAAAACCTGCAATTCCCCTCGTTTAGCAACTGTTTGCACGGAACCACCGCTTTGAGGTGCAGTTTCTCTCTTGCAACCTGACTGACCTGCCTCCTTGCATAGAATAGGATGCGAGGAGGTCTTTTTGCGAGGGTTCAGCCGACTACCGGTTTACCTTTCCGCACCGGCCGCATTCCCAAAAGACGCCCTCATCGTCATAGCTGACCGTTCTGGCGCACAGCTTGAGCCGGCACCGCAACCATCCCACAATCCGCCCGAGCATTTCCTGCTCCCCAGCCCGAACGCCGCACTGGCTCTAGATCAGCACAGGCTTCGCCACTTTCCAACTGCTGAGATTCTTGAGCCCCAAGCCCAATGGGCGAGGCCGAAGCCCGCCCATTGACCCCTCAATGGCGCTCCCCTATCTGGAATGCCATGGCCATTCGCGAAATCATCAAATTGCCCGCGCCGCTGCTGAAGAAGGTTTCAAAGCCAGTTCCCGCCGTGACGCCCGAAATCACCGAACTTCTCGACGTCATGCTGGAGACCATGTACGCCGCGCCGGGCATCGGACTGGCAGCCGTGCAGATCGGCATCCCGAAGCGCCTTGTCGTTGTCGACGTCGTCCGCGAGGACGACAAGCCGAAGAACCCGCTGTATTTCGTCAATCCTGAGATCGTCTGGTCGTCGGAAGATATGCGCGAGCACGAGGAAGGCTGCCTGTCTATTCCCGAGGTCTTCGACCTTGTGAAGCGGCCTGCAGAAGTGAAGGTGCGTTATCTCGACCGCGAGGGCCGTGTTCAGGAGATGCATTGCACCGATCTGCTTGCCACCTGCATCCAGCATGAGATCGATCATCTCAACGGCGTGTTGTTCATCGATCGCCTGAGCCGGTTGAAACGCGACCGCGTGGTCAAGAAATTTTCCAAATCGGCCCGGCGGGAAAAGGCCGAGGCGTGAGCCTCAGGCTCATCTTCATGGGCACGCCGGACTTCGCCCTGCCGGCTCTCCAAGCGATCATTGCAGCTCGCCACAAAATTCTCACCGTCTATACCAGGCCACCCCGTCAGGCAGGCCGCGGTCTTCACGAGCGCCTCTCTCCCGTTCACAATGCTGCCGAGGCTGCCGGGCTCGAGGTGGAGACGCCGGCGTCTTTCCGCTCCGACGACGTCCACCGCTCGTTCCTGAACAAACATGCCGATGCTGCCGTCGTCGTCGCCTATGGACTGATCCTGCCGAAGCCCGTTCTCGATGGCCCCCGCCTTGGCGCCTTTAACATTCACGCATCGCTTCTGCCGCGCTGGCGCGGTGCAGCCCCCGTCAGCCGCGCCATCATGGCCGGCGACCGCACGACTGGTGTCACCATCATGCGCATGACCGAGGGTCTCGACGAAGGCCCTGTCTGCTTGATGCGCACCTCGGGCATCGCTGAAAATGAGACGGCGGGCGAGTTGCACGACCGGCTCGCCCGTCTCGGTGCCGATCTCATCATTGCAGCACTCGCCGATCTTGAGCGCGGCACCCTGCCGATGGTGCCGCAGTCTTCCGAAGGCGTGACCTATGCTGCCAAAATTTCCAAAGGGGAGACGCATATCGACTTCGCCCGCCCGGCAAAGGACGTGCTGAACCACATCAACGGCCTCTCACCCCATCCCGGCGCGTGGGCCGCGGTGCCTGCCGGCGGCAGGCTGCATCGCGTGAAGCTGCTGCAGGCGGAGCGCGCCGAGGGCTCGGGCCCTCCCGGCACAATCGTCGATGACGATTTCGCCATCGCCTGCGCCGATGGCGCCATCCGCCCGCTGATCCTCCAGCGCGAGGGCAGGGCGGCGATGAAGCGCCACGAATTCTTGCGCGGTGTGTCCCTGCAGCCGGGAGACCGGCTGAGCTAAACGATGCCACGCTATCGCATAACGGTGGAATATGACGGCACGCCCTTCATCGGCTGGCAGATCCAGATCAACGGCCCGAGTGTTGCGGGCACGATTGCCGACGCGCTCGGCCGGCTGACCGGCCGCGAAACTGCGGTGTACGGCGCCGGTCGCACCGATGCCGGCGTCCACGCAATGGGTCAGGTCGCTCATTTCGATCTCGACCGCTCCTGGGATCCCCTGAAGCTGCGCGAAGGACTCAACGCTTGCCTGCGCCCTGCGCCGGTGTCGGTTCTTCAGGTGAGCGAGGCCGGTGATGATTTTCACGCCCGTTACAGCGCGGCGCGCCGGCATTATCTCTATCGAATCCTTAATCGGCGTGCGCCGCCGGCTCTCGAGGTGAATCGCGTCTGGCACGTAAACCAGCCCCTCGATGAAAGCGCCATGCATCGAGCGGCGCAGTGTCTTGTCGGGAACCACGACTTCACCACGTTCCGCTCCGCCGAATGCCAGGCGGCGTCCCCGGTGAAGACCCTGGATCGGCTGACGGTGATCCGCCACGGCGATTTCATCGAGATCGCCGCGGCCGCCCGTTCGTTTCTGCACAACCAGGTGCGCTCCATGGTGGGCTCGCTGAAACTCGTGGGCGGCGGCAAATGGTCCACGCGCGATCTTGATAGCGCACTCCACGCTAAGGATCGCACCGCTTGCGGTCCCGTCGCTCCCCCGCACGGTCTTTATCTTGTCGCGGTCGACTACGCCTGAGCGTCGAAATATTTCGCGAGCACTGCCTGATAAACCGCTTTCAGCTGCAAGAGCTCGTCGATTGAAATCCGCTCATCGACCTGATGGATCGTGGCGTTGGTCGGCCCGAACTCGACGACCGGGCAAAATGCCTTGATGAAGCCGGCATCCGACGCGCCGCCGGATACCGAGAGCTTGGGCCGCAGCCCGGTGACATCCTCGACCGCCTCTTGCACAGCTTCGACGAACGGGTTGGGATCGGTCAGGAAGGCTTCACGCGGCTCACTGTAGGAAAATTCGAAACGCCCGCCCATCTCTGCCCTCACCTTGCCGGCTTCGGTTTCGATCCATTCCTTAAGCTTTTCCCCGCTATGCAGCGGATTGAACCTGATGTTGAGCTTGGCGCTCGCCCGCTCCGGTGTGACATTGGTTGCCTCATTGCCGACATCGATGCTGGTGATCGCCATATGAGAGGGCTCGAACTGTCCCGTGCCGCGGTCGAGAACATGGCGGTGCAAGCGATCCAGCAGCCGCACGAGTTTCGGGATCGGATTGTCGAATTGCTGCGGATAGGCGGAATGGCCCTGCTTGCCAAAGGCGGTGATCGCGGCGCTTAAACTGCCGCGCCGTCCGATTTTCATCGTATCGCCGAGCTGGCCAAGGCAGGTCGGCTCGCCAAGAAGACAATGGTCCGGAATCATGCCCTCTGCCGCAAGCCATGCGATCACCTTCCTCGTTCCGTTGATGGCCGGACCCTCCTCATCGCAGGTGAGCAGCAGCGAAATGGCTCCCGTGAAAGCGGCTCCGCGCTCGGCGGCGAAGTCGATCGCGGCTGCCATGAAAGCGGCGACCGATCCCTTCATGTCGCTTGCCCCACGCCCATAGACGAAGCCCTGCGCCACAGCGCCTTCGAACGGCGGATAGGTCCAGCTCTGCTCATTTCCCGGCGGCACCACATCGACATGGCCCGCAAAACAGAAGTGTTTCCGCCCCGTTCCGAACCTCGCGAAAAGATTGTCGACGTCGGGCGTTCCGGGTGCACTGAACCGCAGCTCTTTCGTCGAGAAGCCGGCCTCTCCGAGCGCCCGGGCGGCGAACTGGAGCGCACCGGCCTCAGCCGGTGTGACCGACCGGCAGCGGATCAGCGCCCTGAGCAGCGGAACGGGATCGGTCATCGTCACTCGCCGTCTGCCTCAAACATGAAGTTACACCGCCAGCGGATCGGCGCCATAGCGGTTCGGCCCCTCGGTTCCCGGCAGGCAGCCGCACTCCACCAAGGCCCAGATGCTGCCGATGAAAGGAACGAGAATGATCAGCGACCACCATCCTGATTTATTCCGGTCGTGCCACCGCTTCGCAAACACCGCGAGCGACATATAAGTGATCGCCACTGCCGCCAGGAGCCATACGATCCAAGCAAGCGGCGCCATGGTCGGAAAGAACTGCTGC
The DNA here is from genome assembly GCA_963770205.1 of uncultured Alphaproteobacteria bacterium. Taxonomy (GTDB): domain Bacteria; phylum Pseudomonadota; class Alphaproteobacteria; order Rhizobiales; family Aestuariivirgaceae; genus DATBLQ01. Next base: position 50,478 of record CAVYOS010000015.1, read on the forward strand.
GGATCATATTGCGTGACGAACACTTCTGCGATCGCAAGGTTGATGATGATCGACACCAGCCACAATATGATGACTCCCGCCCAGAACTTCGCCCGGTTGATGCGCCCCTCGAAACTCGTAAACAGCCAGCCCCAGTCCATGCTCCCTCCTTGCCGCCTCGAATTAATCGCGCAACAGCTCGTTGATCGAAGTCTTGGCCCGCGTCTTCTCATCGACCCGCTTGACGATCACCGCGCAATATAGGCTGGGTCCGGGTTCGTTTCCGATCGCCTTCCCGGGCATGCTTCCCGACACCACCACTGAATAGGGCGGCACCCGTCCCATGAATACTTCCCCGCTGGCCCGATCGATGATCTTCGTCGAGGCGCCGATGAACACCCCCATTGAGATCACCGATCCCTCTCCGATAATCACGCCCTCCACCACTTCCGACCTGGCGCCGATGAAGCAATTGTCCTCGATGATCGTGGGGCCTGCCTGCAGCGGTTCCAGCACCCCGCCGATCCCCGCTCCTCCGGAAAGATGCACGTTCTTGCCGATCTGCGCGCAGGACCCGACCGTTGCCCAGGTATCGATCATCGTGCCTGAATCTACATAAGCGCCAAGATTGACGAAGGCAGGCATCAATATGACCCCCGGCGCAATATAAGCCGAATGCCGGACGATGCAGTTCGGCACGGCGCGAAACCCCGCCTTGCGGAACTTTGGCGCAGTCCAGCCGTCGAACTTCGACGGCACCTTGTCCCACCACTTCGCCCCTCCAGGTCCGTTGCCGATCAGGCACATGTCGTTGAGCCGAAACGACAGGAGCACGGCCTTTTTGAGCCACTGGTTGACCTGCCAGGTCCCGTCGGTCTTCTCCGCAACGCGCAGCTCGCCGCTGTCCAGAAGCTCGAGCGCACTATCAACCGCCTTTCGCACTCTCCCCTTGGTCTTCGGTGTAAGCTCCGCCCGCGCTTCGAAGGCTTCCTCGATGATCGACTGCATCTCGGCCACTTTCATGTCGGCGCTCCGGGACGATTTCTAAGCACGGCGGCGATCGCGGCGAGAAAGCCCGCGAGATCGCTAGTCACATGGTCGATGAACGGCGCCGCAGCCGGATTGCCGAGCGGCGCGTTGATGATGTTGCCGTCGGTGTTTTCCGGCGATTGCACAAGGACGGTTGTCATGCCGAGCTCATGCGGCGGCTCGAGATTGCGCGCGATATCCTCGAACATCGCCGCCCGCTCCGGCGCGATTCCGGTACGCTCGACGAATTTCACGTAAGGCTCGCGCTGCGGCTTCGGAATGAAACCGCAATGCACGATGTCGAAAACATCATCGATAAGCTCTCTGATGCCCAGCCGATCGAGCACGCGTTCCGCGTGATAGCACGTGCCGTTGGTGAACACGAGCTTGCGCCCCGGCAGGGTTTTTAGGGCTAGCGCCAGCTCCGGCGCAGCTGGAACCGCCGAGTGATCGATGTCGTGCACGAATTTGAGGAATGCCTCGGGCGCGATGCCATGCACCGTCATCAAACCGCGCAAAGTTGTGCCGTGCTCATGGAAAAACCCCTTTTGGATGCGCTTCGCTTCTGCCCGGTCGACCTTGAGCAGCTCGCCGATAAACTCTGCCATCCGCTGATCGATTTGGCCGAACAGCCGGCAGGACGCCGGATAGAGCGTGTTATCGAGATCGAACACCCAAGCCTCGACGTGATCGAAGCCCCGGCTCATGCGCCGGTCCTGGAGATACGCGTACCGATTCCGTGCGGAGTGAAGAGTTCGAGGAGCACGCAATGCGGTATGCGTCCGTCTACGATGACCACGCCATCCACCCCGCCCTCGACAACGCTCACGCAGCTTTCGACCTTTGGGATCATCCCGCCCGTGATGGTGCCGTCGGCGATGAGCTTGGGCACTTCCTGGAGCGTAAGTTCCTCGATGAGCCTTTTCTGGCCGTCCAGCACGCCGGCGACATCGGTGAGCAGCAGCAGCCGCTTGGCCTTCATGGCGATGGCTATGGCGCCGGCCGCTGTGTCGGCATTTACATTATATGTTTCGCCGTCTTTGCCGAGGCCGATGGGCGCGACGACCGGAATGGCGTCGCTGTGGATGATCGTGTTGAGCAAACCCGGGTTGACGGAATGCGGCTCGCCGACGAATCCGAAATCGAGGGTCCGTATCTCCCCCGTAATTGCATCGACCTTCGTGCGGCTCATCCGCTCTGCGATCAGAAGCTTTCCGTCCTTGCCGGAAATTCCTACCGCCTTCCCGCCGGCCTGCTGAATGCCGTTGACGATGCTCTTGTTGATCGATCCTGCCAGCACCATTTCGACGACTTCCATCGTGGCCTTGTCGGTCACTCTGAGCCCGTCGACGAAATCGGATTTCACCTGCAGCTTATCCAGCATGCGGTTGATCTGCGGTCCCCCGCCGTGCACGACGATGGGATTGATGCCGCACTGCTTGAGCAGGACGATGTCGCTGGCGAAACGTCGGGCAAGGCTCGGCTCGACCATTGCGTGGCCGCCGTATTTCACCACCACTACTTCTTCATCGTAGCGCTGCATGAAGGGCAGCGCTTCCGACAATATCCGGGCGATGTCGGCGATTGAAACCTGCTCCGTCTCGTTGTCCATCGACTTCACAAGGGGCGCTTCTGCAAAACGTCGCTCGCCTTATAGCTTATGCGCAGCGGTTGCCAAGGACCGATTGCTTCTATGGTTCAGGATTGGCGAGCTGCGCAATTTCGGCTCTGAGTTCGGCAATACCGCTTCCTGTTTTGGCCGATGTTGCATGCACTGCAGGATGGGCCGCTGGTCGTTTGGCCAGCGCTTTCTGGGTCGCGCCGCTGATTGCCTCCAGTTCCTTCTGCGTGCATTTGTCGGCCTTGGTCAGAACGATCTGGTAGTTCACCGCTGTCTCGTCAAGAAGATCCATCGCTGCTAGATCGGCAGCCTTCAGCCCGTGGCGGGCATCGATGAGGATAAGGACGCGCCTGAGACCGGGTCGGCCCCTGAGATAATCCCGGATGAGCCGCTGCCACCTTTTAACCGCCGCTTTCTCGGCTCGCGCATAGCCATATCCCGGCAGATCCACAATCGCCAATTGGCCTTCGTTCGCCAGGAAATAATTGATCTCTCGCGTGCGGCCCGGGCTGTTGGAGGCGCGTGCCAGATTGTGCCGGCCGGTAAGCGCGTTGATCAGCGACGACTTGCCGGCGTTCGATCGGCCCCCAAATGCGATTTCCACAGGAAATGCTTCAGGCAGCTGCTCGATCTTTGCCGCGCCCATCAGGAAACTGACTGGCCTCGCAAAAAGCCTGCGCCCCGCTTCGATGCGCAGCGCGTCGTCCTCCTTGTCCGCCATGGCTGCCCGCGGGACCTAGCTCGGCCGTCGGTTGAGGAAGGGCAGGCTTGATCTCACATTGCCGAGAAAATCCACTTTCACGCCCTGTCGCTTCATGATCAGCGTCTGCTGAAGGATCGACAGGAGATTGTTCCAGGCCCAGTAGATCACCAGCCCCGCCGGAAAGCTCGCCAGCATGAAGGTGAAGATCAGCGGCATCCAGTTGAACAGCATCGCCTGCACGGGATCGGGAGGCGTCGGATTGAGCCGCATCTGCATCCACATGGTGATGCCCATGATGATCGGCCAGATACCCACCATCAGCAGCGACGGCGGATCCCAGGGTATGAGCCCGAACAGATTGAACAGGCTGGTCGGATCGGGCGCCGAAAGATCCTTGATCCAGCCGAAGAACGGCGCATGCCGCATCTCGATCGTCACGAACAGCACTTTATAGAGGGCGAAGAATACCGGGATCTGGATAATGATGGGCAGACAGCCGGAGAGGGGCGAAACCTTCTCCTTCTTATAGAGCTCCATCAGCTCTTGCTGTTGTTTCATGCGGTCGTCGGGATAGAGCTGCTTGAGCCGTTCCATTTCCGGCTGCAGCTTCTTCATCTTGCTCATCGACTCATAGGATTTGTTGGCAAGCGGGAAGAACACGCTCTTGATCAGCACCGTCACGATGAGGATCGCCAAGCCGAAATTGCCGACGAGCTTGTAGAAAAGCTCGAGCAGCCAGAACAGCGGCTTGGTAAGATAGTAGAACCAGCCCCAGTCGATCAGCCGGTCGAACAGCACGATGTTCAACCTGTCGCGGTAGGAATCGATAAGCTGCACCACTTTTGCTCCGGCGAACACATGGTGCTCGGAGCTCGCCCTCCCGTTTGCCGGGACCGTCAGCCCCTCCTTGCGGATGAAATCCGCCTGGAAATTGTCTTTCGTTCCGCTCATGTTGTGGCCGAACGTGGCCCTGATGGCTTCATCCGGTCCCGCAATCAGGGCGACCGCCCAGTATTTATCGGTGATGCCCAGCCAACCGCCCTTCAATTCAATCGGCGGCTGCTGCTCTTCTTTGACATCGTCGTAATCGACCTCTTTGAGTTTGTTGTCGAGAACGCCGATCAGGCCCTCGTGCAAAATGTAGAAATTCGCGGTTTCAGGCTGGCCTACGCGGACCACCCGCGAATAGGGGAACAGGGTTACAGGCTGGCCGTTCCTGTTTTCGACCTCCTGCTTCACCGTGAACATGTAATTGTCATCGACCCCGATCGTCTTGTGAAAGATCAGGCCCTCGCCATTGTCGAAGCTCAGCTGCACCGGGCTCTCAGGCGTCAGCTTGGCTCCTTGCGCCACCTGCCATTGGGTTTGGGCGTTCGGCAGCTTGACGCTGGCCGTTCCAGCCATCGTCCAGCCGCTTTCGGCGAAATACGGCTGCTCCGTTCCCGAGGGCGACAGCAGGGTGATCGTCGGGCTGCCGGTATCGACGGTTTCGTGATAGCGCTTGAGATGCAGGTCGTCGATCTGCGCGCCCTTGAGATTGATCGAGCCGGAAAGGGAAGGCGTGTCGATTGGAATGCGCGCGCTCGACTGCAGCACCTGCTCGCGCGGCTGCACACCGTCGGCAAGCCCGGGTTGCGGCATGGTGCCGGGCTGCGGCGCGGCACCAGGCTGTGGAGTCACGCCTATTGTGCCCGGCTGGGCCGGCGCTACCTGCTGCGATGTTTGCTGTTGCTGCTGCTCCTGGAGCCTGCGCTGCCTCTCGGCCTGCGGGCCTGCATAAAAATATTGCCAGCCGAAAATGATGAGCGACGAAAGGATGATCGCAACGATGAAATTCTTGTTGTCCGTCATAGGCTGTCCTGCTTGGGCCGGCGTCCGCCGCGTCCGCCTGCGGCATGGCCCTCATTCGCGCCGGGGCCATGAAGATAGTCGACTGCCGAGATAATGTCGTCGATCAGTTTTGCGAAGGGCCGCCCCGCCGTGGCCGACCGGCCGACGATGACATAATCATGCCCCATCCGAAAACAACCCTTTGCACCGATTCGCACCGCCTCCTTGAGGCGCCGTCGAATGCGGTTGCGCTGGACCGCTCCGCCGAGCTTGCGCGTCACCGTGAAGCCGACCCGCGGGGGTTTGTCATCCTCGCGGCCTCTGACCTGCACGACGGCTCCCTGCACAGCCCGCGACCGCCCGCGCGCCGCGGCCAAGAAATCCTGCCGTCGGAGGAGGTGCTCCATGAAGGGTCATCCTTCGGATATCGCAAGGGAACCAGCCGATTGGACTACGTTTAAGCGGAGAGCTTGCGGCGACCGAGGCTGCGGCGCCGCTTGATCACCTTGCGTCCGCCTGTCGTTGCCATTCGTGCCCGATAGCCATGACGGCGCTTCCGGATGAGCTTGCTGGGCTGGTAGGTGCGTTTCACGTGTCTTCTCCGTTCCCGTATTTCCTATGGCGGAGGCCTAGCACTTCGCCATGTCCAAGCCGCCGGCTGAGCGGCTCGACTTGCGGAAATCCTGTGCCGTTCAATGAATTGGCGAGGCTTATAGGGAACTGCGCCGTTCAAGTCAACGAACGCAATATTCATTCTTTATTAGCTCACAAGCCCTGAATTCTCTTCACAAGCCGGTGACACCCCATTTCGTTTATCCCCGCTATGCTGCATGTAAATCATCTAAGAAAATGCGAAGGGCCCAGCCCGCATGAAAGCCGCTCCTCCCCTCTCTCCTTCGCAAGCGATGGAGAGATCGCATGCCCGGCGGCTGGGCCGCTGGCTGCCGATGCTGGCGCTGTTCTTGGCCGGCATTGCTTTCTGGGCGTCGGGGCTGCATCGCTATCTCTCCCTGTCGACCATAGCGGAAAATCGCGAAATGCTGCGCGGTTTTGTTGCCGGCAACATGCTTCTTGCGGTCACGGCTTACGGCTTCCTCTATGTCGTCGTCACCGCTCTTCTCGTGCCCGGCACCGCGCTGCTGACCATCCTGGGCGGCTTCCTCTTCGGCTGGGCAACGGCGGGTGTCGTCACAATATTCGCCGCCACCACCGGGGCGACCTTGCTCTTCATCGCTGCGCGTTCCTCCCTGGGCGATCTTCTGAGACGCCGGGGCGGCAATCTGGCCAATAGCATCGCCTGTCGTTTTTCCGCCGATGCATTCAGCTATTTGCTATTCCTCCGTCTCGTGCCGCTGTTCCCGTTTTTCGCCATCAATATTGCGGCGGCCCTTTGCAGCATTCGCACTCGGACCTTCGTTCTCGCCACCCTTATCGGCATCATCCCTGGCACGTTTGCCTATGCAACGCTGGGATCGGGGCTCGACGCGCATCATCCGCTCCGAGCACCTGGCCTACCGGCAATGCGTGGCTGAGAAGGGAGCCGGGGCCTGCAGCTTCGATATTTCCGCTGCCTCGCTAGATCTGCGGGTTGACGCCCATGTAGTTGAGCGGCCCGGCCACGATTGTCACCAGGATGGTTCCGGCCTGGGCACAGTTGGTCTCCGCGGCCCCGAAGTATCCCCGTTGGCCGGCAGCGAGGAAGCCGATGAGGAGCCAGACGATGACCAATACGCCGGCCAGTCCCGGCCCACGCCGGCGGGGCGCTCCACGTCCGATGCGCATGACCTCTCCTCCCAAGATGCGGGCCCGACAGTGGCCAAGCTAGCGCTCGCTGGTCGATCTGGACGCATGAGACCGAATACACCCCCGTCGGAATTTCCTCGCCGTTCACGAAGGCGGGTCGGTCCCGGCGCCGAGCAGCACCACGCGGGCTGCGACCAGCGGCAGGTAGGCGAACACATCCCGGACCTGGTCGACCTGCTCGGGGCACGGGTCGTTGGCGAGCGCGGCGCTGAGCACGTCATGTGCCTTCCCCATGTTGAGATCCTCGAAGAACGACATGGGGTTGTCGCTCATCCGTTCGGCCGTCAACGCCCGCAAGCTCCGGGCTCGCTTGCCCTGTGCGATCCAGCAATCCTTGACGCCGCCGCCCAGCGGATGGTCGATCAGCACCGAGGCGACATGTTCACGCGAGCCGTAGTCGAACATGGCGGCCACCGACTCCTGCGACCCGAAAATGTCGCGGCACTGCCAGGCCCGGACGAACTTCGGGCGGCCGAGGTATCGCGCCCACGGCCGGTCCGCAACGCCCGCGTCTGCCAGCCCGTGCGCTGCCTTTTCTGCCTCGCCGGACACGCCCGGCGCCGCGAGGACGGCGATCACCCGGAGGAGGGCTAGCGCCGGGGGCGACCCGTCCGCTGCCGCCACGGCCGTGACGTCGCTCATCAGGGCATCGACGACCTCGGACTTCTCGTCCCAGGATGTCGCCGGTGGACAGGCCAGGCGGGACATCCCCATGAGCTCCGACACGACGAGCTCCGCGGCCAGCGCGGTACGGCTCGCGTAGACCTCCCGCATCAGCGGCCGGGCTATGGAGCCAGCCAGTTCGGGTCGCAGGTCCGCGTCGAACACGACCTCCAGGTCGGGCTCGTCGTGAGCCGATGCCGCCCAGCCGATGTCGATCACGGCTCCTGTCGCGGCACTGTCCGACTTCTTGCGCGTGGCGCTCCGCCGCGGCGGAGTCTGCTTCCTCGACATAGTCCCGATCCTGCCACCGGCCGCCTGCCAGCCGAAGGGTGGGACCAGCCGCGACCGGAGAGCCGTCGGGGCATTGGCCACTTTCCATTACCCGGCGAGCCGGTCGTGTCAGACGGCGGTGCTGGCTGGTGTCAGGCGGCGGTGGCGAAGCGGAGGTGTTGGCGGGGTCGTTGGTGGGGGTCGAGGGCGGCGGGGGGTCGGTATTCGGGGCGGCCGCGGGCGTCGAGGGTGCCCGGTCCACCCCTCGCGGTGCAGGAGTTGGTGGTGATATCTGCAGAGCAGGGCGCCGTTGTCGATCGACGTTTCGCCGCCGTCCTCCCAGTGCTTCAGGTGGTGCGCGGCGCAGCGGGAGGCGCGGCGGTGGCAGCCGAACCAGGTGCAGCCGCGGTCCCTCGCGGCCAGGGCGCGGCGTTGGGCGGTGGTGAAGGCGCGGGCGGCGCGCCCGACGTGCAGGGGCTGGCCGGGGCCGGTGAAGATCATGGGGATGATCGCGGCGTCGCACAGCGCGGTCAGGGTCGCCGCGGGGGACAGCGCCGTGCCGTCGGGGAGGGTCCCGGCGGCGGGCAGGCCGGCTTTGAGGGTGTCCCAGTTAAGGATGATCGACGCGGTGACGGTGGGCCGGGCGGTGGCGGGCGGCGGGCGGTGCGGCGGCGGCGGGCCTGCCAGCGGCGGTCGGCCCGGTTGGGCCACGGCGGCGTCCGGGTCGAGTGGGGCGTCGAGGCCGAGCCGGGCGTCCAGGTCGAACCGGGGACCCAGGTCGAGGGTGGGCGCCGACCGGGGGGGTGGGCGGGGTGGGCGGGGTGGGGGTGCTGCGCGCCGGGCAGCCCCCACGCGTCCAGACCGTCCACATCGTCAGCGTCCAGGTCGTCGCCGTCGTCGCCCTCGTCGGAGTCGTCGAGGTCGTCAGCGTCATCGTGGTTATCGAGGTCGGCGGTGTCGTGTCGGCGTGCTCGGCGTGGTCGGCGTGGTCGGCGTGCTTGGTGGGGTGGGGGTGGGGGGCGGCGGTGCCGGGGTGGTCGTCGTCCAGGTCGAGGGGCCCGCTGGCGGCCACCACCTCGACCAGCGCGTCGGCCATCCGCTGCTCCGGGTCGCGGTCGTCCCCGACCCCGTCCACCGCGGCGGTGGGCCGGGCGGTGGCCTCCAGCACCTCCCACACCAGCGCCCCGTCCAGCGGGTCGAGTTGACCGGTGATCCCGACCATCCCATCCCGCCGCCGGACCAGGCGCAGCGCCCGCCGGTCCCACCGGCACGCCTCCGCGGCCTCCGCGGCGGCGGCCTCCGCCGCCACCGCCGCGGCCTCGGCGGGGTCGTCCACATCCGGGGTCACCGTCAACGCCTCGGCCAACGCCTGCCCGCAGCGGGCCAACTCGCCCGGATCCAGGCACCCGGCCTGGGTGAGCAGCAGCTCCTCCGCGGCGGTCAGGTCCGCCGCGGAGGTCTCCGGCGGCAGATCCGCCAGCACGGTGACGATCGCCGCCGCGGACTCGACCCCGACCCGCCCGGCCGCGAGCGCGCCCTGCACGCCCAGCCAGCGGGGCAACCCCCCGGCCAACGAGGTGAGCCGACCCGCCTCCCGGGCGGAGAGCTGGAACCGGCGGCGCAGCCACCGCGCGGTGCTGGCCTGGTTCAGCTGGGCCCGCACCCCCCGGCATCTCGGCCTGGTCCACCAGCGCCGCGGTGAGCGCCTCCACACTCGACCGGACCGCCAACACCTCAGCGAGGCCGGCGACCACCTCGGCGTCCGACAGCGACCACACCCGATCCGCCAGCGAGGTCCCGGTCAGCGCCGTCCCGGTCAGCGCCACCCGGACCCCGGCCAGCGCCGCCAACACCGGATGCACCGATCGCCGCATCGACATCCATCGGCGCGGCCACGCCGGAACCGGGCGCGGGTCGAATCGCCGCGCCCCCCGCCGTGTCCACCCCCGCTGCCATAACGAGAAACTATCCGCAGCCACCGACAAAACAGGGCCCAAGAACAGGGCCGAAATGGGTTTCTGCACAACAACTTTGCCGAGTTTCGGACCCTCATCGTGAACCCGGCGCAATCACCGAAATGGCACCTCGGACGTACCGGCAAACGAATATCCACGGCAGTCCCGTGCCCCCCGAGGGCGCAAGCCTTGGCCCTCTTCCGCAGCTTCAGCCGTACGGGGAACAGTTGATCGATCTAGTCCTCTCCGATCATGGTGTGACGCCGGTGGCGAGCTTGACAGAGACGGAAAGCTCGATCCGGTCACCGCGCCGGCAGTCGGCGACCTGCCGGTCGAATGCGGCACGGATGCGTCGGCGGGTTTCCTCGGGTTGGCCCACGATGAGCGCCGAGATCCGTACTGTCGCAGCCAGGAATCCCTCCCATAGGTCCTCCGCGGACGAGATGTGGTGGTCGAAAGCGATCGTCGTGACCGTGACACCCGCCAGCCCGCCGTCGCGCAGGAGGGCCGCGAACTGTTCCTCGGCCGCGAACCGGAAGAAGGGTGGGCCAACGGGTAGGTCGTGCGGCGGGGCGGCGCCAGCCTCGGCGATCGCGTCCAGGAACACACCGACAAGCCTGGCCCGTTCTGGCATGTCCCAGGTGGTGAGGGCGAGGCGCCCACCGGGCTCAAGAATCCGTACGAATTCTTTGACCGATTGTTCTGGACGCCCCAAGTGCGGCACCACGAAGTTGCCGACGGCGGCCTGGAATGATCCGTCGTCGAAGGGGAGCGAGTCGGCTGCCGACTCGCGGAAATCCAAGGCGGGGTGGAGTTCACAAGCGAGCCGGATCATCGCTGGCGCGACGTCCACACCCACCACGGATGCTCCGCGCTGGGCGGCCCTGGCGGCCGCATAGCCGGGACCGGTCCCGATGTCGAGCACCCGAGTGCCAGGCCCCACGCGCGCGGCGTCCAACAACGGGTCGACCAGTCGGCTCGTAACGCCGCCGAAGAATCCGTCGTAGTTGGGAGCCTGGTGTTCCCATCCCGCAAGCTCAAACGCATTGAAGGAATCCGCGTCGATGCCCGGGGCCGATGGCGGGTTGGTCATGCGATCCCTTTCCTCGTCGGAGTTGTCAAGCGCCGAGGGCGCGGATGGCGCGTCGCGCGTGCGCGACGGCGGCACCGTAGGAAAGAGCGGCGCCCTCGGCGAGGACAACATCGGTCGCGGACGGGCCGAGACGGTCTCGAAGGCGGGTGAGGGTCTCCTCAAAACGCTTCACGTCCCGGGTGAAGGCGGGATGACGATCGCGGTTGGCGAGGGCCGCGCCGGCGAGCAGTGCGGCGTCTCGGTCGCATCCCGCCCGGACAAGCAGAATGACCAAGTTGAGCAACACCCAGTATTGCGCCGCCTCGTTGCCCAGGTCCTCCCACTGGTCCATCACTCGCTCGAACTCCTTCAGCGAGCTGGCGACGGGGCCGTGGCGGGCCGCCAGCTCAACCGAGGAGGTGCGGGCGAGGGTCACGAACAGCCGGCTGTCGGCCTTCGTCCCCTGCTCAATCGCGGCTGCGTAAGCCGCCAGGGCCCGCGGCACGTCGACATCGGCGGCCGCCTCCCCAGCCACGTAATACGCCCAGGCCTGCACGCTGGGGTTCCCGGAATCTCGGGCCTGCGGCAGCAGATCGTCCATCCGCGCGGCCGCCTCACCCGAACTCCCCGCATAGGTCAGGGCCTGCGCGACCGAGATCTCGCCCAGCAGCGCGAGAGCGGGCTCACTGGCGGCCCGGTGCAGCGCGGCGCCGCGGCGAAAGCCGGCGAGGGCCTCGTCGTTGCGCCCGAGGAACATGGCGAGGTTGGCGCGCTGGATGACCGTGCGGGCAGCCGCCGGGCAGTCCTCGCCTCCCGCGGCGGCGATGCCTCGCCCGGCCAGCTGCTCCGCCTCCGTCAAGCGTCCGGCCGCCCACGCGGCCGCGGCCGCCGCCGCGTGCGCCTGCGGAATCGACTCGTGGTCGATGTCCCAGCCGGCGACGTGCAGCCCCCACTCGAGCAGGTCCATTCGCTGGCGGAGGTAGGCGTACAGATAGACGTCGGCGGCCAGCGAAACGGCCAAGGGGCGCTCCTCGGCGGCGGCATACGTCCAGGCTGCATGCAGGTCCGCTCCGAGCTCCGCGAGCGAGGACACCGCTTCGGCCTCGTTCTCGGTCACCAGCTGCCCTGCGCACACCGTCAGCCGCCGGGCGGTGTCGTGTGCGTGCCGCTTGCGGAGCTCGAGCCGCTCCTCGGGGGCGAGCCGCTCGGCGGCATAGGTCCGCAGGGTCTCCAGCAACCAAAAGCGCTCGCGACCCGCCTGCACCATCGACTGCTCAACGAGCCGCGCAAGCAGCGGCGCGACCCCCGACCGAAGGAGTTGCTCGTCGGCGCAGACGGACTCGCACTGGTCGAGGGAGAACACGCCGGGGAAGACGGTGAGCCGTGCGAACAGGAGCGCCTCCTGCTCGGTGAGCAGGCCGTGTGACCAGTCCACGACGGCCCGCAGGGTGCGGTGCCGGGCGGCGGCCGTACGCCTCCCGCCGGCCAGCAGGTCCAGGCCCTGGCCCAGGCGCGTAGCCAATTCGCGGATGCCGAACGTCGGCGCGCGGGCGGCTCCGAGCTCGATCGCCAGCGGCAGTCCGTCGAGCCGGCGGCACACCTCGGCGACCGCGCTCACGTCGTCGTCGCTCAGCCCGGCCGGCTCGAGTCCGGGTGCCCGGTCGATGAACAGCCGGACAGCGGCGTTGTCCCGGTCCGCGCCGGCGGGCAGCGGCAGGGGCGCAAGGACGTGGACGTGCTCGTGGGCGACCGCGATCCGCTCCCGGCTGGTGGACAGAATCACGCAGGTCCGGCGCCGCCTCGATCAGCCGCTCGACGACCGGCGCAAGCTCGGCGAGCAGCATCTCGGCGTTGTCCAGGCACAGCAGGCCACGGTGGGCACGCAGAGCCGCGCACAGGAAGCCGGACGGGTCCGCCGCTCGAGGGATATCCGTTCCGGTCGCTTCGGCCAATGCACCGACGAGACGCTCGGCGGGAACCGAGGTGAGGTCCGCCCACCACACCGCCGACTCCTCGGCGGCGAACCGATGGGCCACCTCGAGGGCGAGCCGGGTCTTCCCGACGCCGCCCGGTCCCACCAGGGTTACCAATCGTTTAGCCGACAGACACTCGCGCAGCAGCTGCAAGTCCTGTACCCGGCCCAGCATCGCGCCCGGCCGCCAGGGCAGGTCGTGGGTGCGCGGAGCCGGGGTGGTCGACACCGTCGGCTCCGTTGACACCGTCGACTCCGTGGGCGGACGCCGCGGCTTGGTCGCCACGAACTCGTCGCGCAGGATGCGCGCCTCCAACTCACGAAGGCCGGGAGTGGGGTCGAGGCCGAGCTCGTCGGCGAGGAGCTCCCGGTGCCGCCGGAAGGCCTCGAGCGCCTCACCCGTGCGGCCGTCCGCGTGCAGCGCCCGCATGAGCAGCTCGACCGGCCGCTCCCGCAGCGGCTGCTGTGCCACATGACCGGCGCTGGCGATGGCCTCGGTCGCGGAGCCGCACTGCACCAACAGCGCCGCCCGGTCCTCGAGCGCCGACAGCCGGAGCTCCTCCAGCCGCGCGGCCGCGGGGCGCGCGAAGCCATCGGCGAACTCCCCGTACGCCGGTCCCCGCCACAGCGCCAGCGCCTCGTCGAGCAGCTCGCGGCCGTGCCCGGATCGGCCGACCACAGGCGCGAGCGGCGCGGTAGTCCGACTCGAAGCACTGCGCGTCGAGCGACGCCGCGTCGACGGCCAGCAGATAGCCCGGCGGGCGGGTGAGGATGGCGCCGCCCACCGGCCCGAGCCGGGCGCAGCCGGCCGACCAGCGTGCAGCGCGTTGGCGGGCTTGTCCGGGGCTGGTCCCCCCACAACGCCTCCACCAGCCGGTGCGCGGGGACGACCGTGTTCGGCTCCAGCAGCAGCGCGGTGAGCAGCGCCCGCGGCCGTAGCCCGGAGAGCGTGATCCGCTCGTCGCCTAGCTCGACCTCCAGCGGGCCGAGCACCCGGAACATCATCGTCGGCCACCCCCACGCGGAGGGGCGACAGCTTCCCACGCCGGCCGCGTCAGCGCGATGACCTCGCGCTGTCAGCGACGCCGCACTCTCGGCCACACGGCCGGACGGGCGGCGACCGAGCGGGAGGTCAACGAAATGTACGACGTGATCGTGGTCGGAGCGCGGTGCGCCGGCGCGTCCACCGCCATGCTGCTCGCCCGCCAGGGACACCGCGTGCTGCTGGTCGACCGGAGCACGTTCCCCAGCGACATGCGGCTGTCCACCCACCTCGTCTGGCAGCCCGGTGTCGCCGCGCTGAAGCGCTGGGGGCTGCTCGACGAGCTCGTACGCTCCGGCTGCCCGGCGATGACGACGGCCGCTATGGACGTCGGTCCGTTCACCCTGACCGGCGGGATGCCGCCGGCCGACGGCGTGCGGGAGGCGTACGCGCCGCGCCGCATCGTGCTCGACGCGATCCTGGTCGAGGCCGCGACGAGGCGGGCGCCGAGCTGTGGGAGGGCTGCACCGTCGACGAGCTGCTCACCGAAGACACGACGGCACGGCGGCGCGGGCCACAGGTCCGCGGCATCCGCGGCCACCTCCGGCGGGCGGACGGTCAGCGCAACGGCACCGGTCGTGGTCGGCGCGGACGGCATGCGCTCGCCCCTGGCCCGACTGGTCGGGGCGCCCACCTATCTGGAACGCTCCGGCACGGCAGGGCACCTACTTCACCTACTGGAGCGGCCTGCCGAGCCGCGAGCCGACGCTCTACCCCCGCCCGTACCGCTCGGTGGTCACGATCCCGACCAACGACGACCTGACCCTGGTGGCCGTCAACTGGGCCATCGACGACTACCGCGCCGTCCGCCACGACATCGAGGGCCACTACCACCGCACCATCGCCGAGGTCGCACCGGAGCTCGCCGAGCAGACTCCGCGGGGGCCGCCGCGAGGAGCGGTGGATCGGGGCGGCCGTGCCGAGCTACTTCCGCCGCCCGTACGGGCCCGGCTGGGCGCTGGTCGGCGACGCCGGCTACCTCAAGGACCCGTGCACCGCGCAGGGCATCACCGACGCCTTCCACCACGCGGAGCTGCTCGCCGACGCCCTGGACGACGGCCTGCGGGGACGCCGGCCCTTCGGCGACGCCCTGGCGCGACTACGAACGGCAGCGCAACGCGGCCGTCATGCCGATGTACGAGTTCACCTACGCCCGTCCGCGCTCGAGCCGCCCACCCCGCAGGAGGAGGGGCTGTTCGCGGCCATGCGCGACGACCCCGTCCTCACCGGTCGCTTCTTCGGCGTCTTCGCCGGGACAGTGGCCGTCCAGGACTTCTTCGGCGCTGCGGTCCCTTCCGCCGCTGCCTGACCTCGATTCCTCGGAAAGGAAAGGAACCATGTCATTTTTCATCGGCTGCCGGGCCGGATCTACCACCACCGGTGGCTGCCCGGACGGCGACGACCGCAGCGCCGTCGTGCTGCTGCACGGCTACGGCGAGCACCTCGGGCTGTACGACGCCCTGGCCCGCCGGCTCGTCGCAGACGGGCACGCGGTGTACGCCATGGACGCGGTCGGCCACGGCCGCAGCGACGGCGAGCGGGCGCTGATCGAGTCCTGGGACCACTACGTCGACGACGCCCGGCATGCTCGCCGGGCTGGCCCGTGCGGCGCACCCGGAGGCTCCGCTGGTGGTTCTCGGCGCATTCCGGTGGCGCGGTGGCCGCGATGCTGCTCGCGCTGCGCTCCCCGGACATCGCGCAAGCACTGGTGCTGTCCGGCGGGCCGCTGCTCCGCCAGGACTGGATCGACGCCGAGCTCGCCCTGGGCAATGCGGAGACCGACGCGGGGGACCCGACGGAATGGATGAGCACCCACCCGGAGTACGTGCACGCCCTGCTGCACGACCCGCTGACCTGGAAGGGCGGCTTCCGTCGGGAGACCCTGCTCGCCGTCACCGCGACCTGGCCGGAGATCGGCGCCGGGCTGGCCGACGGGCGACCGGACATTCCCATCCTGTTCGTGCACGGGGAGGCGGACCCGGTGGTGCCAGTCGACGACGCGAGGCGCGTGGCCGGCCAGCTTCCGCGGGCCACGCTGCGCACCTTCCCTGGCGATCTGCACGACGTCCTGAACGAGCACGACCGCGACACGGTGCACGACGTCGTCGCCGGCCTTCGTCAACTCGACGGCAGCACAGCCACTGGTCCGCTCCTGACGAACGGTCGACTGACCACCCTTACCGGGCGAGCAGTTGCCCAGGCGTTGATAGACCTCCCGGACGCCGGTCTCCATGCCGCCGGCGAAGAAGGCGTCGCGTGCCTTGAAGGATCCACAATGGGCCATGCGAGGCGGGGGGCCCGCGCGGCAGTTCGACGTCGGCGCGGCTGGTACGTGAGCGCCGCGGCAGGTTGACGTACCGCGTCGCCGTCGACCTACCGCGCCACCGTCGAACTACCGCGCCGCCGTGATGGATTGCATGATCACCGCGGGATTGGTGATGGATTGCATGATCACCGCGGAAGTGGTGATGGATTCATGATCACCGCGGAAGTGGTGATGGATTGCATGATCACCACGGGGCACGGGGCGCGGGTTCCGCTCCGATCATTAATCGTGCGGGCCGGCCGCAGGCGCCGAGCTATCCCCCGGCCATCGCGCCCACGACCAACAACGGCTCACTGCCCGCCGCGACGGCCTCGGGCAACGGGTCATCGGGCGGCTCGTGGGACAGGTCCTGCTCGCAGGCAAAGAACCGCACGAAGGCACGGCGCTTGTAGGTCGACTGGTCCCGGATGGTCCCGCGCAGGTTTGGATAACGCGCTTCGAGCGCATCCAGGACCGAGCGCTGGGTGACATCGCCATCAACCTCCAGCGACACCTCGCCGCGCACACCCGCGATAGCCCGCAGATGCGCCGGAAGCACGACGCGGATCATGGCAACGTCTGCACTTCGACCGACAAAACCGCAGGCAGGTCACGCACGATTGCCGACCAGCTGTCCCCACCGTCGGGCGAGGCATACACCTGGCCTCCGGTCGTGCCGAAATAGATTCCGCACGAGTCCAGGGAATCCACCGCCATCGCGTCGCGCAGCACGTTGACGTAACAGTCGCGCTGCGGCAGCCCATTGGTGAGCGCCTCCCACTGATTGCCGCCCGTCCGGCTGCGGTAGACGCGCAGCCTGCCGTCCGGCGGGAAATGCTCGGAGTCGCTCTTGATGGGCACGACATAAACGGTGTCCGGCTCGTGCGCGTGAACCTCGATCGGAAATCCGAAATCGGTGGGCAGGTCATCGCTCACCTCGTGCCACATCTCGCCGGCGTCGTCGCTGCGCATCACGTCCCAGTGCTTCTGCATGAAAAGCACGTCCGGCCGCGACGGATGCATCGCGATGCGGTGGACGCAATGACCCACCTCCGCGTCGGGATCGGGAATGCCCTCGGACATCAGACCGCGGTTGATCGGCCGCCAGGACGTGCCGGTGTCATCGGACCGGAACACGCCCGCGGCCGAGATCGCCGCGAAAATCCGCTCGGGCCGGCTCGGGTCGAGCAGTACCGTGTGCAGGCACATGCCGCCCGCGCCGGGCTGCCAGTTCGGCCCGGACCCGTGCTCCCGCAGTCCGGACAGCTCCTGCCATCCCTGCCCGCCGTCGTCCGAGCGGAACAGGGCGGCATCCTCGACCCCCGCGTACACGATGTCCGGGTCGGTCAGTGACGGCTCAAGGTGCCAGACCCGCTTGAACTCCCAGGGGCGGGGGGTGCCGTCGTACCACTGGTGCGTGCCGGGGACGCCGTCGTAGGAGAAGTCATTGCCGACCGGGTTCCAGCTCGCTCCCCCGTCGTCCGAGCGCTGGATCAACTGCCCGAACCATCCGCCGGATTGCGAGGCATACAGCCGGTTGGGATCGGCCGGCGACCCCTTGACGTGGTAGATCTCCCAACCCGGGAAGTGCGGGCCGCTCACCTCCCACTGCTCGCGCCTGCCATCCGAGGTCAAGACGAACGCACCCTTACGCGTACCCACCAGCACCCGTACGCCGCTCATCCCCACTCCCCTCACCTCGTGAACCGTCGGTCGTGCCCATCCACGTTATGACCGCAGTGCTCGCCCGAACTCATCGGAGCCCGACCGTAGGACAACCCCGGCCTAGCTCCGCGAGAAGGCGGCGGCCCGCCGCAACTGATCTTCGCTCGGTCGCACCCCGGTGTACAGCACGAACTGTTCGGCCGCCTGCAGGGCGATCACCTCGGCGCCGGAGATGGTCTGCTTCCCGCTCTCCTTCGCGCAGGCGAGGAGCGGGGTCTCGGCGGGGAAGGCAACCACGTCGAACACCACATCGGCCCGGGTCACCACATCGGCGTCGAACGACAACTGGTCTGCACTGGGACCATCCGCCATCCCGATCGGGGTGGCGTTGATGATCAATTTCGGCCGGAGCGCCCCGACCTCCGCGGCGTACTCGAAGCGATACTGCTCCGCGAGCGCGCGTCCGACGGGCTCGCGGCGGGCAATCACGTGACCGGAGCGGAACCCGCCGTCCCGCAGGGCCGCCACGACCGCCTTGGCCATGCCGCCGCTGCCCAGGAGGGCGAAGTCGGAGTCGGGCGGGACCTTGTGCGACTGCAGCAGGTGTGCGACGGCGCGGTAGTCGGTGTTGTAGGCACGGAGCCGGCCGCCGGTGTTGACGATGGTATTCACCGATTGGATGGTCGAGGCCGAGTCGTCCATCTCGTCGACTAGCGAGATGCACGCCTCCTTGAACGGCATGGAGACCGCGCAGCCGCGGATGCCGAGGGCCCGGACCCCGGCGATCGCCCCGGCCAGATCCGACGGTGCGAACGCCTTGTAGAGGTAGTCCAGGCCGAGTTCGTCGTAGAGGAAATTGTGGAACCGGGTTCCGATATTGCTTGGCCGGGCCGCCAGGGAGATGCACACCGTGGTGTCTCGGGTGATCGTCTGCGTGGTGGGCACGCCTGCTACGCCGTTCCGGGCGGGTTGTTCGACGGCCATATCCCGACGGCGGGGGGCCCTGGCAGGGTCGGCACCTCCTTCGCGGGAACCACGGCCCGAATCCGTCCGTGCGAAAGATCGTTATTAGCGGTCTCGAACGTGATGATCCGATGGCCGCGATTGTTCGTGAAGAGAAACGCCCGGGCCCAGGTGTAGATGGTCCCCAGCCGATTGCCCCAGCCGACGAGATAGAGCACGTGGATGAAAAGCCACATCACGTACGCGATCGAGCCGGTGAATTTCAACCCGAAAGCATCGGCGACGGCGGCGCGATAGCCGATGGTGGCCATGGTGCCCTTGTCGAAGTACTTGAATGGCGCGACCGGCTCGCCGGTGAGCCGGGCCTGGATCAGCTTGCCGACGTACTTGCCTTCCTGGATGGCCGGCTGGGCCACACCTGGCAGTTTGTTCAGCGAGACCATGTCGCCGATCGCGAAGACCTCCGGATGGCCGGGCAGGGAGCAATCCGGGTTCACCGGAATCCGGCCGGCTCGGTCCGTTTGCACGCCAGTCTTGTCTGCCAGCAGTTTCGCAAGCGGCGACGCCTGCACGCCTGCCGCCCAGATGCGCGTGCGGGTGCGAATTGTTTCTAACCCGGCCGGCCCCTTCACCGTGATTGACTCGTGGTCCATGTCCACCGCGAGGGTGTTCAGCCGAATTTCGACGCCCATTTTCTCCAGCTGCCTCTTGGTGTATCTCTGCAACCTAGGGGCGAATGGCGGCAGCACGGCGCCCGCGCCCTCGAGCAGGATGATCCGCGCCTCGCGGGTGTTCACCGAGCGGTACTCCTTGGGCAGCACATCATGGGCCAGCTCAGCGATCTGGCCGACGAGTTCCACCCCTGTCGGTCCGGCGCCGATCACCACGAAGGTCAGCCACTCCGCCCGCGCTTGCGGGTCGGTCGCCAGTTCGGCCATCTCGAACTTCACCAGGATCCCGTCGCGCAGATAGCGGGCGTCCTCGATGGTTTTCATGCCCGGCGCGTACTCGGCGAACTCAGGCTTCCCGAAGTATGAGTGGGAGGCCCCGGCCGCGACCACAAGAGTGTCGTACGGCAGCTCCAGCCGGCGCCCGTCCGGTTCGGTGGCCTGGACGACTTTGCGGTCGAGGTCCACGCCGCGGACCTGGGCCAGCACCGCCCGGGCATTCTTCTGCTTCTTGATGATGTTGCGCACCGCCGGCGCGATCAGGCCGGGCGGCAGAATCCCGGTGGCGACCTGGTAGAGCAGGGGCTGGAACAAATGGTGATTCGTCCGATCGATGATCGTTACGTCGACATCGGCGTCGGCGAGCGACCGGGCGACATTCAGCCCGCCGAACCCCCCTCCGACCACGACGACGCGGTGACGTGCCGGACCTGCGTCCAGGCGGTCAAGCTGCATGACATCCTCCGTCCACGGTTTGCCTGCAGCGGCAATACTGGCCCATCGGTCGGCGAGCGCGAGCGTCGGGCCCATCAGCTCCGGATCGCCCGATCCGCCGGCCTCGCGGTGGTGCGGCGAACGATGAACTGTGGGGCCACCACGGTCTCGGTGTGCCGGCCGAGGTCGGCCTCGGCCCAGCCGCTGGCCCGTTCGATTGCGGAGCCGGCCATGGTGGTGCCGTCCTGGGCCACGGTCGTCAGGGCGATCGTCGACAGATGCGCGACATGGCTGTTGTCGTAGCCCACGATTGACAGGTCCGCGGGCACATCGATGCTGCGCCCTCGCGCGGTTGCCAGCAGACCGGCCGCGCAGTGGTCGTTGAATGCCAGCACCGCGGTGGGGATCGAGTGTCCGCCGAGGAGCTCGCATCCCGCTCGCTCGCCGTCCTCCTCGGTAAGCCCGCCCCTAACGAACCTGATCTCGGCAGACAGACCGGCCGCACGCATGGCGTCGCGGTAGCCCCTGCGGCGTTCGGCGGCCCCGGGCGCTCGGTGCCCGTCGATATGCGCAATTCGCCGGTGGCCCAGTTGCACGAGATGCTCCACCGCCATTCGGGCGCCCAGGACGTCGTCGGTGCGGACGATGTCGACCATGGTGGACCGCAGCGAGCGGGCCAGGAGGACCAAAGGGACCCGCCGTGCCAGCTCCTCGACGTGGGCGCGGGGCAGTGATGATCCGATGAGAATCAGCGCCTCGCACCGAAACTCCAGCAGTGATTGCACGGCCGTACGCTCCGCCCGGCTCGGAGCGAACGGGCCCAGGGCCAGGTCGTAGCCCGACCTGTCCCCAGCAAGGTAGAGGGCTTCGACCAGCTCCGCGTGGAACTCGTGATGCAGGCCGAAGGCAACCCCGAGCGTACGGCTGCGGTTGCTGCCCAGGAGCCGGGCGCGCTGGTCCGGCCGATAGTCCAGCGCGGCGGCGGATCTGCGGATGTGCTCCCGCATGGCCGGACTGGCCCCCGGCGCGTCACGCAAGACGATGGACACCAGGGCCCGGGAAACGCCGGCATGCTTGGCGACATCGGCCATCGTGACCGATCGCGGCCGTCCCTCCGATCGCACGGGGCTCCCTTCCTGGGTGCTCGCGATTATAGAGCGCTCTAGAAGATCTGGGTGAGACACCTTGACTTGGCTGGCTAGGATCGACACACTAGAGCGCTCTAGTAAGGAGACATAAATGGACCAGCAAGCCATCGCAAATCCCGTACGAATCGGCCTGGTCGGCGCGGGCCGTATCGGTTCGTCTCACGCTCAGGTGATCGCCCGCCGGGTGCCGGGCGCGGACCTCATCGCGGTGGCCGACCCGCGTCCCGAGGCTGCGACCGCATTGGCGGACAGCCTCGGTTGCCGGGCGGCCACGGATCCGTCGGCGCTGTTCGCGGACCCGGAAGTCGAGGCGGTCGTCATCGCCGCCTCGTCGCCGGCGCACGTGGACCTCGTGGTGTCGGCCTGCGCCGCGGGGAAGGCGGTGTTCTGCGAGAAGCCCATGGGGCTCACGCTGGCCGACTCCAGCCGGGCAATTGCGGCGGCAGAATCCGCCGGCGTTGCCCTACAGGTGGGCTTCAACCGACGGTTCGCGCCGCCCTTCGCGGCCGCCCGCCGGGTGATCGAGGACGGCGGTATAGGGACCCCGCAACTGTTGCGGTCGCTGACCCGCGACCCGGGGTCCTACGAGCACATCGAGGGCAAGAGCCTCGACGGCATCTTCGCGCGCTGCAAGCAGGAGGGCTTTCCCT
>CAVYOS010000016.1:0-67649 GCA_963770205.1 uncultured Alphaproteobacteria bacterium
TGCGGCCCCCGCTATGCCATTAGAGCTCGACATAATGGAGCGGACTGTAACGATGCGTTCGCGCGGTGCATGTTTGGTGAATTCGCTTACATAGTCATCGGCCGGGTTGAGCACCATGTCTTCGGGCGTGGTCAGCTGCACCAGCCGGCCGTCCTTCATGATGCCGATGCGGTCGCCAAGCCTGATCGCCTCGTCGAAATCATGGGTGATGAACACGATGGTCTTCTTTAAGCAGCCTCTGCAGCCGCAGGAACTCATCCTGCATTTCGCGCCGGATCAGCGGGTCGAGAGCCGAGAAGGGCTCGTCGAGGAACCAGATGTCCGGGCTCGACGGCGAGCGAGCGGGCGATGCCGACGCGCTGCTGCTGGCCGCCCGACAGTTCGCGCGGGAAATAATCTTCGCGGCCTTCCAGTCCGACAAGCTTGATCATCTCGCGGGCGCGCGCTTCGCGTTGATCGCGTGCGGTGCCGCGCACTTCGAGCGGGAAGGCGACGTTGGACAGAACGTTGCGGTGCGGCAGAAGTCCGAAATGCTGGAACACCATGCCCATCTTGTGCCGGCGGAGCTCGATCAGCTCGGCGATTGGACACCTGCATCAGGTCCTGACCGTCGAAAAAGATCTGCCCGGCAGTGGGATCGTTGAGCCGGGTGAGTGCGCGGATCAGGGTCGATTTGCCCGAGCCCGACAGGCCCATGATGATCAGGATTTCGCCAGCGCGAACATCGAAGGAGACAGTCGCGCACCGCGCCGATATAGCCCTCAGCGGCAAGCGCTTCCTGCGAGGGATTGCGGCCGTGCCGCATGAAAAATCCCTGCGGATCGGGGCCAAAGATCTTCCACAGGTCTCCGCAGGAAATTTTCGGTTCGATCATCAGGGACCGTGCAGCTCCCCGCTGCTTCAAGCATGCGCAATAACAAGGCCGGGCGCAACAGCAGCTGCGCCCGGCCGAAGGTCTTCGCCTGGTAGGTTATTCAAGCCAAGGTTTCCAGACCGCTTCGTTCTCGGCGATCCACTTCTTGGCGGCTTCTTCCGGCGTCATGCCTCGACGTCGACCATGGCGGCAGCTTCGGCGATCTGCGGGTTGGTGAAGTTCACCTTCTTTATGACTGCCGCTGCGCCCGGCCACTTCTTTTCAAGATTTGGTGAGCCGGCTTTCTTCAGGTAGCCCTTTTTCGGAGCGCCGCAGTCATAATACGGCGTCCGGGTTCATCCCCCATTTCGGATCATCGTGGCAGGCCTTGTCATAATCCGGAAATTCGACGAACTCGCCTTCGAATTTCGCCTCGATGAAGTTCGGCGTCCAGTTGAACAGAACGATCGGCTCCTTGCGGTCATAGGCCGCCTGCAAGTTCGGCCCACAAGGTCGCGGCCTGGCCGACCGGCACCTCCTGGAAGTTCATCTTCAGCGCCTGGATGCGCTCCGAATAATGCTTGCCCCAATCGGCGGGTGGGCCGACAAAGCGGCCCTTGTCGCCGGTTTCGGCGGTCGCGAATTTGGCCGCGCAGGCATCGAGCGCCTTCCAATCGGGCAGGCCCGGGCAGACATCCCTTCACATATTTCGGATACCACCATTCCTCGCGAGTGATTGCGTCATGAGCACCATAGATCGACGGCACCTTCGGCCAGAGCCTTTTCAAAGCTATCCCGCTGCGAGCCCTCCCAGACCTCGATCTGGAAATCCATGTCGCCAGCGGCGATTGCCGGATATTGGAGCTGGGTATCGGACGATACGTATTCGACGTTGTAGCCCTTCTTCTTCAGCAACTCTCCGACAACGGTCGATAGAACCAGCTGGCTGGTCCAGTTGTTCTGCACGATCTTGATCGGATCAGTCGATTCCGGGGTCTGTGCCGTTGCCGGTCCCCAAAGCAGCAAAGCAGGGATCAAGATCCCCGCAGCAATCATTTTACGCATTGTCATGGTTTCCTCCCACCAACAAGCACGACAGGGCCCCTGCGGCCCGTGCCTGTGCAGCTTCGGCTGCTGCCAATAACCTTAGAGAGCACTTGGCGGGGATTCAAGTTACGAGGCCAGCTCGAAAGGGGAGCAGGCTCACGTTTCCAGCTGCTGTGGTTGAATTGTGTCGCAAGCAGGTACATCATTCCCTCGCTGCGTCCCAGCATTCTGTGTACTTAAATAACGTCCGCAACAAAGACAGGGGAGACCGCCATGGACACGCTCTCCGCGACAAGGCCTCCATTCGATTCAGCCCGCCTCGACAGGCTTCTGGAAGAAGCAGGGATCGATATCCTTCTCGTCACCTCCAAGCACAACATTCAATATCTGACTGGCGGGCATCGTTTCTTCTTTCACGATTATGCCGATGCGATCGGAGTCAGCCGCTACATGCCGGTACTCATCTATCCTCGCGGGCGAGCGAAGGCCACGACCTATGTGGCCAATCCGATGGAGGTCTATGACCGCGACATGGGCAAGTTCTGGATGAGCAATCTTGTCTTGAAGGGCTGGGGCACCGTCGACGCGGCCCAGAATACGATTACACAGATCAATCGACTGGGCGGAGGCAAGCGTATCGGCGTGGAGAAAGCCTTCCTGCCCGCTGATGCTTATGAGATGCTACACGCCGCCTTTCCGACTGCTGCGTTCGTGGAGGCGCATTTCCCCCTCGAACGATTGCGGGCCATCAAGACGCCAGCGGAACTTGAACTGCTGCGGGAGGCCTCCGATCGTGTTGTCGAGTCGATGATGGCGGCCATAGCAATTGCGCAACCCGGCATGCGCAAGAGCGAACTCGCGGATGCCCTCAGGCGCGAGGAGGTCAGCCGGGACCTGATTTTCGAATATTGCCTGGCCACCGCCGGCACGAGCCTGAACCGAGCGCCCTGCGCCCAGATCCTCAATCGGGGAGACATCCTGTCACTGGACAGCGGCGGAAATTACAAGGGCTATATCGGCGATCTGTGCCGCATGGCGATCCTCGGCGAGCCGGATGCCGAACTGATCGACCTGCTTGCGGAAGTGGAGGCAATCCAGCAGGCTGCCCGAAAGCCGATCAGGCCAGGAGCCCGAGGCGGTGACATCTTCCAAGAGCCGCTTCGCATTATTGCATCATCCGCCAACAAGGCCAGCCTTCACTTCATGGCCCATGGCATGGGGCTCGTGAGCCATGAAGCGCCGCGGCTAACGTCAGGCGCACCACAAGGTTACGAGGGTTGTGATGCCGACCTGCCATTGGAAAGCGGCATGGTGATCTCGATTGAAACGACCATGGCCCATCCACGCCGCGGGTTCGTGAAGCTGGAAGACACGCTTGCCGTGACGGAGACCGGCTGGGTCGCCTATGGCGACGGCCAGCGCGGGTGGAATCACGCCGGAGGATAATGCGTGGACGGCAATCTGTGGAACCGCTCCTCCTTGCGGGGTCAGCTTAGCTGCTTCCGATAGTGATGACTAACGCAGCGCCACCTTGGCAACGTTTTTCTCGTAATCTTTCTTGGGGTCAACTCCCAGCAGCATTTTTATTCCAGCAACGAGGCTCGAGCCATCAAGCCAGACTTCAGCTTCCTCCGCATCAAGCCGCAACAGGACCAGCTTGGGATCATTCTTGCCACCTTCATACCAGGCGGCAACAAACCGGTTCCAAAGGCGATCAATCGTTGCTTGGTCATTATCTATGCTCAGACTGCCATGAACCGTTGCGAATAAATCATGACCTTTGGACACAAATGTCGCGATCGCACGGGCACCATTGCCGAGGTTCTCGACGATCGTGTTGTCCCTCGAAGTGAAAAACCAAATCGGCCCATGCTCGCCCTCGAGCTGCGCCGTCATTGGCCGGGCGTGACCATCCTCCAGCCCATCAAGGCCAAGCATCATTGTCATGTCGGATTTCAAGGCTTTCCAAAATCTTTGCTCTAACTCTTGTGGTGACGGCATGGCTTGTCCTCTGCATTGTTGCGGCACTCCAACTCCAAAAAGATCCGGAAGTTCCTTTAGGTGGAGAGAAGCTCTGGCATGAGTGAAGGAGCCTATGCCCTGCGCTGCGCACGCACTTCGTCCATCTGCATCGCGCGAGTCAGCGGATGCAGCTGCCACAAAGCGGATGCACCCACGAGGATGTATACCAGGCGTGACAGCGCGGCGTCCTGGCCGCCGAACAACGATGCCACCAAATCGAATTGAAAGAGACCAACCAGACCCCAGTTGATCCCACCGATGATGATCAGAATCAAGGTGATGATATTCATGGTTTTCATGACGTATTCTTTCTTTCATTATGCTCGTTCGGTGTGATGGTCGGTGCCCCATTGCGGGGCCCGACCTAACACCTACTTGGTCGGGGGGAGGATGACGCTGTCGATGACGTGAATGACGCCGTTTGACGCTTCGATGTCAGTCTTGGTCACCGTCGCGTCGTTGGCCATAACCTTATCGCCCGCTACGCTGACGTCGATCATCTTGCCGTTGACGGTTGCGGCTTCGTCAAGTTTTACAACATCCGCCGCCATTACTTTGCCTGGCACCACATGGTAGGTGAGGATCGCGGCAAGCTGATCCTTATTCTCGGGCTTCAATAGATTCTCCACGGTGCCTGCCGGCAGCTTGGCAAAGGCCTGATCCGTTGGTGCGAAAACTGTAAACGGTCCTGAGCTCTTAAGAGTGTCAACAAGCCCGGCGGCCTTGAGGGCTGCCGCGAGCGTTTTGAACTGACCAGCCGATACTGCTGTGTCGACGATATCCCGACTGGCCGCGTGCAGGCTTGCACTGGCAATTGCCAGTCCAGTTACAGTGGCGGTCAGAACCAAAAGCTTTCCCATACCCATTTTCATCTGTGTGCTCCTGTTAGGCGCGTCAGCCCTGATGGTGCCCGCGCTGGTATTGCATATGGTGAAAAAGGATTTTATTGTTACTCACTTTCTTGTGATGAAATAGTTTTGTCTCTATTGTAAAAATGCGGCACCTAAATTTGATTAGCGGTAAAAGGAAGTCGGTCATGCTGTCGGAGACACTGGTTGCGGGCTTAGGGAGCTACAGGATTGGCCCCAAAATTCGTACCCTGCGCACGGCCAAGAAAATGGGGCTGGTGCAGCTCGGCCAGCATACGGCGCTGTCACCAGCTCTCCTGTCAAAGATCGAACGCGGCCAGCTCTTTCCCACTCTCCCTACGCTTCTGCGCATTGCCCTGGTGTTTGGAGTGGGGCTGGAGCATTTCTTCGTGGAGGCGGGCAGTCGTGCGCAATTTGCAATCGTGCGGAAGAAGGACCGTTTGCGATTTCCAAACAAACCGGGAGAAAAGCCACCATCTTATTTATTTGAAAGTCTCGACTTCCCCTTTACCGAGCGAAAGATGCAGGCCTATTACGCCGAATTTCCAGCCTCGTCGAAACCATCAGACGAGCACACCCATGCCGGAGCAGAAATTATTTATGTGCTCAGGGGACAACTCGCTGTCAGCATCGAGAACAATGCAATTTTGCTCGACGAGGGCGATGCACTGCATTTCGACTCCGGCTTTCCACACACCTATCGGCGGCATGGTCGTGCTGATTGCGCAGCTATCGTTGTCGTGGCGCCCTAGGCCACCTTGGACTCGGCTATCATGAATCGACTTTTCTCGCTGCTCGCTGGCTTCATTGCCTTGTGAGACCCTTGCTGCCTAGTTTCCTCGCTGTTTGATGATGTCACCCTCCATGAAAGCCTCGCAGTTTCCAGGTATTCAGGAACGCTTCGGCTTCTTCCAAGGTCAGGTTCCCCTCCTCAACCGGAGCAGACACATCAGCAACCCGGCGCAATGAATAATTGGGTCCATGCTTTTCGACCTGAAACAGGAGTTGCTTTGCCAGATCCATCATTGCTCGCTCCCGATTATCCATGGAGGTCACGGAGCCTTGTACTCGTCGTGGAGATGCCACCACTCATAAGGCGGGGTCTGGGGGTAGCCCTCCGGCGAGTCCTCCCATTCCTCCTGGCGCCCGAGCGCAGTCAGGTCGAGGTAGCTCCAGGTGCTGCCCATCGCCTCGTCGCCGCGGTTGTTGACGAAATATGTACGGAAGATCCGCTCGCCGTCGCGCAAGAACGCGTTGGTGCCGTGCCACTCGCCGACGCCGAAGTCGGCATCGAAATCGTCGGTGAGGGTGTACCAGGGCATGTTCCAGCCCATCCGCGCCTTCCACCGCTTAATGTCAGGCTGGGGCGCTCGCGAGACGAACGCCAGCGTGGTATCGCGGGCATTCAGATGCGCCAGGTGTGAGACCTGGTCGGCGAGGAAGGAGCAGCCACGGCAACCCCCCTTCGGCCAGTCTGCCACGCCGGGCTCGAAGAAGAATCGGTAGACGATCAGTTGCCGGCGTCCCTCGAACAGGTCGAGCAGGCTCGCCGGGCCGCTTGCTCCCTCGAAGCGGTACGCCTTCTCCACCGCCATCCTCGGCATCCGGCGGCGCTTGGCAGCCAGGGCATCGCGGGCACGGGTGAGCTTCTTTTCCTCCACCAGCAGATCTTGGCGGGCGGCCTCCCAGTCGTGCGGCGAAACGATCGGCGGCATTTTCATTGAAAACCGTCCTCCATCAGGCTTCGTTTACAAAATGGGGACGTACGCATGCACGGAGGCAACTTAATGGCAGGAAACTCGGCGAATAGCGCCCCACGGCCGCCCTGGGGCCGTTGGAGAATAGCTGCCTGGGCAGTCGCAGCGCTCCTATTGCTGCTGCCCCTGGCCGCGATGCAGTTCACCGATGAAGTGGATTGGACTGCGTTCGATTTCGTGTTCATGGCCGCGCTCCTGGGCGGTGTCGGCCTGGGGCTGGAACTGGCTGTCAGGAAGACAAGGAATGTTGCATACCGGATGGCGGCCTGCGCTGCGCTCGCGGCTGCATTCCTCCTTATTTGGATCAACGGCGCCGTTGGCATCATCGGCAGCGAGCAGGAGGATGCGAACTTGCTGTATGGAGGGGTCCTCGGGGTGGCACTCATTGGCGCGGCTGCGGCGCGTTTCCGGCCGGCCGGAATGGCGCCGGCCATGAGCGCTACTGCGCTCGCTCAAGCGCTGGTCCCGGTGGTCGCGTCGACCTTCGGGCTGAGCTCAAACGGGTTGGTCTGGTCCCCGGAAGTGCTGGTGCTCACCGGGTTCTTCGTCGCGCTCTGGCTCATATCGGCCTGGCTGTTCTGGAAGGGGCGCTTTGAGCAAACCCCCGAGGGCGGCAATTGAAGCATGTCATGCCTGTGCAACGGTAAGCTTGACGGCGGTGGGATTGCCCCCGCTGCACGGATTATTTATCTGAGGGCAGTTCGAGATTACGGCCAGCACGTCCATTTCTGCTCGTAACGATATCAGATCACCTGGTTTGCTGGGCGCTTCTTCAAAAGTGTGGGAAGCGAGGGCATTATCCTGTCGTACGGGTACGCGGCAAAAGAAATTCAGATTGGGGACAATGTCCCGACGGCCGAGTTGATGTTTCTGCAGCTCCTTCAGAAAATTTTCTCGGCACCCGACAGTGCCTTTGGCTGCGTAAAGCAGCTGATTGCTCGGGACACTGCAACAACCCGCCACCGTATCGTTCCAGCCGCACGTATCCTCGACAATAGTCATCATAGGCTCGGCAATGTCGGAGTAGAGAACGTGCCCGGCAGTTAACTTCAAAGTGCAGGCTTTTTTTATTGTATTGGCGGCGTGATAGCGCTCCTCCGGGTTTTCGCTCGAGTAGCATAAAAAATCCACGCCCTGCTTGCCTTGCAAATCGGTAATAGTGAGGATCTGGCCGCGCCGCACCAGGCCGCTCCATGAGCCTCCGGGCGCGATGATACTGTCGAACAAGACTTCGGAAGCCTCCGGTCGAGGCGCGAATTTTGACATCTCACATTCCTCCTATAGGCCGACTTGGCGTTCCCCGAAGCTACCTTGGACGCGGTGGAAAACCTACAAACGGCTGGACGAGCGAGCACGGGCCTATGAGAATGCAATGTCCCGGTTGCTGGAACCAGGCGAAAACTTGGTGGCTTGACCGGACCTGCGGGGACGGCTGAGATGGCCGCTCTGCTCAGGAAGCAAGCGCTTGACTTCGGATAAATCATTTCTATTTGCCGGGGCTCTTGGAGCTATCGCTCTAGCCATCATCGCGCTCTCCTGGGCTATAGGACCAGAGACAGTTCCTCTGCCTACTGAACGGATTGCCGCTGAACCTGTAAAACGGGTAATTGTCCCGTCGGCGAGACCTGCTGTGCGGCCTGCCGCCGAGCCTCCAAAAACCGCATTTCTTCCGCCGGCCAGACCTGCTGTGCGTGCTGCCGCCAAGCCTCCAAAGACCGCAATTCTTCCGCCGGCCAGACCTCCTGAAAAGCTTGCCGCTGAGGCTGTCAAGACCGTAACACTCCCGCCGGCGAGCTCGCATCTGTCTGCTGTGCTTTCCGAACCCGCCTCCAACGAGGATTGGCTTTCCGTCCCGCCAAACAAGGGAGCTTTGGTACTTTATATTCCCCGTGTAACGTCCGACAGAGTAGTGGTCGTTCGGGATGAGGGCGGGAGATCACTCGATTCCGTGCAGGCGAAGGCCGGGCGACCATTCTTGCGGCAGTATCGGCTGGATGTTGGAACGTATCAACTGAACCTGAAGGGATTTGCCGATGTGGCGGTTCTTATCAAAGCGGGAAAAATAGCAACCCTTCAGCTCTCGCAAGAAAAAGTCAGCGTGACCCACAAGACACCGCAAGCTTTGACATTGACAGAAGCCGGCCTTGGAGCCTACGGGCCCGATATTGGCCCCCAGGATATCAGTTCGGCTGAGAAGACCCTGTATTTCGCCGCAGAGCTGCCGCAACCCAGGCAAAGTGCACGGTAAAGGGAATTCTGTTTAGCCCAGCTATGTCAGCATTTGACCGCCATCTGCGACAAGCGTGTGGCCGGTGACCCAGCTTGCCCATGGAGAAGCCAGAAAAAGCACCACGTTGGCGATCTCCTCCGGCCGACCTAGCCGCCCGAGGGGAATGCCGGCGAGGACTTGATTGTAGGTGGCGCGGTCGGTGTTCTTGCATCTCTCCCAAAAACCGCCGGGAAATTCAACCGAGCCAGGCGCAATGCAGTTCACGCGGATGCCATATTTCGCCAAAGAGAGGGCTTGCGAAGTAGTGAACTGAATAAGGGCCGCCTTTGCTGCGGCGTAAGCCGGGTTCCTCGCTGAAGGAGCAAGGCCAGATATCGATGAAATATTGACGATTGTGCCGGCGCTCGAGCGGGCAAGAAGCGCTTGGGCGGCATCAGAAGTTCGCACCGCGGCCAACAGATCGACCGATAAGCAGGCGTCCCACATCTCCCGGTTATTCTCAAAACCCGTAGCATTGTTGATAAGGACGTCGATGCCGCTAAGCGCTTCGGCTGCCTCATCAACATAGCGCTTTACAGCCTCTGGCTCAGCAAGGTCGCACGTTTGAGCATGGGCAACCGCCGCGCGCTCGGCAAGTTCGCTGCGGGTCCGCTCAAGTGCCTCTGCGCCACGGGCACAAATCGAAACTTTCGCACCGCAGCCGGCGAACGCCAGAGCTATTGCGCGTCCAATACCGCGACTCCCGCCGGTAACGATGACGCTTCGGCCTTTGCAATCGAACAACATCGGTGTTTCCGGACTAGTCTTGTCGTTTGGCGTATCGCTCTTTGACCAGGAGATCGTTCAGGTTAATACCGTCAAGCCAAACGACCGCGAGAAATTCGCCGTTCTTTTCTCTTTGTTTTTCCTCCACCGGGTTTTTGATTGATTGAATGATGACTTGCTTGGCCAAAATTCTGCTCCTGAGAAAGTCGCGTGCTTTCTCCCCCTCGGCCTTTTCCATTCCGGTAACTTCTGGGGCATCGATGCCATACAGCCGGAACTCGCGCTTGTGCAGCCACATATAGAAGCCGAGATCGACGTCCACAGTAATGGTGTCCCCATCATACACGTCGACAACATTGGCTCTGTAGATATAGAGCGAGCCTTCATCGATCGGCGCAGTTGACTGTGCGAAGGCAGCAATCGGTGACAGATAGGCAAGTGCAACAGCTACATACGACATCATGCGCATTACCGGGAAACCTCTTGATAATGGTACGCTATTCGGCTGACTTAGCGGTGGGCCTTGGTTTTTTCAATGAACGCGCGAAGCATATCCTTGGCGATGTCCAGGAACTCGGGATCAAAGTCGAGAAAGCTCTCGACCTGCTGCTCAGTACGAGCAACGGTTTCCGACGGTAGGCGCGCGACCCGCTCCGACAGGGTGGCCAGCAGACATTTGGCGGCATCAACATAGTCAGGGCTGAGATCGAGAGTCTTGCCCACGGTCTCCTCTCCTGACAATGCCTCCGAGAGCTGTTCAGCGATTTCAACGAGCTGCGCTTCATGCGCCATGTCGGCTATCTTGAACGTCATTTCGGCCTCCGTCTCACCACGGTGACCGGGTATTATCTTTTTAGGTTTACCTCGAACCACCGCTAACCGATATACGCTACATCGTGGAAAATCGCCAGCTGGGCTTCAGGCCCTTATCTCTCCCGCATGAATTTCTCCAAAGCTGAAATTCGCACAATCGTGATTGGCGCCATGCTGGCGCTCTTCCTATCCGCCCTCGACCAGACGGTTGTCGCAACGGCGCTGCCGACGATTGCCCAGGATTTCGGCCAATTCACACTGATCTCCTGGATCGTCACCGCCTATCTTCTGACCGCCACTTGCGTGACACCCCTAGTCGGCAAGCTGAGCGATTTGAAGGGCCGGCGCAGCGTGCTTCGCCTATGCCTGGCCGTGTTCATTCTCGGTTCGATTCTATGCGCGCTGGCGCCGAACATGATCCTGCTGATCCTCGCTCGCGCAGTGCAGGGGGTGGGGGGCGGCGGGCTCATGGTCATGGCTCAAACCATAATCGGCGATGTGGTCTCCCCCCGCGAGCGCGGCCGCTATGCGGGCTATTTTTCGATCGTTTGGGGCGCCTCTTCCGTGCTTGGGCCCACCATCGGCGGCCTCGTTACCGAGCAGGTCGGCTGGCCGTGGATATTCTGGATTAACCTGCCGCTGGGGCTGCTGGCCCTGGTTATTTCGGATCGTGCTCTTCGCAAGCTGCCCATGCCTCAGCGCCGCTCCCGGCTGGAATTCGGCGGAATCATACTGCTTTGCGGAGCCACCATGACGCTTCTGCTCATCCTCTCGCTTGGGGGCATCCATCTCGCCTGGACCTCGCCTCAGCTAATCCTGTTGGCCCTGGTCACCCTGGCGCTTAGCGCCGGCTTCGCGTGGCAGCAGCGCGGATCCGCGGAGGCAATTTTTCCGCCACGCTTTTTTCGAGATGGAGTTACCGCGCCGGTGCTTGCCTCGATCTTCGTGGTGTACGGCTGCTATCTTGCTGTTGCGGTGCTCGCCCCAGCCTACTTCCAGGTTGCACTGGGTTCCAGCGTGAGCGAGGCCGGCCTGCTTATGATTCCCTTCATGCTCTCGAGCACCCTTACCGCCAATTTTGCCGGGCAGTATTCGCACCGAACCGGACGCTACAAGCTGCCGCCGCTGGTCGGCCTTCCGATTGCCGCGCTGTCCCTAGGCGTGCTGCCTCTGGTTGCGGACAGTCTTTCCGCCCTTGGCATCGCCATGGTGCTGATGATCGGCGGTCTGGGGCTTGGCCCTATCTTTCCCTGCACGATGGTTGCAGCGCAGAATGCCGTCGAGAGGCAAGACATCGGCGCCATCACCGGTGCAATGGGCTTTGCGCGGGCACTCGGAGGAGCGATCGGCGTGGGCGCGGCAACTGCACTCGTGCTCGGCCTCGCCTCCAGCCTCCTTGCTCAGGGTGGGCACATCACCAGTCTTGAGGACCTGGCCGGTCGGCATCTCGCTCCAGCAGTGCGGACCGGCGTCGCCTCGGCATTCGATATCATGTTTATCGCCATTGCGCTCATGCTCCTGCTCGCATGGAGGTTGTTCTTCAAGGTTGAGGACCGTCCCCTTTTGCAGCGCACCGATGCTGCTGCGGAGGTGGAGTGAGAATCCCGGTAACTTGCTACACACATTTGTGATTTACGAAGTCGATGTCTGGACTGCAACATTGTTCTGTCGATGCAGAGTCAGTCGACGCTGGCGTGAATGGGCTGGAGTAAACATGTTAATGAGATTGATTGGGTACGCTCGCTTCGGTCTGGTTGGCCTTGCGTTTTGCACCAGCGCAGCAGTCGCGCAAGACCCCATCCCCAATGATGGAGTTGCAATAAGGGAGGAGCCATTTCCCGTTTTATATGAGGATGTGGAAAAAGTTCCCGAAGACTTCCAGCGGCAGGAAGTCCCATACGATACCATTCATCCAGCCGGCACATTGGTGGTCGACACCGACAATCGGTATCTATACCTCGTTCTGCCTGACGGCCGGGCGATCCGTTATGGAATAGGCGTGGGTCGAGAGGGATTTGAGTGGAACGGAATCGCCGAGATCGGCCGCAAAACTCCTTGGCCCTATTGGTTTCCTCCCAAAGCCATGGTCGCTCGTGACCGATTTGCCGCCAAATGGGCCAAAGGCATGCCTGGAGGCCCCAAAAATCCACTCGGCGCTCGTGCCCTCTATCTATATGCGAACGGCGCAGACACGCTCTATCGCATACATGGCACAAACCAGCCCGATTCCATCGGACAGGCGGTTTCGTCAGGGTGCGTTCGTATGCTCAACGTCGATGTAATCGATCTGTACGGCAGGGTGAACGAAGGAACAAAAGTTGTAGTGATGGGCACGCCCAGGAAAACAAAAATGGCGGCGAAGCCTACGCCGCGAAAGCGCAAGCTACAACAATTTGCTCGTCAGGAGCGTGATGCCTCCTTTGCTTTGTATCAGCGTTGGCGTTTGGCCAAGGAGGGGCCCGGAAAGAAAATGGCACTCAAAGCGAAGCTCGTCCGCAAAACCAATTTCAACCTGAACAGACCTAAGTTGGCCTCGAAATAATTCGTTATTCACTCCGGCGAACGTTTCTCAACCGATCAAACAAAATCGCGACCAGGATTGCGCTTCCGATGAATGTGCCTTGCCAGAAGGCATTTATGCCGAGAAGTCCGAGGCTGTTGCGAATGACCTCGATGAGTGCCGCCCCGACGAGCGCGCCGAAAGCCGTTCCCGCACCACCAGCCAGATTGGCGCCGCCGATGACTGCAGCCGCGATAACCTGAAGTTCCATTCCGGCACCAAGGTTGGTCGTTACTGCACCGAGCCAGCCGGTTTCGATAATTCCAGCGATTCCTGCCGACAAGGACGAAATCATGTAGACGGCGACCTTAACTTTGCGGACGGGAACGCCCGTCAACATCGCCGCATGCTCGTTGCCGCCAATGGCAAAGACATATTGGCCGAACTTCGTCCAGCGCAGTACAAAGCCGGTAATCAGTGCCAGCGCTATCATGTAAAGGACCGGGTTGGCGATGCCGAAGAAGAAGGCGCCGCCGCCCAGAAAGAGAAGTTTGTCGTGATCCGGCCCGAATTGAAAAACCACCGTGTTGTTGGACGCCACCATGGCCAGACTCCGGGCCACCGACAACATGCCGAGCGTCACCACGAAAGGGGGAAGGCCAACATAGGCGATGAGCACGCCATTGAATGCGCCGATCAAAAGGGCAGTTGCAAGCGATGCGGCAATGCCGACTTCAATGCTATAGCCGGCATGCATCACAACGGCGAGAATCATGCTGCACAGGCATAATACGGACCCAACGGACAAGTCGATCCCGCCGGTGATGATGACAACGGTCATCCCGAGAGCGATGAGCGCTACGAAGGTAAAATTGCGTGTGACATTGAAAAGATTATTGGTTGTCGCGAACGACTCGGTTGCAAAGGACAGAAAAAGGCTCGCCGCAACGACGGCGAGTAAAACCCAGAATGCCTGACGGGTGGTTAGCCAGGATATCCAGTTATGCTGTTTCTGTTTTATCGATTCATCGAGCGTTATTGCCATCTTTCCCTTCGGTGCATTCCCACGACATGCTTAGATCGGAAGCTTATGATACCTGCTCGATCGCCCCTGTGATAAGTCCCGTGACCTCTTCGGGCGAACTTGCAGTTATTGTCTTATCGGCGACTTTGCGGCCGCGGCGAAGGACGACGATGCGATCGGCCACCTCAAAAACGTCGGGCATGCGATGGCTGATGAGAATAATGGCTATACCCTGATTGCGCAGCAATCGGATCAAGTTCAGGACTTCGGCGATCTGTCGTACCGAAATTGCGGCAGTGGGCTCGTCCATCAGAACGATCTTTGCTTCCGACAAACGGGTACGGGCGATAGCCACCGCCTGCCGCTGGCCACCGGACATTTGTTTGACGACGTCGCGCGGGCGCGTTTCCGACTTCAGCTCAGCAAAAATTTGTCCAGCCCTTCGGTACATCCCGCTGAAGTACAGAACGCGAAAGGGACCGATCCCCTTCTCAATTTCCCGAGCTAGGAAGACATTGGCTGCAGAGGTAAGGTTGTCGCAGAGCGCCAGGTCTTGATGAACGATCTCGATGCCATGATTGCGCGCCTCGATGGGCTTGTGGAGTACGAGATCGACCCCGTTCATTCGCATGGTGCCATGCGTCGGCCGAAAATTGCCGGCGATAATCTTGACCAAAGTCGATTTGCCGGCTCCGTTGTCACCCATAAGTCCGACAACCTGTCCAGGCTCAAGCGACAGCGTCACGTCATTAAGCGCGTGAATGGCGCCGAAATGCTTCGAGATGTTTTGCAGTTCCAGGATCGGCATCCTGGTACCCTCCCACTGGATTGCGGCAGTGCCCGCAACTCGTGCAATTCGAGCGGAAACTATTGTGATCCAACCCATAACTGAGACCTTGCAGTTTCGTCAATTGAAAGTCCGGTGCCATGGATCTGGCTGCGGGATACAATTCAATTGACACCGAGCTTTGGCGCGGGATTAGTTCCCAACCGTACAGACGGGCCGTTGAACGGCCCGGCCAAAAGGGAGAGAAAGCATGAGGAAGGTACTTTTGTTATTCGCCGCGACGGCTCTGGCCATATCGGCCGGATCCGCTCTGGCTCAGAAAAAGCAGCTCGTCATAGTGGTGAAAGGTCTCGACAATCCATTTTTCGAAGCGATCCATCAGGGTTGCGAGAAGTGGAACAAAGAAAACGCAAGTTCGGAATATAATTGCTTTTACACCGGTCCTGCTTCCACCTCCGATGAGGCGGGCGAAGCCCAGATCGTTCAGGATATGCTCGGCAAGGCCGACACGGCGGCGATCGCGATTTCTCCCTCGAACGCTCCGCTCATCGCCAACACGATCAAGGCTGCGAACCCAAAGATCCCGGTGATGACAATCGACGCCGACCTCAAAACTGAAGATGCGGCGCTTCGCAAGACATATCTTGGAACCGACAATTATCTGATGGGCTTCCGCCTCGGCGAGTATGTGAAGAAGGTAAAACCGAACGGCGGCACCGTATGCCTTATCGAGGGGAATGCCGCGGCCGACAACATTCTGCGTCGCGCCTCCGGCACGCGTGACGCTCTTTCGGGCCAAAAGGGCCTGGAGAGGCTGAATGGTGAAGGCGGCTGGACTGAAGTCGCGGGCTGCCCGGTCTTTACCAATGACGATGGCCCTGCGGGCGTCCAGGCAATGACCGACATCTTGACGGCCAATCCGAAGCTTGACGCCATTGTGATTGAAGGCGGCTGGCCGCTGTTTGGTGCGCCGCAGCCCTACCGCCAACTGACCGATCAGTACAAGAAGCAGATCGATGACAAGTCGCTCGTCATCGTTGCTGCGGACACGATTGGCGAGGAAGTGGCGCTGGCCAAGGAAGGCCGCGTGGAGGCCCTCGTAGGTCAGCGGCCATTCGAAATGGGATATAAGGCGCCGAGCGTCATGATAGACCTGATCGAAGGTAAGAAGGTCGATGATCCGGTGTTCACGGGCCTTGACGAGTGCACGAAGGATACTGCTGACACCTGCATCCAGAAGTAGGCCCGAGTTCCGGATAAACTCTAGACTACGAAAACACGATTGAGAGGCGCTTCGGCGCCTCTCTTACATAGTAACGGGACTTGCTTAGCTCACGCCCTCGATTTGGTCATGACTGGCGGCAGCCATTTTCTCTGCAAGCCGTTCGGGGTCCAGTGTCGGCCAGAATGAGTGCATGGAGGCAGCCAATCCCCGGCAATAAGCTGGGATGTCGTTTCCGGTAAGGTGAGGCAGATAAGTCCGGGCGACCACGTCATAGACGACCTCGGGATCATGAGGGGCTGCTGCTGGAACCTCCCTCACCGGCCCGGCCGGATCAACCCCGTTCAGCAAGGCGCTCCCGGTGACAAGAGGGATTTCCCCCCTCAAGTGGCTAAACACCAGGAGCACGTTCTTGGCAGCTTCATAGGAAAGGTCAGGCTGCTGATGGGGATTCAGGGAGTCGAGCACATAGGCGGCAATCGCCGCCTCAAAAATCGCAATCCGCTGCCGAATATCGTCGTCGCTCATTGTAACTAAATGCTTTTTCGCAACAAAGTGTTCCGTGGAGATAACCGAGTCGGCGCCAGCCTCGTCAATCCTCCGAACCGTCCTTTGATAATCGAAACCCCCTCAGGGGCGGGGAGCGCTGAGGGGGTTTCAATCGACCCTCACTTCATCGATGAGGGGGCCTCACTATGACGTTATGACCCGAGATAAACCCTGCTCGAGGGGTATTGGTTCCGACGAATAAACGGGCGGCTTGAGCTCGGCCGTAAGCAGAACCCTGGTGAGTGCGCCCGGACTGTCCCTCCCAGCACCTCAGCCTTTTGCCATTTACCCTTTGTTTCCGATTCAGCGCCACAGTCAATCATCCCCCGGCGCAAAGGCCACGGCCATGACAGCCTGGATAATTGGTTTCGCTGTATTTTACACCTTCGCCATCGCCTATTTGGGCTACGAGATGTGGAGGGCGCCACTCGTTGACGAGAATGGGAATGTGCTTTCAAACGACAACACGGCGCTGAAGGCGCTTCATACAAATCGCCTTCGTCAGCTGAAGAACTGAGGGCGTCTCTGCCGACCGGGGCACGTCAAGGTTAGAATCGCCGAGAGGTCTTAGTCGAGCCCCATCGGCTGTCCATTAACTATTCCCGAGATCAGCAACATTCCGCAATTCGACTGTCCGACATAATATGGCCGCGACAGAGGCGAATGGAAACGCGCATCAGGTGCTAGGGCGCAGCGATGAAATTGATCGGTCAGTTGTCGGGGGCGGGAAAGCTGGTGGCGGATGGTCACGAGTTTCGCGGCGTCCACTACGATATTCAAGTGTGGAGCGCCGACAGCGGATTGATATCCGCGCGCGGCAATGTGAGCGTATCGCCGGTGGTTGGCCCCGGCGAGCTGACGCTTCAGAACGGAAAGCAAATCAACGTATTCGTGACGACTTCGGGCGTCCACGGCGCAACGATCATAGTGAAAGGCAAGGTGCCGGGTTTCAACGAGGATAGCCATCCGTGACGGTTAGGAGGAATTATAGAAGGGGACAAAGCTTGGCCTTCGAGACCCGCGTCGCGTTTTTAATAGTGTGCGCTGGCATCGGTTTACTTCCGCTCGTTTTCTCCACGCCTAGTTATCCGCAGGGCAAGGAGTGGCAGCGGAAAGGCAACTTCAACACTCCTCGAGTGCCGAGCGCTAAGAAAAAACCGCCTTCTCCGGCAAGGAAAATCTTACCTCAAGCAGGCCCGGCTCGCTGC
The DNA here is from genome assembly GCA_963770205.1 of uncultured Alphaproteobacteria bacterium. Taxonomy (GTDB): domain Bacteria; phylum Pseudomonadota; class Alphaproteobacteria; order Rhizobiales; family Aestuariivirgaceae; genus DATBLQ01. The sequence goes on from CAVYOS010000016.1 coordinate 17,647, forward strand.
AAATGGGTCGAAACCCAGGTAAGCGAATATGCGTTTGAGAATGTGAAAGTCAGGAGTTGCGAAGGGAGCGCCTATATCTTCGAGGCTACTCGAGAGGGAAAAGTATTCACCATTTACATGAGCATCGCTACCGGTGAGTTGTTGAAGGTGGAGAAGTTGCAATCAGGCGGCACAGAGCAAACCAATCGTCTGCTGCCCCAACAGCCCCATTAGCACTTCTACAGAAGCCTGAAAGGCGGCGCAGCCCGTCGGGGGCCGGAAAATTCAACCCCCATGAAAGCGCGTCTGCGCCAGCGAATACGCACCGGAATGATCTCAAGTTCCTTCACGAGAAGCAAATCGAAACTCGCCGGAACTTCCAGGGAGGGATCCAACTGTAGCTTAGCTCCTCCCTCGCTGATATCGCGAACGGTGCAGTCGATCAGCGACCAGCCGCCGCGTTTGTCGACTATTCGCGCGTCCTCGACGACGATACGGCGATGCGAGCGCCGATAATCGAAGGTGAAATCCAGTTTTTCAGCTGCCGACATTGCGTCCTCCGTCCCACAGGACACCCTACTCCGCATTGTCCTAAGCTTCGCTTCACCCTTTCAATCAACCGTCGGAGCCGGCCTGCACCTATTGTTAACCTCAATTATCTGGCTCATTGCTCAGCGCAGCGGTTATCCGCTGCGGCTTCAAATGGTCGAGCTCGGGCGACCGCTTATGACCAGCGCCGAATGGCCGAGCGGTCGAGGCATTTTATCGGCCGCGATCTTAGCGCGAGCCTGTTCCACATGTTCTCCGACCCGGAATAAGATCGAGGCGAAATGCTCACGACCCGAATTGGATAGCATCCCCTCCGTCAATTCGGCTGCTTCGATCAAGGACCGAATAGCATGTGATATATGCTCCGCCGGTGACATTTGATTCGTGATCATTGCGCGCCTCTTTGGAGTGGGTGGAGGGGTCTCACACCAAAACATCACAAAGCAAGCAAAATGCAAGGATCGTGAGCTTGAGCAAGGCACCTGTCCTGCCGTCATTGGACTAGGCAGGAGTTTAAATTTGACGCAACGTAATAACCCCATCGCATTTGATGGGCAAACGTGCATAATGTGCTGTCGCGGATTCAGTCACAGCAGGCCACCCCGATTGAGAGCGCAAGACTCCCGCCTGATCACCAGGGAGACTTCCCGATGGAATGCAATTCCCAGCGATTGCGAGCGCTGCAGCGAATAGTCGATAACGCTTGTACGGAAATGGAACAGTCACTTGCCATGCGGGAGCCGGCCATGCGGCATGAGATTGCCCGTTTGGTCTTCGATCTTGCAAATTGCGAGCTGACAGACAACGAGATCCTTACCACAGTCGTCGAGAACATCGACCGTCAGCGTGGCCGTGCCAAACACGTCGCCCCGAAGGCCTTCTGAAAGTGAAATGCGGACGGCTTATTGGGCGCCTCATGGCTTGCCCTTCCGGCACTATCCGGCTAGACCACTGTGCTTGTCACACTTTACAGAGACTAGGAGAAGGTAGATGCCAGTTGGTAAGGTAAAATGGTTTGACGCACGGAAGGGCTTTGGCTTCATTGAACCAGAAGGCGGCGGTTCGGATGTGTTCGTGCACATTTCTGCTGTCGAGCGCGCAGGGTTAAGCAATCTGGCTGAGGGTCAGCGGGTGTCATTCGACGAGCAGCGCGATCCGAAGCGGGGCAAGACCTCCGCAGGAAATATAAAAACGCTGTGAAGCAGTCCTGTAAACTGAACCACCTGAACCACCTCTCGCATCGGAGATCCAATGTCGGTTGATCCAGATACTATTGCGCCGGGAAAGTCCTATGTGACTGCAACGCGACACCTCCGGACGGTGTTGGAAGTTACAGGTGAGCGTGTTCGATATGCTTATGGCGGTGGTGAGGCTGGAGGTACCGGTCAGTGGCGTTGGCAGACAAAAAGCAAATTCGCCAATGATGCGGTACGAGAGACAAGCTCCGATGAAAGCTCCACGCCAACACCTCATCGCACCGAGAGCGAGCCGCATGAAATCACAGAGCCGGCAGCCGCTGATGGAGCCAAATCGACCCGCACCCGAAAAATACTAACAAAACGCTGACGAGGGTGGCTATCGAGGGAATGCGCAAACGATAAGCTAAGGGCTGCCATGACCAATCCAACCATCGATCTGGATAACCACAGGGGAATGGCGGCGCAAAAGGCTACCGAGCTGCGCCGGCTAATGACGGCGGTTGCAGCCGATGCCAAGGCATTGCGGGAGCGCCAGGATGAACTGGAAGCTCAGCTGGCGGCCGCTCCCGCAGAAAACTGGCTCGATGCCGCTGAGAAGGCCCGCTATCTGTTGGGTCTTTTTGCAACGACGCCTTCTGCGCAAGATCCCCGGCGGCAAACCTTGATTGCCGACGTGCTCGAAGATTTTCGCCGCTTAGGACTTCCAGATTGATATCCACAGCTACTTTTTACCCGGTCGCTGAACTGTGAAGTTCCGAGTGCCTGAATGCGACGAGCCGCTGCGAAGCTTCATCCCAGAGAGCCAGCTTAAAAGAGCGAACACTTTCGGAAATGGTGAGGCAGCGTGCGCTGCGAAGCTCCGGCCAGTCCTTCAGCACGCGCGGCAAGCGATAGAATGGAATGCCGCTCGACAGATGGTGTACATGATGCAGGCCGATGTTCGCCGTTAGCCAATTGAGAGGCTCTGGCAATATAAGATAAGAACTGCCGTGAAGTGCGGCTGTTTCAGAAGTCCATTGCGGCGGATGGGCCCAGTAAGTCACCTCGAATTGGTGTTGCACGTAGAAGAGCCACACGCCGATCGTCGCGCCAAAAATCGTCAGCGGAACCTGCACTGTTAGGAAAGGGATAAGTCCCACCGCGGCTATTAAGCCGCCGACAACGCAGAGGGTGGCTATATTTGTGGCGATCGTCGTTACCCACGCAAATAAGCTATGCCGTTCCGATTTGCCGGGCACCCGGTATTTGACGACAAATAGAAACGTAGGTCCGATGCCGAACATGACCAAAGGGTGACGATAGAGCCGATACTTGAACCGCGCCCATGGCGATGACGACTTGTATTCATTCACCGTGAGTGTGGTTACGTCACCAATGCCGCGCCGGTCCAGATTACCCGAACCCGCATGATGTTGATTGTGATCCCTGCGCCAGCAATCGTAGGGCGTCAATGTCAGCACGCCTATCAGGCGACCGACCCAGTCATTCGCCGATCGCCGCCTAAACAACGCCCCATGCCCGCAGTCATGCTGAATCATGAAAAGTCGTACAAGAAAAAACGCAGCCAGCACTGAAATCGGCATGGCGAGCCAATAACTCACTGAGGTGGCGAGCCAGGCCCCTGCCCACAGCCCTGCCAAAGGACCGGCGGTCACGATAATCTCGAAAGTCGCACGCAAATTGCTGCGTTCGCGATATTTGGCAAGCTTTGCCGACCACGGCCGCGAGTGCGCTGTTACCTCGCCTCGCACTGATGCTGCGCAGTTCATGTTCATTCGGCTGTGACTCCGACATGCCCGATCGCCTTCTTAGCGTTCAGCGCGTATTTAGCTGGCGAGCCTATTGTCTGGAATCGAACATAGACGGTATAGTGGCTTCCGGATAGTGACATTTTGTAGATAATCAGCGCAGCTAGGATGAGCGCTCTCTTATGCACGAGTGAGGGGATTCCGCCTAAAATAAAAGATGAGACAGCCCAATAGATCGACACGCTGGCCTATCGCAAGCTTGATCTGTGTCCTCGTAGCATTATTGATTTCTCTGAGGCCAACTGAAGCAAGCGCTGGCTCCGATCGGCTTGATATGCACCGCTGCGCATATGCCAATTGCTTCACGTTCTCCGTACCGAAGAGGTACGGCCACTCATACCGAAGAGCGCCTACGGGCTCAGAAACGTTTCGCCGCAATCGCCCACGCGAAGATACCGTGAGCCGGCTGCAGAGGAAAATTGCTCGGGAACAGGCGAAGCGCAGCTCATCTATAAGAAAGCGCAGTTCTTACTCCTATTCGGCAATCGACCGGCCATTCGCCCATAGCCCATTTCGCGAAATAACCTGCCGGGAGGGCCGGCTGCTAGTGCAAGGCCAGGGTTTTTCCCGCGTAAATGCACTTGAATGTCAGGGAACAATATTCACCTACCTAGCCCGGGAGAATGGCGAAATTGTCCGAGTGACTGTGGACGCCCGCTACGGGAGAATAATTAGCACAAGGCCCTTTTAGCTGCACTGCAGAATGGCGCCGCTCCGGCCGTCACTTGCTCGTAGAGCAATTTCATGACATCTGATAAAGCCAATGGAGGCACTTTCTATGGCGCAATTAGACTTTGCAACATCAGAAGCTGAAGCATCTGCACGAGCTGCAAAGTTTTTGTCCCACGACCCGTTTCCCAGTGTTCCGCTATCACTCCTCTCGTCAGCCGAAATACACGACTATGTCCGCGTCACCGGATTGCTGCATCCTTTTAATTCGAGCGGACTAAAATCAGCCTCCTACGAGGCTCACATCGGTGGTGAGTTCATTCGGTGGGATGAAAATGGCAACCGCGTCGATCGCGAGCTAAAGAAAGGCTCGAGATGTGTATTGCCGGCGAATTCTCTTACGTTCGTCCAAGTTGAGCCATATCTTCGCCTGCCTAACTACATTGCCGTGAGTTTTGATCTGCGAAATACTCACGTGCATCGGGGCCTGCTGTTGGGAACTGGGCTGCTGGTAGATCCCGGTTTTTCCGGAAAGCTCCTTATCCCCCTCCACAATCTGACGGCAACCGACTACGACCTAGACACCACCCAGCCGCTGATCTGGATGGAATTTACAAAAACGACATTCCAGATAAAGCCGGCCGAGAACGAGGCATCCGCGACAAGGCATTTTATTGGCTTTCCGCCAACAGAATTGAATATATCGGCCGATGCACATTTGAGAAAAGCCAACGCTGGGAACCCTATTCGCAGCGCTATTCCTGCTGCTATGGCCAATGCGCAGGCCTCGGCTCAGGAAGCCGTATCATGGGCCAGAACTCTGGCCATCGGTACACTGGCAGGTGTAGCGATAATTGTTTTGGGACTTGCGATTGCCCTCTATACCTATTTCGGGCAGCTGCACGCGCTGGTGCAGAATGCGCAAAGCAGCTCAGAAACGCTCAACGGTAGAATAGACATGATTTCCGCCAACATCGGCCGGCTCGAGCAAAAATTATTCGAGAACTCGTCCGCCACAGAACAGCGAATGGGCGCTGAGATAGACCGAAGATTTAGTGGTGTGGCAGACAATATGGAGAAACGGTTTGGGCTCGTCGAATCCCAGACCCGCAGCAGCGCCGATTCGCTTCAGTCGACGGCCGCTGGTCAACAAAGCAGGTTGAATGCCATTGAAACCGAACTCCAACGACTTCGCGGGATAGTGGAAAAAAAGCGATAGTGCAGCTGAACAAACGCCCGAGATCACGTCTCCAGGAAACTATGACATGAAAACAGCTGTGCTCGGCGCCGGCGTAATCGGCGCGAGCTGGGCATCGCTCTTCCTTGCTGCAGGACACGAAGTTCATGTGTATGACCCATCAGACCATACGCGCAGTTTCGTAGCGGATTACATTCGCAAAGCTTGGCCCTTTTTACAGGCTCTCCAATTGGCCGCCAAAGGAGAACCGTCTCAAGCGATTTTCCACACCCAGCCCGAGAGCGCCGCGTCACAGGCTGGCTTTATTCAGGAAAGTGTCCCTGAACGGCTCAAGGCGAAGCTCGAACTTTTCCGCCGCATTGAACCGCATCTGGGCCGTGGAACGATCATTGCGTCCAGCACCTCAGGGCTGCTTCTAAACGAAATGCAACAGGGCTTTAGAGATCCCTCGCACCTTATCCTGGGGCATCCCTTCAACCCGCCGCATCTCATTCCGCTCGTTGAGCTTCTGGGCAATGAACAAACAGCCGATGGGGTCCTTGCCGGGGCTGAATCATTTTATCAGTCCTGCGGCAAAGTGACCATTCGGGTCCGGAAGGAAGTGCCGGGTCACGTGGCGAATCGTTTGCAGGCAGCTCTTTGGCGCGAAGCAATAAGCTTGGTCATGGAAGGTGTAGCGAGTGTCGAAGACGTTGACAGGGCAGTGAGCTCAGGGCCAGGTCTGCGTTGGGCGCTCATGGGACCCCATATGCTTTTCAGTCTCGCCAGCGGCGGGCTTGGCATGGAGGGGATTCATCGAACGCTACGGCGATTCGATTCACGGCTGGTGGAGAACCATGGGGCAGCCGACGCTTTCTCCTGAGACCAGCAGGATTCTAGCCGACGGCATAGCGGCTGAGGCTGCCGGGCGGACCTTTGAACAGCTCACCGACGAGCGAGACCGCAAACTCATAGTCGTGCTCAATGCACTTGCGAAAATGGGCGGCTCCTAATCCTTGCATCCATTCCGCCAGATGATCGGAAACCAATCCTCGCGCAGAGACTGGCCGTCGGTCATATTGTGACCGGGAAAGGGCGGAGAGGTCCGGCCGGGCCGGGTTACGAAGCGTGCGTCGTCTCCAAGCCAGCGAAGCGAGAAAGCGCGGCGCCGCCGCGACGACATATTGCCCCTCGCCCCATGCACGGTTTTATAGTGGAACGCAACCGCGTCACCGGGCTGCAAAGGCCACTCGAGCAGGCGGTAGTTTTCTGGTTCTTTGTCCGGGTCGGGCACCGGCAAATAGTCATTTTCCCCCACGTAAAAGTTTTCCTCTGAAAGCCAGCGCGTCGGCGTGACGAACTTTGGCCATTTGTGCGAGCCGCCAATACACCGCAGGGTGGCGTCATCAACCGGCTCCATGGGTATCCAAAAGCTCACCGTTTGCTCGCCATCGACAAAATAATAGGGCGCGTCCTGGTGCCATGGGGTTGCTTTGGAGGTGCCAGGCTCCTTGACAAGAACGTGATCGTGAAAAATCTGCGCCTTCGTTGACTGCATCAATTGCGCCGCCGCCTCGGCCGCCGGTGAGTACTGAACGAACTCGCGAAACTCCGGTATGCGCTGCCAGTTGCAATAATCGTCGAAAAACCGTCCGCCTTCTCCGGGCTTGAGGTTTTCCGACGCATAAGGCCCCGGTTCGGCCATATTGCGCTCGATGCCGGCAGCGATTCTATCGATCCAGTCTTGAAATATTCCGCGCAGAAGCACCACGCCTTGGGAGCGATATTCCGCAACTTCCGCCTTCGTCGGCAAATCCGACATATGCTGCTCCTGCTCTACCGATGCTAAAGCTAGCTCATGGAAGCGTGCGCGTGCAATCGAGGCCAAGCTTGCAGCAATTGGCGCATGTAATTCGTCGTGGGTGCATCAAATACATTCTCCGCCAGCCCCTGTTCCACCAGCTTACCCCGAAACATTACCGCGGCGTAATCGGCAACCAACCGTACGACGGCAAGATTGTGACTGACCACGATGAGAGTAAGATTTTGATCGCGGCGGAGCTCCTGCAGGAGATTGAGCATATCGCCCTGAATGGACACATCAAGTCCTGCGGTCGGCTCATCGGCGATGAGAATCCGCGGCTTTACGAGCAGCGCCCGAAGCAGAGCCACGCGCCGAGCCTGGCCTCCGCTGAGCTGATAGGGATATTTGTCGATCACGGAAGAACCGAGGCCCAATCTTCGCAACATGACACTGATCCGATTGGCCAAGCTGTCGTTCGGCTCGTCCAAGAGCTCTCCAACTTCCTCTAGTGACTGGCGGATCGAACGGCGGGGCGACAAGGAAGACGCGGGATCCTGAAAGATGGCCTGAAATCAGCCGAGCTCTTTGACGCACATGGGCGTTCTTTTCCAGGTTGGAAACAGCGATGGCGCCCGCCGTGAGTCGCTGAAGGCCGAGGATCGCGCGCATCAAAGTTGTTTTGCCGGAACCGCTTTCCCCCACCACCCCAAAACATGAGCCCTCCGGCACGGCTAATGTCACGCCGTTTACTGCAGATAATTCTCCAAACCGCACAACGGCATTGGTGATCTCGACGGCAACACTCATGCCAAGGCTCTCAAATGGCACCGCGCTTTATGGCCAGGCTCCCCGGAGCCGGGATAGTCCGGAGGGATGATATCGGCACAAGGTTCAAAAGCAAATTCACAGCGGCTCTTGAAAATGCAGCCGTTCGGTCGATGGTGCGGATCCGGGAGCTCGCCGGGTATCACCCGAAAACGGTTTTCGCGCGCAGTTAGGCCGCGCTGCTGGTCAATCGAGACCTCACATGCCAGGAGCGCAGCCGTATACGGATGACCTGGGACCTTTGCGACGGTCGAGACCCTGCCATGCTCGATCTTCTCGCCCGCATAAAGCACCGCTATGTCGTCGCAATGCTGCGCGACAAGGCCAAGACTGTGGGTGATGAAGAGGATCGTGCACCCGATCGTATCGCGAAGTTTGCGAATCTCTCTCATCACTTGCGCTTCGATAGTGACATCGAGCGCGGTCGTGGGCTCATCGGCAATCAGCAATTGCGGGCGAGCCAGCAATGCCATCGCGATTGCCACGCGTTGCCGCATTCCGCCGCTCAATTCGTGCGGATATTGATCGAGCCGCTGCCGCGGGTGGTCGATTCCGACCGAGTCCAATGCCGTCTCCGCAGCAATTGGCCACGAGCCGGCCGACTCGGCTGACGGCAATCGCCGCAATATCTCATAGAGATGGGAGCGAATTGAAAAAACCGGGTTGAGCGAGGAAAGTGGATCCTGGAAAATCATCGCCACACGCCCGCCGCGCAGCTTTGCCGTCACATCCGTTCGCGTCAAGTCATAGCGCTGATCGCCGATAATCAAAGCACCTGATCGCGTCCGGCCGTTGGCCGCCAGAAGACCGAGAATGGCGAGGCCCAAAGTCGATTTGCCGCTTCCCGATTCTCCGACGATACCCACGATGCGGCCTGCTTCTGCCTCCATCGCGAAGTTGCGGACCACATGAGCGATCCCGGTCGGAGTGGCAAAGTCGACGCTTAAGTCGTCGATTGCAATGCGTGACCGCGTTGACGGGGGCTTCACGGGCGCACACGGCCTTTGAGCTTCGGATCAGCCGCATCTCTCAACGCCTCGCCGAACAGCGTCGAGCCGAGTGTGGCGAGGGCCAGCGTCATTGCCGAGCCGATGGTCGGCCACCACGACTGGTTAAGATAAATGTAGCCATCCTTGATCAGAGTCCCGAGGCTCGCGGCCGGCGGCTGCACGCCAAGACCCAAAAACGAGAGGCCGGCCTCAACGGTAATCACTACCGGGATGTTCATGCTTGCGAGAATGATGAGGGGACCAATTACATTTGGAATGAAATGCCGCGCACACAAGGTGGTGCAAGGGCAAACCAAGCAAGCGCTCGGCGTCGATGAATGTCTGGTTGCGCAGAGCTAAAGTTTGAGCCCTTGCCACGCGAGCGAACTGCGGAATGAAGAGAATGGTGACCACGAACAAAAGATTCCAATAACCGGTGCCGTAGAGCGCAACAATCGCAAGTGCCAGGATTACCGGCGGATAGGCGCTTATGATATCGAAGACCACGAGCAAGCCGCGGTCGATGATACCGCCCAGGAGCCCTGCGAGAACTCCGAAGATCGACCCTGCAAGCAGCGAGGCGCCGACAACGGCGAGCGAAATAACCAAAGCCGAGCGGGTCCCCTCAGCCGTGCGTGCAAACAAATCGCGGCCGAGATTGTCCGTTCCCAGCGGATGGTCCAGTGATGGGGCCAAAAATCGCTCCGCCACATTGATCTTATTGGGATCAGCCGCAATGATAGGGCCGGCAACGGCCATCAACAGAATGAGGCTGACGAGAATGAGTCCGATTTGCCCCGACCGGTCGCGCCAAACCTCCCTGATGAGGCCTTTGAGCCAGCCGATCATCCGCTGCCCCGGAGATCGAGGCTTCGCGCGATCCGCGGATCGATCAAGCTGTTGATGATATCGGCGAAGAGATTGGCACAAACGTAAACCAGCACAAGCACCAGCAGTCCGGCCTGCGCGACGGGATAGTTGCGCGTCATGATGGAATTGTAGATGAGGGAACCGATGCCGGGGCGAGCAAAGATGATTTCCGTAAAGACCGCACTGCCGATGAGGTCGCCCATGCCGAGGCCGATCACGGTAACAAGCGGCACAATTGCGAGCTTCAGCGCAAATCGTCCAATGATACGCCGCTCTGGAACGCCATAGGCGCGCATCATTTTAATATGCTGCTCCGACATCACTTCCAGCAATGACGCCCGCATCAACCGGGCAATATAGCCGACCCATCCGATTGCCAGCGCGCTCGCCGGCAAGACAAGGTGCGCAAGACGGTCGGTAAGGCTGGAGGGGTCGCCGGCGCCGGTAACCGGGAGCCAGTGCAGGCCGAGCGAAAACGTCAACAGCAGGAATATTGCCACGACGAAACTGGGCGTCGTGATGAATGCAACTGACGCAAAGCCCAAAAAGCTGTCGAGGCGGGAGCCCGGGCGCAAAGCGGCTATGCAGCCGAGCAGCACGCCTAGGCCGCCGCCGATCAGCATCGCTGCAAAGGCAAGTTGCAACGTATGGGGAAGGACCTCGAGAATGATGTCTCCGATCGGCCTATTGGACAACACGTCGCTGCCGAAATCCCCACGCACGGCGTGGGAAAAAAACACCCACAGGCGCTCCAGAACTGACCTGTCCAATCCCATGCGCTCGGCAAAGGCCTCCCGCAATTCTGGGGTTGCCCGGGGGCCAAGCATGATGGTGATGAGATCGCCGGGGACGAACTGGATGATGATGAAGAGCAAAAGGATAGCCCCCGCCATGGTAAGCATGGCGGCGGCGAATCTCCGTGCCAGAAATTTAATCCATCGGGCCGGCATCGCCCCGCAAGTCTGGCATCAAGCCTCCTTGAAGAACCGGAATTGCCAATTGGACCCATTCGGCAGAACCGCGGGAGCGAGCCATTTCGCATAAGCGAAATCGCGCACGCCATGCGTGATCCAAATACAGGACGCCGACTCATCGAGCAGTTCCTGCATGCGGACATACATGGCCTGCCGCTTGTCGTTGTCGGTGATGGAATTGGCTTCCGCATGAAGCTTGTCGAATTCCTCGTTCTTCCAGCGCTGCCAGTTCCACACGCCGACCTGCGAAGAGACGAACCATTGTGTCTGGAAGCTGGGATCGAACTTCGAGGAGTAAGGAATGAGGGAAAGCTCCAGGTCCTTGCTCTTGTCGTCGCTGCCCAGCGCCCAGTAGGTGCCGGAGTCGAGCGCATTGATGGTTACGGTGATGCCGATCTCGGCCAGGTTGGCCTGAACGATTTGGGCAGTGGCCTGGGAGGTCGCATCATTGAGGCAGGTGAGTGTTACGCTGAAATTGGTCTGTCCTGCTTCAGCCAGCAGCGCCTTGGCCTTTTCGGTATCGTGCGGGTAGACGGGGGCCGCCGCCCAATGGCCCAGGAGCTGCGGCGCAAGCAGCGTCTTTGCCCGGGCAACGGTTCCTGAATATGCGCCGGCAATGATCGCATCGACATCGATGCCGAGGCGGATCGCCTGCCGAACCTTAACATCGTTGAGGGGCGGCTTTTCGACATTGATGCCAACCCAGGTGTAATCGATACCGTCCAGCTTGATGGTTTTCGAATCGGCGTCGGCTTCCACCTGCGGAAGTGCCGTTGGCTCGATTTCGGTGAAGTCAAGCTCCTTGGCCAGGAAGGAGATGACGGCAGTCTTCGGCTCCGTGATCGGCTTGGCGACAATACGCTTGAAATAGGGCTTGTCGCGTCCGGCATAATCGGGGTTTGCCTCAAGCACGATTTGCTCTTTCGGTTTCCATTCCTTCATAACAGAAGGGTCCAGATCCGATGAGCTGAGTGGCCATCTTGTCGCCGAGTGCCTCGACCGCTTTTTTGGAGAGAATGGCGCCCGAACCGTCGCATATTCCGATGACCCAAAGTGCCGGGGCCGGGTTTTTGAGAATTAGTTTGCCAGTGTAGGTGCCTGTAACCTCGACCTTGTCGAGAGCGCCGAAATCATCAGCGTATGCCGCTTTCTTGCCGTCGGGACCAGGTTTTACGAACCGCTCGAATGAGAATTTCACATCCTCTGCCGTCATCTCACCATAGCCGCCCTGGAACATCTGGCCGGGATTAAGCTCGAAATCGATTTCCGTCTCCGACACCTGATTGATCGATTTGGCGGCATCAGGCTCCCACTCCAGCTTGCCGGGCTTAAACCGGGCGAGGTTTTGACAGACTGCCAATATTAGATTGTCCTCAACGGAGCCGGTACGATTGGCGGGATCGATGTTGGCCATGTCATATTCGAACCTGACGACCAGTTGCTCGCGTGCCGCGAAGGCGGGTAATGCTCCCACGCCCGTGATTGGCAAAACGATCGCTCCGGATGCCGTTTGCAGGAAAAATCGGCGATTCATGATGATGCTCATGTGAACTTTTCTCCCTACTATTTTGGGCAAGTCTTTCACGTAATGAAACCTTCGCAAAGTAGGTTTTTGCCAGTTGCGGCCAGGGCCCCTGCCGGAAGGGCGCTGCCGCTGTCCCAATGCTAGAGATTATCGCGTGGAATGGACTGGGCAAAATCGCGGCTGGCAAATGGCGTTTCCCCCTCAAAAGCGCGAACCGTGCCCTTGATATGGAAATGCGTCTGGTCGGAAGTCACGCTGACTTCGGTATCCACCTTCGGGTTCCAGCTGCCCCGCCGGTATTCCTGGTGGCAAGCGATGCGTGTTCTTGCCGTAGCAGGCCTGGCACGGTGGATCTCGTACTCCTTGTGACGGTGCGAGGCGATCTCCGTTTCGATTTCATCAATGATATATCGGCCGTCATCGCTCTCGACCTGGAATATGGTAACTTGCCTTCCGACATCATGAAGAATTTGGCGAGATTCTCGTGCCGGCTTGATGACCGTGATGGACCCGGGCTTGGCATGTTCCGCTTCCTCGAAGCTTACGCGACTTGTGCCGACCGGCCGGGCAATGATCGGAAGATCGAGGCTCGACTTCGCCGTGTCGAGCTCCAGCGTGACCGAATCGGGGGACGGCCACGCCATTGGCCAGTAGGCTGATGAAATGGCAAGCCGCAGGCGGTGACCCTTGGGAACCACCTGGGCAATCGGCTTCAACGTCACCACCACATCGTAGAATTTTCCGGGGGTGAGCGGAGAAGGGCTCTCATGGCTTTGACGGTGAGAGAGGTTGAGAAGGCCATAGGTTATGAGCGCCGATGTGCCGTCCTCAGCCAAGTCGCACAGCCGTACCGCAACCAAGGCCTGCGGCCGGTCCGCGGCAATCCGCAGCTGCACTTGTCCCTCGCCGACGACATTGAGCGGCCTCACAAGCGGGTCGCTGTCCAGGCACAACGACAATCCGTCGTCCTCTCTCTGATCCGTAGCACTCTCCGCGGATATTCTGCCCTGACCATAGGGGCACCATTCCTGGGCTTTGAGACCGGTCGTCTGGGGCGAGGAAATAATGGCAAGCGATGCCTTGCCCCGAACGGCCTTGGTTGCGATTGACCTGCCCTGTGCATGGAAGCGGCGCGTATCCAAGTTTCGAAGTGCTTTCTTGGAAAAACCGATCCAGCGGCCGCGCCGCTCCAGAAAATGGGGTTGCGGCGGCTCATACTCCTGAAGCCAGAGGCGCATGTCGGGATCCCGCGAGATGCCACGATCCTGGCCCTTCAGATACTGGTCCCACCAGCGCAGGCATTCCTGCAGGAAGCCGATCGCCGGTCCGGGAACCCCCCGTTGTGGCTCCTTGTGCCCCCACGGACCGATCAACCCCTTGCATGGCGATTTGAGGTTCTCGACAAGCCGGAACACTGTTTGCGTATAACCGTCGAGCCAGCCACCGACGGCAAAGACCGGGCAAGCTATGGCATTCCAGTTTTCGCAGATCGAACCTTGTTTCCAATACTCATCGCGGCGCTGATGCTGCAGCCAAAGCGCGGGAAAGTTGACGTGCTGTTCGATGCGCTCCTTCCACATGTCGCGCCAGCGCTCCTCGCCGACCATCGCCGGATCGGGCGGCAGGGCCGCGTAATTAAAAAAGGCTCCGCCCCATGAGAAATTGTCATTGAGCAGACAGCCGCCAAGATAATGCGCATCGCAAGCATAACGGTCGTCGGTGGAACACATCGTCACCACGACCTTGAGGCGGGGCGGGCGGTGCGCAGCGATCTGCAGACCATTGAATCCGCCCCAGGAGATGCCGATCATCCCAACATTGCCGGAACACCAGCTCTGGGTTCCCAGCCATTCGATGACCGCTAAGGCATCCTTTTGCTCTCGCACCGCGTACTCGTCTTCGACAAGGCCGTCGGAATCTCCCATACCCGCAATATCGACCCGTGCAGCACCATACCCATGCGCCGCAAACCAGATGTGCATCTCGTCATCGCCGGTTCTCGTACCGTCACGCCGCCGATAAGGAATATATTCTAGCAAAGCAGGAACAGCGCTCTTCGGATGCTTCGGCAGAAATAGTCGGGCAGCTAATTTCCGCCCGTCCGGCATCGGTATCCAGGCGAGCTCGACAACCTCGACCTTGTCGGAAAAATCTCTCACGGTCATTCACGAATCCTTCTGAAGATACGGCAACCGAATAAGCGATGAGTTGATCTCGCGGCACATAATCGATGGATATCGGAAGATTCAAGCGAAGGGGGTCGGGGGGCGGTATGGTGCTGAAGTTCAATCCTGATCGCACCAGCTCAGAGTAGAGGAAGGGCTTTCAATCGCACAAGGGCTGTGACAGGCATTGACGGACTGCTTTCATGACCCATACGCTGCAATATCTGGCGTCTCTGCCCTTCCGCAGGCCAGAACCCGAGGAGAGAGGACCCATGAAAACCAAAACATCAGCTGCTGGCCTGTCCCGGCGCCGCTTCCTCAAGAATTCAGTTGCCATCATTGCGCTGGCCTCGGCTGCCGCACAGATTGTGCCCGGTTTTTCGATTCCCGTTCTTGCTGCCGAGCCGAAGCCTGGAGGCGTCCTGAAGGCGGCATTTTCAGCCGATCCTGCGGGATTCGATCCCGTCCGTGGTCCAAGTGGGATGTCCCATGTGGTGATCGAGCAGGTCTACTCGACGCTGATGGCCCTCGACCCCGACGCAAATCCCTATCCGGAGCTTGCCGAAAGCTTCGAAATGTCTGCCGACGGACTCGAATACAAATTCAAACTGCGGTCGGCCATCAAATTTCATAATGGCGATGAACTGACGGCTGAAGACGTGAAATTTTCGTTTGATCGTCTGCGTGCCAAAGGATTCGGGCTATTCCTACGGCGCCCAGGTTGAAACTATTGCGAGCGTCGATGTCATCGATCCCCATGACCGTCGAAATTCAAGCTGAGCAAGCGCACCGGTCCATTCCTCACTTATATGGCATTTCCCGGAAGCTCCATCGTTCCCAAGAAGCTCGTCGAATCCGGTCACGACCTCAACGAGAAGCCCGTGGGCTCCGGCCCGTTCAAATTCGTCACCTACGAGCCCCGTTCCGCCATTAAAGTTCGAGCGCAATCCCAATTATCTTCGAGGCCGGGCAAGCCCTATTTCGATGCTCTATGGAATACCGCATCATTGCCGACGTCGACGGCTTTGACGGATGCGATCATGTCGGGCGAGGTCAATTTCTCAAACGAAATTCCGCCAAAGGATTGGGCCACCGTATCGCGCAAATGCTGAACTTGCTACGCAAGCCTAGAAGGGTCGCGGTATTATTGGCTGCTGCCTAACAATCAGCAACAGCCATTGGACAATCCCAAGGTCCGCCAGGCGATCGGGCTCGCTCTTGATCGCAACGCCCTCGTCGCGGGCGCGTTCTTTGGTCAGGCGAGCGCCGCTGGTTGGCGGCATGGTCCGGAATGGAACTGGGGTTACGCCGGCATCAAGTATTTTCAAGGAAGGAGCCGATGTGGAGGGAGCGAAGAAACTTCTGGCCGAAGCCGGTTATCCGGATGGCTTCGAAACATCGATGACCATGGCATCGTCCTTTCCCGCGATGATGGCCATGGCGCCGATAATTCAGGCAAACCTCGCCGCCGTAGGCATCAAGGCGAAGATCGGCACGATGGAAATACCGCGCTATTGGGATGAGGTCTGGGGGCCCAGCAAATTCGACATCACGACAATGTATTGGGTTAGTCCGCTTGCCGATCCTGACGATTTCGTCACTAACAATTATAAATGCGGCATGGCGATCAACGTGCAGAAAAGCTGCAGCCCCGAAATGGATGCCTTGCTCGAGGAGGCAAAGACCGCCGCCACGCAGGAGGAACGCAAAGTCCGCCTACAAGAAAATGCAGGAGCTTTCCATGCAGGAAATGGGCATCGTTCCGCTGGTCAATGCCTATCATCCTGATCGCGCACAGCAAAAAGCTTCAGGGATTTACGCCGTTGCGCACGGGGTTCCTGAAGACCTTGAAGGACTCCTGGTTCGAGAGTCTGAAAGACTATGGCGTTGATTGAATCCCGCGGCTGCCTCTAAGTCCCGGCAGCACTGGAGGATCTGCCACATGATTCGTCTGATCCTGACCCGCCTTGCCCTATTTGTTCCCACGTTGCTGGCGGCCTCGATCATCCTTTTCATTGCGATCAATGTGGTGCCGGGTTCGGCCGCGCGGTCGGCACTGGGGGTTGATGCAACGCCACAGGCCATCATGCGGTTTGAAGCGCAGAACGGCCTCGACCGGCCTTTGCACGTCCAATATGCGGAATGGTTCGGCAAGGCGGTCACGAGGCGATTTCGGAAATCGTTTCAGAACCGCGTCGATGTCGGACCTGAAATTCTAAAGCGCCTTGCCTGTCACGTTGGAGTTGGCGCTGTTGGCCTTCATCGTTGCGAATCTCATAGCCGTGCCATTGGGCGCGATAGCCGCCTATCGCCATGCGAAGGCCTCGCCGACACAGTAATAACCAGCTTTCGCGACCATTCTCGGGGCAGTTCCGAATTTCTGGCTCGCTACGCTTTTGGTGCTGGTGTTTTCGCTCAAGCTTCGATGGCTTCCTGCCGGCAGGCGGGTACACGCCTTTCCTACAGGATCCGCTAAGACAACTTAGCCCACATGATCCTGCCCGCCGTCTCGCTTGGCGTTGTTTCCTCCGCTTTGCTGCTGCGGATCATGCGCGCCTCGATGATCGAGGTCCTCTCGTCCGATTATATCCGCACCGCCAAGGCCAAAGGGTGCGCCCGATAGGAACCGTCATCCGCGTCATGCGCTGCGCAATGCCACCATCCCCTATCTTGACCGTCGGCGCAGTGGAATTCGGCTTTCTATTCGGCGGCGTGGTGATCATCGAGGATATTTTCCGTCTGCCCGGCATCGGCTCGCTCGTGCTTGTTGGCATCATCAATCGCGACTACCCGGTTCTCATCGGTTCGGCTCTCGTCGTGACTGTCGCGGTGCTTGCCGCCAACATGCTGGTCGACATCATCGCCAGCCTGCTCGATCCTCGTCAGGTGCACAGCAAGTCGGGTGCGGCATGAGCGTTTCCACCGGCATGGCGCGTAGCATGCGTTGGTCATGGCGCCGCCATGGCATCTTGACCATGGGTGGCATGCTGGTCGGGCTTGTCGTCGCTCGCCGCAGTGGCGGCGCCGACTTGATGCTCCGTATTCGCCCTATGAGCTCGACGTCGCACAAATGCTGCAGGCCGCCGTCGCTGACGCATTGGCTGGGCACCGACGAAGTCGGCCGTGATGTGTTGTCGCGCACGATCTACGCAGCGCGCATTTCGGTTGAAGTGGCTCTCGTTGCGGTCGGCGTGGGCTTGTCGTGCGGCACGCTATCGGCCTGTTGGCAGCCTATTTCGGCGGAGTTGTCGATATGGCGCTCATGCGCTTGATGGAGCTGCTGTTTTCCTTTCCTGCAATCCTGCTCGCTGTCATTCTGATGGCGAGCCTCGGCACCAATATCCTCAATGCAATGATCGCGATCGGCATCATCTTCATTCCAGGGCTTTGCCCGACTGGCCCGCGCGTCCGACCATGGACGTACTGCGCCAGCAATATATCGAGGCGGCCCGAGCCATCGGCATGAGCGATGCCCGGATCATCTTTCGCGAAATGCTTCCCAATATTCTCGCCCCTTCGCTGGTCGAGGCGGCGGTTGCATTCGCCTATGCCATCCTGCTGGAATCGGCGTTGAGCTTTCTTGGGCTGGGTGCGCAGCCGCCGGAGCCCTCCTGGGGAAACATGATCAATACCGGGCGGGGCTTCATGGCGCAGGCGCCCTGGCTCGGGATCGTGCCTGGCATTGCGCTGTTTCTTTGCGTCCTCGGCTTCAATCTGCTCGGCGATGGCATGAGCGATCTCCTCGACCCGCATTTGAAGGAATTGCAATGACCGGTTGAGTGCAATTCACCGGCGACGCTGGAAATCAGCAACCTGTCCATCGAGTTTCCCGGACGAACCGGTCCTCGCCGGGTGGTCGAGCGCATGAGCCTGACCGTGGCGACCAGGTGAGATCGTCGCGGTGATCGGCGAATCGGGCAGCGGGAAAACGTTGACTGCGCTTTCCGTGCTGGGACTTCTTGCCGCGCCAGGCGAGCGATCAGAAGCGGCAGCATCCTGCTGAAGGGACATCCACTCATCGGTCTCGACGCCCAAGAACGCCGAAGCATGCTCGGCGATCGCATTGCCTTTATTCCGCAGGATGCATTGCGTGCTCTTCAATCCGACGCTCATGGTCGGCGATCAGGTCGGTGAACCTTTTGTTATGCATCGCAGGTACCGCCTGGGCGGCGGCACGCCGCCTCGCGGTCGATTTGCTGCGCTCTGTTCACCTTCGCGACCCGGAGCAACGGGCGAAGGAATATCCGCATCAGTATTCGGGCGGGATGCAACAGCGTGCCATGATTGCGATGGGCCTGGCACTCGAACCCGAGCTGCTGATAGCGGATGAACCCACGACGGCGCTCGATGTGACGGTTCAGGCCCAGGTGCTCGCGCTATTGCGCGAAGTGCGCGAGGAGCATGGCACCTCGATTCTGTTCATCACCCATGATCTCGGGCTCGTCGCTGATTTCTGTGATCGGGTCTATGTGATGTACGCAGGCCGTGTCGTTGAGGAAGGGCCCGTCGAGGAGATTTTCGAGCGCCCTCGGCATCCCTACACATATGCGCTGCTGGCAGCTACGCCCTCGGTTGGCGAGCGCACGCCGGAACTGCTGGCAATACCCGGCCAAATTCCCCAGCCTCATGAGCTGCCGGAGGGATGCGCATTCGCCCCGCGATGTGTTCGGGCAATGGCCCGTTGCAGCATCGACCCCCTGTTCGACAGGCACGGCGCTCACCGCACCCGCTGCTGGTTTCCCGAAGGACAACCATGACGCTGCTCGTACTCGATGACCTTACCAAATCCTTCAACACCTCGGGCTTCGCCAGCAGAAATCCACCGGCGGTGAGAAAGGTGACTTTATCGGTCGACAAGGGCGGAACGCTCGGAATTGTCGGTGAGTCCGGATCCGGCAAATCCACACTGTTGCGGATGATACTGCGCTTGGTCCGTCCGTCCTCGGGCCGGATACTATATGGGAGCCGTGATGTATGGAAAATGTCCCGCGCGGAGCTGCGGGCATTCCGCCGGGAGGTGCAGGCTGTTTTTCAGGACCCCGCCTCTTCATTCAACCCGCGCCAGACGATTGGCGCAATTCTCTCGGCCCCGCTCGAGGTGCATGGCCTAGGCGATGCCCGCGACCGGGCTTGGAGAGTATCCGAGACCCTGACCCAGGTGGGCCTGCCATCGGATTTCATTCGGCGATATCCCCATCAGCTCAGCGGCGGACAGCGGCAACGGGTCGCCATTGCGCGCGCCATCATCTTACGGCCGATGCTCGTACTGGCAGATGAACCGACCTCCGCCCTCGATGTATCCGTCCAAGCCCAAATCCTGAACTTATTCCGTGCAACGCAGCGCGAACTGGGACTGACTACGATTTTCGTCAGCCATAATCTTGCAGTCATTCGCTACCTCAGCGATCAGGTCGCGGTGATGCGGCAAGGCGAGATCGTGGAATCGGGAGCGACCGAAATGGTATTTTCCGACCCGCGCCATCCTTATACCAGGGCCCTGATGGATGCCGTTCCCGACCCCCATCGGCGACGATCATCAACAAGGGCGATTCACCGGAAGGAGTCATGAATGCTTGAGGTAAACACATTCTCGATTTCCGCGCGTTGCGATCGGACCGGAATGCTTGGCGTCGCAGTCTCGACTGCCGTACCCGCTGTCGGTGGCATTTGTCCTTTTGTCGAGCCCGGCGTAGGCGCGATCTCAACACAATCATGGGTCAATCCCTATCTCGGCATTGACGGATTGAAGCTTCTTCGCGAGGGCAGGGCTGCTGATGAAGCTTTACGGTTGCTCATGGAGCAGGACCCCGGCCGGGATGTGCGGCAGATCGGCATTGTCGACAACAACGGTCGCAGCGCTGCCTGGAGCGGCAGTACTTGCACATCGTGGTTTGGCCATCGCATCGGACCGAATTATGCGGTTCAGGGAAACATGCTCGTGGGAGAGGCTACCGTCAATGCTATGGTCGAGGCGTTTGTCGGCAGCTATGCACTGAGCTTGCCGGAGCGTCTCATCATCGCTCTCGAGGCCGGTCAGCGCGCCGGCGGCGACAAGCGCGGCAGGCAATCGGCTGCGATGCTGGTTCATAAGACCGAATCCTACCCTTATCTCAGTCTCCGCGTCGATGAGCATTCCTATCCAATAGCCGAGCTGCGCCGCGTGTTCGAAATCGCGCGCCATCAGCTGCTGCCCTTTGTCGATGGCATGCCCTCTCGCAGGGATCCGCTCGGGGCGCTTCCGCCCGAGGTTACCGCCATGCTCATGACACCTCCCCCGTTCCGGCCGGGCGGCGGCGGTTCGGCACTCTAGAGAGATGACCCGCATGAAATCCGAGACCGCGACTATCGCCATTCTAAAGGATCTCGTCGCCTTCGATACGACTAGCCGTTTGTCGAATATCCCGCTGCTCGACTATGCTAGCGAAATTCTGCGCAAGAACGGTGTCGAGCCGCAGCTCATCTGGAATGAGGACAGGACCAAGGCCAATCTCTGGGCGAGCATCGGTCCAGACACGTCGGGTGGCATTATTCTATCCGGCCATACCGACGCGGTACCGGTGGACGGCCAGGAATGGTCATCGGATCCTTTCAAACTGGAGGATCGAGATGGCAGGCTTTTCGCGCGTGGCTCCTGCGACATGAAGGGATTTCTCGCCGCCGTGCTGGCCAGCGTTCCCGAATTTGTGGCGGCCGATCTCAAACGGCCGATCCACATCGCCTTCTCTCATGACGAGGAGCTCGGCTGCATCGGCGTGAGAAGCTTGATCGATCGCCTTCGCGCCGAACCGTGCGGCGCTGCCTTTTGCATCGTCGGTGAGCCGACCAACATGCGCCCGGTGATCGGCCACAAAAGCGGCCGGTCTTACAAGGTCCGGCTCGAGGGGCGGGAGGCACATTCGAGCCTGGCACCGCGGGCCGTGAACGCGATCGACTACGCCGCCGAACTGATCATATTTCTTCGCGATCTTGCCGAGCAAATGAAGTCTGAAGCCGTCGATGCCCTCTACGACGTGCCGCATTCGACGTTGTCGACAGGCATGATCAAAGGCGGTTCGGCAATCAACATTGTTCCGCGCGAATGTGAATTCGTCTTCGAATATCGCTGCCTGGAAGGTGTTGATCCGGATACGGTCATGGAGGGGATCAGGCGCTTTGCCAATCAATCGCTTCTGCCGCGCATGAAGAAAACTGCTTCGGAGTCAGCGATAACTTTCGAACGCCTGTATGACTATCCCTCGTTCACCGTCGATGCCGGTCACGAGGTGGTAACGCGGGTGAAGGCCTGGACGGGCACCAATGCCGAGGCAAAGGTCGCCTATGGCACGGAGGCTGGCTATTTCTCTGGAGTGCTCGGCCTCCCCACGATCGTTTGCGGGCCGGGATCGATTGAACAGGCTCATAAGCCCGACGAATATATCGAGAAAGGGCAATTGGATTGGTGCGATCGCTTTCTGCGCCAAGTGATCGAATTCGCATGCCGCTGATGCAAACACGGGCGTCATGACGCTGCGTTAAATCCGAAGTAGCCGTGGAAATGGAGCATGCGTTCACTCTATATATGACCAGCGCGTAACGTTTTCTGCCGAACAATGTATGTATCCGCCATGCCGAATTCCCCAGATCGATCATCGTCAGGTCAGTTTCGCTTGGCTAATGCCATGAGTGCTGCGGCACCGGCTGTTTGGGACTGGGATAGGCTCACCGATGCATTTACGGTTTCCAACCGCATCTCCGAAATTTACGGCTTTGCAAGCACCGCCGCTCTTACTTTCATTGAGTTTTGTAAGGCCAACGATAGCGGGGATACCGGCTGGACCGATGAGCTGCAAAAGGGCGCGCCCCGCCTTTCAAATGACGGCTTGTATCATCACCGCATTCGCAGAGTCGACACGGGGGAAACCCGCTGGATCAGGACGGAAATCAAAGTGGCTATCGGCTCGGGCGAAGTCGAAAGCGTAAGCGCCTATACCGCAACGGTTGAGGATGTCACCGAGGAGATGCGCGCCACCCATGCGCTCAGGGAAAGCGACGCACGTCTGCGGCTGGCAATCGAAGCCGGAAAGATGGCCCTTTGGGAAGTCGACCTTGAAATGGGCGTCGTAACAAACACGCCCGATCTGAATCTGCTCTTTGGCCTGCCGCAAGATGCAACGCCGACATTGGAAAAACTGCGGTCGCACTATGCTCCTGGCGAACTTTCCAGGCTCCGTGCGGAAGGTGCAACACTCGACGTCGTGCGCGACCGCTATCTCCGCGGTGACTTCAAGCCGCGCCAGCTGGGGCATTCGACTGGAGAAGACCGAACGCAGGTGCAAGCCGAGTTTTCGATCATCACGCCGGCAGGAGTGACCAAACAGCTGTTATATCGGGCACAATATGTTTTTAGCTTGGAGGGCCGGCCGCGAATTACCGGCCTGCTTGTCGACATCACCGAGCGGAAACTGGCCGAGGAGCGTCTTGCCACTGTGGCACGCGAGCTCCAACACAGGGTGAAGAATTCCATCGCTGTGATTCAATCGATTGCGTATCAGTCCTTCCGCGGGTTGGGCAACGATCAAGTTGCGGTCAAAACCTTCATGGACCGTCTGCAGGCCCTGGCAATCGCAACCGACATCAGCCTGCATAGCGGCCAATCGGATGCAGATGTCGCCGAAATCATGGAAAAGATTACCAAACCATATCGCATTGAGGACAGAGAGATTCTTTTGCTCGGTCCTCGTGTGCGGGTTCCGGGCAGGATGGTGATGGCGCTGGGCATGGTTCTCCATGAGCTGTGCACGAACTCGGTGAAATATGGCGCTCTGTCGGTACCGGTGGGGCAGGTTGTCGTGCAATGGCAACCGTCGGCGGACCAGGTTTTGGAAATTCGGTGGCAGGAGAGGAACGGACCTGCCGTTTCTCTGCCTCTGAAAAGGGGGTTTGGCTCCCGCCTGATCGAAACCTTGGTCGTCGGCGAACTCGGGGGAGTGCTGGACCTTCGCTTCGAGCCCGAGGGCATCATGTGCCAGTTCACGACTGGGAGTCTCATTATCTAAAATGAAACGCTGCAGAAACTCCTTGCCGAGACCACCTTCCGTCCGTGCGCGGAGCACTACGCTCCTGGCGGGCGATACCGGACTGATTTGGCTTTTGCAAGGGCTTCCATCAGTTCCTCGACGCTGAGGAGCACCGTTGTCTCCAGCGAGCTAAGTGCGCCTCCAGCACCGATGGCGAGCGCCACCGCCGCCATCGATACATTGTCGGGCGCCTCCCACAGATTCCAACCATCACGTTCGCCAAAGGCGTACCAGAACCCGTGGAGCTTGCCTCCCACGGACTCGATGTAAGAACGAGCGGCATTGCGCCGATCCTCAGGCGATTCAATCAAGCGGGCCCAGGTTTCGGGCGTATAGCTGAAGCGTGTTAAATACAGCGTCATCTTTCAATTCCTCCCGCGTGTCATTGCCCGCTGATGCTAGCCGACCATGGGTAACCGATCCAGCGGTCACTCCCATCGGTGCCGAGCCAGCACACTCCGCAGCGCTGTGGCGATTGCATCGGCTAGTGGGAACGCCACCCCGGTGGCAGAATGCAGTGCCACGGTCAGCTGATACTCAACCTTGGAACGACTGAGCTTCACACTGGCAACAAAAAGAGCAGGCTGGACCGGCCTTAGCCTGCCTGCGTTGACAAAGCTGCGGACGCGAGCGAACGTCTGTGGCGCGTACAATATTGTCAATCCGTGGGAGGTTAGGATGCATAAATTCGATCGTATCAACCGACGCGATGCGTTGTATTTGGGACTGACGGGATTCCTTGCGTCGGCAGTCCTACATGTGCCGCAATCGCGGGCCGCTGGAACGATCAATTTCGCCGATATCGGTGTCGGCGATCCAGGCGGCGACTGGTCCAAATTTACGGCGGCCACAGGTTATGGCGTAAATCTGGTCTCGATGGGCAATGCGCCTTCAGCCGTGCTGAATGTTTTGGTGGCAGGCGGAGGACAAGGCACCTACGACATCATCAACATCGTGGGCGGCATGCAGAAGCCGCTGGTCGAGAACGACCTTGTGGTGCCCATAGACACCTCCCGTATACCGAACTGGAGCAAGGACACCTATATCGAAGAGTTTCTTGGCAAGGGCAAACCAGGCTTCCAATTCATCGGCCTCAACGACAAAATCTACGGCGTGCCCACGGTGCTCCAGGGTGATTCCTTCGCGTATTTGCCTGAGAAAACCGGCCCCCTCGACTCCTACGCCGCACTGTTCGATCCGAAATGGAAGGGGTATGTGGCGCTCGAAGACAACTATACGACGGCCGGGCAAAAAACCGGCCTTTATCTAAAAAAATCTGGCCTTGCGACGATCAATAATCCTGATGACATGACAAAGGAAGAATTCAAAACCGTTATCGATTTTCTCATCGAGCAGAAAAAGGCCGGCCAATTCCGCGTCATCTGGAATAGCTTCGAACAGGCGGTCAATCTCATAACCAGCAAGGAAGTCTATGTTATCGACTGCTGGGAACCGATGGTATTCGTCGCTAAGTCCAAAGGTGTCGATGCAGTTTATGCCGATCCCAAGGAAGGCTATCTGCTCTGGGCAATGGCCGCATATCTGGTCAACAACCCCAGCCGAACCGAGGAGCAGACGGCTGCAGCCTACGGACTGCTCGATTTCATGCTCGGCGGATGGTATGGCGCCAAGATTACCGGGTTGCGGGGCTATATGACAAATCCGCAGGCGCCTGAATATGCGAAGTCCAATTCCGCCGAGTTCAGTGCCGAAGACGCGAAAAAGGTCGAGGAGATCACGGCCAATGTTCGCAGGAAATTCCAGCAGGGCGGAACTTGGCAGAACCGCTGGCCCACGGAAGTCGAGTTCTACGAATCCGAGTGGGCCCGATTCAAAGCCGCTTGAGCTGAAGCTTCGTGCAGTGGGCGCGGCGAGCCTGGCCTAGAGTTCACGCGGGCAGGTCTTTTGAGCCTGCCCGTCGTTTTCGTTCTCGCATTCCTGGTGTTGCCGCTTTGTCTCACGATCGTCATTAGTTTTTGGGAGCGGGTCGGGATGAAATTCCGTCCCGCTTTGTCCCTGGCCTCTTACGCGGCCATCATCGAAGGCGCGCGGTTGCAGGTTTTGCAACGCAGCATGATCGTCGCAGTCGAGGCGACGGCGCTTTCGCTGCTGCTTGCTTATCCCATCGCCTATTTTCTCGCTCGCAAGGCACAGCCTCACGCCGCGCGCGTGGTACTGGTTCTATTCACCATCCCGTTCCTCATCAATTACATCGTCCGCAACGTCGCCTGGACCAGTCTCCTCGGCCGCAACGGCACCATCAACAATATTCTCAGTGCTCTCGGCATAATCGAAGCTCCCTTGGATTGGCTCCTTTACAGTGATTTCGCCGTGTTTGTCGGACTGATTTCGTCCTACATGCCCTTTATGATTTTTCCACTCGTGCTGTCGATCGGCGCTATCGACAAGCAATATCTGGAGGCGAGCGCGCTCCTGGGTGCCAGGCCGGCTACCACTTTCCTGCGCATCGTGATCCCGCTCTCGCTGCCTGGCATTTTTGCCGCCCTTATTTTCGGCTTCGTCGGATCCTTCGGCGAGAGTGCTGTGCCCATCATCATGGGCGGAGTAGGTTATGAGCTCGTGGGCAACACCATCACCAGCAGCATGGATGTCCTCAACTATCCCCTGGCTGCCGCTCTTTCCAGCATCGTCGTAGTCATCATGCTGTTGTTGATGCTGAGCTGGTATTTCATTTTCGACATGCGCGCGTTTCTCGGCAAGGTCCTCCAGTGGAGAGGCTCATGACCGAGAAGCGCCATTTTATCGAACCTGGCCCATGTGGCTGATCATTGGGGCAACGATTTCTTTTCTATATATGCCGCTTGTGCCAGCACTGCTGCTCTCGGTAAGAGGCGAGGGAGCGGAAGATTTTACATTCAGATGGTTTTACGAACTCTGGCACATTCCCTTGGTGCTCAAGGCATTGCGCGCAACGGCAATGATTGCGCTGCTGGTGGGACTGATCGCACCGATTTTAGGACTCCTCGCGGCATTATCAATTCGCGAACTTCGTCTGCCGAGGTTGATCCTGCTCATCATGCTCCTGCCGCTGTTCATACCTGGGGTCAGCATGGGGCTTGCATGTGCTTTTCTGTTTCGCCTTCTCGACGTTCCGCCATCGCTGCTCACAATTACGATTGTTCAGGTCTTATGGGCCCTCCCATTCGCAACCCTCATTATCTTGACTATTATGTCGACGGTGGATCCTGTTTATCTGGAAGCCGCTTATTTATCGGGCGCCAGCAGATGGAGGGCATTTTGCGATATCGAATTGCCCCTCATTGCCCCTGGGGTGTTTGGCGCAATAAGCTTCTCTGTGATTATCTCCGTCAATGAAACGGTACGCACCAGTGTCGTCCAGGGGGCTTGGAACACTATTCCGACCTATATATGGTCGACCTATAAGCAGATAGGCTTGTCTCCTGCACTTTACGCCCTCATGGCCCTGGTCATTTTATTGACGGTGGCGCTGGCAGGATTTTACCTGTTGCTCAATCGCCCAAAGCAGCCGGCTAAGGTTCCAGCGATCACGCAAGCGTCTGAAATGTAGTTTCAATTGCGATTTCGACCGCACGGATGGTGCGCGACAACTCCATCGACACCAAGTCAGCGCGCTGATGTTGTTCAAGTACTCGGCCGTTACGGATGTCGGCGACAAGCTGGGCAACCTGTTCAGGGGTGTAGGGCAGATGGATGAAACCGCAGGGTATGTAGCGAGGCCGTCTATCGATTGCCTCCAGGAAGCCGTAAAGACAGGCGTTGCAAAGAAATGTACCGGCCGTCGAAGACAATCGAACGGGAATGCCGGCTGCCAGCAGCGCTTGCTCGATTTTCCTTAATGGAAGCGAGGCCATGCGCGCAGGCGTTCCGTTTCCGGAAATCTCGATGTCGCGATAGACCGCGCCTTCATTGTCGGGGATCTCGAAATCGGCAATATTTATGCCGATGCGTTCCAATCGTATCATGGGCTCCCCCGGCCATAAGCCGAGGCTGATGACTGCACAAGGGCTGATCTCATCGAGCAGCATCGCAATGTTGGTTTTTATGGATGCGATTGAAACAGGCAGCGCGCGTCCGATGACATCCACCCCGCCGATATTTCTGCCATCAAGAGCCCTCATGGCATCATAGGCAGGATTGCTTCCCCTGCCGCCATAGGGTTCGAATCCTGTAACCAATACCGGACGCAATTCCTCCTCCGCCCCGCTCGTTGTCAGACCATTTCCGGAATGGTGACGATTTTCACCCCGCTTGCCTCCAGTGCTTTTCGGCAGGCAAGCGCAACCGGTACCGCTGCCGGCTCGTCGCCGTGGATGCACAGTGAGTGAAAGTCGGTCGGCATAGATTTGCCTTCCCGGGATATGATCCTCCTCTCATGTACCATGGCCACGACCCGCTCCGCAGCTTTCTGTGGATCCCTGATTACTGCGCCGGGAATCTGGCGCGAGGTCAGCTGTCCATCGTTCTCATATTGGCGGTCGATGAAAGCCTCGCGAGCAACCGGCAATCCAAGCTTGTCTGCAGCCTTCTCCATTTCTGATCCGGCGAGCGCCAGATACCGCAATCGCGGATCGACCGCTTTGATGGCGCGCCCGATTGCGAGAGCGTAATCGGCATCGGCGGCAGCCATGTTGCTGAGAGAGCCATGTGGCTTAACATGAGTGACCTTGATTCCCGAATAGCACGCAATGGCATTCAATGCGCCGATCTGATAGGCAATTGAGTTCTCCAAATCGCGTGAATTCATTTCGATGCGGCGGCGACCAAAACCCCACAGGTCGAGGAATCCGGGATGTGCTCCGAGGGAAACGCCCTGCTCCGCCGCCATTTCGACCACACGCCGCATGATGGTGGGGTCACCGGCGTGAAAGCCGCACGCCACATTGGCCGACTTGACGATCTCTAGAAGCGCCTTATCGTTCCCAATGTCATAAACGCCAAACCCCTCTCCCATGTCGGCATTGATGTTGATGCGCATGCTCCCGGCTCCCGACTTGAAGGCCTATGTATCGCTTCTGAGTTACCCGGCTTGCACCACATATTTCATGGCATTTGCGGCTGGGTCAAATAATGGATGAACCGAGGCCGACTTTCAGGCCTGCCGGTGATACGGGGCTCGCGGTGGAATTTGGTGACCGCGTTGACCGAGCGGTCAGCCGGCGCGTGGTGGCGCTTCACACCCGAGTGCGCGCAGCCCGCATGCCAGGCGTGATCAATTCGGTGCCGACATTCCGCTCCCTTCTGATTCATGTGGACCCGGACGCAACCAGCGTGGAGGACGTACGCGACGCCGTCATTCCTTTGCTTGAGGGTCTCGAAGCCGAACAGACTGCTCCACGTCAATGGAGCATTCCCGTGTGCTATGAGGCAGCGTTTGCTCCGGATTTGGCTGGGGTAGCGCAGAGATGCGGCCTCACGCCCTCGCGTCTTGTGGAAATTCACAGTGCAAATGCGTATCACGTCTATATGATCGGCTTTCTTCCAGGTCTTCCCTATATGGGGGATCTGGCGCCGGAACTGGTGCTTCCGAGGCTGATCGAGCCGAGGCTCAGGGTGCCGCCGGGCTCGGTGGCCATAGCGACAACACTCACCACCATCTACCCCGTTAAATCACCCGGCGGCTGGCACTTGATCGGACGCACTCCGGTCAAATTGTTCGATATCGAGCGGCCTGCCCCGGCGCTGCTGAACCCGGGAGACAAGGTTACCTTCACTCCTATTTCATCAACGCAATTCACCGAGTTGGAGAAGCTCGTGGAGGGCGGTCAATACGAACTGCGCGCAGGGCAATGAATGCAACAATAAAATTAGTCGATCCGGGCCTTCATACGACAATTCAGGATCGAGGCCGCCCGGGATTTCAGAGCGCCGGGGTTCCTGTGTCTGGTGCGCTCGACCCTGATAGCCTTGCGATTGCGAATGCCCTGGTTGGAAATGCACCGGAGGAGGCAGCCCTTGAGATCCGCTATTCCGGCCCGACGATTTTAATAAATTCGGATCAGGCGCTGGTAGCGCTCGCCGGCACCTCGACACCTCTCGCGATCTCGAGCGATGGTGTAAGCAGCTCGCTGCCCTCCTATCGCTCCATCAGAGTAATGCGCGGCAGTTGTATAGCCTTGCCGGCCCTCAGCGATAGCGCGACCGCCTATATCGCCATTGCCGGAGGCTTCGAAATTCCATCGGTTCTCGGCAGCCGCTCCACCTATGTGCGAGGTGGTTTCGGGGGATTCCATGGGCGGAGCCTGCAGTCCGGCGACGAAATACCGCTGCGTCTGGAGAGCGCTGGAGATCGTGATGAGCTGGTTTTGAGCACGCCTCCTGCGTCGACGCTTCCTTCATCGATCCGAGCCGTTGCCGGCCCGCAGAGCGAGCATTTCACTGCCGAAGCGTTGGAAATTTTCACGAGCAGTGATTGGCGCATTGGAGAGAAAGTCGACCGAATGGGAATGCGCCTCGAAGGACCAAGACTAGAGCACCGCCACGGCCATGACATCGTCTCGGACGGCATCGTCACGGGCTCGATCCAGGTGCCGGGCACCGGGCATCCCATCATTTTGCTAGCCGACAGGCAGACCACGGGCGGCTATCCAAAAATTGCAACTGTAATCTCAAGCGACCTCGGTGCGATCGGCCGTGCCCGCATAGGAGACATTTTGCGGTTCCACATCGTGACGGCGGCCGAAGCTCAAATCTTCCGGGAAAAGCACATATCCCGGCAGAAACAATTGCTCGCAGCCATAGCTCCGATCGGCGCATCTATAATCGACAAACTTTACCAGGAAAATCTTATTTCGGGTGTTTACGGCGGCAAGTAGATGGTCGCCGGCAGCTCAAGCGAACTCGTTCAGGATTGACTGGCGCACACCGGCTACGTAGTCGCTCAGGAACAACTCGCCTTTATCCGCAGTTGCGATCTCGGCCGAGCAGAGCGCGCCGGAGCTTGGGACCCATCCCTTCTCTGGCGGAT
Source organism: uncultured Alphaproteobacteria bacterium (assembly GCA_963770205.1). GTDB lineage: Bacteria > Pseudomonadota > Alphaproteobacteria > Rhizobiales > Aestuariivirgaceae > DATBLQ01. The sequence continues at coordinate 48,203 of CAVYOS010000016.1, forward strand.
AAGGATAGAGGTCATAGGGCGGAAAATCGGCCGGCGGATGAACAGGGACCCTGCTCATATCGACAAGGTTGGGGGCAACAGCCAGCATGATGGAAGTTTCCATCACGCCCGCGTGCTCGGTTGCCCATCCGGGAAACCTATCTCCCCAGACCTGATCGAAGGTCGCGGGCTTCGTGTAGTCCCAATAGTCGACCCGCACCACTTTGAAATCGCGCACACCTTCCCACCTCAGTTCCCGCAGCGCGATATCTATTCCCTCGATAACGAACGCGGTATTTTCATAATGACCGACAAGCACCACGAGCTTTCTCACGCCGTGCCGCGCCAGATCGCGGATGATGTCTCAAATCATATGAACCAGCGTCATGCCATCGACGCTGGTGGTTCCCGGAAAGTGATTTCCTCCGCCCGAGCGCGGTTGCGACTTATAGCCATAGGCAACGGCGGGAAGGACAAGTCCGTTGACCTTCTCCGCCGTACGTTCGGCAATGACCGACGGAATAATCACATCGCAATTCATGGGAAGATGGGGCCCGTGCTGCTCCAGCGATCCGACAGGCAGAAATACGACGGCTTCGCCGCTTTTTACCCGCTCATGATAAATCGTCCACGGCAATTCCGCGATTCGCACGCTTAGCATCTTGCTCCCTACCATCTAGGCTGAGGCGCTGCCCTCACTTCGACTGCAGCACTTCGGTCCACAGATCCTGCATTTTTTTGTCGAGCTCTGCGTCGGGTGCCGGTGCCAGCTGAGCGCGCGCCAGATATTCGGGTTGCTTGTCAACATGCAGAATTTTTTTCTGCTCATCCGACAGCACGGCTTTCTTGTTCGCCGGCATTCCCCAGAAGCACGCCGCGGTAGCGAGTTTTGTCTGCCCTTCGGGATTCATGATGTATTGAACGAATTTCAGCGCCAGGTCCTTTTTCCGGCTTTGAGCGAACATCGCGAGCGTCTGCGCCCATAGTACGCCGCCCTCCTGCGGCACGGTAAAATCAAGGGCAGGATTCTCCTTGCTGATACCGGCCGTGACGAATTCACCTCCGCCGACCAGCACATCAACTTCGCCGGTGGCCAGCGCCGTTTGGCTTGCGACGATTTCGCCGACGAGCTTGGCGTTGGATTTGAGCTTTAGGAGTGTTTCCTTGATCGCGGGGAGGTCGTCGGCCTTGAGCGCGCCGGTTTGCTTGCCGAGCCCGACCGCAACCATGCCGATGACCGGCAGATAATAGTCGTAAATGGCGATCCGCCCCTTGTATTTCGGATCCCAAAGCATCGACATTTTCTGCATGTCTGCCGGATCGACTTTCTCTTTGTTGAAGCCAATGGTCACATAGCCGAACTTCTCCGTGATCGCATACCGCTTGCCGTCGAATTTGGTGTAGTTGTCCATCAGCACCTCAGGATAAATGTCGCCGATGGGCAAAGCGTCTTCCGGCAGGGGCTCGAACAGCTTCTTCTCGACCCCCCTGCGCACGTCAACCGAGTCGATGACCATCAAATCCCAGTCGCCCGGCTGGGATTGCTCGACCAATGCCAGCCCCGTGCCGCTTCCTTCATATTCCTTGACGTTCACCTTTGCATTGTTTGCCTCCTCGAACGGCTTGAGCAGGTTCGGATCGGAGTGATCACACCAGGCAAGCACATTGAGTTCCTCCGCAGCGACGGCCGGCGCCATGGCAGAAACCGCCGAGAGCGATAGGAGACCGGCTGCTGCCAGCGCGAAGAAAGCATGTGTCCTTTTCATTGTCGTTTCTCCCTGTGAATGATGCGCCGATGGTTTTTACGAATTCCTCAGCTCTCCAACGAGCTGATCCTCAAGAATGTTTTCCGTAGTCGGATCGCCGACGGCGCCATAGCCGCCCCACGGTTTGAAGCCCAAGAGCCGCAGAAGATCGGGCGTGAGAGCTTGCAGCACCTCCTGCTTCGTCCCGTAGGTAAAATTGGCCATTTGCCGAAACTGCGGTGCACAATAATAAGTCGTAATCCCGTATCGCGGCGCATCCGAGCGATTGAGGTCCGCCGCATGCCATGTGCGGCCTTCGAAAATCAAGCAGGTTCCCGCCGCGCCGGTGACATTGACGGTTTCTTGGCTGGTTGCAGGATCAGGATGGTGCCCGCTGCGATGACTTCTCGGAACCACGCGAGTTGCTCCATTTTCGCTTCTGAAGTCACTGATCATCCACAGCGCATTGCACACCACCGGCGGATTGATCGGCGTGGTTGAAGGGTTTGGTGGACCAATCACCACCTTGCGCCGTGTTATCGCGCCGGCACGAGCCGGTTCCTGTTCAACGCTCCTCGGCGCCGGCAGCCACCATTGATCGATATGCATGCCCATTCGCTTGTTGCCCGGATGAGTGATCGTTGCGGCAAAATCCGACAGCAGATAATGCTGCCCAAGCACATGCTCTACGATGGCGCGAGGCAGGGGGGCGCGGAGCAGATGCTGGAACACTCGCCCCTTGTTGATCAGCATATAGACCCACTGATTGCCGTCGCCCTCGCTTTGTACGCCATCTCGCATCATCAAGCCCCGGCTGCGCTCGGCTCGCGCCTGCTCGTCGATGCGGCCTCGTATTTCCTTGACCTGCTCCTCTCCTATCGCGTTCGCAACGATGCAATAGCCAAACTCGTCCATATCTGTTTTCAAGGTTTCGAGATCGCTCGTGGCTCTGGGAAGTTCATCGTCTGTCCAGTTCTTCATGACGGCTGGCCACTTGCTCTTTCATTTCCGACGGCAGCGTTCTTTCGGCGAGAATGCGTCTCTGCGATCAGTCCCACCATCTCATACATGACCGAAGCGGCAACCATCGCGGTTATATTATTCGTCTGGTCCTTGGTCGGCATCAGGCACACGACGTCGCCCCCAATCACGTCGAAGCCTCTGACGGCGCGCAGAAGTTCAACGGCTTCATCGATGTTCCACCCGACCACCCCCGGTTCGATGTTCGAAACTCCGGGAGCAACGGTCGGGTCCAGGCAATCGAGATCAAACGTTATATAGAGGGGGGTATCCGGCCCGATCCGCTTGCGAATGATTTCCGCGCATTTATTTCCGCCCAGCTCGCGGTAACGCTTCATGGTGATGACCTCATACCCAAGGTCGAGCGACATCTTGAGCCAGTCTTTCCCCCGGGGATTGCCGCGCATGCCGATCTGCACGCTCTTGGTTGCATCCACATTGCCCTGATGGACGAGATAAGCGGCCCAGTTCGCTGCCGATTTCTTTGCCCCGAGCCAATGGGCCAGATTGGAATAGGCATCCGTATGGGCATCGAGGTGCAGCAGCGCTGCAGGCCTACCGCCGGTAAGTTTGGCACCAGAGCCTGCGATGCCTTGCACGATCGCGCCGGTAATGCCGTGATCGCCACCGATCGATACTGGACGTGCGCCTGCATCACTCACTCTTTTGTAAAATGCTGTGATCCGCTCGACATTTCTTTCATTGTCATTGAGCTCGGGCAGGGGCACGTCGCCGAGATCATTGATGCGGCATGCATCCCACGGCATGAAATCGAATTCGGCGTGGTAGCGACGGTGATTCGCGGAAACGTTGCGGACTGCACGCGGCCCGAGATGCTGGTCTCGCTCGGTGGAGCTGTTGCCGGAGGCATGCGGCACACCGATGAGGGCAATGTCGGTTTGAGCTGGATCGATAATATGCGGTGCTCTGAAGAGAGTGGGAACGCCCCACCAGTACAGCATATTCAACTGCATTCTATCGAGGGAATCGTCGTGAGCCATTGCCGGCCTGCCTGTGTTATATGTCTATGCGCCCAAGCTTTTCTCATCGGGAGAGGGAAGGATATCTCCAATCGGAAAACGAGATCAAGGTGATGCAGAGCGAGCGCCCTCTGATGACAGGGCCCCGGACACGTTCGGCGAGTGCTAAATCGATAGTCGGTGTCGTAGTCTCAAGGCGTCCTCGAATGCGTATCCCGCTTCGTCATTGTCGAAATAACAATAGCCGTCCAGGCCGTCTTCGCTGCAGTTCCTGAGATGTTTGGCCCAGCCGGCGAGCGTTCGGTCGTCGTATTGGCCGCGATAGGCGCCGTTCGGACCATGCAGCCGCACATAGGTAAAATCTGCGGTCACTTTCACCGGCGATTGCCGCTGGTTGAAATCATAGGCGCAAAAGGCAGCGTTGTGACGCTCGAGCATCTGGTAGACCGAAGGAGCAAACCAGCTCTCATCGCGAAATTCGAATGCCAGCCGATAGCGCTTCGGCACCGCCTCGAGGAATTCCTCAAGGCGCTCCAGATTGATGTGCCAGCGCGGCGGCAGCTGCACCAGCACCGGCCCGCGCTTGCTGCCGAGAGCCTCGATAGTCTTGAAAAAGCGATCGCTTGACTGTTTGGCATCCTTGAGCTTCTTGCGATGTGTAATGTAGCGGCTGGCCTTGCACGCGAAAATAAATCCCTCCGGCGTGCCGTCGCGCCATTTGGCGAGCGTTGCAGGCGACTGCAATCTGTAGAAGGTGGCATTGATCTCCACCGATTCGTGCTGGCTCGCATAATGAGCCAGGAAGCCTTCGCTCTTCATTCGTGCGGGATAAACCGGCCCCACCCAATGTCGATAATGCCAACCCGAGGTGCCGATATGAATTTTGCCGTCCACTGCGCTCACCAGTCAGATGAAGCTGGATTCATTAGCATTTATAAATGAAATTGGCTGCCGGCTGGAATGGGCTGAGCGAGAGAGATCGCTGATGAATTGCGTATATGGCTGATCCAGCCAGCAGGAGAACGTCAATGGAAATCAAGAGGAGCGAGTCTCGGCAATCCGGCAAGGGACCCAGCGATTGGTTCACCGGCACCGTGCGCATCGATCCGCTGTTCAGCGCCCCCGCACCCGCCCGCGCTGCCGGTGCCAGCGTTGTCTTCGAGCCCGGCGCGCGGACGGCGTGGCACACCCATCCGCTTGGTCAGACATTGGTTATTATGGCGGGCCGCGGCTGGGCGCAGCGTTGGGGCGGCCCGAGGGAGTCGATCAATCCCGGGGATGTGATATGGTTTCCACCCGGCGAAAAGCATTGGCACGGCGCCACGGCCACCACAACAATGACCCACATTGCCATACAGGAAGCACAGGACGGCAAGACCGTGGACTGGATGGAGCATGTCAGCGAGGAGCAGTACGGGGCTTGATCCCCTACCCTTCCCGGCTCAGCCGCTCGCGACGCGCAACCTCCGCCGCCGTGGGCGGCTCCATCGCATAATCGCCTGTGACGACGGCACCCGAGCGCTCGTAGCGGGCGATCGTGACGCCCTTTGACGTCACTCGATTGTCTTTGAGATCGAACGCTGCCGGCTTGGCGCCCTCCCCGAAGAGCTTCTTGCCCTTCCCCAGAATGATGGGGAAGGTAAACAGGCTGATCTCGTCGATCAAATTATGGGACAGCAAGCTTTGGATCAGATCACTGCTGCCTTGCGTCAACAATGCCGGCCCGTCCTCTCCTTTCAGCCGGGCGACGTCCGCGGCCGCATCATGCAGCGCCACCGAACCGTGCCACGTCAGCTCAATGTTTGAGCGCGTTGCCACGTATTTCGTGCTGCTGTTGAATCGCTTGGCGATAAAATCATCTTCACCGCCTTCGGCATAGGGCCAATGGGCTGCGAAAATTTCATACGTCTTGCGCCCAAGCAGCAGCTCGAATGGCTGGTCGAACATTTCATTGATAGCTTGGCCGAACACCTCGTCCATGTACGGCACCACCCAGCCGCCCAGTTTGAAGCCTCGCGTCGGATCCTCTTTCGGTCCGCCCGGCGCCTGCATGACGCCATCCAGCGACACAAATGCTCCAGTCATACCTTTCGCATCGAAGTCCTCTGTTCAACTAATATTTGACATCATACCAACGGGTGGGTATTTATTATACCAACAGGTAGGTATGGTCAATGAGCGAATTAATCCATCCCTCTAAGGAAAAGCTCCTGGACGCAGCGCTCCAGGTGTTACGGACCAAAGGCTACACGGCGACACGTATCGAAGATATCTGTGAGGCCGCAGGACTCACGAAGGGCAGCTTCTTTCATCATTTCAAGAGCAAAGAGGATTTGGCAGTCGCTGCGGCGGAGCACTGGTCGGCCGTTACCGCAGCGCTCTTCCAAGCAGCGCCTTTTCACCGCCATGCCGATCCCTTGGATCGTGTTCTCGGATATATCGATTATCGAAAAGAACTCCTTCGCGGCGCCGTACCTGAGTTCACCTGCCTGGTCGGCACTATGGTGCAGGAGGCCTATGACACGGAACCCGCGATCCGCGATGCCTGCGATCGATGCATTAGTGACCACGCAGCAACAATCCAAAAAGATATAGAAAAAGCGATGACCTCCTATGGCATCGGAGCCGATTGGACTGCGGAGAGCCTGGCATTTTACACCCAGGCAGTTCTCCAGGGTGCCTTCATCCTGGCCAAGGCGAAGAGCGGCCCGGCGATCGCGGCTGAAAGCATCGATCATCTGCGCCGCTATATCGTGCTTCTCTTCAAGGGCCAGAGCGCCACTGAATTTGGATCAGGCAAACCGAAAGGATGAGTTATCATGACGAAGAAGGTCAGCACCTGCCTCTGGTTCGACGGGAAAGCCGAAGAAGCCGCAAATTTCTATATATCGCTCATTCCCGAATCGCATGTTGAAACAGTCTTCCGCCCGGATCAGTCTGGCCCGGCGCTGCTGATCACTTTTACTTTAGGCGGAACGCCGTTCCAGGCTCTGAACGGTGGACCGAAGTTCAAGCATAGCGAAGCGGCTTCGATCTCGGTGAGCACCCGTGACCAGGATGAAACGGATCGCCTCTGGAACGCGCTCACTGCAAATGGCGGAAGTGAAAGCAGATGCGGCTGGTTGAAGGATCGATTCGGCGTGTCCTGGCAGGTCGTCCCGGAGGCGTTGCCGCGCCTTCTGATCTCGCCCGACCGCGTTGCAGCAAATCGTGCATTTCAGGCGATGCTCGACATGGGCAAAATCGATATCGCCGGCCTGGAGGCGGCCTATCACGGTACAATGACCGGCCCGAAACAAGTAGCAAGGAGGTAAATCGTCATGACTTATGTCGATGGATTTGTGGCCGCCGTTCCGACCGCCAACCGCGATAAATTTCGCAAGCATGCACAGGACGCGGCGGCGGTGTTCAAGGAGCACGGCGCATTGAAGGTGGTGGAATGCTGGGGCGACGACGTGCCGGACGGGGAAGTCACTTCCTTTCCCATGGCGGTCAAGCGAAAGGAGGATGAAACCGTCGTGTTCTCCTGGATACTCTGGCCATCGCGCGAGAAACGCAACGAAGGCATGAAGAAGGTGATGGCCGATCCTCGCATGCAGCCAAGCACCAATCCTATGCCGTTCGACGGCAAACGTGTGATCTTCGGCGGATTTGAAGTACTAGTGGAATCCTGATCGGCTCGAGGGGCGCATTGCGATGGCGGAAATGATGAAAACCTTCCCCGTGACGCGAACCGAAAAGGAATGGCGTCAGCGGCTCACTCCTGAACAATATGAAGTCATGCGCGCGCATGGAACCGAGACACCGGGCAGCTGCGCCCTGCTTTATGAAAAGCGGCCCGGCACCTTTCATTGTGCCGGCTGCGATCAGCCGCTCTTCAGATCGAAACTCAAGTTTGAAAGTGGAACTGGTTGGCCGAGCTTCAACGATCCTATTGAGGGGGCCGTCGAGACTTCTTCAGACAATAGCTTCGGCATGGTGAGGACCGAAGTACATTGCGTCACCTGCGGCAGTCATCTTGGACATGTTTTCGATGATGGACCGCCGCCCACCCATAAGCGTTTCTGCATCAATGGCGTCGCATTGAACTTCTTGCCGGCGCAGGAGTGAGCTCGAGCTATTGGCTCAGCAAACTCGTGTAATCTATGCTTGCCGGCATGACAGCGGGCGAATTGGGAATTTTGCTTTTCCTTGACCGACAGGTGAGCGCTGTCATAGCCTCAGGACGCGATACATGACCGCTGAAGAGTTTCGACCGGGTAAGGTGCGGGCGTGGTTTGAGCAATATCGATGAACCACAACGGGAGAGAAACGATGGCGCATAAGTCGGACAAACCGCGATCGCGGCGCGACTTTTTCAAACTAGCGGGCGGCTCGGCTGCGGCGGCTGCCATGTTGAGCGGCATGGGCGTCAGCCCGGCGCTTGCCCAGGCTATTGCGACCGGAGCGTCTGAAAAGCCTTTGAAGGCGGCCTTCTCCAATGCCGGCCTCCAGGCCACATGGTGCGCCCAGGGCAAGGCAGCCGCGGAATATTGGGGCAAGCTGTTCAATGTCGAGGTCACGTGGTTCGATGGTCAGCTCGATGCTGTCAAACAGCGCGCCGCCATCGACAACATGGCATCCCAGCAGTGGGATTTCGTGGCCATTCAGGCTTTCGGCATCGGCACGCTGACCGCGCCCGTGAACAAGATGATCGAGGCCGGCATCCCCGTGATCGACATGGACACGCTCATTGCACCGCTCGACAGCATAAACGTCCACGCCTTCCTTGCCCCCGATAATGAATTTATGGGCGCTTCCATGACCCAGGCTCTGGTCAGCGCAATGGGCGGAAAAGGAACCATGGTCATGACACAGGGAGCGCTTGGGCACACCGGAGCGCAAGGGCGAGCGCGAGGCTTCGAGGCGGTCGTCAAGAGCTATCCCGACATCGAGGTTCTAGATACCCAGCCAGCCGATTGGGATGTGTCGAAAGTGGCCCGCATCTGGGAGACCCTCCTTACCAAGCATCCGGTGATCAACGGCGCGTTCTTCCACAATGACGATATGGCACTCGCCGCGGCGGAGGTGATGAAGCGCCACAATCGCACCGAAACGCTGATCGGCGGTGTTGACGCCATGCCGCCTGCAATCGAAGCGGTTATCGAGGGGCGGATGCTGGGTACCGTGCGCAATCCGTCCTGCCGTATTCATGGCGGAGCAATCGTCGCCGGCGTAGCCGCCGTTGCCGGCGAGAAAGCAGGAGCCGGTATTCCGAAAAATATCGTTACCGACGGCCCGGTTGTCACCAAGGCCAATGCCGAAGGCATGCTCTGGATGGAAAACCACTTTCTGATTTGAAACATGGCAATTTGCCGCCGGCGGCTCGGCTTTTGAGCCGGCCCGGCGGCTTTGCTCCGCCCAAGCAATCCTTCGAATGACTGAATTGAAAGTAGATCGCGCCAGCGAGGAGGCCAGAGCCGGCCTCTATGCCGCGCCGACTCTCGAGCTCATTGGAATCTCAAAATCGTTCGGCGGCGTGCATGCTCTTCGAAACGTGGACTTTACGCTGAGAGCCGGGCAAATCCACGGTCTCGTGGGCGAAAATGGTGCCGGCAAGAGCACGCTGATGAAGATCATCGCGGGCGTGTATCCGGATTTCGAGGGCACCATACGCCTCGACGGCAAGGAAGTGCGGTTCCGTTCATCCCGCGATGCGCTGAATGCCGGCATAGGAATGGTTCATCAGGAGCTTTCGATAGTTCCCGATCTCTGCGTGGCTGAAAACGTCTTCCTCGGCAGTCAGCCGACCAGGGCCGGCGTGATTGACTGGCAGCGTATGGTGCGAGAGGCTCGCAGCCATCTAAGCGGCCTGGGAATAGATGTCGACCCGCGCGCACGCATTGGCTCGCTTTCGATCGGGCTCCAGCAACTCATCGAGATTGCCCGCGTTCTCTTTTCCGGCGCGCGCATCATTATTCTCGACGAGCCGACCTCGGCTCTCTCCCCGCCGGAGGTCGAGCGCTTGTTCCAGCTTTTGCGTCACCTCAGGGAGACCGGAAAGAGCTTCATCTTCATCTCGCACTTTTTGGACGACATCATCAGGGTTTCCGATGAGGTGACCATCTTTCGAAACGGCCGCAAGATCGCAACCAGCTCAACCGGCGGAATTGACAAGCTCTGGGTGATCGACCGAATGATCGGCCTTGGGCATGAGGAGCTTGGCGAGACTTACACCGGCGAGTTCGCGCTGAATTCGAAGCGCGATGCACCCGTGATGTTGAAGGCGGAGGATCTTTCCTGGCGGCAGGTGCTGCGCAACGTTTCTCTCGACGCGCGTGCAGGTGAGATTCTCGGCATCTACGGTTTCATGGGTTGCGGCGTGGTGGAGCTGACCAGGGCTCTCTTTGGCAAGATCAAGCCTCGCGGTGTGCTGGCGCTGGAGGGCCATCCGGTGAAATTCGCCACGACTGCCAGTGCGCGGCGGGCGGGAATAGCATTCGTGCCTGAGAGCCGGCGGTCGATGCTCTTCCACCATGAGCCGATCTATAAGAATGTGACGATCAGCATCCTCGAACGAATTTCATCCGTATGGCTTAAGCCGCGGCTCGAACGCGACATCACCGCACGCCAGGTAAAGAGCCTTCGCATCCGCGCCACGGGCGTAAATGCCCTTCTTCGTCATCTGTCGGGCGGCAATCAGCAAAAGGTTGCGCTGGCCAAATGGCTGACACATGCGCCGAAAGTGCTGGTGCTCTCCGAGCCGACGCGTGGAATGGATGTCGGCGCCAAGGAGGACGTCGTGAAGATCGTGCGCAGCCTCAGGGACCAGGGAATGGCGGTGGTCGTCGTTTCCACCGAACCGGAAACGATCCTGTCCCTCGCCGATCGAATCCTGGTTATGAAAAAGGGTGAGATCGTGCGAGAGTTCGCTGATGAAATGGTCAGCAAGGATCGGCTGCTTGAGGTGGCATAGATCATGACGACGATGTTCGTTCCGCAGCCGCAATAGCGGAGGGGCTCAATGGCGGTGTCTGAAACTCCAGTTCCGGGCCGAAGGAGCATGACACTGTGGTTCAAGAGCCAGCTGCGAAACATCGCGCCTTTCGCCACCCTGCTTTTTCTTGTTGTTTTCTTCAGTCTGTCGAGTCCGTCCTTTCTGACGACCGCAAACTTCTTCAACATTCTCAACCAGGTTTCCATCACCGCAATGATCGCGGTGGGGCTTACCTTTGTGATCCTTTGCGCGGAAATCGATCTCTCGGTCGCAGCAATTGCTAACGTCACCGGCATTGTAGTTGCCTGGTTTACGCTGCAGGAATCTTACGTCAATATAGCGAACCTGCCGCTAGCGGGCGGCGCTGCGGTCGTCTTGGCACTCCTCGCTTGCTTTTCGCTGGGGCTGATCAATGCTGCGGGCGTCACCCTGATCGGCATCCCATCCTTTATCATGACGCTCGCCATGATGCAGATTGCCGATGGCATCTCGGCGATGCTGGTGCGCGGCCAGATCGCCTATGCCGTGCCGCCGATCATTTCCACCCTCGGCTCCGGCCGGATCTTGGGAATCTCATGGATTGTGGTCGTTGCCGCACTCATGCTGCTGATCGCTCACATTGTGCTCACCTACACGCGTTTCGGCCGTTATGTTTATATGGTCGGCGGCAACCGCGAGGCGGCGGAATATTCCGGGGTAAACGTCAAACTGGTCATAGGCGCCGTCATGGTAATCGGCGCCGTCTGCTCAGGAATTGCCGGCATGCTGGGTGTGGCGTATTTCGGCAGCGCGCAGCAAAATGAATTCACGCCTTATTTGCTCGATGCAATTGCCGCCGTGGTCGTCGGCGGTACATCTCTGTTCGGCGGGCGGGGCGGCATCGGCAACACCATCATCGGACTCTTCGTGCTCGGCGTCTTGAACAATGGCCTCGATCACGTTCAGATAGACCCGTTTTTCAAGATTCTCATCCGCGGCCTTATCCTGCTCACTGCACTGGTGATCAACGTCTATGCCCAGAAGCTGAGAGAAACGACGCGGGGCTGACATGCTCTTTGGGGGAGCGGCGAGATGAAACAGGAGAAACTGCCAGAGCCCTACAGGCCGCTGGACGCAGCAAGCCTGCAATCATATTTGGCTTCTCTTCCCGGCGTTCCGACGCTTCTTGGCGGTGATCCCTTCGCGTGGAGCATCGATGAGGTGGGCGACGGCAATCTCAACCTGGTCTTCAAGGTTCGCGGTGCCTTAGGGGGCGTCGCAGTCAAACAGGCGCTGCCCTATGTGCGGCTGGTCGGTGAAAGCTGGCCTTTGCCGCTCAGCAGGTCGCACTATGAATACTTGGCCTTAACCGAGCAGGGACGCCTCGTCCCCAAACTGGTGCCTGAAATTTTTCACCATGATGAAAGTCTGGCAGTGATCGTCATGGAGCTTCTGGAGCCCCATATCATCCTGCGCCGAGGCATGATCGAGGCCAGACGCTACGAGAGCTTCGCTGAACATATTTCGACGTTCATGGCCCGCACCCTCTATTTCACCAGCGACATGGCACTCAGGGCCGATCGCAAAAAGGCACTGATCGGAAGCTTTGCCGGCAACACGGCGCTCTGCAAGATCACCGAGGACTTGATCTTCACCGAGCCCTATATGATTGCTGCCAACAACCGCTGGACGTCGCCCCATCTCGATGGCCTCGCCGCCGAGTTTCGCGGCGATAACGAGCTTAAAGGTGCAGTCTCCCGGTTGAAACTGAAGTTCATGAGCTCACCCGAGGCCTTGATACATGGCGATCTTCATACCGGCTCGGTGATGGTCACCGCCGCGGAGACGCGGGTGATCGACCCGGAGTTCGCCTTCATGGGCCCCATCGGCTTCGACGTCGGCGCAATGATCGGCAATTTTCTTTTGAACTACTTTGCTCAGGAAGGTCACGAGGACAGCCCTGGTGCGCGTAATGACTATCGTGATTGGGTGCTGCAAAACACGGTACAAATCTGGTCGGAATTCGAACGCAAGTTTCTCGACCTGTGGCGGTGCAATCCCACGGGCGACGCGTTCCCCCGTGAGCTGTTTGCTGATCCCGCGAGTGAGCCGCAGCTCTCAGCGGAGCGCAGCAGGTATATGCGAAATCTGTTCATCGACACCTTGGGATTTGCAGCAGCAAAGATGATCAGGCGCATTCTCGGCCTTGCTCACAATATCGACTTCGAATGGATTAAGAATCACACCGTCAGAGCAACTTGCGAGGCGCGTGCCCTCAAACTTGCTCGCCACATGATGGTCCACGCTCCGAGTTTCGACTCGATCGCGGCGGTAACCGACAGCGCCCGTGCCATGCGTGAGTGGAAGCCTACGTTTTCTTAAGCGACGTTTTTACTTTGTCGGCAAAGGCGCGGGCGATGGCCTCCCTTTTGGCCGGAATTATTCCACGCTCGGTGATGAGACCGGTTACGTATCGTGCCGGCGTTACATCGAATGCGTAATTCGCCGCGGGCGACCCCTTGGCCACGATTTCAATAGTCTCGATGCGACCATCGCCGGTACGGCCGGTAATTTTTGTGACCTCGTCGGCAGAACGCTCTTCAATCGGTATTTCTCTCAAGCCATCGCGAATCGTGAAATCGATAGTCGGTGACGGCAGGGCGACAAAAAACGGCACATCATTGTCGCGTGCGGCGAGGGCTTTGAGATATGTGCCGATTTTATTGCATACATCACCATCGGCCGTGGTGCGATCGGTGCCGACGAGGCACAAATCGACGAGGCCGCGCTGCATCAAAAGGCCGCCGGTATTGTCCGGTATGATGGTGTAGGGCACTCCATGATTGGCCAATTCCCAGGCGGTGAGAGCGGACCCCTGATTGCGGGGTCGCGTCTCATCGACCCAGACATGGACGGGCACACCCTTGTCATGGGCCATATAGATCGGAGCAGTGGCAGTACCCCAATCAACCGTTGCCAGCCAGCCGGCATTGCAATGGGTAAGAATGTTCACCGGCTCGCCGGATTGCTTCCCGCGCGAGGCTTGTTCGATGAGCGCGAAACCATGATTGCCGATCGATCGGTTGATCTCCACATCGTCGTCGCAAATCGTGGCTGCTTTTGCATAGGCGGCTTGCGCCCGGTCCCGTGGCGGCAGGTCCTTAAGCAGGGCGCGCATTTCATCCAGCGCCCATTTAAGGTTGACGGCTGTGGGGCGTGTTCTTTCGAGAACCCGACATGCGTGATCGAGGTCTTCATCGGAGGGATTTTCCCGCATGTGAAGGCAGACACCGTAAGCCGCTGTGGCCCCGATGAGCGGCGCCCCCCGGACCATCATGGTCTGGATCGCATGTGCAGCATCGCCGAGCGTTTTCAAGGTGGTCGTCGCGAACACATGCGGGAATTGCGTTTGATCGATAATCTCTATCGACCATCCATCGGGATTGGGCCAAATGGTTCTGTGGTGTTTGCCCCTGACATTCATGATCGGACTCGCTCGCCCCTCTGGGCCACCTGTTGCTGCCCTGTCACTAGTTCATTCAAAACGATAAAACTGCTTCCCAATATAGTGATTGTCTCACATTAACCAAATGGCGGCGGCAGTATTCAGATACGAATCACTGATGCGGAGTTTTCGATGCACGCCGACCAGATTTTGGGGCTGACAGTTTTGGTATTGCGGATCAGCGGCGCAGCCGGGCTGATTGGGGCCGTAATGGCCTTGGCAATTGATTATCTTGGGGCCAATCGCGTGGACACCCAGGCCACGACTCTACAAGCATCTCCGAACGCATCATCCCGCGGGCGGGACCGATTGGATACAGCGGAGAATTACGCCGCCAAGGGCCATCTCCTCCTCGAAGTCTTGCCCGAGGTCAGGCCTTGAAGCGCGCGGGGGTCAGCTTCTTTGCGCTTTTATGTTATCTCGGCCCAACCGCCGCCCTCCCCTCATCAGCGGAACGAACGGACCAATTGCTGTTGGAATGCCAGGGAAAGCAGCCTACGGAAATGCCTGAAGCCGGACTACTGAGCTGCAGCCGCTATATCGACGGAATCCTCATCGTGCCCGGCGTCAACGTCAACATCATGGTGCTGCCGGGCAGGTGGCGCACGTGATGCCCGCTTCACCGGCCCGGCGAGTACCCGATGATCTGCCACGAATATTGCGGGATCGCCCATCACACCATGGCCGGCAAGATCATCGTGGAGCCGCGGTCGATGAGGTGCGCTCGATTCTTCATTGCGCCGCTCATCGTGCGCCTCCCATGGGCTCTCGACCCCCGGTGATCGTGGCGTCCGAGGGCATGCTGTACGGCGAGACGCCGTTCGGCCGCGCGGAGCTCGCGCGCGTGTACGACGCGCAGCCCGAGCGGGCGAGCAGAACGGTCGAGGAGCGGGTGTCCTCCGCGCGCGCGGCCGGCGCCGCGCGCGCCATCGTCGATACGGGCGTCCCGGCCGAGGGCATCGTTCGTACGACCGCGGCGGAGCGGGCGGCGATGATCGTGATGGGGACGCACGGCCGCGGCGGGCTTCCCCACCTGCTCCTCGGCAGAGTCGCCGATCGCGTGCTCCGCACCGCGACATGCCCGATTCTGCGCGCGCGCGAAGACGACACGCGCGCGCGCCGCCTGAGCGTCGCATGCGCGTGCTGATCCTCGGAGCGGCCGGGCGCGACTTCCACGACTTCAACGTCGTGTTCCGGGATGACAGGGACTTCGAGGTCGTTGCCTTCACGGCGGCGCAGATCCCGGGCATTGCCGGACGCGTGTATCCCGCCGCGCTTGCCGGTCCGCGCTATCGGCTGGGATCCCGATCGAGGACAAGGCCGAGCTCGAGAGCATCATCCGAACCCGCCGCGTGGATCTCGCGGTGTTCTCGTACAGCGACGTTAGCCACGGCCACGTCATGCACGTCGCCAGCCGGGTGCTCGCGAGCGGCGCGCGCTTCGCGCTGCTTCCGCCGGCGCGCACCATGCTGGTGTCGCGGCGTCCCGTGGTTGCCGTGTGCGCGGTGCGGACAGGATGCGGCAAGGGTGCTGTCAGCCGCCGCGTGGCGGCGGCGCTCCGCGCGAGGGGGCGGCGGGTCGCCGTCGTCCGACATCCGATGCCGTATGGCGATCTCGTCGCTGCCCGTGTGCAGCGGTTCGCGTCCTTCGAGGATCTCGCTGCGGCCGACGTCACCCTCGAGGAGCGCGAGGAATACGAGCCGCACCTGGAGGCGGGAACGTCGTGTTCGCGGGCGTGGACTATGGGGCCATCCTCGTCCGCGCCGAGGCCGAGGCGGACGTGATCGTCTGGGACGGTGGCAACAACGACCTTCCCTTCTACCGGCCGACCCTTCATTTCTGCCTCGTCGATCCGCATCGCGCGGGCGACGAGTCCAGCTATCACCCCGGCGAGACGAATCTCCGCATGGCGGATGCCGTCGTGATCACCAAGGAGGACACTGCCCCGGCGGGGAGCATCGAGGCGGTGCGCGCTGCCGCGCGCGCACTCGCGCCGCGCGCGCGGATCGTCGACATGCGCCTGCCGATCACGGTGGACGACGCCACCGCCGTGCGCGGGCGCCGCGTGCTCGCGGTGGACGACGGTCCGACGCTGACGCATGCGGCATGTCGGCCGGCGCGGCCGAGCTTGCCGCCCGGTGTCTTGGCGCCACGCTGGTCGATCCCCGGCCGTATGCGCACGGAAGCATCCGTGATGTCTTCGCGCGGTATCCGGCGCTCGGACCCGTGCTGCCGGCGATGGGCTACGGCAAGACGCAGATCGGCGAGCTGGAAGCGACAATCGACGCTACGCCCTGCGACGTCGTGCTGGTCGGTACGCCGCTCGACCTCCGGCGGACGCTGCACGTGCGGCATGCGATCGTCCGCGCGCGGTACGAGGCCGAGGACTGCGGGCCGATCACGTTAGCTGACGTGCTGGAGGGCCTGTGAGCCGCTCCCTCGCCGCGCTCTTCGCGCCGTGCGCAGTCGCCGTCGTGGGCGCAGCCGCCGACCCGTCGAAGGTCGGCGGCAGCGTGCTCGCGGGTTTCCGCGCGGGCGGGTTTGCCGGGCGCATCGTGCCGGTGAACCGCGCGCGAGCGGAGGTGCAGGGGCTGGCGGCTGTCGTGAACCGGCGGGCTTCCGTGAGGCCGGCACCGACGGGCGGGCCGCGAGGCCGAGCTGCGGGCCTGGCTTGCCGGGCAGCTGCTCCGACTGGTCGGCCCGAACACGCTCGGCTGGATCCGCCCCGCGCAGCGCCTGAACCTCTGGTTCGCGCCGGGAACGCCGCCAGCGGGGCCGATCGGCTTCTTCTCCCAGAGGGGAGCGCTGTGCACGGCCATTCTCGACTGGTCGCGGGAGCGGGGCCTCGGCTTTTCGCTGTTCGCGAGCCTCGGAAACCAGGCGGGCGGCACGGAGACCGGCGTCGTCCCGCCCTCGCCGATGATCCGGAGACTCGCGTGATCGTAGGGTACGTCGAGGGCGTCGAGGACGGGGGTCGGCTCTTCGAGGCGGTGCGCGCGGCCGCGCGGCGTAAACCGTGCGTGTTGCTGAAGGCCGGACGCTCGACGAGCGGGGCGCGCGCGGTATCCTCGCATACCGGCGCCTTGCCGGCGCCGTCGAGACCGTCGCGGACGCGACCACGCGCCTCGGAGCACTGATGGTGGCGGTGCCGAAGCACGTGGAGCTCGAGGTGAACCTGCTCATCGTCACTCCCGCCGGAGTGATGGGCATCGATGCGAGAGGAGTGCTTCGATGAGCTATCGGTGGATCGCGATTACCGCAGTGGTGGGCGTGCTCGTGGCGGGCGCGCTCGGCGCGCAGGAGCGCACGGTATCGGCGCCGGAGCGCATTGCCCGCGGGCAGCGCATGTTCATGGAGCAGGGGTGTCATGGCTGCCACACCGTCGGCAAGGTGGGAACGCCGATCGGCCCCGACCTCTCGCACCTCGGTGGCAAGCGCTCGGAGGCGGAGCTCAAGACCTGGTTGCGTGATCCTGCGATGCAGCGGCCCTCCGCGCACATGCCGAAGCTCGAGCTCACCGAGGATCAGATCGGCGCGCTTGCCGCGTTCCTCGCCTCGCTGGAGTGATCAACATGGGGGGCGGGGCGGCCCGCTCAGCCGCCCACCTCCGGGGCGGACGGCGACGTCCGTCTCCGGCCCCTCGATCGTTCGAACCGAGGTTCGGGCGCCCCAGGTGCGACAGGCTCGCCCCAACCCAGATGCGGCGCGATCGTCGCTGTGCCAGCAAATCCGGTCACTTGGCGGGCCCAGTGTCTGGCGTTGCCGTTGCACCCTGAGGCCGGCAATGACGCATGAAGGCGGCCCAAGGGAGGATCCGATGAAGCTCAACACGCTGCTGGTTCCGCTCGATGGCTCGACCCTCGCGGAAGGCGCCCTTCCCCGCGCGGCGGAGCTGGCGATTGCTTCGGGGGCCCGCATGCTCTTGCTGCGCGCCACCCTTGCCCACGCGTACCCGGGCAGCGACCCCATTGCCGCGCAGCTCGCCGTCATCAAGGAGGCCGAGATCTATCTGGCCGTCGTCGCTGCGCGCATGAAGGTGCTCGGGGTCAAGGAAGTACAGGTGTCCGTCTGGTACGGGGCGCCGGCGGCCGCCATCATCGACGCGGTCGAGTTCAACCACGTCGATCTCATCGTGATGATGAGCCACGGCCGGAGCGGGCTGGGGCGCCTCGTGATGGGGAGCGTGGCGGAATCAGTCCTCCGCGGGACGACGACGCCGATCCTCCTGCTCCGTGAGCCCGGCGCACCGGTGGAAGTGCCGGCGGGAGCTGCGCGGCGACGACGCATGTCGGCCTGACACGCCGCGCGATCGATGGGCTGGACGTCGCGGCGATCCGGCGCCAGCTCATCGGCGAGGTGATCGGCACGCACGTCTACGCCTTCGCCGACGTCGGGTCCAGCAATACTGCGCTCCGTGATCTCGAGGAGGCTGGCGCCGAGGAGGGCACGATCCCCGCCGGTGCGACATCGTCATCAGGGACCGCAAGGTGGCGGGGGTGCGTCTCAACGTCGGCATCGTGGGTGAGCGGGTGGCCCACGTGGTTGTGGGTGTCGGCGTGAACGTCAACGTGCTACGCACCGAGCTGGAGGCGAGGCTGGGCACCGCCGCCGCCGACGCGACGTCGTGGCGCGACGCCTTCGGCCGCACGATCGACCGCAGCGCGCTCGCCGCCAGCTTTCTGAAGCTGCTCGAGAAGTGGCTCGGACGCTACGCGATGGAAGGCCCGGACATGGTTCTCGACGCGTGGCACGCGCGGGACGTGCTCACCGGGCATCACGTCGTCGTGGACGACCTCGATACGGGCGTCCTCGGCCGCGCTGTCGGCGTGGACGCTTGCGGATTCCTGCAGGTCGACGACGACGCGGGGACACGCCACACCGTCGGCGTCCGGTCTGGTGCGTCGCGTGGGGAACGAGCGATGACGGCGCCCAACGGAAGGAGAGCGATGCGGGTCTTGCTGGCGACCGATGGATCGAACGACGCAAAGGTGGCGGTGGAGTGGCTGCATCACCTGCCGTTGCCGGGCGATCGCGAGGTCATGGTGATCACCGTGGTCACTCCGCTCCTGGTGCCCGCGGTGCCCGACGTGGCGGGCGAGCTGCACGGCGCGCTCATCGCCGAGGCCCGCCGGCTCGCCGACGATACCGCCGCCGAGCTTATCTGCCGCACGGCGACCGGCCGCGTAGTGGAAGGGGACCCACGCGAGGAGATCGTCGCGGCCGCGCGCGACTGGGGTGCCGATCTTGTCGTGCTCGGCGCGCG
>CAVYOS010000017.1:0-47235 GCA_963770205.1 uncultured Alphaproteobacteria bacterium
TCTCCTTTTTATGTACATCTTACTGGAACAACTACGTTACGTATTGCTGATACCGCCGCTGGCTTTCAGGCCTTTATCCTCATTCTCGTATTGAGCATCCTCATCGTCGCCACCGACATTTTCGTCCGCAACAAGCAGATCACGACGATCTCGGCCGTCTACTTCGGCCTGCTGCTGGGCCTGCTGCTCGGGCACGCTCTTCTCCATCGGCCCTGGAGCCGTTCTGCTCGACCGACTGGATCGCGGCCAGGACCGCGGCGGCTCGAGCCGTTGCGCCTGCTCATCACCGTCGTCTGCTGCTACGTCTCCGATCTCGACGCTGCTGCAGACCAAGGACGAGTTCCGCTTCATCATCCCCTACGTCGAGTTTTCCAAGCAGGTCAAGGGCGGCCGGCCGCTGGTGCTGGACACCAGCGTGATCATCGACGGCCGGATTGCCGATATCTGTGATACGCGGATCATCGACACCAAGCTGATCGTGCCGCGCTTCGTGCTGCAGGAGCTGCAGAGCGATCGCCGACAGCTCGCGACAAGCTGAAGCGGAACCGCGGCCGGCGCGGCCTGGACATGCTCAAGCGGATGCAGAACAACCCCAAGGTCGAGCTGCAGATGCACGAGGCCAACCTGCCCGAGCTGCGCGACGTGCACAAGGTGGACGAGCGGCTGGTGGTCCTGGCCAAGGCGCTCGGCGCCCGCGTGGTGACCAACGACTTCAACCTGAACAAGATCGCCCAGCTGCAGGGCGTCGAGGTCATCAACCTGAACGAGCTGGCCAACGCCCTGAAGTCGGTGGCCCTGCCCGGCGAGATCCTGACGGTGCGGCTGGTCAAGCCGGGCGACCAGATCGGCCAGGGCGTCGGCTACCTGGACGACGGCACGATGGTCGTGGTCGAGCAGGGCCGGTCGCACGATCGGCCAGGAAGTGACGATCACCGTCACCAGCGTGCTGCAGACGCCGGCCGGCCGGATGATCTTCGGCCGGATCGAAGGCCGGCCGCCGCGCCGCCGGCGGCCGACGGCCGCGTGGCGACCGGCGCAGCCGCGCTGAGCATCGCGGGACGCGACCGCGGTCGCCGCATCGGACGGCGGCGTGGCTGTCCGTGCGGTCGCTGCTGCCGCGTCGCCCTGGCTGGTCGGCCTGCTGGTCGCTCGCCGCGCCAGGCGCCTCGCCCAGCGCCGCCAAGCCCACGGCCAAGGCCGGCGCCGCGCGACGTCGAGCTGGTCGAGACGCCTGCTCGCCGCCCGCCGCGATTACCAGATCGCCTGGAGCAGCTGCGCGCGCACTACATCACGGCCGGCGACATCGAGCGGGCCCGCTGGGCCGAGGAAGAGCTGCTCCAGTACCACCGCATCCCCAAGCAGGCCTTCCGCCTCGAGCTGGACGTGCCGCCGCCGACCCTGCAGGCCGACACGAACATCCCCGAGGCCAACGAGCTGTACCGCCGGGCGATGACCTACAAGGACAAGGGCTGGGGCACCGACTACATCGACAACCAGCGCCGGGCCGAGCTGCTGCTCCAGCAGCTGCTGACGCAAGCTACCCGCAGAGCGACAAGATCGGCGACGCCGCCTACCAGCTCGGCGACCTCTACGAGAGCAAGGCCTACAAGCAGTACCGCCGGGCGGCCGCAGTACTTACGAGCGCTGCTTCCAGTGGAACCCGACGACGCAGTTCGACGCCCGCGCCTGCGGGCGGCCCGGCTGTACGACCGGCAGCTCATCGAACGCAAGCGGGCGGCCGAGCTGTACCAGGACGTGACCACGCACGAGACCGACCCGAAGCGGATGCAGGAGGCCCAGAAGCACTGAACGGGCACCGGGGAACAATCGCTGAACCCCTCTTGTCGCCTGCGGCGTAGCGTGCCGAACGCTACGCCGCAAGCGGCAAGAGTCAGCCGCTCACCACCCAGCGGAAGAGCTCGCCCAAGCGGGCGCCCCTTGCCCTGCATCAGGATGCCGACGCGGAAGATCCGCCCCGCCGCCACACGCACACCAGCGTCGTCGCCAGCACCAGCGACGACGCCGACCACCGGCTGCCACGACGGGACGCCCGGCGGCACCGCCTGCCGGGCGATCATCAGCATCGGCGTCGCGAACGGGAAGAACGACATGCCGTCGACGACCGGCGCTGTTCGGCTCCTGCAGCACGTGCCCAGCGAAGAACAGCGGCAGGCAGGCCAGCAGCATCACCGGCATCAGCAGCTTCTGCGTCTCCTTCATGTCCGTGCAGGCCGCCCCGACGGCGATGAACAGCGAGCCGTACATCAACACCGCCAGCACCTGGAAGACGACGAACCAGGCGATCAGGTCCGCGCGGCAGCGTACTCCGCGAAGCCGTAGTGCTGCGCCGCCCAGTAGCCGCCGCCGAGGTAGACCGCCGCCAGATCGTCAGCGACACCGCCGACCATGCCGAGCAGCTTGCCCAGCATCAGCTGGAACGGCGACACCGAGCCGAGCAGCACCTCGGCGATCCGCTGCATCTTCTCCTCGACCACGCCCTGCATCAGCGGCGTCGCCGCCGACCATGACCACCATGAACATCAGCATCATCAGCCCGACCGGCACGAAGAACGTCGGCCAGCCGGCTCTCGTCGGTCGCGTCCTCGATGTCGCCCGTCGCCGGGTTCGCGTGCGTCAGCCCCTTGGCTGCACCGGCACCGGCTGCAGCGAGCTGCCGACCTGCGTCCGGGTCGACTGCCCCGGCTCGCGCGAACCGCCGCGTCCTGGATCACGTCGTTGACGACCTGCTCGGCCCAGCGGCGGAAGTCGCGCTGCGTCGGCGTTGTTCGACTGGTACCGGCACCGCGACGCTCGTCGCGGCTTGTCCTTCCGGCGGCGTCGCAGCCGGACCGTCGAACACCGTCGGGCGCCGATCTCCAGGAAGCCGACGAGCTCGCCCTTGCGCGACCCGCTCGCGACAGCTCAAAGCGCTGCGGCCGTCGACTCGCCGTCGGCGGTCGCGGCGGCGGGACCGCCTCGATCGAGGTCGAACGGCGGCCGGTCCGGCTTCGTCTCGGGTCGATCGGCCCGGTTGCGGTCGTCCTGCGTCCGCGCCGCCGCCAGGGCCGGATACAGCTGCTGCCCGGGCGTGCGGTCGACGACGGCGAACTTCTTCGTCCTCGCGTCCTCGAGCGTCCTTGAGCAGCATCTGCACGCCGATGCTGCCGCCCATCATGACCGGCATCAGCACCAGGCCGATGACGAACGCCTTGGTCCGCACCGCGGCCTGGTACTCGCGGGCGGCGACGACGCAGCACCTTACGCATGGTCGGCCTCCTCCGGCCTCGGGGCCGGCGATGCGGACGAAGATGTCGTGCAGCGACGGCCGGGCCAGCTCGAAGTGCCGCACCCGGCCGCGGCGCCATCAGCGCGGCCAGCACGCGCTGCGGGTCGGCGCCGCGGTCCAGCCGCAGCTCCTGGCAGCGGCCGAAGTCGGTGACCTGCGACCACGCCCGGCAGCCCGTCCAGCCGGCCGCCGTCGCCGTCGAGCCGGACGCGGACCGTGTCGCTGCCGTAGGCGTCCTGGATCGCGTCCAGGGTGCCGTCGAGGACCTTGCGGCCCTTGTAGATCATGAAGATGAAGTCGCACATCTTCTCGGCCACGGCCATGTCGTGCGTCGAGAAGATGACCGTCGTGCCGTCGCGCTTGCAGGCTCGAGGATCGGCCTCGCGCAGCACCTCGGCGTTGACCGGGTCGAGGCCGCTGAACGGCTCGTCGAGCAGCACCAGCTCCGGCCGGGCGACGACCGTGGCGATGAACTGCACCTTCTGCGCCATGCCCTTGGACAGGGCCTCGACCTTCTTGTCGGCCCAGTCGGCCAGGCCCAGCCGCTCCAGCCAGTCGTCGATGGCCGGCCTGGCTGTCGCGGCAGCCCTTCAGCTCGGCGTAGAAGCGGAGCACGTCGCGGACCTTCATCTGCTTGTACAGGCCGCGCTCCTCCGGCAGGTAGCCGACGCGGTCGTTGGCGGCCGCCGAGCGTGTCCTCGCCCAGCACGCGGATGTCGCCCGCGGTCGGGGTGGAGGATGCGCATGATCATGCGCAGCGTGGTCGTCTTGCCGGAGCCGTTGGGGCCGATGAAGCCGTAGATGGTGCCCGTCGGGCACGTCCAGGCTCAGGTCGTCGACGGCGGTGTGCTGCCGAAGGTCTTGGTGACGTGTTCGATCTCGACGGCGTTCATGGGGAGTTCGTTGTGGTTGGTCTTCACTCTTTCATTTGTCGAGTGCCGTGCCGGGTCATGTGGCGCAATCAGGATGACGTGGACCTCGCCGGGGCCGTGGACGCCCGTCACCAGGCGCAGCTCGATGTCGCCTGTCTTGCTGGGGCCGGTAATCAGGCGTCAAACGAGGAGGCATCTGCGCCGGCCGGGGAAGGAAAAAGATCGAACAGATCCGGCGACGATCTGGCCCGTTCCGCCACGGCAACGTGGATCGGCGGCAGCAGGCTCTCGGAACGCGAGCAGGTCGACCTCGCCTCGACGACCAGGATCCCGTCTCGGCGACGAGATGGTCGACGCCGGTGATGCCAATATCGGCGGAGAAGAAACCGTCGCGCACCGTCGCAGCCGTCAGGTGGAGCGACTCGCCGTTCAGCTCCCGGCCATCCTGCCGCCAACAGCGCAGCCAGGTCGAGGCGGTCGATCACCGGGCCGCCGCCGAGCAACACCCTCGTGCGGCGGACGAGGCCAGCAGGTCGCAAAGTTCTGTGCCGGGCCGTCGCGTCATCGGGGACGACGTGGGCCTTGCCGCCAGCTGCCTCGAACGCCCGGCGAAATCACGGCCACGGGATCGTCGCCCGCCCCCTGGTAGCCGAGCGTTCCACGTTCGGGGAGCGGCGGCAAGGCCCCGGCACGGTTGCCTTCCCGGACAGCCTGCCGAACGTTAGCGAGGAACACTTCGCGGCCGGGGTCGCTCATCCCCTCGTGTCCCTTCGACCGGCGGTGCCTGTGGGAGATATGGACAACGAAAATGATCGCAGTATTGTGCGCGAACTTGTCAAGTTACCCGCATGGCATGCTCGGCTCGCCCGACTTAAACGCCTTGACTCTCCGAAAAGACGCCAGTACAGTCTCGCCCCGCGACGGCCCTGTTCCGTCGGCTCTTGAGGGCGAGACGATGACCGCGGAGAAAAGCCTCTTCCTACTGCTGGCCCTGGTGCCGGCAGTCTCCGCGAAACCGATCGTCCTGGCCGAGCAGGTCGTGGCCGACGACTGCTTCCAGGTCCAGCTCGACCAGTCTCACCGGGGCCATCACCTTCCGCAAGGACGGCAAGCAGCAGTCGATGCCGCTGGAAGCCACTGCTCAGCACTCCTTTGCGGAGCGCCGATCCCGAGCGTGACCAAGAGCGGCACTCGCCGAAGACGGCTCGCCTTTACGACACTGCCCAGGCGACCATCAAGCCGGGCGAGCACGTCTCGCAGCGATCTCTTCGACCCGACCGCAAGCTCCTTGTTGCCCAGTGGCAGAACGATCAACTGCTGGTGTACAGCTCTCTTCCGGAGCCCTGCTCCGCGACGAACTGAACCTGTGCAGCGAGCACTTCGACACGCTGCACCTGACCGGCCTGCTCCCCGGAGGCGAGCGCTCCGTCGGCGATACCTGGAAGATCGCCAACACCGTCGTGCAGGGGCTGTGCCACTTCGAGGGACTGACCGAGCAGGACCTGGTTGGCAAGCTGGAGGAGATCAGGGAAAGCAAGGCAATCTTCACGGTGACGGGCCGGGCGACCGGTATTGACCTCGGCTCGCTCGTCAAGGCTACCATCGAGTGTGCGGCGTCTTCGATCTGACGACGAAACGGCTGATCAAGTTGAAGTGGAAGCAGAAGGACGGTCGCCAGCAAGGCCCCGCCAGTCCCGCCAGTACGTCTGAATTGACGACGACCGTGGAGGCCTGCGCCGCCGTGCCAGCCGGACGGTCTGGGAGTAGTCGCCCTGGCCTCAGTGCCGGACGGTCTCAACGTCCCGGCGTTGATGCTCCAGATGGAGTACGAGCATCCGAAGAAGGTCTATGGCCTGCTCTATCCGCGCTACTGGCATATTGTCTGCGCAGGCGGAGGAACACCTCGTCATGCGTCTGATGGAGTACGCGGTGACTTCGTGGCCCAGGTAACCGTGGCAGTGTGGGAAAAGCAGCCGGCCGGCAAGCACCTCAGCCCGGAGCAGTTCACCGAGGCGATCGGACGTCAGGAGGGTTGGGTGCCCGCGAAGACGCTCGATACCAGGGAGCTGGCCGGAGAGAGGGGGGGCTGGATGTGCCGGGTGGCGGAGGTGGCAAGCTGAGACGGGGTCGAGGTGGTGCAGGGTCTTCTACCTGGCGGAGCGGCACGACGACGGGCGGGGAGGTGCGCGGAGGACGTTCTGCATGACGCCGAAGCAGGCCGACCGCCTCGGCCAGCGCGATTCCACCTGGCCGGCAGTGTCGTCTTTCCTTGAATTGGCGAGGGAGCCCAACTCATGTCTTCACTCTGTCTTGTGCTGTTGACGACCTGCCTGGCCGAGCCGCCGAAGCCCTCCGGTACGGAGGCCGAACGGATCGCTCGCTTGCAGTGCCTCCGTCGAGGAGGCGGGGCTGGAGAAACAGCTCGCCGCCATCAAGACACAACTCGACGACCCCAACAGCGAGTACGTTCTTGCGGCCCAGGCCGACTTCAAGGAAATCATCGACGAAGAAGCGGACGAAGGGCAAACGCGACCTGGAGAAGCTGCGCAAGGAGAACAAGACGCGTGGAGGCTCGACCGCCCGGGCTGGTCATGGTCGACCCACCCGGGAGCTGTGCTGGCACGGTGTGCCCGCAAATGCTTCGACCTGGCCATCGAGGAACGCAAGACCCTCCAGGCCAAAGCCGCCAGTCTCCCCGGCAAGATCGAGCCGGAACGCCGGGCCCTCGAACGCCTCCTGGGCGGTCCCACGAAGCCGACACCGGAGAAGAAGCCCACCGATCCCGGCCCTCGACCTGAGGCGAAGAAGCCGGAGAAGCCGGCCCCTGCCGAGAAGATGCCGCCGCGGAATCGAAAGATCACCGTGCCGGCCCACGAGGTGCAGTACCCGGCGCGACGGCCGCGAATCCCGGTCGGCCCGCGGCGATGCGTCGGACGCCGGCGCGCCGCGCACGATTCAGGAATGCAGTCCGGCGACCACTCGCAGGTCGGCGACCAGCGCGTCCATCGCGTCGTCCCGCGCCTCCGGCGGGCCGCGCAGGATGGCCGACGGGTGCACGGTCGGCACCAGCTGGTAGCCCTCCCACTCCCGGGTCCGGCCGCGCTCGGCGGTGATCCGGAACCCGGACCCGAGCAGCGCCTTGGCCGCCGTGGCGCCGAGGGTGGCCAGCACGGCCGGGCGGACCGCGGCCAGCTCGCCGTCCAGCCACTGCCGGCAGGCCCGCACGTGGCCGACGGTGGGCGTCTTGTGCAGCCGGCGCTTCCCGTCCTGCTCGAACCGGAAGTGCTTGACGGCGTTGGTGACGTACACCTCGGACCGGTCGATGCCGGCCCGCTCCAGCGCGGTGTCCAGCACGCGCCCGGCCGGCCCGACGAACGGCTCGCCCTGCCGGTCCTCCTGGTCGCCGGGCTGCTCGCCGACCAGCATCAGCCAGGCCGAGGAGGGACCGGCGCCGAAGACGGTCTGCGTGGCGTCGCGGTACAGCTCGCAGTCGGTGCAGCCGGCGGCGTCGCGGCGCAGCCGGGTCGAGCGAGGTGCGGGTGGACGCGCTCATGCCGCATCCCGGACCTGGCGGGCCAGGTCCTCGTCCAGGGCGACGCGGACCAGCGCGGCGGCCAGCGTGGCCAGCTCGCCCGGCCGGACCTGCTCCGCGAGCCGGTCCGGATCGGTGGGCAGGTCCAGCGCGCGGGCCCCGTCGAGCGCCTTGCCGTCGAGCGCGGGGCGCAGCTCGGGCCACACGGCCTGCGCCTCCCGGCCGAAGATCTGCGCGCCGACCGGGCCGAGCCGCGGGAAGCCGGTGAGCAGCTCGCGGATCCGGGCCGGGTCGCGCTCGGCCCGCTCGCGCAGCCGGCGCAGGTCGTCGCGGTACTCCGCGCGCATCAGCTCGGCGCCCTCGCCGAGGGCGGTGGCGGTGCTCTCGTCGTAGCGCTTGTAGTGCGCCCGCCCGAGCGCGTCGACCCGCTGCTGCCAGCCGGCCGCGCGCATCCGGGCCGGGGTACCCATCCCGCTGCGCCGAAGCTCCGCCGCCGCGTCCACCGCGATGTCGGCGGAGATCCGGGTGGACAGCAGCACCGACAGGACCAGCAGGCGGTAGAGCGGGGCGGGCTTGTCGGCCAGCCGGATCCCGGCCTGCTCGGCGTAGGTGCGGCCGGCCGTCCGCAGCAGCGGCCCGCACCGTCTCCCCGTCGTTCATCTCCGGCTCCCTTCCGGCTGCGCGAAGGGTGCCCACCTCGCGGCGGGGCAAACGCGCCACCGCGGGTGCCGGACCCCGGGTGGCCACCGGTGGACCGACGATCCCGACGGAGTGCCCGACGCTCACCGTTTCGGGTATCGAGGGTCGCCGCGGACGGTCTCGGCGGCGTGGCCGGGCGCCGGACGGGAGCAGGCCTGGCAGCGTGTGTCCATGAGCGATGAGTCGGAGCCGGCCAGCCCAGCACGGACCACGCCGACCGCACAACCCAGTGGGAGCTGCGGTTGCCCGGCGAGCCGCGCCGGGGCGGCGCCGGGGAGAACCTCTTCCCGCCGGCGGCCGCGGTGATCGTCGCCGCCGCGCTCTACACGCTCCTGCCCGACCCGCTGCATCTCGGCCCACGCCTGCTCGTCCCGCTCATCGAGGCCCTGCTGCTGGTCGCGCTGCTGATCACCAACCCGCGCCGGCTGACCCGGGAGACCCGGTTCTCGCGGGCGTCCTCGCTGGTGCTGGCCGTGGTCGTCGTGATCAGCAATCTGGTGGCGCTCGGCCTGCTGGTGGCCGACCTGGTGGCCGCCCGCGCGCCGAACCCGGGCCGCTGCTGCTCGCCGGGCTCCAGGTGTGGGCCACCGGCGTGATCGGGTTCGCGCTCATCTACTGGGAGCTCGACCGGGGCGGGCCGGTGTCCCGAGCCCGCCGCACCCGAACCGCGCTGCCGCCCGCCGACTGGCGCTTCTCCCAGGACGAGAACGACGACAACGTCACCGAGGTGGCCGCCGGGTCCAGCGGCCGCGCCGGGTGGGTGCCGACCTTCGTCGACTACCTGTACCTCTCGCTGACCAACTCCAGCGCGTTCAGCCCCACCGACACCATGCCCCTGACCAGCCGGGCGAAGCTGCTCATGGGCACCCAGGCCACCGCGGCGCTGCTGGTCACCCTGGTCATCGTCGCGCGCGCGGTCGGCGCCATCCAGTGATCCGGTGCGACGCCGGGGCGAAGCTACGCCACCTCGCGCTCGAAGGCCTCCGGCGGGAGGCCGAAGTGCCGGGCGAACGCGTCGGCTCCGGCGGGGGTGATGCGGACCGCGCGGTGGACGCCGCGCCGCTCGATCCAGCCGCCGGCGAGGAAGCGGTCGCACAGGCCCGCGGCCGACCTGCCCGGCGAGGTGGTGCCGGGTCTCGGTCCAGTCGACGCAGTAGCCGACCAGGCGGCGGCCGGTGGCCGGCAACGCCACGCCGAGATGGTCGAGGAAGTCCCGGCCGGCGCCGGTCAGCCGGTAGTCGATGTCGTGCCCGGGCCCGGCCGGCCGGTCGCGGTCCGCCGCGTCCGGGCGGAAGCGGCCGTCGCCGCCGGTCAGGTAGCCGTTGTCGAGCAGGCTGCGCATCAGCTCGACGCCCAGGCGGCCGGCCAGGTGGTCGTAACAGGTGCGGGCCAGCCGGAGCTGCGCGGCGCGGGTGGCGGCCCGCAGCGAGGTGACCGGTTCCGCCGGCGGCCGCAGCTCCAGCATCCGCTCGATCAGCTCCGCCACCTGCGGTCCGGCCAGCCGGTAGTGCCGGTGCCGGCCGTGCGTGCGGACGGCGATCAGGCCGCCCTCGGTGAGCCGCTTGAGGTGGGCGCTGGCCGTCGAGCGGCTCACCCCGGCCTCGTCGGCGAGCAGGCCGGCCGACAGCTCGCGGCCCGCGTCGAGGGCCATCAGGATCCGGCTCCGGGCGCGATCGGCGAACAGCTCGCCGATCCGGGACAAGTCCGCGTCACCTGTCATGATCAACTCCAGTCGCCCCGAGCGTACTCCCGATCGCGCCCGCCGCCACGACCGCGACCACCAGCGCCGCGACGGCCAGCCCGTGCCGGGGCGCCACGCCGAGGATCGAGCCGAGGACGGCGACGCTGACCGCCCCACCGAGCTGCCGGGCCGTGTTCAGTGTCCCGCTGGCCAGGCCGGCGTGGCCGGTGGGCGTGTGCGCGAGGGTGACCGACGTCATCGCCGGCATGGCCAGCGAGATCAGGCCGGTCAGCGCCAGCCCGACGACGATCGTCGCGACGTCCCCGCGCACCGCCCCGAGCACGACCACGAGTGCGCCGACGACCGCGGCGACGAAGCCGACGACCATCGGCCGGCGCGGGCCGAACCGGGCGACCGCGAACCCGCTGAACGTGGCCCCGCAACTGACCACGACGGCCAGCGGCGCCGCGGCCAGCCCGGCGTCCAGGACGCCCAGCCCGTACGAGCCCTGCAGCACCAGCAGCACGCAGAGCAGCAGGCCGTAGAGGACGAAGTTGAAGCCGAAGCCGGTCGCGATCGCCCACCGCAGCGGGCTGATCGCGAGCAGTCCGCGGGGCAGCACCGGGTCCCGCCGATGCCGCTCCACCCGCCGGAAGGCCAGCCCGAGCAGGAGGCCGACCGCGATCAGGATCGCGACCCGGAGCGGCCGCTGCTGACCGGCCTCGATGATGCCGGCCGTGATCGACACCAGCGCGCCGAAGCCGAGCAGCGTGCCCGGGACGTCGAGCCGGCGGGTGGACCTCTGCGCCGGGGCCCGTCAGCCCGAGGATCGCGATCCCCAGCAGGGCGCAGACCGGGATGTTGACCAGGAAGATGCCGCGCCAGCCGGCGGCGTCGACCAGCAGCCCGCCGAGCAGCGGGCCGGTGACGAACCCGAGGCTGGCCACGCCGCCCCAGACGCCGAGCGCCCGGGCCCGCCGGGTCGGGTCGGGATACAGGTCGGTGATCATCGCCAGCGAGGCCGGCAGCATCGCCGCCGCACCGAGGCCCTGCACCGCCCGCGCGATGATCAACGGCAGCGGGCCGGGGGCGACGGCGCAGCCGAGCGAGGCGACGCCGAAGACCGCGATCCCGGCCAGGCAGACCCGCCGGTGGCCGAGCACGTCACCGAGCGCCCCGGCGGTGAGCATCGCGGCGGCCAGCGGCAGCGTGTAGCCGTCCACCACCCACTGCGCGACGGCCACTCCGCCGCCGAGATCCGCCCGGAGCACGCCCAGGGCCACGTTGACGATCGAGGCGTCGAGCTGGATCAGGCCGAAGGCGAGCGACAGGGCGACCAGGGCGGCCGCCCGCCGCGGGTCGCGCCGCGCGGCAGGCGCCGGCGGGTGGACGGTCGTTCGCAGCTGGGAAGGCATGTCCCCATGCTGGGCGCGAAACGGTTCGATGCCCGACGAACTGTCCTCGGTGCCGGGGCCGAGGTCAGGTGGACGCGCCGGCTCGCCGGGCCGGCCGGCGGGCCGCGACCAGGTCGTAGCTGGTCCGGATCAGGTCAGCGAGCAGGTCGTCCGGCACGTCCGCGTTGGCCGTGACGGTGATCCAGTGCCGCTTGTCCAGGTGGTAGCCCTCGGTGATCGCCGCGAAGCTGCGCCGCAGGTCGGCGCCCACGTCGGGATCGCACAGCCCGGACGGGCGCCCATGGATTTGCCCCATGCAGCGTTCAAGTGCGGCAGGCTACCTGTACACGATAGAGGGTGTGCGCTGCCTATTGTTGCCGATGGGCGTTTGATGGACGGACAAGGGGCGTCATGCGCGGACTTGATCCGCGCATCTGCCGGTGAAAGAAGATGGCCGTGTCAAGCACGGCCATGACGATAGACAGTTAAGCTGGGCCTTCTATCAGCTACACCGCCTTCGCCGCCTCCTCGCCGAGGGCGGCTGCCATGAGGCGCCTGGTATAGTCTTGATGCGGATCGTCAAAGATTCGGTCGGTCGCCCCCTCCTCCACCACTCGGCCGTCCTTCATGACCATGATGTGGTCGGCCATGGCGCGCACAACCTTCAGGTCATGACTGATGAACAAATATGAAAGCTCATGGGCCTGCTGCAGATCGCGCAGCAGGTTGACGATTTGCTTCTGCACCTGGCGGTCGAGTGCGGAGGTCGGCTCGTCGAGCACGACGACCTTGGGCTTGAGGATGATAGCGCGGGCAATGGCGATGCGCTGACGCTGGCCGCCGGAGAATTCATGGGGGTAGCGATTGCGCATGTTCGGGTCGAGGCCGACCTCGGTCAGAGCGAGGGCGGCGCGGCGGTCGCGCTCGCGCGATCCAAGCTGCGGCTCGTGAACGAGCAGCCCTTCGGTGACAATCTGGCCCGCGGTCATGCGCGGCGAGAGTGAGCCGAAGGGATCCTGGAAAACGATCTGCAGCTCCCGGCGCAAGGGGCGCATTGCCCGGCGGTCGAGATGAGTGAGTTCGCGGCCCATGAAACGGATGATGCCCTCACCGGGAAGCAGCTTCAGCAGCGCGCGCGCGAGGGTGGATTTGCCCGAGCCCGATTCACCAACGATGCCGATCGTCTGGTTGCGCCGCAAGGATATGCTGACGTCGTCAACGGCCTTGAGCTCGACCAGCGGAGGGGAAAAGAAGCCGCCGCCCAATGCGAAGCTCACGCGAATGCGGCGGCCCTCGAGGATGGTGGGCGAGCCCTTTGGCGGGGCAGGTTTTCGGCCTGTGGGCTCGGCATCGAGGAGAGCCTTGGTATAGGGATGGCTGGGCGCGGCGAATATTTTTGCGGTGGCGCCCTGTTCGACGATCTCGCCGAGGCGCATGACGCAGACGCGGTCGGCGATGCGCCGAACGATTCCGAGATCGTGGGTTATGAACACAAGCGCCATGCCCAGCCGCTTCTGCAGATCGGCCAGCAGCGCCAGAATCTCCGCCTGGATCGTCACGTCAAGCGCGGTCGTCGGCTCATCGGCAATCAGCAGGTCGGGATCATTGGCGATGGCCATGGCAATCATGACCCGCTGGCGCTGGCCGCCCGAGAGTTCGTAAGGATAAGATTTGAGCCGGCGCTCGGCATCGGGGATGCGCACGAGCTCCAACAACTCCAGAGCCCGCACACGAGCTGCGGCGCCATCGATATGCTGGTGCCGGATGATGGGCTCGATGATCTGATCGCCCACGGCATAGAGGGGATCGAGCGAGGTCATCGGCTCCTGGAAAATCATGGTAATCTTGCGGCCGCGGACATTGTTCAGCTCGCGCGGCGTAAGTGCCAGAAGATTGATACCGCGATAATCGGCGATGCCGCTCGCCTCGCCGTTCTGAGCAAGCAGGCCCATGACGGCCATCATCATCTGGCTCTTGCCCGAACCCGATTCACCGACGATGGCAAGGGTTTCACCGGCGCTCACCTCCAATGAGGCGCCCTTGACCGCCTCGATCACTCCGTCGGAAGTGCGAAAGCTGACCTTCAAATTCCGCACCTGCAAGATCGGAGCGGCGCGGGGCATCGGCTCAGCGGTCTTTCGGGTCGAGTGCGTCACGCAATCCGTCACCGATGAAGTTCAAGGCGAACAGCGTGGTGGTGAGGAAGAATGACGGGAAGATCAGAAGCCAGTCGGCAGTACCGATGTTTTTCGCTCCCTGCGAGATCAGCACACCCCAGCTCGACATGGGCTCCTGCACGCCAAGCCCCAGAAAGGAGAGGAAGCTTTCCAAAATGATGACCTGGGGGACGAGCAGCGTCATGTAGACGACCACCGGGCCAAGCGTGTTGGGTATGATGTGGCGGAGCAATATTCCGGGCTGGCTGACACCAAGGGCATCGGCTGCTTGGATGAATTCCTGGCGTTTGAGCGACAGGGTCTGGCCGCGGACGATGCGCGCCATGTCGAGCCACAGAACCGCGCCAACGGCAAGAAACATCAGCACGAAATTTCGGCCGAAGAACACGACCAGCATGATGACGAAGAATATGAAGGGGAGCGAATAGAGAATATCCACGATGCGCATCATGACTTCATCGACCCGCCCGCCGAGGAAGCCGGAGGTGGCGCCGTAGATGACTCCGATGCCTACGGCGACAAAGCCCGCGAGAAGGCCAATGGCCAGGGAGACGCGACCGGCGATGAGCGTGCGGGTCAGCAGGTCGCGGCCGACATTGTCGGTGCCGAAGAGAAAGTAATGCTGCTCGATGCGGGCGCTGAGCGTGAGTTCGGAGCCGTCGGAGGATCGCCGCTCCACCCGTGCGTCCGCAAAGGTGCTGGAGCGGTCGAAATAGCGCGTCACGCGCTCGTCGATGGGTTTGGCCGCGGCGAGTCGGGCGATAATGCGTCCGTCCTGCTTGTGCCATTCGGCAAGCTCGACGCGCGCGCGCGCCGCCGCGTCGCCCACGGCTTTCTTTATCGTCGCCTCAGAGGGATAGGGATCGAGGCTTGGCGGTACACGCACATAATCCTGATAGATCGCCGAAAAACCGTGGGGCGTGAGCCACGGCCCGACGACGCAGGCCAGAACCATGAGAGCGAGATAATAGGCGCTGAACACCGCGGCGCGGTTCCCCTTGAGCCTGCCCCAGGCATCCACCCATAGAGAGCGGCCGGCAGAGGGAGCGGGAGCTGCAAGGTCAGTCATAGCGCACGCGCGGATCCACCGCGGCATAGAGAATGTCGACGATGAGGTTGAACAGAATGGTGAAGAGCGCGATGACGACGACGGTGCCCATGACCAGCGTGTAGTCGCGATTGAGCGCGCCCTCGACGAAATAGCGGCCGATTCCGGGTATCGAAAAGATCGTCTCGACAATGACCGAGCCGGTGAGCAGGGCTGCAGCCGCGGGTCCGGCATAGGAAATGATGGGCAGGACAGCACCGCGAAGCGCATGTTTGACGACGACGGACATCGCAGAGAGCCCCAGTGCCCTGGCGGTGCGAATGTGGTGCGAGCGCAGTGACTCGATCATGGAGCCGCGCATCAGGCGGGCGACGATGGCAATCTGAGGCAGGGAAAGAGTGACGATGGGCATGATCTTGTGGCGCAACATGCCGCCGCCCCAACCGCCGACGGGCAGCCAGGCCAGGAACAGGCCGAAGGTGAGCTGGAGGAGAGGCGCTATGACAAAGGTCGGAATGGTGCTGCCGGCGGTGGCGACGGCGATAACGAAATAATCGATCGATTTGTTCTGGTTCAGAGCTGCGACGACGCCAAGACAGCCGCCGATGACGAGCGCAAGCAGCAGCGCACTCGCACCGAGCTGGATCGATATCGGCAATCCCGCCCGAAAGAGCTCGGCCACCGTGAAGTCGGGAAGCACGTAGCTCGGCCCCAAATTGCCGTGGATGAGATCGTTCAGGTAATAAAGATATTGCTGCCAGAGAGGCTCGTCGAGATTGTACTGGCGCTGAAGATTGGCCTTGACGACCGGGTTCAGACCCTTCTCCTGGTTAAAGGGCCCGCCGGGAGCGACACGCATCACAAAAAAACTGATGGTGACGATCACAAAGAGCGTGGGGATGGCGGAGAAAAAGCGCCGAATGACGTAACTCAGCATGGCATGCGCCGAGGTTCCGGCTCCCGCCGCTTGCGGGCAGGAGCCGAAATGATCTTGCGTTACATGGTTTTCGTGATGAAGCGAGTGGGATGAACATCCATGACGTTGTCGTCAAACCCTTTGAGCTTGGGCGACACGATATTGTGGAAGGAATAGAAAAGCAGCGGAATGTAAGGCGTGTCGCGGACGAAAATCGCCTCGGCCTGGGAAAGAAGCTTCGAGCGGTTGCCCGGGTCGGCTTCCGAGGCGGCCTTGGCCATCAGGTCATCATATTCCGGGTTGGAGTAGAGGGCATAGTTGCTGCCGTCGCCGGTGACCAGCAGGCGGAGGAAGGTCTCCGGATCCTTGTAGTCGGCGATCCAGCCGGCACGGGCGACGTCATAGTCGCCATGCTGCTCGAGCATCCCGTAATGGGATTTGGTGTCGGTGTTCTTCAGTGTCACCTCGATGCCCAGCGGCTTGAGCATGTCCTGGACCGCCACCGCGGTATTCTGATGGTTCTCCGAGGTGTTGAAGTTCAGCGTCATCTTCAGCGGCTTGTCCGGGCCGTAGCCCAGCTCGGTCAGGACCTTCTTGGCTTCGTCCTCGCGGTCGATCTGCGACATGTCGGCATAATCGGCAACGCTTGCCTCATAGCCCTTGATGCCGGGAGGAACGAAGGAATAGGCGGGGATCATGCTGTTCTTCCACACCTTCTCGGCGAGGAAGTCGCGGTCGATGGCCATGGAGATCGCGCGGCGGAGCTTGGCGTCATCCCAGGGCTTCTTGTCGGTTTTGAACGTGTAGTAGTAGGTGCCGAGATAAGGCGCGATGCGCACCTGATCGCCGAATTTGGCGCGGATTTCCTCAAGCTGCTCCGTCGGCAGATCGTCGTTGGAATCGAGCTCGCCCGCCTCATACCGTTTCAGTGCGGCGGAGCGGTCTTCCGTCGGAATGTAGTTGACGGTGTCGATAGCAACATTGGCGGCATCATGGAACTTGGGATTCTTGACCAGCTTGATGTGATCGTTGGGGACAAATTCAGCAAGCGTATAGGCGCCGTTCGACACGAGGTTGCCCGGCTTGATGAAGTCGGCGCCGAGCGCGTCGATGTTCTTCTTGTTGACCGGATAGGCGGCTTGATGGGTCAGCATTTCGAGGAAATAAGGGGTCGGCGCATTCAAGGTGACCTCGAGGGTCTTGTCATCGACCGCCTTGACACCCAGGGAGTTCGGGTCGGCCTTGGCGGCGGCATCATTGATCTCCTTCGCCCCCTTGATGGGATAGAGCATCCCGGCATATTCCGCAGCGGTTTCGGGGTTGAGGAGCCTCTGGAAGGAATAGACGAAATCCTGAGCGGTGACGGGATCGCCATTCGACCACACCCCGTCGGGACGCAGCTTGAAGGTGTAAACCTTGAGATCGTCGGAAACGGTCCAGCTTTCCGCGGCACCGGGGATCAACTCGGCCTTGGAATCCTGCATGACGAGACCGTTGAACAGATCGCGCAGGATGTGCGCTTCATAAACGGTCGAGGTCTTGTGGGGATCGAGCGATTCCGGATCGGCGGAATTGCCGCGATTGTAGACCACCTCCGCGCTGGCTGCGCCCAATCCCAACAGGATCATCGCAAATCCGGCGATAAGGGCTCGCAATACGGATTTCATGCATACCTCCCTTGACTAACGGTTGAGAATTCGTCCGCCACTGGCTTATCGGCGGCTTCTTCCCGGGACTATATCACCGGCTGCCCGAGACGCAAAAGCCGATGGCGCTTGTCCCCATGGCGCAAAGTTAACCAGCATGCTTTGATGTCGCGCTTCCCAAGGGGAATACATGGATCTCGAGCATGAATACAACATGCGGGTGCGCGTGCCCGAGCACCCTCGGGTGATCGCGCAATGGGAGCAGGACGCGGCCCAGTTCCGGAAGTCGGCGCGCGCGGATTATGAGCTTGCCTATGGCGCACGCCCGCGCAACCGGGTGGACGTGTTCTGGCCGGCCAAGGACCAGGGCGCGGTTGCCCTGTTCATTCACGGCGGCTATTGGCGATCGTTCGACAAGAACATGTTCAGCCACATGGCCAAGGGGCTTTCGGCCCATGGGATCGTGGTTGCGATCGCCTCCTACACGCTATGCCCGGAGGTGCGCGTCGGCGACATCATAGAGGAGATGCGCCAGCTCGTTATCTATCTCCGGAACAAGTTTCGCCGACGGCTGTTCGTGTTCGGTCATTCCGCGGGCGGACATCTGGCGGCGGCAATGCTGGCGACGAAATGGGAGCTGTTCGGTCATCCCAACGACCTGGTGCCATCGGCGGTGGCGATCAGCGGCGTGTTCGATTTGAGGCCGTTGATCGGCACGTCGATGAACGAGGACATCCGCCTCGAAGAAGGCACGGCACGGGTGTGGAGCCCGCTGTTGTGGCCGAGCCCGGCGGGGCGAAGTTTCGAGGCGTGGGTCGGACGCAAGGAATCGGACGAGTTCATCCGCCAGAGCCGCAGCATCGTGGCGCCCTGGCGCGGAGCCGGGGTGCACACCGGATATTACGAGATCGCCGGCCAGGATCATTTCACCGTGCTGGCGCCCTTCGCCCATCCCGACAGCGAGCCGACAGCGCGCCTGGCCGACATCGCGCTCAAGACCCGGTGAGGAACTGCCGATGAGAAACCAAAACAAGGGCGTTCGGACGATTGCCGTTCATGCGGGAGAAGGCATCGATCCCGTAACCCGTGCCTCCTCGCCCAATCTCGTAATGTCTTCGACATTCGCGCCAGCCGAAGTGACGGGATTCTCGGCACGCAACCGCATGGGCTATGAAGGCTTCACCTATGCGCGGGTATCCAATCCGACGGTGCGCCAGCTCGAGGAGAAACTGGCCGCGCTCGAAGGCGGGGAAAAGGCCCTCTGCTTCGGCTCCGGCATGGCGGCATCGCACGCGCTGATCGCGGGCCGGCTGTCGAAGGGAGACCATCTCATCATCTCGGATTCGAATTATGTCGGAACGGCGGAGCTCGTGCGCGATTCCCTGCCGCGGTTCGGCATCGAGGTGACGCCCGTCGACACGTCCGATCCCGAGCAGATCGCCGAGGCGATCAGGCCGCAAACCCGAATGCTGTGGATCGAAACGCCGGCCAATCCGATCATGCGGCTCTCCGACATCGAAGCGGTCAGCACGCTTGCCCATGAAAAGGGGGTCCGCGACGTCGTGGTCAATTCGACCTTCGCCACGCCCATCGGCACGCAACCCTTGGCACTGGGCGCCGATTTCGTCGTGCATTCGCTGACCAAATATATCGGCGGGCATGGCGATGCGATGGGCGGCGCCGTGATCGGGCGTGGGCGCGATCTCGACGCCCTCAATCTCGAGGCAACCGTGCATTACGGCGGCGTGCTGTCACCGTTCAATGCCTGGCTGATCCTGAGGGGAGCGGCAACCCTGCCCTTGCGGATGAGGGCGCATGAGGAGGCCGCGACCGCGGTCGCCCGGTTCCTGGAAGGGCACAGAAGCGTGAAGCGGGTGATCTATCCGGGCCTCGCATCGCACCCGCAGCATGCGCTCGCCCGGCGGCAGATGAAAAATTTCTCCGGCATGCTGACCTTCCAAACCCATGAAGAGGGTGCCGCGGTGGCGGCGCGAATGATCGAGGCCTGCGAAGTCGTGCATTATGCCGTTTCGCTCGGCCATCACCGCAGCCTGGTTTATTGGATTCCGACGAAGGACCTGATGCGATCATCGTTCAAGCTCGAGGGAGAAGCGCTCGAACGCTACGTGGCCTTCGCCGGAGAGGGCGTGTTCCGCTTTTCGGCAGGCATCGAAGATGCCGAGGATATCTGCGGGGATCTCGCCAAGGTACTTTGACTTCAGCTCAGGCGCTCGCCGCCCGGCGCGAATTGCGGCCCGAGCCGTTCCGGCGCGAGGCGCGCGATTGCGGCTTCGCCAACAATGCGCTCCGCCTGCTCCTTCGCCATGTCGATGATGCGCGCGGCATCGCGTTGCGCCTCGAGGATGACGGTTTCATAGCTTTGAGCCGGGAGAGCGGGCTCGCCTTGCGGGCTTTGCGGACTTTGCAGCGCCTCTCGAAACAGGTCGCGCGCCAGAGCCTGGCTTTGCGTTCCGTAATCGGCCAGCATCTGCTGGAAAAAGGCAGACTGGATGGCCAGAACATCGCCGGGGCTGCGGCACTGTCGCAGCCGCTGGGAAAGGTCGCAATAACGGTTCATCCGCAGAAGCGAGAACCGCATCAGTTCCTCCTGCCAGCGCGCTGCCATGGAAACGGCCGCGCTGCCGGTTTCGGCAACGAGCTGCGGGTTGGGTGATAACAAACGTTTTTCGGCGGGTTGCTGCATCTGACTTCTCCGTGGTAACCCATCAACCGGCTTATCCAAGCGACCCTTCGGGGCAATAGAATGGCCTTCCTGCCCGGTATTACGGTGAGTCGGCTTGTTTCGAGCGCAGGCGTTCCCGCCCGGAACACCTGCCGCCCGGTTTGCTCCTAGTATGGCCGCCGCGATATGTTGCCGGTGCGGGCGTGGACCGTCACGAGCCAGAGCCGGCCGCGGCGGAATGCTTCGAAGGAGTGGATTCGCCCACCGCAACTGAGCCGCCGCACACGATGGTAGCCGCGGTCGCGGACCAACGAGCGTGCCTCGCTGCAGCTGATTCTCCGCCGGCGATGGTCATAATCCTCGTCATAGTTATCGCCGCCGTAGATTCCGACGCCGGGGACGCCAATATTGATATCGACATCCGGAGAGCCGGCCATAGCGGCAGGACCCACGAAGGCCAGTGTGAAGGTCAAGCCGACGCATAACAGAAATTTTCGCATTATTTTCCCCTTGCTGAGATTCCCCCCACAACCCACGGGATCCAGTCTAGCCCTGGGGCGGACAACAATCAATGCGCGCAGCAAGCGGGCCTCAAGCATCGCGGTGCTGTTTTTCCACGGCATCGACCGCAATGCGTTCGCGATAGGCATGCTTCTGCCGGTAATAGCTCCTGATGCCGAAGGGAAGGAGAACCAAGTAGAGGAGAGCGAAAAAGGTCAGAACCTCCCAGGTGAAGGCAATGAGCAGCGCGACGGTGAATGCCGCGATGCCGAGGATCGGCAATACCAGCTCGCGATTGACGCGCTGGCCGATCGTCTTGCCGGAATAGGTCGGAACGCGGCTGATCATCATGACGGCAATAGCGGCAGTATAGGGAAGGATGAATTTGGCAGTGAACTCGCCGCTCGGCGCGATGCCGAGGAACCCCAGATACATGGGCAGCATGGCGAGGCCGGCGCCGGCGGGGGCTGGAATACCGCTGAAAAAATTCATCATCCAGGCAGGCTTGTCGGGATCGTCGATGGCGACGTTAAAACGGGCGAGCCGCAGCGCGCAGCACACCGCGAGTGCGAGGGCCACGATCCAGCCCAGATTGCGCAGGGCGTGCAACGACCAAAGATGAATGAGCACCGCCGGAGCGACGCCGAAATTCACGAAATCGGCGAGCGAATCAAGCTCGGCGCCGAAACCGGCTCGATCCTTCGAGCATGCGGGCAAGCCGGCCGTCGACCGCGTCGAGCGCGATGGCGAGAATGACGCAGCCCACCGCCAGCTCGTAACGGCCTTCGATGCCGAGCCTGATCGCGGTGACACCGCTGCACAAGGCAAGCAGCGTGATGAGATTGGGCAGAAGAACGCGCACGGGGATGCTCTTGAAGCGGGGCAGACGGTCGGGATCGCCGTCGCCGGAGGCGGGTTCGAGATCAGGAATACTCATGGCGTGTTCCTTTTTACGATCGGCGGCAGGCTCTTAGCCCCTCCAGAGCGGTCAGATCGGCCAGAACAGTCTCTCCTGCGATCGCACGCTGGCCGATTGCAACAAACGGCATGTGACCCTCCGGAAGGTAAATGTCAACACGGCTGCCGAAACGAATGAGGCCGACGCGCTGGCCGGCCTCGACCTCGCTGCCCTCCTCCACAAATCTGACGATCCGGCGGGCGACCAGGCCGGCAATCTGCACAACGCCGATGCGGCGCCCGGCGCCAGTCTCGATGGTGAAGGCTTGGCGTTCATTGTTTTCGCTAGCCTTGTCCAGATCGGCATTCACGAATTTGCCGGGCACATAAACGATGCGGACGATCCTGCCGTCGACGGGCGCGCGATTTACATGCACGTCGAAGACATTCATGAAAACCGAGATACGCTGGCAGGGGCCATTGCCGAGAGCGAGCTCGGGTGGCGGAGTGACTGTCTCGATGGCGCTGATGCGGCCATCGGCGGGGGAGATGACCAGCCCGTCGCGAACCGGCGTCGCGCGCTCGGGGTCCCTGAAAAAATAGGCGCACCAAAGGGTGAGAACGAGGGCTGCCAGTCCAAGTGCCTCGAAGCCGGTGATGAACAGCAGGAGAGCCACTGCCAAAAAAATCGCGACAAAGCGGTAGCCTTCGCGATGGACCGGGGTGAGAACTGAGTAGATGGATTTGAGCATCAGCTCGCTTTATGGGGAAAAGATACGCGGATCAAGGGTCCTATTTTTCCTGCGTCACGCCTCGTCGATGAAAACTTCCTCGCGCTTCTTGGCGATGGCGGGCATCGAGTACGACGATGAGCACCAGCACGGCGGCAATCACCAGCCCCGCGCTGAGCGGCCGGGTCAGGAAGACCGACGGATCGCCGCGCGAGATGATCATGGCGCGGCGCAGGTTCTCCTCCAGCATCGGGCCCAGGACGAAGCCGAGAAGCAGCGGCGCGGGCTCGCAGCCGAGCTTGATCAGCACATAGCCGAGCAGCGCCGAACAGGGCGACCGTGAAGAGATCGAAGGCGTTGCCGTTGACGCTGTAGACGCCGATGGCGCAGAAGGCGATGATGGCGGGGAACAGCACGTAATAGGGAATGGTGAGCAGCCGCACCCACAGGCCGATCAGCGGCAGATTCAGCAGCACCAGCATCAGATTGCCGACCCACATCGAGGCGATGACGCCCCAGAACAGCGCGGGCTCATCGGTCGCCACATTGGGTCCCGGGGTGATGCCCTGAATGATCATGGCGCCGATCATCAGCGCCATGACCGGATTGGCCGGAATGCCGAGGGTCAGCATGGGAATGAAGGAGGTCTGCGCGCCGGCGTTGTTGGCGGATTCCGGCGCGGCGACGCCCTCGATGGCGCCCTTGCCGAAGCGCTGCGGGTTGCGCGAAATGCGCTTCTCGACGGAATAGGCGGCGAAGGACGAGAGCATGGCGCCGCCGCCGGGCAGAATGCCGAGAACCGAGCCGAGCGCGGTGCCGCGCAGGACCGGCGCCGCGATGGCCTTCGAGATCGTCGCGGCTCGGCATCAGGTCGGTCACATTCTTGATCACCACATCGCGGTCGGTCTCGTTTTCGAGGTTGCGCAGGATCTCGGCGATGCCGAAGACGCCGACCGCCACGGCGACGAAATTGAGGCCGTCGGCAAGCTCGAGAAGGCCGAAGGTGAAGCGCGGCGTGCCGGTATAGATGTCGGTGCCGACGAGGCCGAGGAGCAGGCCGAGCACGATCATGGCGAGCGCCTTCAGGACCGAGCCATGGGCAAGCGCGACCGAGGTGACGAGGCCCAGGACCATGAGCGAGAAATATTCGGCCGGGCCGAATTGAGCGCCATCCGCGTCAGCGGCGGCGCGAAGAGGGCAATGAGGATCGGTCGCCACGGTGCCGGCGAAAAACGAGCCAAGCGCGGCGGTTGCGAGCGCCGGACCTGCCCTGCCCTGGCGCGCCATCTGATAGCCGTCGATGGCGGTGACGGCGGAGGAGGATTCGCCCGGCAGGTTGATCAGGATGGCGGTGGTCGAGCCGCCATATTGCGCGCCGTAATAGATGCCGGCGAGCATGATGAGCGAGGTCGCCGGCGACAGCGCGAAGGTGATCGGCAGCAGCATGGCGATGGTCGCCGTCGGCCCGATGCCGGGAAGAACGCCGATCAGCGTGCCGAGGAGAACGCCGAGGAAGCAATAGAGGATATTGACCGGCTCGAACGCGGTGGCGAAGCCGAGGGCGAGATTGGCTGATAATGGTCCATCGCCTGCCGCTCAGAACCGCAGCCAGGGGCCAACGAGCGGCAGCGGCAGGCCCAGACCGTAACTGAACACGCCGACGCAGAAGAGCGTGAGGCCGAGGGCCAAGCACGACGGCGAGGCGAGACGTTGGCGCGCCGGCTGGCAAAGACCGACGAGCAGCGACGGTCAGCAGCGATGGCCGGAAGCGAGGCCGAGCCTGCGCACGGTCAGGCCGAAAATCACCGGCGCGGCCAGCATCAGCGATAGGCCGCGCCAGGGAACCGCCGTCAAGCGGCTCGCTGCGCGCCGGTGAAGGAGCGTGCGCGATGATGACGAGCCCCAGCAGCCATGAGCATCATGGACGAGAACGCAGCGGAAAATAGCCGGGGCCCATGCGAAAGGCCGTGCCGATCTCGAGCAGAGCGTGAGCCAAGGCAAAGGCCGCGCCGATGACGACGAAGATCGCGCCTGATGCAGCGTCGCGGCGGTTCAACTGTTCCATCAGTACACCCGGTCGCAGGCGCCAGAGCGAGCCGGCGCCTGCACAGGACGGCTCAGTCGGCGAACTGCCCGGCGGCCGTGATGATCGGCTTCCAGCGCTCGATCTCGCTCGTCGAGCTTTGCTTGAGCGCCTCGGGCGTCGCCTGATCCTCGGGAACCGGCGCGGTGCCGAGCTCGGCGAAGCCGGTTGACGACGGTCTCGTCCTTGAGCGCCTTCTGAGCGACTGGCCGAGAGCCGGTCGATCACCTCTTTCGGGCGTGCCCTTGGGCGCATAGAGCCCGTGCCAGATCGCTGACTTCCATGCCCGGGAGGCCGGCTTCGGCCGCCGTCGGAATGTCCGGCAGATTGGTCAGCCGCTCCTTGGTGGTCGTGGCATAAGCCTTGATCTCGCCGGCCTTGATCTGGTTGGTGGTGTTGGTCGACTGGTCGCACATGAAATCGACCTGGCCGCCGATGAGATCGGTCATCGCCGGACCGGTGCCCTTGTAGGGGACGGTGGTGAGCTGGGTTTCGATGCTGCTCATGAACAGCATGCCGCAAAGATGCGAGGCCGCGCCGATGCCGGCATTGGCATAGGTGACCTTGTCCTTGTTGGCCTTGACATATTCGATCAGCTGCTTTGAGGTCGGTGGGCTCGAAATCCTTGCGCGCCACGATCACCATGGGCACATCGGTGACGAGGCCGATGTATTCGAAGCCCTCGAGCGGCATTGAAGGGCAGCTTGCGATAGAGCGTGGCGGAGGTCGCCATGCCGATGTGATGGAGAAGCAGCGTGTAGCCGTCGGGCTCGGCCTTGGCGACGCGGGCGGCGCCCAGCGTGCCGCCGGCGCCGCCGACATTTTCGACGATGACCTGCTGGCCGAGATCCTTGCTCATGGCTTCGGCCGACGAGGCGTGCCACGGTGTCGGTGGGCCCGCCGGCGGCAAAGGGCACGACCATGGTGATGGTGCGGTCGGGATAGGTCTGGGCGCTGCGCCAGGGACGGCGCGAGCGCAAGCAGGATGGCAAAGAGTAATTGCGCGCATGTTTCCTCCGAAATGTTCTTGCGTACCGAACCGGCGCCCCCTACCTGCGCGCGGACCGGATCAGGACCAGCAGACGACATTTTCCCGCTGAGGTCAATTCGGAGGCGTGCGCGGATCAAGTCCGCGCATGACGGCACCTGGCTACTACGCCTCGACTGGTTCGGCAGGCGTCGGCTTCCGCACTTCATGCCAATCGCCGAGATTTTCCGCGAGCTTGCGCCTGGCTTCATCGGCTTCGCGCTGTCGCGTC
This sequence comes from uncultured Alphaproteobacteria bacterium, assembly GCA_963770205.1. Lineage (GTDB taxonomy): Bacteria > Pseudomonadota > Alphaproteobacteria > Rhizobiales > Aestuariivirgaceae > DATBLQ01. Next base: position 25,406 of record CAVYOS010000017.1, read on the forward strand.
CACATGGCGTGGTAGATGCCCTTTTTATTCAGAAGGTCTTCGTGCTGCCCGCGCTCGGCGATGCGGCCCGCCTCCAGAACGATGATCTCATCGGCATCGATGACGGTCGAGAGGCGGTGGGCGATGACGATGGTGGTCCGGTTGCTGGGAAACCTGCCTCAACGCTTTCTGAATATCCTGCTCGGTACGGCTGTCGAGAGCGGATGTGGCTTCGTCGAGAATGAGGATCGGGGGACCTTTCAGGATCGTGCGGGCGATCGAGACGCGCTGCTTCTCGCCGCCGGACAGCTTCAGCCCGCGCTCGCCCACCATGTGTCTGATAGCCATGGGGAGGCTCATCACGAACTCATGGATATGCGCGAGCTTCGCTGCCTCATAACACCTCCTCGTCGCTGGCATCGGGCCGGCCGTAGCGGATGTTGTAACGGATGGTGTCGTTGAACAGAACGGTATCCTGCGGGAACCATGCCCACAGCGGCGCGCAGCGAGTTCTGGGTCACCTATGCAATATCCTGGCCATCGATCATGGATCCGCCCGCGCGGTCGCTCATAAAAGCGATACAGGAGCCGCGAGATCGTGGACTTGCCGGCGCCGGAGGACCCGACGATCGCGACCGTCTTTCCCGGCGGTATGGTCAAGGGAGAGATCGTGATGATCGGTCGGCGGCGATCATAGGCGAAACTCGACGCCATCGAAAACAATCTCGCCGTTGCGTACGACCCAGGAGCACGCGGCGTCAGGAGCATCCCTGATCTCGGGATCGACGCCCAGCAGGCGAACATATGCTCGATATCGATGAGGCCCTGCTTGATGTCGCGATAAACGGAGCCAAGAAAGTTGAGCGGCATGTAGAGCTGGATCATCGAGCGCGTTGACCATGACGAAATCGCCGACGCGTCGCGCGCCCATTGGTGACGTCGACCGCAGCCATGATCATGATCAAGCCGAGGCCCGATGCGAAAATGCGATGGCCTGGCCGGCATTAAGGATCGCGAGAGAAATCCAGGTCTTCACGGCAGCCTTCTCGTAACGTTCCAGGGAGCGGTCGAAACGCGTGCGCCTCGTGCTCCTCATTGCCGAAATATTTGACGGTCTCGAAATTCAAAAGGCTGTCGATCGCCTTGGTATTGGCGTCGGTATCGGCATCGTTCATGACGCGGCGCAGATTGATGCGCCATTCGGTCGCCCAATAGGTGAAGCCGGTATAGGAGACGAATGGTCAGCACATATGATCAGCGCATATATCCAGCCGAAATTCCACCACAGAATGCCGGCGACGAAGACGATCTCGATGATCGGTCGGGAAAGGTGTTGAACAGAGAATAGCGCAGGATCGTGTCGATGCCCTTGGTGCCGCGTTCGATGATGCGCGACAGGCCGCCCGTGCGCCGTTCGAGATGAAACCGCAGCGACAGCGCGTGCGAGATGGCGGAAGGTTTGGATGGCGAGCGGCGCGAACGGCACTTTGGCCGACCGGGCGAACAGCGCATCGCGAAGCTGAGCGAAGACGACCATCATGATGCGCCCGACGCCATAGGCGGCGACCATGGCAAAGGGTCCGGCAAGGAGCAGAGCACGGCCGCTGCCTCGGCGCTTTCCTTCGGCTGCGGCGCCGGTCAGCGCATCGACCGCATATTTGAAAGCAAACGGCGTCAGGACGGTGATGACCTTGGCAAGGACGAGGCAAAGGAGCGCGAGCACGACCCGGAGCTTGAGATCGAGACGGCCGGCTGGCCAAGGTATGGAAGCACCGCCTTTAGAGTCGCAATTTGCTCGCCGCTGCCGCGCTGCGCGGCCCCGGGCTGAATGCTCAATCGTTTCATTTCCCTGCAGCCGAAAACCCGGGGCGGCTACGGGTGCGCGACCACGTGGCTTAAGAGTTCAGGACTATTCTGCTGAGATGTGGGGCTCGACGACGTTGCCAAGGGCGTCTGCTTGGCCGGATCTATCGCCTGCGGCGGCTCCGCTCCCGGGGTCGCAAAGATCTGGCCGGGATAGATGAGATCCGGATTGCGGATATGAGTCCTTGTTGGCCTCATAGATGACGGTGTATTCGATGCCCCGGCCATAGATGACGCGGGAGATGCGCCACAGGCTGTTGCCCGGCTGAATGACGATCTTGCCCTTGGCGCGGGATCACGATGGCAGGTGCCGTTTCGGCCGCGTCAGCCGAGGCGGAGGGCTCTTTCGCAATGCCGTCATCGACGGATGTGGTATCTGCGGCAGCCATTTCGGTGCCATGGGTTTCCTCCATGGCGGAGGGCTCGGGCGCCGGCGGCTCGCCCGGTGCTGCAGAGACTTCAGCACTCGGCGTGCCCGCCTCAGCTTCGGCCAAAGGCGCAGCAGATGGGTCGGGAACCGGAACGGCAGCAGCGGGCAGCGTTTGCTCCGCAAGTGTTTCTTGAGCCGTGGGCTCGTTGCCGGACGGCTCGGTCTTCGCCTGCACCGAACTCATTGAGAGCTGCGACCTGCTGCGGCTTGGCGCGCATGAAGGGAAGCTCGATCCGCTGGGCAACTTTGCCCTCGGCATTAAGCTGGTCGACGCGCAATGTGTGGGTGCCGGGCCTGATCTGCTCCTTGCCGGCAAAGGTCCATGTGCCGTCACGAGCAACGGCAGCATCGCCCACGGATGCATTATCGACATAGAGACGTATTCTCGAATCAGACCTGCCGGTGCCGGAAAAGATGATGTCGCCTGCATCATTGTAGTCGACGGTGGAGAGCGTGAGCGCCATCGAGCCGCTGTCCGGGCGGCGGGCATCCTGCTTCTGATCTTCCGATGAAGCGGCCGCTGCCACTTCGAGTTCGGCGGGAGCGGCGGGCTCTTCGCCTTGCGCCTGCGCGGCTTCGGGCTTCTGTATGATGCGCGAAGGCTGATTGGGACCGCTGATCACGACGAGCGGTTCGCCCATGGCCCGATCCGGCACCTGCAGGGCGACCGACTGATCGGAATAAATTGCCGTGGCACCGTCCGCCAGCATGCGCAGGGTGAGTTGATGATCACCGGGAGGCACCGGCTCCTCAGGTACAAACACCCAGGCGCCGCCAGTATCGGATTTGGCCGAGCCCAATGGCTCGCCATCGAGCATTACGGTGACATGGCTCTCGGGCAGACCGCGCCCGGCGATGACGGCCGAGCCATCGCGCTCGATGCGGACGGTGTCGAAGCTCGGCTTGGAATCATCCGCCGGAGCCTCGGGCTGGGCAGCGGCGGTGTCGGGTGCCGGTACCGCCGGATCAGGCTTCGCGAGCGGCGTTTCCTGAGCGTTCCCGCTTGGGGCTACCTCCTGGGGAATAATAGAGGCCAGTTCGGTCGGGGGCTCATCGACCGGTGGGGATTGGGCGGGCGTTTGCGGGGCGCGTGCTGGAAGTGCTGCAGCATGTTCGGCAAGCCCGGTCTTGGCCGACAGGCGCGGTGACCATTTCTCGTAGGTCACGCCCATCAAGGTCACAAGAGTTGCGAGGGCAGCACCCGTGAAAATCACCAGAGGATTGTACATGTCATGTTCCAGCTATTGGTATGACGAAAGTGCCTCAAGCGAATTACTACAGAATTCGGTAGAATAGGCCTACGCAACCGAATCGGCAAATTTGTCATTTACATCTGCTACATAAAGGGTTCGGCGCGCTTCGACCATGATAAACTACCTCGGAACCTGCCAAAATACTCGAAAATATCCAGAAAAGGACGGGATTTATGAAGTTTCAGCCGAATGTTTGCGTCTTTTGCGGATCGGGCCTCGGCCGAAACCCCGCCTATGGCGAAGCTGCGCGGGAGCTTGGCAGGATCATCGCCGAAAACGGCATAGGCCTGGTCTATGGCGGGGGAAGCAATGGGCTCATGGGCGAAGTCGCCCGCTCGGTGCAAGCCCATGGCGGCAAGGTGATCGGCATCATCCCGGAATTCCTGTCGGCAAAGGAGCGGATGTATACCGAAGCCAATGAGCTCGTCGTCACAGCGACCATGCACGAGCGCAAGATGACGATGTTCGAGCGCGCCGACGGCTTCATCGTGCTGCCGGGGGGAATGGGCACTCTGGAAGAGCTTGCCGAGATGAGCACTTGGGCGCAGCTCGACCGCCACAACAAGCCGATCATCCTGTGCAACATCGAACATTATTGGCAGCCGCTGCTCACGCTTCTTGATCACATGCGCAGCGAGTATTTCATCCGGCCGGGACTCGAGCTCAAGGTCGACGTGGCGACACGCGTCGAAGATGCGGTCAAGCGCTTTCTCGACCGCATCCGCAAGGAAGAGCCGCGGCCCGTTCCGCTCAAACCGGTTCGGCAACAGATGTAGCGCGCCGCAGGCGATCCTCGCGCAATGTGGCAAAGGAAAAGATCGCAAGGCCGAGCCAGATCAGCACGAAGGACAGCCAGCGCAGCGGGTTCATCGGCTCGTGGAAAATGAAAACGGCGATCAGGAACACGATCGAGGGCGAGATATATTGCAAAAGGCCGACGGTCGAATAGCGCACGCGCTTCACGCCGGCACCGAAGAGCATCAGAGTCGAGGCGGTGAAGAAACCGAGGCCGATCAGGAGCAGAGTGTCGCCGGTGGACGAAAGGAACGCCGAGCTGCCGCGCGCCATGGTCCAGGCGAGATAAAACAGCGCGAAAGGCGTCATTACGAGAATCTCGATGAAGAAGCTTGCGACCGAAGTCACGGGAACCATTTTGCGGAGATAGCCGTAAAGGCAGAAGGTGGCGGCGAGCGAAAGTCCGAGCCAGGGAAAGGCGCCGACAGCGACGGTTTGGACTACGACGGCCGAGGCGACTATCACAAGGGCCAGACCTTGGATGCGGGTGAAGCGTTCATGCAGAAAGAGATAGCCGACGATCACGTTCATCAGCGGATTGACGTAATAGCCAAGCGCCGCCTCGGCGGTGCGGCCGACCTGGATCGCCCAGACATAAATGGCCCAATTGAAAACGATGAGGGCAGAACAGAAGGCGAGAATGGCGAGAGTGCGCGGGCTGCGCAGCGCTGCGAGCGCTTCGGGGGAATTATTGAGCAGGACCAGCATTCCGCCGGCAAACGGCAAGGACCACAGGCCGCGGTGCACGGCGATCTCGGCAGGCGAAATATGGTCAAGCTGCTTCAGGTAATAGGCCATCGCGCCCCAGATCAGATGGGCGATCAGGAGGAAGATCACGCCCCGCGAAGGCTCGGATAGTGCATGAGGGTGCTTGCGTTCAGCCATGGCCATGGCGGCAGCTTGTAACGGGTCGGGCAGGCAAGGCAAAGCATCGCGACATTCGCAAAGCGCATGGCAGGCACCTTGTAACGATCATCTAAATTCTCCGAAGCCGTGCGGAATGAAATCGAGCTGGAACCTTTATGGCAAGTTCAGCTTTTTTCTCGGACATTCTCGCATCTATGGCATCACATGCATGATTGGAGGCTCTTCATGAAATTCTGCACCTTGGCTGCCATGGCGGTTTTGGGAACCTGCCTTGGAACAGCATCAACTTTCGCGGCAATTCCGCATCCGCGAACAGTCCAGGAGACCATTGCTCCGGGGCAAGTTCCCGACCTGGTTCAGGTGGCCAGCAAGACATCGGAGAAGAATGGGAAGAAGAGGAGGAACTTCAATTCGGGCTTCAGCTATAGGGAGCTCGGCATCATTCCAGGCCATGTTCCGACACCCTATGGCTACCGGGACTGCATCGGAAGCTGGCATCTGCACGCCAATGGCCACATCCACTGCCATGGTCAGCTGATCAGGGAATTCTGAAAAAAGCGGTTATGCTTTTTGAGGCGTGGCTAGGTGTGAAGCCGGCGCGGTTTGACCTGGTGGCTGTCCTTCATCGCCTGGTCGGCTGCCGGGGTGCCGCCTTCGCCCTGAACGGTCTGTGCTTCTGCATCCTCGCCCCAGCGAACATTCGTTCGGCGCCGCTCGGTCGCGCTGGGTAGGCCTCGGCGCGGATCGGTGTTCATAAGATGATACTCCTCCTCGTACTGAATTTCCGCAGGGGATTTTTGCGCCCGATTCGGCGCGATGGCCAGATAATTCGGCGCATTCAGAAATTCACGGCGCCGGAGCGCGGCTGCGAATGAGCTTGTAGACGATCGAGTCGCTCAAGGCCTGAAAGGAAGCATCGACGATGTTCGGCGAGACGCCGACGGTAAACCAGTGATTGCCGCTGCCGTCGCGACTTTCGATAAGCACGCGCGTGGTGGCACCCGTGCCGCCGTTGAGGATGCGGACCTTGTAGTCGACGAGTTCGAGATCGGCGATGAAGCCCTGATATTTGCCGAGATCCTTGCGCAGCGCGACGTCCAGCGCATTGATCGGGCCATTGCCTTCGCCCGCCGACAAGATGCTTTCGCCATCCACCGCCACCTTCACCACGGCCTCGGAGACGGTCACGAGTTCGCCCAACGCGTTGTGGCGCTGCTCCACCATCACCCGGTAGCTTTTGACGTCGAAATAACGCGGCACGCTGCCGAAGACGCGGCGGGCGAGAAGCTCGAAGGAGGCATCGGCTCCCTCATAGGCGTAGCCTTGCGCCTCGCGCTCCTTGACCTCGCGCAGGAGCGTGTCGAGCCGCTGGTCGTTCTTGCCGACATCGATGCCGATGCGGGCGAGCTCGGTTGCAAGGTTGGAACGGCCTGCCTGGTCGGAGACGAGCAGGCGGCGGCGATTGCCGACAGTTTCCGGCGACACGTGCTCATAGGTCTCCGGCTCCTTGAGGATGGCGGAGGCGTGAATGCCGGCCTTGGTGGCGAAGGCGCTCTGGCCGACGTAGGGAGCCTGGGCATCGGGACGGCGGTTGAGCAGCTCATCGAATGTGTGGGAAACATTGGCGAGCGTCTGCAGCTGAGCGTCGGTGACGGCGATGTCGAAACGGGCGGCAAAGGCAGGCTTGAGCTTCAGCGTGGGAATGATCGACACGAGATTGGCATTGCCGCAGCGCTCGCCGATGCCGTTCAGCGTGCCCTGCACGTGCCTCGCGCCGGCAAGGATGGCGGCGAGCGAGTTGGCAACCGCATTGCCGGTGTCGTCATGCGCATGGATGCCGAGATGCGTGCCGGGAACGGTCTCCGCGACTTTGCGCACGACCGCATCGACCTCATGGGGCAGCGTGCCGCCATTGGTGTCGCAGAGCACGATCCAGCGGGCGCCCTCCTCATAGGCGGTGCGCGCGCAGGCAAGCGCGTAGGCCGGATTGGCGCGATAGCCGTCGAAGAAATGTTCGCAGTCGAGCAGCGCCTCCTTGCCCTTGGCGCGCGCGGCGGCGACCGACTGGCGGATGGCATCGAGATTGTCATCGTTCGACGCCTCGAGCGCGACACGCACGTGGTAATCCCAGGATTTGGCGACGAAGCAGATGGCGGGGGCCACGGCTTCGAGCAGGGCCTGAAGCCCGGCGTCGTTGGCCAGCGAGCGGCCGATGCGCTTCACCATGCCAAAGGCGGTGAAGGTGGCGGCGAGCTTGCGGTCTTGGGCGAAAAGGGCGGAGTCGGTCGGATTGGCGCCGGGATAGCCGCCCTCGATATAATCGAGCCCGAGTGAATCGAGCATGCGGGCGATGATGAGCTTCTCCTCCAGCGAATAGTCGACGCCCGGCGTCTGCTGGCCGTCGCGCAAGGTGGTGTCGAAGAGGTAGATGCGTTCGCGGATCATCAGAGCTTGCCCATGAAACGGAGAACGAGAATGGCCGCGAGCACGAGCACCGCAAGCTTGAGGACGATGTAGGCGAGCCAATGCCGGGGGAACGGCAGGCTCTTGTGCCAGGATCTCTTGTTCCGAGGCTCAGGCATTGGTGTTTTCTCCAGGATCTCCTCTTCCTTCTCCCCTTGAGGGAGAAGGTGGCGAGCCGCCTTTGCGGCGCGACGGATGAGGGGTCGCAATCGCACATTCGATGTGACTTAATACGCCGGCGAGATTCTCCAGAACATCCGTATTCCAATACCTGAGTGTCATGTAGCCTTGCGACCTGAACCAAGCATCCCTAATGGAATCGCTGTCTCTTTCGTTGTGCTGGCCCCCATCAACTTCGATGATCAGCCACTTTTCGCAACACAGAAAGTCGGCGATATATCGACCCACGGGCACTTGACGGCGAAATTTCCATTTGCCGAACCGTCGGTTGCGCAGTGCATACCAAAGCTTTTTCTCAGCCTCGATAGGCTCGCGACGCATTGCACGAGCTCTACTCCGGCTTAAGGACCCCTCACCCGGCAGCGCTGCCGCGCTGCCACCCTCTCCACAGGGGGAGAGCGATGATATCGATTTCCTTCTCCCCTTGAGGGAGAAGGTGGCGGCCGCCTTTGCGGCGAGACGGATGAGGGGTAGCAATCGCCTCAGACCCCTCACCCGGCAGCGCTGCCGCGCTGCCACCCTCTCCCACAGGGGGAGAGGGATGATCGTATGCCTTCGCCGTCACCGCTTCACCTCCCAGGTGGTGCCGTCCTTGGTATCCTTCAGCACGACGCCGAGGGCCAGGAGTTCGTCGCGGAGGCGGTCGCTCTCCTGCCAATTCCTTGCCGCGCGCGCGGCGTTGCGGGCAGCGATCGCGTCCTCGATGGCGCGGGCATCGAAACGGCCGACGCGCGGGTCGGCGAGGTCGCCTTCGAAACCAAGCGCGGCCAAGCTGCCGATGAGACCCGCCGTATCGCCGGCTTTCTCCAGCTCATGAAGGCGATTGATGGCTGCGGGCGTGTTGAGATCGTCGCTGAGGGCATTCTCAATCTCGGCGTCGAGGGCGGGCTTCGTCTTCCCGGCGGGTGCGAGTGCGTAAAAGTTTTTCAGAATGGCGAGGGATTCATCAAGACCGCGAATGGTCCAGTCCATCGGCTGCCGATAATGGCTGCGCAACATGTTGAAGCGCAGCACCTCGCCCGGCCAATCGTTCAAGAGCTCGCGGATGGTGATGAAATTGCCCTCGCTCTTGGACATCTTGCGGCCTTCGACCTGGAGAAAGCCATTGTGCATCCACAGGCGCGCCATGGCGGGCGTGGAAAAGGCGCAGCGGCTCTGGGCCAGCTCGTTCTCGTGGTGAGGAAAGACGAGGTCGATGCCGCCGCCATGAATGTCGAAGGTTTCCCCCAGAAATTTCCAGCTCATCGCCGAACATTCGATGTGCCAGCCGGGGCGGCCTCTGCCCCACGGACTGTCCCATCCCGGCAGATCAGGCGCCGATGGTTTCCACAGCACGAAATCCATGGGATCCTTTTTGTACGGCGCCACCTCGACGCGGGCCCCGGCGATCATATCGTCGAGCGAACGGCCCGACAGCTGCCCGTAGTCCGGCATGCTCGGAACATGGAACAGCACATGGCCTTCGGCAACATAGGCATGGCCGGAAGCGATGAGCCGCTCAATGAGCGCGATCATTTCGGGCACGAACTCGGTGGCACGCGGCTCAAAGGTGGGCGCAAGCACGCCGAGCGCGGAAATATCCTCGTGGAACTGCTTCAGCGTCGTCTCGGTAAGCTCGCGGATCGAGACCCTCTCTTCGGCCGCACGGGCGTTGATCTTGTCGTCGACATCGGTGACGTTGCGGACATAGGTGACGTGATTTTCGCCATAGATTTTGCGCAGCAGGCGAAAGAGAACGTCGAAGACGATGACCGGCCTTGCATTGCCGATATGGGCGAAGTCGTAAACGGTCGGACCGCAGACATAGAGGCGCACGTTGGCGGGATCTTCAGGCGCGAAGTCCTCCTTGCGGCGGGTCAGGGTGTTATAGAGCTTCAAACTCATCGGGGTCCCAGGCCTCGCCGGCCGGGGGTTCGCTTAGGGATGAGGGAAAGCGGCCGCCTGCCAGCTGTCGAGGTGCTAGCTGATAATAATGCAGCTGCAAATGGCGGCTGCGATGATTGCGGTGGCGGTCATGGCGGCGGGCACAATGGCGAAGTGCCGCGGTTCCGTCAAGACTGCGGGCAAAAGCATGGCAAACATGATGCTAAAGCGCTGCTGGGGTTCAGGGAATCTCGCTAGTCTTGCGGCACGCAAGGAACCCTGCCGCTCATGTCGAACTTCACCCGGGCCAGCTTGTGGATGGCGCTCTGGATCTGCTGTACCCTCAGCATGACGCTCGCCGGGCGGGAGCTGTCGCGCGAGCTGCCGGTTCTGGAAATCATGACGCTGAGAAGCTTCATGGCCGCGATCGCGATCACGCCTTTCGTGCTGCGGTCGGGCGGGCGCCTGCTGGTGACGCAAAAGGCGGGCATACATCTTATCCGAAACATTGCTCACTTCGCGGCCCAATACTTCTGGTTCGCCGCGGTGGCGCTCATTCCGCTGGCGGAGGTCGTGTCGATCGAATTCACAATGCCGATCTGGGTCGCGCTTCTTGCCGCAGCGGTGCTCGGGGAAAGGCTCACGAAGCGGAGGCTATTGGCGATCGCGGTGGGATTTGCCGGCGTGCTGCTCATACTCAGACCAGGGGTGAACGCCATCAATCTCGGCTCGCTCGCCGCCTTGGGTGCGGCTATCGGCTTCAGCATCTCGGTTATCCTCGTCAAGAAACTGACAGGGAGCGAAAGCGTGCCAACGATCCTTGCCTATATGTTCTGGACACAAGCCGCGCTGTCGGCAGTGCTCATCATCGCCGTCATGCTCATACCGGGCAGCTCGTTTCGCTGGGTGTGGCCGTCGACCAATCTCTATCCCTTCATAGCCCTCCTCGGCCTCGTCGGCTCGGCTGGCCATTATTGCCTCACGCAGGCGACGGCCGCGGTGGATGCAACGGTGGTGGCACCATTGGATTTCGTGCGGGTACCGCTTACCGCGCTCATGGGCTATGCGCTTTACGGCGAACCGCTGACAATCTTCCTGCTGATCGGGGCGGCACTGATCCTTATCGGAAATCTCATGAACAGGAATCGCAGCGCGGATTTGTGACCCGCGTTAATTCTTGTGCAGTGCCCTTTAACGTAACTATGAGCTCAAGTTCCAGGAACTGGCGGCAGTCACCGCGCGTCATACGATGGGGGTACTCGATGCAGGAGACTCGCAATGAATACGACCCATATTCGTTACCTGGCAGCTGCAGCCGCTTTCATATTTTCAGCCATGAGCTACACGGCACAGTCAAGTGCCGGAGGCATCGATATCGGCGGTGTTGTCGGCGGAACGCTGGGCTCGCTTGGCGCAAACAGCGGGGTTGGCGCCAAAGCTGCGATCGGTTATGGCGGGCTCGATGCAAAGGCGAAAGCTTCGGTCGGCGGCCTCAATGCGAAAGTCTATGTGGGGCTGCTGCATAAGAAGAAACTTCGCGCCAATGCGAAGCTGCTCCTTGCCGGGCAGGATTCCTATGGCAAGCATGGCAAGAGCGCCAAGGTCACCCTTTCCCTCGGCGGGAAGACCAAGGTTAAGGGCAAGCTAGCGGCCGGCGGGCTGGTGAGTGTGACACTCGGCGTCAACATCGGCGGCAACGGCGGGCGTGGAAACAACGGAACATCTCCAGGAGCCGTCGGTTCTACCCCGGTTGCAATGGCCGGTACGTTCCGCGATCTGTCGAAGCACGACCAATATATCATGACGAAGAAATGCAGCGCGGTTCTGGCGGCGGCGAAAAACTACGACAGCGACATGGTCGCGCTCTGCCGGATCATCGCAACCTTGTAATTCCCATGCTCTGATCCTGGAGCAAGATGGCCGGATCAAATCCGGCCATTACCTATCGTTTGTGGCTCGGCCCCTTCCAAAGCACGGCGCAGGCGGCGGAGGATCACGCCGCGGGCTTTCTCATCCGCCGCTTGCGCGATCTCATCGTTGATGTCGAGAATGAGCTTCGCCAATTCATTGTGCCAGTCGATATGGCCGACGGCTGAGGGGGGAAGACGGCGGCGCGGCGCGGCTGGAACCAGCGCCGGCTTCGCACCGAGAAGATCGAGCCCGTCGTCGAGCGCGGGGCGAAATATGCGATCGGCTGGAATCAAGTCGGCGATGCGCTGGGTCAAACCGTCCATGCCGGGATCCTCGCCGTGGACCAGGAAGACACCGCGATTCACCGGCAAGCGGGCCTTCAGCCAGGCATGAAGTTCAGGCGCATCGGCGTGACCTGAATAATCGTCGATCCGGCCGATGTGCGCGCGCACCGCAATATCCTCACCGAATATCCTGACACGGTCTGCGCCGTCGGCAAGCACCCGTCCGAGCGTGCCCACGGCCTGGAAGCTTGCCAGCAGCACGGTTGTATTCGGCTGAGAGAGGCGATTGCGCAGATGGTGGCGGATGCGCCCGGCATCGCACATGCCGCTCGCGGCAATGATGACATGAAACCCGGCGAGCCTGTTCAGGGCCTTCGAATCCTCCACATTTTCGGTGAGGCGCACATGGGCGGATTTGAGCGCTTTCAGCAGCACTTCGCCATTGTCGAGGGCGGAGGCATATTTGGTGAAGAAGCGGGTGGCGCGGTAAGCCAGGGGCGAGTCGATGAAGATCATCATCGGCGGCACGAGGCCCTGATCGATCAGCGTCGTGAGATCGGCCATCAGCTCCTGGGTTCGCTCGACGGCGAAAGAGGGGATCAGCAAAACGCCACCTCGGCTAGCGGCTGCGGTGACCTCGGATGCCAGGTGCCGGCGGCGATCGGCATCGGTCGCCTCGGGCCGGTCGATGGCACCATAGGTCGATTCGCAGAGCACGTAATCGAAGCCGGACGGTGCTTCGGGATCGGGCTCCAGGAGCTTGAATGCCGGACCGATGTCGCCCGAGAACAGAATGCGCACGGGGGCACGCCCGCCGGCGGCCGCAACCTCGACCTCGATCGAGGCGGAGCCGAGCAGATGGCCGGCGTTCCAGCAACGCGCACGCACGCCGGGCACCGGCTCGAACCATGTACGGTAGCCGATGGCGGCAAACTGCTTCATCGCCGCTTCTGCCTCGGCGACACCATAGATCGGTTCGACGAGCGGCCGGCCACGCCGCGCGTTGCGGGCGTTCAGCTGGCGAACCTCCATTTCCTGCACATGGCCCGAATCCGGCAGCATGATGGAACAGAGATCGACAGTGGCTTCGGTGGCATGAATTCGGTTGCGGAAACCCTGTTTCACCAGTTTGGGGATGAGCCCGCAATGATCGATATGGGCGTGGGTCAAGAGCATGGCATCAACGGAAGACGGCTCGAAGGGGAAGGCACGATAATTGAGAGCGCTTTCGGTCTTCGATCCCTGGAACATGCCGCAATCGACGAGCACCCGATGCGCGCCGGTATCCAAAAGGTAACATGAGCCGGTGACGGTGCGGGCGGCGCCGTGGAAGGAGAGGTTGAGCATGATCTGCTTGTTACCTTGGGTTGGCCGTTCCAGAATAACGGAGACTGCGGGGCGATGCAGAAAAAAGATAGGGTGCCATGGCTTCTCTCGACGTGTTGTTCTCGCCGCTTCGCATGAAGCATGTGACGATCCGCAACCGTTTCCTGTCGACGAGCCATGCGCCAGGCTATGCGGTTCACGGCAATATCACCGAACGCTATATCGCCTATGAGACCGAGAAGGCAAAGGGCGGTGTCGGCCTCGTGCAATTCGGGGGCGCAACGGCGGTGTCGATCGAGAACTCGTTCCACTATGGGCAGATCAACGGCGCGGTGGACGCGGTGGTGCCGCAATACCGGCGGATGGCCGACAGCCTGCACGCGCATGGTGCGGTGTGCACGGTGCAGCTTACCCATGGCGGACGCCGCGAACGGTGGGACGACGCAAACTGGCTGCCGGCTTTCGCGCCGTCGCCGCTGCGCGAGCTGATTCACCGGTCGTTTCCCGCAGAGATGGAGGCGCATGATTTCAGGCGGATCCGCGAGGATTATGCCGCAGCGGTCGGCCGCGCGCGCGAAGGCAGTCTCGACGGGGCCGAAATATCGACCCAGGCGGGAACGCTCATCGAGCAGTTCTGGTCGCCGGCGATGAACCGGCGGAGCGATGACTATGGCGGATCGCTCGCCAACCGGATGCGCTTCGGCATGGACATCCTGGAATGCTGCCGGCGCGCGGCAGGCGATGATTTCCTTCTCGGCATTCGGATGCCGGGGGATGAAATGCTGAAAGGCGGGCTGACCCAGGAGGATTGCATCGAGATCGCGCGCGCCCATGCCGCATCGGGGCTCATCGACTTCATCAGCGTGGTCGGCGGCCATGCGGGAGACTATCAGGCAGAGGCCCGGCTGTGGCCGACGATGTGGGTTCCTTCGGCGGCCTATCTCAAGCTGGCGGGCGCCATCAAACACGCCGTCGCCATACCGATCCTGCACGCAACGCGCATCACCGATGCCGCGACCGCGGTTCACGCCGTCAGGGAAGGCTATGTCGACATGGTGGGCATGACCCGGGCGTTCATTGCCGATCCCCATCATGTCAAAAAGCTGAGAGAGGGACGCCAGGCCGAGATCAGGCCCTGTGTCGGTGCCGGCTATTGCGTCGACCGGGTTCTCATGGGCAAGGACGCGCTATGCATCCAGAATGTGGCAACCGGCCGTGAGCTTAGCCTGCCGCATGCAATCGAGCCATCCAGCGGGAAACGCAAGCGGGTGGTGGTGGTCGGGGGCGGTCCCGGAGGTCTCGAGGCGGCGCGGATCGCCGCGGCCCGCGGCCATGACACCGTGGTTTTCGAAGCGAGCGGCAGGCTCGGCGGCCAAGTGGTGCTTGCCGCCAGGGCGACATGGCGGCGCGACATGATCGGCATCGTCAACTGGCTCGGCGATGAGATGGAGCGGCTCAAGGTCGCGGTCAAACTCAACCGGCTCGCGGAGGCAAAAGACGTGCTCGAGGAGGCGCCGGACGTGGTGATCGCCGCCACGGGCGGGCTGCCGGAAGTGGGGCATTTCGAGGGCCGCGAATTGGCGACGACGGTCTGGGATGCCCTGTCGGAGGATGTACAGGCGGTGCGCGAGGCGCTGGTTTATGATGAGAGCGGCGGGCATGCGGCGCTTTCCTGTGCGCAGCATCTTGCAGCGAAAGGCGTCGGCGTGGAGATCGTCACGCCCGACAGAACGCTCGGGCTCGAGATGGCCGATACCAATCTCGGCGCCCATATGGCGGAAATCTACAAGGCCGGTATCGCGGTGACGCCGGATACGAGGCTCACCGCAATCAGGCGCCAGGGCAATCGGCTCGGTGTCGTGCTGGCCAACAGCTATTCGGGAGCATGCTGCGAGCGGGTTGTCGACATGGTCGTGGGAGATTACGGCACGGTGCCGAATGCCGAACTCTATGAAGAGCTGAAACCGTTCTCGCGCAATCTAGGGGAAACCGATCTCCACGCGCTCGCCGCCGCGAAGCCGCAAGCAGTCGAACGCAATGCCAAAGGAAGTTTCTATCTGCACCGGATCGGCGATGCCTGGGCGGCACGCAATATCCACGCAGCGATGCTGGATGCGATGCGGCTGTGCAAAGAACTCTGAGAGTTACTGCATCAGCTCATTAATGCTGTCGTACAGGCTTTGGGGAATGTAGAAGCCTCCTTCCTTCGTTTTCAGCCGGTTCTGATAACGGCGATCGCCAGGAAGCCTGGAACCGTCCATGGAGAGGATCACATCGAACAGCCGCTCGGCATGATCCATGTAGCCCTGCGGGTCGCCAAAACGGGCGGGATCGAGCGCCAGGATCAGCTCGCCGCCATGCGGCGCCGCGCCCGCACCGGCATCATCATGCTCGGCCTCGATTGAGAGAAAATCCCCGATGAGCGGTCCTGCCAGGAGCTCGATCATCAGCGCCAGCGAAGAACCCTTGTAGCCGCCAAAAGGAAGCTGCGCACCGCGCAGCACGGCTTCGGGATCGCGCGTAGGATTGCCGTGTTCATCGATGCCGACGTTCTCCGGGAGAGTGTGACCGTCGCGCGCGGCGATCATCACCTCGCCGCGGGCCATGGCGGCGGAGGCCTGGTCGAAAACGAGAGGTGGCCGGCCCTTCCGCGGCCAGCCGAAGCTCATCGGATTGGTACCGTAGACCGGCTTCTTGCCGCCAACCGGCGCGACATAGGGCAAGGACGCGGTAAATGCGAAGGCGACGAGGCCCTCGGTGCTGAGGGCCTCGACCTCGGGCCAAAGGGCAGCCACGTGATACATATCGACGAAGGCCAGCGCGGCAATGCCGTTGCTCCGCGCTGCCTCGATGAGGGGCGCATGGCCGAAGCGGTGGCCGACAGGGGCGAATGCGCGGTCACCGTGGAGCCGGATGACGGCGGGCGCCAGCGCTTCGAGGCGGGGCCTCGCCCTGCCGTTCGCCTTGCCGGCGCGAAGCGAAGCGACATGCCAGGGAATGCGGAACAGGCCGTGGGAAGAGCACATGTCACGCTCGGCCAGCATCATGTTGTCGGCGACGGCTGCGGCATTGTTGTCATCGCAGCCGTTGGCCATCAGGCATTTCATTGCCAGGGCACGGCCTTCTGCAAGGGTGAGGTTCACTTCGGTCATGGGGCCATGATGGCGATGATCGCTGCCATTGGAAAGCGAATACGACGTGACAGTTACGCGCGGGATCGCGGCGTTGGCCACGCAGAGGCAAACGTGGCCGCGCGGCTGCGCAGCAATACGACCGCCGAGCTGACCCCGCCTCCACAAATTCAACCTCGCGCCGATGATTTTGGTCAATCGCGGTATCGTCAGGTCGAGGCGCTGGCCAAAAAGCGGAACAGCAAGGTTGTGTGACGCTCCGGGCTATATTCACCAGCGAGGCTGCTGGCAATGTATGGCTTTGGACGAGTCATGATCTGCGGCCAAGCTTTAGCTTTCATATCGCAGCTTCGTCGAGGCGGCACTTCGCAATGAACCGGAACGGCCCGCTCTCGCTAACCTCGCATAACCCTGCCCGAACCGACCCTAATTTAAAATTTTTTCGGAACTAGCTTCATACATTGCAGTTCCGTAATCAACAGCCACCAGCAATTCAAGCACGGCACCCGAGGGAGACCAACTTGTGGAGAGTAACATGCTCACCAAGACGCTATCTCTTTGCCTGTGGGCTCGGGTCGCAGTACTCGCGACGGCACTAACCGACATAGGTGCCGGAAACGGGGCCGCTTCCAGAGATGATCGCATTGAGTGTCGCCCCGGTGGAATTGCGGGTGGCGCGTATTTCGCAGCTGACTCGGACGAGGCGTGAACCTTAACACCGATAGGACCGACTTCTCCGAGAGAGAATGAGCATCCCAAGGAGGCGGCAGTGAGAAGCGAAACCGAATATCATATTGTTCATTAAAGGCAAAAAGGACCCGGCTATGCTGGGCCCAGGTCCTGTACGTATCTCACGATATTATTGGAATGGGAGTACGTCACGCCACGCAGTGGCGATCGACCACCATGTTGCTGTCGGCGTCCCCATAACCAACTCCAACTGAAGTATCCTGCGCCATACTTGCAAAGCTTGTCGCGGAAGAGTTAGCCGTGGCATGCCGAAGTCGGGAGCGAAGAGCCGGGCCAGTCGCAGTTCCGCCTGAACACTCATTACCGCCGCAATTCACTTCGGCTTTGAAGATATTCACTGTTACGGTCTTTATCTCAACCTTCTTGGTTTTATCGTATTGAGTGTTGCAGTTACTCCAATTGCAGGTTCCACCTGCCATGACCGACGATGTCATGGACAGTGCGCCGACAATCGCTGCAATCGCAGCTAACGATCCTATTGACTTCATTTCGCATACTCCTCAGTTTACGACCCGATCCTCACCATCAGGTCTGGTTTACCGCCATGAATTGAGCTTGGTAGGTTACTGTGAGGTTAGGCTTTTCATGGCGGGAACTGAGTTACGGAAGGCTGCACCTAGTTCGGTCCGATCTCCGGATCATCGATCCGCAGTTCTGGATTTGCCTTGCAAGCCTTAGCTGCTTCGATTTTGCCTTTTCAGTATTTCCGAAAGAGGCTGATGACCGCGTATTGGCAAGGTGCCGCAGATGCGCTGCCGTTCGCCCAGCGGATGCTCGAACGCCTGTGCTGGCAGACGAAGTCCATGACCCAACACGCCGGCACATCATCCCTTCGGGGCGCTCCTCGTCGCGGCCGGAGGGCTGACGTGCTCCAATATCGGCGGGCAACACCTATACAGCGGGTCGCGGCGTTGGCCACGCAGAGGCAAATGTGGTACCCGCGCGGCCGCGCAGCAGTACGACCCGATCTTTCTGGAGCGATGCATGCTGGTGACCTCGGTCGAGCACCGTGCTGCATATGCGCCGGGGCTGTTACTGGGCTGGCATCGAAGCACCGGGTCTAGCGGGCTCAGCGCGGTTGGTCGCGCCGAGCTGGCCGACGACTCCGCGGAGAGCCGGGCCCCGAACTGAGGTGTCACCAGGCGTTGCCGAACCCCCGGTCTGGCCGGCTCCGCACCCGCAGTGACACCACCTGAGCCGTCCGGCCACTTGGAGCCGAACAAGGGCTACCGGGCTTCACTCAAGATCGAATGGCGGGACGGCGCCATGTAGCGATACCGCGGCCCATTTCCTGAACTCGAGGAAGAATCGTAAACGACCACAAGGATTTCTGTGACCAACCCATTCATTTTGCCGCGGAGGCGACTGTAGGACGGGGACAAAATGGTAAGGTGAGAAGTG
Organism: uncultured Alphaproteobacteria bacterium; assembly: GCA_963770205.1. Classification (GTDB taxonomy): domain Bacteria; phylum Pseudomonadota; class Alphaproteobacteria; order Rhizobiales; family Aestuariivirgaceae; genus DATBLQ01. Next base: position 43,902 of record CAVYOS010000017.1, read on the forward strand.
CGTGACCTGATTCGGAGCTACTGGTGCAGGGGAGAGGCAAACGCCGACAAATTTATCGGAGCGAGGTTGAACTGTGCTCGGCCTTTCTCGAAACCTTCAGGCGCGAATACGCCGGAAAATGGGTAGCCTATGCCGAGACCGAGGGATGGGACATCCTTCTGGTTCGCTCCAAGGATGGGTTTCAAATCGGCATCCAAGCCAAACTGGCTTTGAACATTGCGGTCATCAACCAATGCCTCGCGTTTGGAGAGTCCGCAGGTGATGTAGGACCTGATTGCCGCGCCCTCCTCGTTCCTGCATCGGGCGGCAGCAGCTACCAGGCGGTTTGCCAATATATCGGCCTCACCATTGTCAGTGTTTTGCCGCAGCGCGCGTGCATCGAGCCAAAGCTCCCCGGCCCAAACACACGATCACCCAAATCGGCGTGGCATGAATGGTGCCCGACCAATCGCCATTCCCTGCCGATCTATATTCCAGATGTTGTCGCTGGAGCATCCGCGCCGGTGCGACTCACGCCCTGGAAGATCAAAGCTCTAAAGATTGCCGCCTTGATCGAGGCTCGCGGATCGGTTTCACGGTCGGACTTCAAGCATCTCGGCCTAGACCCACGACGTTGGACAGCCAGGAATGGCTGGCTGCTAGCTTCGTCGGTTGGTTATGTTCCCGGCAAGCGCACGCCGAATTTTGCAAAGCAGCATCCTGTCGTCTATTCACAAATCAAGACCGATTTTTCCCAGTGGGCACCTGCTCAGCCGATACGGCAGGAATGAACGTCATATGCGCTTGCCTTCCATTTCGTCACTCCTTCCTCTCGCGCACTTACCCTCATCGTCATTCCGGCGAAAGCCTCTGATCCAGCTTCTCTTCCTTCTCCCCCTGTGGGAGAAGGTGGCGAGATGCGTTTCAGCATCGAGCCGGATGAGGGGTACCCCCTCACCGTACCATCACGCACTTAGCCCGCATGCGTCATATCCGCAAACGCCGCGACATGACGCGACCGTTTTCCTTCTCCCTGTGAGGGAGAAGGTGGCGAGATGCGTTTCAGCATCGAGCCGGATGAGGGGTACCCCCTCACCCTACCCTCTCCCACGAGGGGAGAGGGAAAATTTTCCTCTTGACAACATTCCTAGTATAGAGTAGTCATTCTTCACCCTGCTCCGTGAAGGAGGCGCTGTCCGGATGTCGCCTTTTGAGTGTGGAGAAAGGGCCGGTGCCTGTAGGCAAGCCGTGGACTGGCTGCCGTTGACCAGGGGTTGAGTGCTAGGCCGGCGCGGCTTCGAAACATCCCGAAGCGAGTGACGTGAAAGTGACCTCCCAAAATCACCGGGGTGGAGCGCCCTCGCACCATCTCTACTAACACCAACGTTGGCGCCACCGCGAGGTGCCGCTCCACCCCTCCTTCATCCCGGAAGCGCAAGCTGGCGGAAGGATTTTCTATTGTGAATTTTGAATACCCCCTACCTATTCCGCGGCTTCGATCGAACCTTCCTCGTCGTCGTAGGAGGAGGCTTTTTTCGGCCGCAGCGCTTGCTCTTCCTTCATCTCCTGGGCGACGAGGAAAGCAAGTTCGAGCGCCTGGGCGGCGTTCAGCCGGGGATCGCAGTAGGTGTGATAGCGGTCTTCGAGATCGGCCTCGGTCACCGCCTTGAGCCCGCCGGTGCATTCGGTGACATTCTTGCCCGTCATCTCGACGTGGATGCCGCCCGCGTGGGTGCCCTCGGCCTGATGAATATCCATGAAACGACGAACTTCCGTCATGATCAGGTCGAAGGGCCTGGTCTTGTAGCCGTTCGATACCTTGATCGTGTTGCCATGCATCGGATCGCAGGACCAAACGATATGGCGGCCTTCACGCTTCACGGCCCGGATGAGAATGGGCAGGTGTCTCTCCACCTTGTCATGGCCGAAGCGGGTGATGAGCGTGAGCCTGCCGGGCTCATTGGCGGGATTGAGAATGTCGATCAGCTTCAAAAGGTCGTCGGGATGAAGGTTCGGGCCGCATTTCAGACCAACAGGATTTTTGATTCCGCGGCAATATTCGACATGGGCTCCGTCGGGCTGCCGGGTGCGGTCGCCAACCCACAGCATGTGGCCCGAGGTGGCATACCAATCGCCGCTCGTCGAATCGATGCGCGTCATCGCCTGTTCGTAGCCGAGCAGAAGAGCTTCGTGGCTGGTGAAGAATTCCGTGGAGCGCAGCTGGGGAGCGGTATCGGGATTGATGCCGCAGGCGCGCATGAAGCCAAGCGCTTCAGTGATGCGGTCGGCGAGCGCCTGATAGCGCTCATTGGCCGGGGAATCGCCGAGGAACCCCAAGGTCCAGCGGTGCACGTGCTCGAGATTGGCATAGCCACCGCCGGCAAAGGCACGCAGAAGATTGAGGGTCGCGGCAGACTGGCGGTAGGCCATGATCTGGCGCTCGGGATCGGGCAGGCGCGCGGCTTCGGTGAAGGCGATGTCGTTGACGATGTCGCCGCGATAACTCGGCAACTCTCGGCCATCGATGGTCTCGCTGGCCGAGGAGCGCGGCTTGGCGAACTGGCCGGCGATGCGCCCGACTTTGACCACCGGCTGGCCGCCGGCAAATGTGAGCACGACCGCCATTTGGAGGAACACCCGGAAGAAATCGCGGATGTTATCGGCGGAATGTTCGGCAAAGCTTTCGGCACAGTCGCCGCCCTGCAGCAGGAAGGCCTTGCCCTCCGCGACGCGCGGCAAGCTTGCGCTTCAGCTTGCGCGCCTCCCCGGCGAAGACGAGCGGCGGGTATCCGCGCAGGCGATTCTCGATATCGGCCAGCCTAGCGCTGTCGGGATAGACGGGCACCTGCTGAAGCGGCCGGCTGCGCCAGCTTTCGGGTGTCCAAACGGTCATGATCGGCTCTCTCCAGGGCCCCGCCCTCCGGCAGGGGTGGGGGCTTATACACCGGGTGTCCGGGCTTGGCCAGATATCCCAGGGTTGCAGAACGCCCGCAGAAATTCTGTTGGCTTAAAGCTGAATTTACCCTGCAGCGGTAGAATTATTCCCGTAGACGGCATTCATGTGCGGAGAGAGACATCCATGTCCGGCTGGTTCGAGCAAGGAATGTGGCTGGAGGCTTACAGAGTCCTGGCATCTGCCCGCCTCCCCCCGCGCCGCCGGGCGCGGTGCTGCGCGCTCCGGTCTGCTTGGCGAGGTAGGACAGGACGATCGGCGCCAGCAGCGGCAGGAGCTTGGCGACGAGGCCGGGGTCGACGCCGCTTCCGCCGCGGAGCTTGTTGACGACCGGCTCGCGCTGGGCGCCGAAGACGTGGCCGACGATCTTGTCGCCGTCGGCGGCGTCGACCTGATCGAGGT
>CAVYOS010000018.1:0-36584 GCA_963770205.1 uncultured Alphaproteobacteria bacterium
AAGCATCCTATCTAAATGACCATCCGCTGGTGATCGACACCTTCGTTGAGCGCGTTGGCGAGATCCTTACCGGCGACACCGCCATGAACTGCGGCCTGTGCAAATACCGCACTCAAATCCTGGGCTTCGAGGCGGAAGTCGGATTGCCGCAGCGCAGCCATCATCATCATGTGGAAGGCATCCTGCATCATCACGGCCCCGCTCATGCGCACCCCCATCACGACCATGATCACAATCATGATCACGGTCATGATCATCACCAGCCCTACCCCCATGCGCATGACGCTCGGGGGCTGCGAAGCTCGGCCAAGAAATTCGGCGGGGTAAAATCCACGTGAATTATTTGAACGACCCAGAGGCGATCTATCGGCAGTCATTCGCCGCAATCCGCGCCGAAGCCGACCTGTCGATCCTGCCTGCCGAAACCCATGCGATTGCGCTGCGGATTATCGACGCCTGCGGCATGGTGGATATTATTGGCGATCTGCGCATCGATCCTCTCTTGCCCGCTGCGGTTACGGCAGCACTGCGCGCTCATCGCCCGATCCTCACCGATTGCGAAATGGTTCGCAGCGGTATCATCAAACGCAACCTGCCGCCCAAAACCGAGATCATCTGCACGCTAAATGATGGCCGCACCCGTGATATCGGTATCGCCGGCAATACCACCCGTTCCGCGGCGGCGGTCGAGCTGTGGAAGCCGCACCTTGCAGGCTCGATTGTTGTGATCGGCAACGCTCCGACCGCGCTCTTCGCTCTTCTGGACCTGATCGATCGCGGCAGTCCGCTGCCGTCCGCCGTCATAGCGACGCCGGTAGGTTTCGTCGGTGCCGCGGAATCCAAGGCCGAGCTCGCATCCGATCCGCGCGGCATCGCCTTCGCAACATTGCTTGGCAGGCGCGGTGGTTCGGCTCTCGCCGCAGCTGCTCTCAACGCCATCATTGCCGAGCGTGCCGCATGAATTGTTCTCTATCGCTCATTGGCATGGGCGAAGACGGCTTCGATGGGCTCTCCGCCGCCGCCCGAACTCTGATCGCTGACGCTGATGTCATCGTCGGATCGGGCAGGCTGCTTGGACTTCTGCCGCCCCTGTCCGCTGCGCTCTATAACTGGCCATCGCCCTTCGATCCGATGGTCCATCGCATTCGCGACTGGGTGGACAAGCGTGTCGTCATTCTCGCCACCGGCGATCCGATGAACTACGGCGTCGGCGCTCTGCTTGCGCCGCGCTTGAAGCATGATCTCAAGATCATCCCCGCGCCTTCTCCCTTCGCTGTTGCCGCCGCACGCATGGGCTGGTCGCTGCCTGACGTAGAGATGATCTCTCTCCATGGCCGAAACATTTCACTCTATCGAGCCCGTCATAGCGCCCGGCGTCAAAATCCTTGCTCTCACCGAGGGTGACTGAGACGGTCCGCGCCGTGGCGCAGCACCTCGTCGAGCGCGATTATGGCGAGAGCGCAATCACCGTTCTCGAGCAATGGGCGGCCCCCTCGAACGGTGCGCGAGTTGCAAGGCTTCAGAGATGCCTCAGCAGCGGTTTGCGGATCTCAGCACCATCGCTGTCGAATGCACAGCCGGCCCCGGTGCAGTGCTTTTATCGCGCGTTCCAGGCCTGCCGGACGATCTGTACGTTCATGACGGACAACTGACCAAGAGAGAAGTGAGGGCCATCACTCTTTCAGCTCTTTCTCCGGTCGCCAATGCCTTGCTGTGGGATGTCGGAGCGGGATGTGGCTCGATTTCAATTGAATGGATCAGGGCGGTCCGCGGCGCCCGCGCGATTGCTTTCGAGTCAAGATGAACAGCGCAGCCGGATGATTTCCGAAAATGCGCGGCGGTTGGGCGCGCCGGACATCACGATCATCACAGGCAAGGCACCCGAGGCGCTGGCGAATTAACCCACCCCCATGCCGTGTTTCTTGGCGGCGCGATGTCCAATGATGCGGTGTTCGACGCCGCATGGCGCGCGCTGCGATCCGGCGGGCGCTCTCGTGGCAAACGCTGTCACTCTGGAAGGCGAGGCGGCGCTGTGCCGTCGTCACCGGGCGCACGGCGGCGAGATTTGCGCATCGATACCGCCCATGTCGTTCCGCTCGGAACAAACGCGCACTGCGCCCGCGCATGGCCGTGCTGCAATGGCAGTCCCGAAAACCATGAACAGAGCGGGAAAGCTCTACGGTGTCGGCGTCGGCCCAGGCGACATCGAGCTGCTCACGCTCAAGGCCGCGCGGCTTTTGAGCGAGGTGAAGATCATCGCCTATCCGGCAGCGAACGGCGGCGAAAGTCTCGCCCGCCGCATCGTGGCACCGCTGCTTCCCGAGAACGCGCGCGAGGTGCCGATCTCGATACCGATGGAAGAGACTTTTGATGCCGCCCGCAGCGCATATGATGCCGCCGCACAATCCATAGCCGACCATCTCCGCCAAGGCCGCGACGTGTTGTTCCTGTGCGAAGGCGATCCGTTTCCCTATGGCAGCTTCATGTTCAGGTACGAACGTCTGGGCAGCAGCTTCGAGACCATCATCGTGCCGGGTGTCACCTCGCTCGACCGCCCGCGCCAGCGTGCTCGGACGCCCGCTCGCGGCGCGCAATGAAGTGCTCAAGATCGTGCCGGCACCTCTCCCCGAAGAGCGCCTTCGTGCCGAACTGCAGCACGCCGAGGCCGCCGCCATCATCAAGATCGGCCGCCATTTCGACAAGGTGCGCAAAGTGCTCTGCGACCTCGATCTCACTGCCCGCGCCTGCAAAGTCGAGCGCGCCACCCAGGGCGACCAGCGCATTACGCCTATGAACGACATGGCGTCCGGTCACGGCCCCTATCTTCTTGACGATCCTCGTATCTATAACGGCAGCGAACAATGGCGATGACCCCGGCGATCTTCGTGCTCACTGCCTCGGGCCACCGGCTCGGCAGCACTCTCGCGTCGCGCCTTGAGGGTGCACTGATTGAGCCTGACGATTTCGCCGGCGAGCTGCACCGGGCGTTTGACGAAAACCGCCCGATCATCGGCATCTGCGCTGCCGGTATCTTGATAAGAATCTTGCCCCGAAACTGTCGGATAGTGGGCGGAGCCCCCGGTCATTGCGGTCGCCGAAGACGGATCCTCCGCCGTGCCGCTGCTCGGCGGACATCATGGTGCCAACGATTGGCGCGCCGCATCGCCGGGATCACCGGCGGCAGCGCAGCCATCACCACCGCGAGCGAGCTGCGTTTCGGCATCAATCTCGATGAGCCCGAGGGCCACACCCTGGCCAATCCCGCCCACCTCAAGGGGTTTCTCGCTTCGCTTCTGGCGGGCAAGAAAATCCGCGCCAAAGGCGAAGCTGCCTGGCTTTCCTCGCTGCCGCTTGCCGACGATGCCGAGCTGAGCCTGCTCATTACCGATTACGAGGTGCCGGGGAGTGAAAAGGCCCTCGTCTATCATCCGCGAAGGCTCGCTCTGGGTGTCGGGTGCGAACGCGGCGGCAGCCTCCAAGACCTTCTCCAGAATATCGAGGGCGTCCTGGCCGCCGAAGGCCTCGCCAAGGGTGCCATCGCCTGCGTCGCATCTCTCGACGTCAAGGCCGACGAGCCCGCCGTTCATGGTTTAGCCGCCCAACTCGGCGTGCCCGCGCGCTTTTTCTCAAGTGATGAGCTGAACGCCGAGGCAGCTCGACTGCGCACGCCTTCCTCCCTCGTGCTTCGTGAAGTCGGCTGTCCCGGCGTAGCCGAAGCAGCCGCCTTGCGGCAGAGGGTGCGGAAGGCGAGCTCCTCATTGCCAAGACCATTCGCGCCCGCACGACCTGTGCCATCGCTCGCGCCGCAGTGCCGATTGATGTCCTCACCGTCGGGCGAGCGCGCGGCAGCCTGTCGATTGTCGGCATCGGACCCGGCACCGCCGAATTGCGCACGCCTGCCTCGCTGGCGGCGCTGCGCCGGGCAACCGACTGGGTCGGCTATGAACTCTATCTCGATCTCATAGCCGATCTTCGCCAGGACCGCAGGGAACATCGTTTCGCCCTGGGCGATGAACGGGCCCGCGTGCGGCACGCCATCGACTTGGCCGGGGAGGGCCGCGATGTCGCTCTCGTCTGCTCGGGCGATCCCGGCATCTATGCCATGGCGTCCCTTGTTTGCGAGATGCTGGATCCCGCCTCGAATGAAAACCTCACCGAGCCGCAGCGCCGCATTGAGGTGAGCGTCGTTCCCGGTATTTCGGCGTTTCAGGCCGCCGCGGCCCGGGTCGGCGGTTTCATCGGTCACGATTTCTGCGCCATTTCACTGTCCGACCTGCTGACGCCGTGGCAGGTCATAGAAAAGCGGGTGCGCGCTGCCGCAGAAGGCGACTTCGTCATCGCCTTTTACAATCCAAGGTCCATGAAGCGTACCGATCATCTTGGCCAGGCCATGGCCATTTTGAAAGCGAACCGCCTTCCCTCGACGCCGGTGGTGTTGGCCAGGAACCTCGGCCGTGAGCGGGAGCAGGTCGTTACCGTGCCCTTGGCCGAATTCAGCCCCGACGAGGTGGATATGCTGTCGGTGGTTCTCGTAGGCGCGCGCTCGAGCCGCAGCTTCCTGCGCGGCGATGCGTCGAGGATCGCCTATACCCCGCGGGCGATGCCTCCAAGCGGGAAACCACATCATGATCGTACATTTCATCGGCGCCGGGCCCGGCGCGCCCGATCTCATCACCCTGCGCGGTTTGAAATTGATCGAGAGCTGTCCCGTGTGCCTCTATGCGGGTTCGCTCGTGCCGCGGGCTATCATCGATGCTGCGCCTCGCCATGCCCGGGTCATCGACACTGTTGCCATGACGCTCGATGAAATCGTCGAGGAATTTCGCCGCGCACAAGAATTGCAGTTGGATGTCGCCAGGGTGCATTCCGGCGATCCTTCCCTTTACGGTGCCATCGCCGAGCAGATGCGCAGGCTCGACGGACTAGGTATCGCTTACGATGTGACCCCGGCGTTCCGGCCTTTGCCGCGGCAGCGGCGGCGCTCAACCGTGAGCTGACCCTGCCCGGCATCGCGCAGACCATTATACTGACGCGCACGTCCATGAAGTCATCGCCGATGCCGGAGACCGAAACGCTCGCCGAACTCGGCAGGTCGCGCGCCACGCTGGCGATTCACCTCTCGATCCGCAATCTCTCCTACGTCGAGCGTGCCTTGACGCCGCACTATGGTGGTGATTGCCCGGTGGTGGTGGTCTATCGCGTCACCTGGCCCGATCAGCAGATCATTCACGGCACGCTTGCGACGATAGCAACGAAGGTCCGGCGCGCCAAGCTGACCAGGACCGCATTGATCCTCGTTGGCCAGGTTTTTGCGGAAGAGAAGTTTCGCGATTCCGCTCTCTATGATGCACAGCACGAGCACCTGTTGCGGAACCGGAAAACCGCGCGTGGCTAACGGCTTTTCTCGTCATTCGCGGGCTAGAAGCGCGAAATTGCATTTACGCAAATAGATAATCTTCCCTTCCGCTGGCTTCTCGCCTCCGGGTGAAGGAGAGGTGGGAGGCTGGCCCTCCTAGGTGCCTACTTCGAAGAGAAGGACTGGTGCCCACTTCCATTAATTTCGAGAATTAACTGAGTGGGACTGGTGCCCCCCAGCTGAGGGGCAAAATACGGAGGCTCGACAGCGCTCCCACCGCCATCCGTACCTGCCAAGGTGCCTCGGGGACCCTGGGACAGACGGCAGCTGCTCCACGTATCAACAAGAAGAGGTGAGGCTTCGCGATGACCGCCTCCTTCTTGGAGCAGATGCTGACCATATACACACACCTAGGAATGTTGTCAAGAGGAAAGTTTTCCGCTCGTCTATTTTCTTCGTGACCCTGAGGAAAGCATGGTTCAGCTTGGAGGCTACAAGCTGGATCAGAAGCTTCGCCGGAATGTCGGTGAGGGACGCATTATGCGCGGGCTCGACCCGCGCATCTGCCCCCCCGAGTCATTGGCGCGAGATGGCCGATCAAGTCCGGCCATGACGACCTAAGGGGATGATCTTCACCAATGCCTGCGGCGTCGGTGCCGTCTCGGCTGGTATTTTTCGCGGCCGCTCGATCATGACAACGCTTATCTTGAGTTCACGCGCGGCCTGCAGCTTGCTTGCCGTTTTTGCACCGCCTGCATTCTTGGCCACCAGCACCGTGATGTCATGCGCACGCATGAGCGCCCTCTCCTGCCCTGCCGTGAACGGCGGACGAGCCAGCAGCAGCGTCCAGCGAACCGGGGGCGGATGTTCGGGCGGCTCGATCATCCGGATCACTCCGGAGAGGTCCTGCCGCCCGACAAACGGCGAAGTTCCTTTCCTTCCGATCGTGAGCAGCACACGCGCGTCGCGGGGAATTATGGCTGCCGCCTCGCGCGTGTCTTTCACCGAGGTCCACTGGTCGCCGTCATCTGCCTGCCAGGCGGGCCGCTCAAGCCTGACATAGCGGACGCCACAGCTCTGTGCAGCTGCATGGCCATGGGCGGAGATCTGCGCAGCGAACGGATGCGCGGCATCGGCAATGACGTCGATCGATTCCTCGAGGATAAATCGTGCAAGACCCTCCGGGCCGCCGAACCCGCCGACTCTCACTTGTCCCGCCGGAAGCAACGGGCCGGTGGTTCGGCCTGCCAGCGAGGTGATCACCTCATGGCCTTTGTTCATCAACAGAAGCGCCAGCTCGCGGGCTTCGCCGGTTCCGCCGAGTATGAGAATGCGGCTAGGCACGGCCGATGATCTTGCCGTCGCGGCCGACGATCAGCACATCAGCGTCGAGCGGAGCACCCTTCAGAGTTTCGCGCACCGTTCCCAGCGCCGCCTTCGCGACACGCTTGCCAAGGTCGAACCCGATGCTGCGTGCGAGCTCCTCGACTTCCTGAGCGGTGTTGGCGCGTCGCGTCTGGTCTCGGACATGCTCGGGCATGAGCCCGGCGAGCCAGTGGAAATCGACCTGGCTGCGTCCTGAATGGAGATCGAGCGCGCCCTGCGCAAGCTTCGTGATCTTTCCAAATCCACCGGCCACCGTGACGCGCGGCACCGGATGGTTTCGCAGATATTTGAGCATCCCGCCGGCAAAGTCTCCCATGTCGATGAGTGCGCCCAGCGGCAGGTCATAGAGCTTTTTGACAGCTTCCTCCGAGGTCGAGCCCGTCGATCCGGCAACATGGCTGAGACCCGTGGCGCGTGCCACGTCGATGCCGCGGTGTATTGAATGTATCCACGCCGAGCATGAGAACGGCTGCACGATACCCGTCGTTCCGAGGATCGACAGTCCACCGACGATGCCGAGCCTGCCGTTCCAGGTCTCCAGGGCAAGCGCCTCACCTCCCGGGATCGAGATTTCAATTTCTGCATTGGCGGGGATTCCGGCGGCTCCGGCGATTTCCTCAATGACGGCACTCATCATTTGACGCGGAACGGGATTAATGGCCGGTTCGCCTGGCGGCACGGCAAGGCCGGGCTTCGTCACGATGCCGACACCTGGTCCCGCCCTGAAGCGAATGCCCTCGCCAGTCAAGGTCACCGTCGCGAGGATCAGCGCGCCATGAGTGACGTCTGGATCATCGCCGGCGTCCTTGATCACACCGGCCTGGGCGGAATTCTCGGCAAGCTTGCAAGACGCGATCTGAAACGTGACGCGTTCGCCGCGGGGCAGCGTTATTTCCACGGTCGGTGGTGGTTTTCCCGTCACCAATGCCGTGAACGCCGCCTTGGTTGCCGCCGCTGCGCAAGCGCCTGTCGTCCATCCGCGACGTAATGGGCCAGGCGGCTTCGGAATGGAGTTGACCATGGCGGACTTGTATAGTCCAAGTGGCTGACGCGGCAACAGTTTTGGATTCAAACTTGGCATATGCATCGAAACAGGCCCCCTCCGAACAGCTTCACAGCGAGGTCGGCATTGCGGGATTTGCCCGTCTCGACCATGAGCCATTTCCCCCGTTTGCGGCCGGAAGCATTTGGCTGGTCGGCGCGGGACCCGGAGCGCCAGGGCTTATGTCTCTGCTCGCCTATCATGCACTGCAAAACTGCGACACGATCATTTACGATGCGCTGGTCAATCCCGACGTTCTGCGCTGGGCCCGGCCTGGCGCCCAGATCGAATTTGCCGGCAAGCGCGGGGGCAAGCCCTCTCCAAAGCAGCGCGATATCTCCCACCGCTTGATCGAGCTCGCCCAGATCGGCAGACGCGTCCTGCGCCTTAAGGGCGGCGATCCACTGATTTTCGGACGCGGCGGAGAAGAAGCGATTCAGATCGCCAAGGCAGGCATACCATTCCGCATCGTGCCTGGAATCTCCGCCGGTATCGGCGGCCTGGCCTATGCCGGCATCCCTGCCACCCACCGCGATGTGAATCACTCCGTGATCTTTCTTACCGGGCACGATGCCACGGGCGCGCTGCCGGCGAATGTCGATTGGGCCGCAATCGCAACGGCCTCGCCGGTGATCGTAATGTATATGGCCGTGAAACATCTGGCTGAAATCGCTGCGGAGCTGATGGCAGGCGGCCGCAGCCCGCAAGACGAGGTAACCATCATCTCCAACGCCACGCTGCCGCATCAGGAACTCTATCAGACTATGCTTGGCGATATCTCCGGCTTCCTCGCCGCTTTTTCGCCCCCGACACCCGCGATTGTGGTGGTCGGCCAGACCTCAGAGCGGCGCGAGGCGCTCGACTGGTATTGCAAGGCACTTCGGGAGAACAGGATTGGCTGACGCCATCATCGTCGCCGCGCCTTCATCCAGTTCCGGGAAGACGCTGATCACCCTTGCCCTGTTGCGTGCCCTGAAGAACAGCGGCCTGCGCGTATCCGCGGTGAAGATCGGTCCCGATTACATCGATCCGCGCTTTCTTGAAGCCGCGACGGGGCGGCCATGTCTCAATATCGATCTCTGGGCCATGCGCCCCTCTTTGGTAACGGCCCTCCTTGCGGCCCAGGAAGAAGAAACCGATCTTCTGGTGATCGAAGGCGTGATGGGATTGTTCGACGGCCCCGAGAAGGGCAAGGGCTCGACCGCCGATGTAGCGAAGCACCTTGGCCTGCCGGTCATTCTGGTTGTCGACGCGAGCCACCAGTCACAGTCGATAGCCGCGCTGGTGCATGGCTTCTCAACCTTCCGCAAGGGCGTCAACGTGGCCGGCGTCATTCTCAACCGCATCGGCAGCGAGCGGCATCGCTGTCTTCTGGCGGCGGCCCTCCCCAAGGGCCTTGTTGTCGGCGCGCTGCCGCGGCTGTCCGGGCTTGAAATTCCCTCCCGCCACCTCGGGCTTCAGCAGGCGCAGGAGCTCAAAGGGCTTGAGAACTTCATCGCTCATGCAGCCGAAGTCGCCAGTTCCGCGATCGATCTCGACAAGCTCAAGACAATAGCCAAGCCCCTCAGGCTGCAGCCAACCCTGCCGAAATTTCTACCCCCCTTGGGACAGCGCGTCGCGGTCGCCAATGACGCTGCATTTGGATTTTCATATGAACACATCCTGGCATCCTGGCGAGCACAGGGAGCAGAACTGCGGTTCTTCTCCCCCCTTGCGGACAAGCCGCCCTCTCCTGATGCCGATGCCGTCTTTCTGCCGGGCGGCTACCCCGAGCTCCACGCCGCCAGGCTTGCCGCCAATTCGCGCTTTCTCGATGGGCTCAGCCATGCTGCCGCTCGGGGCGCACTGATCTACGGGGAGTGCGGCGGCTTTATGGTTCTCGGGCGCTATCTGGTCGACGCCAAGGGCAAGTCCCATCCGATGGCGGCGCTCCTTCCGCATGCGACGAGCTTTGCCGTTCGCAAGCTGTCGCTGGGCTATCGCCGGCTGAAACACAAGAATGCCCTGCCCTTCCCTTTGAAATTGCGCGGGCATGAATTTCATTACTCCACGCTCGCTGAACAGGTGCGCGGCGACCATCTGTTCACCATGCACGATGCCTCGGGCGGTTTGCTCGGACCGGCCGGTCTCAGAAATGGCCGGATCATGGGCTCCTATGCCCATGTGATCGACCGGGAGGACGGCTCGCTTTGACCCGCGCCATCATGCTTCAGGGCACCGGCTCCAACGTCGGCAAATCGCTGATCGCTGCCGGTCTCTTGCGCGCCTTTGCCAACCGTGGACTAAAGGTTCGGCCCTTCAAGCCCCAGAACATGTCGAACAATGCCGCTGTCACCATCGACGGCGGGGAAATTGGCCGCGCCCAGGCTCTTCAGGCGGTGGCCGCGCGCACCGCGCCCAGCGTCCATATGAACCCCGTCCTGCTGAAGCCTGAAAGCAACATCGGAGCGCAAGTCATCGTGCAGGGCAGGCTTTATGCCACTCTCAAGGCTCAGGAGTATATGGACAGGAGGCTCGAGTTCCTGCCCAAGGTCATGGAAAGTTTTCATCGTGTTTCTCAAGGGACCGATCTCGTGATCGTGGAGGGTGCCGGTTCGCCAGCCGAAATAAACCTGCGCCAGGGCGACATTGCCAATATGGGCTTTGCCGAGGCAGCCGACATCGATGTCATACTGATCGGGGATATTCACCGCGGCGGCGTGATCGCCAGTGTTGTCGGCACCTTCAAAGTGCTCTCACGCAAGGATGCACTCCGCCTCAAGGCCGTTCTCATAAACAACTTCCACGGCGATGCGGCATTGTTCAAGGAAGGCCAGCGAATGATCGAGAAGCTCACGCGCAGCCGGGTGCTTGGCGTGATCCCGCACTTTGCCGCGGCGCGACGCCTGCCTGCCGAGGATGCGCTGGCGCTCGAGGAGGCCGTCGAGCAGGGCGGCGGCATGCTGAAGATCGCCGTACTGCGTTTGCCGCGCATCGCCAATTTCGACGATCTGGATCCGCTGCGGCTCGAACCCGGCGTCACGCTGACCTTTGTCCAGGCGAATGAGCCTATTCCGGCAGATGCCCGGCTGGTAATCCTGCCCGGTTCCAAATCGACCATCTCCGATCTCATGTTCATCAAAATTCAGGGTTGGGATATCGACCTTCGGGCGCATTTGCGCCGCGGCGGTCACGTGCTGGGCATTTGCGGCGGCTACCAGATGCTCGGCCGGGCTGTTCACGATCCCGATGGCCTTGAGGGTCCGCCCTCGACCGCCGAAGGCCTGGGTCTGCTCGATGTTGAAACGATTTTGGCCGCGACGAAACAGCTTGCGCTGATCGATGCCCGTCATGTTCTGTCCGACACCGAAATCAAAGGTTATGAGATTCACCTCGGAAGGACCGAAGGCGCCGACTGCGCCAGGCCTTTCGCTCTCATCGGCAACGAGCCCGATGGCGCACGCTCTCCGGATGGACGCGTGGAAGGCACGTATCTTCATGGTTGCTTCAGTAGCGACACTTTTCGCAGCGCCTATCTGCAAGCTCTGCGCGACGGCAGTGCCGGCGGCATCTCATATCAGTCACTCGTCGACGAGACGCTGAATTCGCTTGCGAGCCATCTGGAGCAGAATATTCCGCTTGACCGCCTGCTCGACCTTGCATCGCCGATTCACCTCTGAGCGATGGTTTTCTCGATCAATTGGGCAGTCGCTTTTCTGGCGCTTATCGTCGAGCGCTTTATCGGCTATCCGGCATTCCTGCTGCGCGGGATCGGCCATCCGGTCGAATGGATGGGCAAGATCATCTCAAGGCTCGATTCGAGGCTCAATCGAGGGCCGTCGAGCAAGTGGAGCGGGCGCTTGAAAGGCGGCCTTGCTCTCCTGCTGCTCCTCGTGATCGTCGCCGCGATTACCGTGCCTGCAGCTTTGGCCCTTCGACAAGTGGAGGGTGGCTGGATCGTGGAGGCCCTCCTTGCGACATCTCTCCTAGCCCAGGCTGACCTGCGCCGTTACGTGGCAGCGGTGGCCGATGGGCTGGACACTGGCCTTGCCAGCGGCCATGCCGCGATAAGCCATATCGTGGGCCGCGATCCCGAAGCCCTGGACGAAAGCGGCGTAGCCAGGGCGGCGCTCGAAAGTCTCGCCGAAAATACCTCAGATGCCATCGTGGCGCCGGCCTTCTGGCTCATCCTGTTCGGCCTTCCCGGCATCGCCCTTTACAAAGCCGTCAACACCGCCGACAGCATGATCGGACATAAGACCGAGCGTTATCTGCATTTCGGATGGGCATCGGCGCGCATCGACGACCTGGTCAATCTTCCCTGCTCGCGTCTCGCCGGATTCCTCATCGCCGGCGCGGCCTCCCTGACCAGCCCGTCGCGCGGGGCCGACGCATTCGAGATCATGATGCGTGACGCCAAACGGCATTTCTCTCCGAATGCCGGCTGGCCCGAGGCAGCGCTGGCCGGAGCGCTGCGGGTGCGGCTGGGGGGTCCGCGGTTTTATGGCGGAGTAAAAGTCGATCTCCCGTGGATCGGCGGCGGCAGCGAAGTCCTCAGTGCCGCGCATATTCGCGACGGTTTGAAGCTGCAGGCGCGAACGCTCAATCTGTTCACCGTTCTCGTCGCCCTCGGCGCGATGTTCAGCTTTTGAGCTTGAGCGCCAGCCCCGCGACCATGACCACGACCTCATCACACGTCGCGGCGATGCGCTGATTGGCGAAGCCCGCTTCATCGCGAAAGCGCCGGGCGAGCGCGTTCTCAGGGACTATGCCGAGGCCGACTTCATTCGATACGAGAATGACGGTGCCCTTAAGACGGGGGAGCATCATGCACAGCTGGTCGATCTCCCGGCCGACATCCCTCTCCAGCATCATTAGGTTGCTGAGCCACAGAGTGATGCAGTCGACGAGGACGAGCCTGCTCTCGCCGCACATGCGCTGCAACGCGTTCGTCAGTTCTATCGGCTCCTCGACCGTCCGCCATTCTCTGCCGCGCTGCCGCCGGTGATCGGCAATGCGCCGCTGCATTTCCTCATCTCCCGCTTCCGCCGTCGCGATATAGATGCGCTCCCCCTGATGCCTGAGGGCGAGACCCTCCGCGTGGCGGCTCTTGCCGGAGCGGGCGCCGCCAAGGACAAGGATACTGCTCATGGTTTCTGTGGCGGGAAACGCGCGATGAACCTGCCGCGCATGGCTGCCGGCCATTGGCGAAAGGGAACGGCACCCATCTCGCTCCCGCCATGCAGGTCGAACCAGTCGATGATCGCTTCGGCCGTCTCGCGAACGGGCCGAAAATCGCCGGCAAGGTAGGAAAACCGCTGATCGTCGCGGAACAGCACGTTGCAATGGCGCCGGCATGACCACAAGCACGCCTGTCTCTCGACGCGCACGTCCTCTCGCCCGCGCTGCTTGAGGGCCGCCTCGACATGCTCGATAAGCATATCGCCCCCAGTCCGGCCATCGGGGCCGGTCTGCTCCTGATCGCTGTAACGGCAGGTTGTACAAAGAACAAGGGCGCGCATAAAGCACAACGGGAGATTACAATTGACGGATCGGTGTCACCAATGGGAAAGAACAGCCGGCCTGTCAACCATCCGCTCCCCATGACCCCCCATTCCATCGCCTTCATCGCCTCCGATGCGCCCGAAGCAAAAGCAGCTCAGCGCCGGCTTGCCAAACGCTACGGCAATGTCCGCCCGGCGCAGGCAAAATATATTCTCGCGCTGGGCGGCGACGGCCTGATGCTCCATACGCTGCATCGCCACGGTCATAGCGGCAAGCCTATCTACGGCATGAACTGCGGCTCCGTGGGCTTTCTCATGAACGACTATGCGGAAGATGATCTTCCCGAGCGTCTTGCCCAAGCGGAAGCAACGGTCATTCACCCCTTGCGCATGACTTCCACGAACATGCAGGGGCAAAAGCGGCGGGCGATCGCCTACAATGAAGTATCGGTATGGCGTCAAACATATCAGGCCGCCAAATTGGCGATTGCGATCGACGGCAAGGAGCGGCTGAAAGAGCTGATCGCCGACGGGCTTCTCGTCGCCACCCCGGCCGGTTCCACCGCATATAATTTATCAGCCCACGGACCGATCTTGCCGATCAACTCGCGGCTGCTGGCGGTCACTCCCTTAAGTCCCTTCCGTCCTCGTCGCTGGCGGGGCGCTATTCTTCCGCATGACGCCAGAATAGCATTGTCGGTCCTCGAACCGGACAAGCGGCCGGTGGCAGCAGTTGCCGACCATACGGAATTCCGCAACGTCCGCTCGGTTCTGATTGCTGAGGATCCGAGCATCGCGGCCACCTTGCTGTTCGACCGCGGCAGCAATCTTTCCGAGCGCGTGCTCTCCGAGCAGTTTTTGTTCTGAGCTTGCAATTTCTATCGCGCTTAGCGAAGCATTAATCAGCCCCTGCTAGTTTTGACATCGTGAGTTGCGTAACCCGGCCCCAGTGGCTGGCTGTAGTGAAAGGTGCCGGACGAGCCAGTCCGGCACCTTTTTCTTTGGTGAGAGAAAATGCTGCCGGAACAGCCGAACACCGTGACGACGGTGTCGTTGACTTTAAGCTGCGCGGTTGAGAGTGGATTTCAGTCTGGCGGCGATCGCCTGCGGACGATCGGTTCCGAATTCCGCCACATAGGATAAGAGCTTCAGCTTCTCGTCCATGGCGATACCGTCCAATCCGGCCATGATGGATTCGACGACCCGGGATCCGAACGCGTCGGATGAGACATCCTCGCCGCTCTCCCTTATGCCGCACTCCACCGCGATTGCCGCCCGGATCAGATGGAAGCAGCCCGCCGGCAGGCCGCATCGATTGAACAATGCCCGGAAGTTCGGCGAGCCGCGCTGATAGAGCAGTCCCTGCACGCGCTGCAATGGAATTCCGGAAAGCTGCGACAGGGCACGGTCGATGAATCGCATCTCGCCCACGACTGCAGCCCGCAGTATCAGCGACGGGGTCAGCAGTTTCTTGTTCAAAAGAAATGGGAGCACTTGATCGAGCTCCCTCTCATCGGCTCCGGCGAGCACGCGCAATGTTGCCGTCTCCTCGGCGGCTGCCACTAGACCGCCGCCATCATCGTCGATCATCAGTGCCGAATTGTCCAAATACTCTTGTATCCGATTGGAAGTGCGTTTCGCTTCTAGAATGCGGATGACGAGAGGAATGTCCTGGCGCGCGAGGAGCCGCTCGACGATTTCGGACTCATGGGCAAACCGTGCATAGAGCTTGCGGTAGGCCCTCTCGGCGGGTTCGAAGCCTTGGTTGTCGAGAAGGCCCGCACACACCGGCCAATCCGCGGTCTCGATGATGTAATCGATGCACTCTTCGCAGATATCCCGGCGGCTGGCGATCTGCAGCTGCCGCACCAAATCGCCGATCTTGAGCACCGCAAGCATCTGCCACCGGTCGAGCGCCGCTGTTGAGGCAAGAAACGGCAGGGCGATGAAATCGTCATCAGCAATGATGGTGAATACGAGATCGGCTTCCAGCGGCGATATTTCGCTCAACTGCCGCGCCAGGCTTTCCCTGACTTCGACCAGCGGGTCGGTGGCGAGCTTGATCAGTTTGGCAACGACAGTCTCGCGATCCTTTGAACCAGGCTTGCTGGTCGGCAGGAACGCCGCCAGCTGCCGTGCCAGCTCCTTGCGCGCCTCCGCCCCGCCCCGCATGAGGACGTCGTCGAACACACTCGCGTCCAGACTTGCTGCGCCGTCGTCCAAGGAATTGCCCAGTTTTCAGACCGAAGGGGCCCTGCACCCTTCGCCTCCACGGCTTCAACCCTCGCAAACAACGATTAATATCCGGTTTACCATGATAGCGCGCTCAGCCGGCGATCGCGGGTTTCGCGCTGCCGGCGCTTGCGGCTGGCATATGCGTCGCTCTTTCCGCATCACCCGCCAGAGCCTGGGTGGTAACCGCGGTGGTATCCGGCGAAAGCTGAACCACCGGCGCCGTTTCTGCCGGTACCGCCGGGCGTTTCATGGTGCGGAACAGAGCGAAAGCGCCCGTGCCGCCATAGATGAGCACCATATAGGCCATGAAGCCGCCCGAACCGATCTGCCTCATGAATTCACCCGCGAGCAGCGGCCCGAGGATGGCCCCGATGCCGTAAAGCAGGATGAGCTTGCTCGATGCGCCGAGCATCTGATCCTTGCTGAGGTGATCATTGGCATAAGCCACCACCAGCGAGTAGATCGGCAAGGCGACGAGGCCGAACGCGGTGACGATGCCGATCAAAAGAAACGGCGAGAGTTGGGCTGCCGGCACCGCCGCGGCCGCCAGAGCTGCGGCAAGGAAGCTCAAGACGGTCAGCACGCTGCGCCGGTCGTAGCGGTCGGAAAGGACCCCGATGGGGTATTGCGAAAGGATGACGCCTACCGGGGGCAGTGCCATCATCAGCGAAATATAGGGCAGCGACAGGCCCAGGGTGATTCCGAAGACGGCGCCCATGCTGAAGAATGCGCTTTGCCCCAGGCCATTGGTGAAGACTGCCACGGCCGCCAGCGGCGAGGCCCTGTAGATATCGACCACGCTGACGCCCCTGGCTGATTCGATGTTCGGCGGCTCCGAGCGCAGAAGCGAGATCGGCACCAGCGCCAGCGATACCAGGGCCGACACTGCGATGAACCGGGCAAAGCCGCTTTCATCCGTGATGTTGAGCAGAAACTGGCCGCAGCCCATCGCTGCGAAAGTCAGCGTCATGTAGACGGAGAGAAGCTTGCCGCGGGTCTTGTTGCGTGGCCGCCTCGTTCAGCCAGCTTTCGGCGACGATATAAAGGCCCGACGTGCAGACACCGGCGACAAAGCGCATGGCGAACCAGAACAGCGGGTCGACCCAGAGCGGTATCAGCAGCACTGCCGTCGACACGATCGATGCAAAGGCGGCGAAGACCCTGATATGCCCGACATAGGTGACGAGGCGGGGTGTCAGATAGGCGCTGAGAATGAGGCCCAGCGAATAGGCCGACATGATGAAGCCGGTCGTGGTCGTGTCGAAATTCTCAGCCGCCGCCCGGATGCCGACCAGCGATCCATGCAGCCCGTTGCCCAGCGCAAGGATGGTCACGCCGAGCAGCAATGCCCAGACCTGCCGCGTATTGCCCCACATTGATGTGCTCCCGAAAGACAGCGCGACTGCCTGCCGGATCAGCTTGACCGAATTGCGGCGGCGTCGCCGGCGAGCCGCCCGGTCAGGTCCGCGGCTGAACTGCCCCGACCTGCCGAAGCTTCAATTCGATGATCGAGGCGTCGAATGGCTTCACGAAACATTCCGAGGCACCGCCCCAGATGGCCCTGCCGATCACGCCTGCCTCCGGCCTGTCGGCATAGACCAGAACCTTGGGCGCCGTGCCGCGCTCGGCCCGGTGCAGGCGCCTGATCAGGTCGAAGCTGTCCAGGCCATTGATGGTTTCCGGCATCACGACGAGATCGGCAGGCCGTGTCCGCGATATCGCGAATGCCTGCTCGGCATCTTCCGCGATAGCCAGCTCGAAGCCATAGGCCATGAGAAGCCGAACCAGTTTCTGCCGGTCCTCATCATTGCTTCCGATGACAAGGCATTGCCGCAGTGGGACTGAACTCAAATGCTGCATAGCGTTCCTCGTACTTCCATGCTCGCGATAAAAGTCCTGCGCTCACTTGGTTAATCGCTCGTTAACGGTGCCGGAACCTCGCTTAAGCCTGAGGGAAAGGGCAGCAATTACAGACACATCCAAATACCCGCCGTTCTGGACTATAGATGGCGAAAAAATGGCGGCGTTGCCGACTCGCATTGCGACTCGCTACCGTGCCGCCGCCAGCTATGATTGCAGTTTGAATGATTTCGGAGGCTGAAATGGCAGGACTTTGGTTTGAGGATCTGAAACCCGGCGCACTCTACGAGCATCCCATCACCCGCACCGTGACCGAGATGGACAACATGCTGTTCTCCACCCTCACGATGAACCCTCAGCCCCTGCACATCGATCGCCATTTCGCCGCCAAGACGGAATGGGGTGCCCCGCTGATGAACAGCCTCTTCACTCTGGGGCTGATGATCGGCATCTCGGTCAATGATCTCACCATCGGCACCATTGTCGCCAATCTCGGCATGACGGAGGTGAAATTCCCTGCCCCCCTGTTCCAGGGCGATACGATCCATGTGACCACGGAAGTTCTTTCCGCGCGCGAAAGCCGCTCGCGCCCGGATGCCGGCATCGCCGAGTTTCACCACAAAGCCTATAATCAGGACGGAAGGCTGGTGGCCGAATGCCGCCGCCAGGTGTTCATGCGGAAACGGCCCGTCAGCTCATGAGTTTCATCTTGCGGTCTTTGCTCTTCGTGCCTGCCGACAGCGAGCGCAAGATCGCGCGCGCCTTGAGCTCCGAAGCCGATGTCGTCATTCTCGACCTGGAAGATTCCGTGGCCCTGCCCAAGCAAGGATGAAGCGCGCCGCATCGCCGCCGAAGCGCTAAAGCGGCGTGGCGGCAAAAAGCTGTTCCTCCGCATCAACAGCCTCGCCTCGGGCCTTGCCGATGCCGATATTGAAGCCGCCCTGCAGGGCCGGCCCGACGGCATCATGCTGCCGAAGACGCGTTCCGGCCGCGATGTTCTTCGTCTCGCCGGCCTGGTCGGGGCCGCCCTTCCCGTGATTGCAATAGCGACGGAAACCGCATCGTCGCTGCTCGACATGGGGTCCTACGGGGCGACGGGCGCCAATCTTCTCGGCCTCGCCTGGGGCGGAGAGGATTTGTCCGTCGATCTCGGCGCGGAAAGCAACCGCGACACCGAGGGTCGTTACGCCGACCCCTATCGGCTCGCCCGCACCCTGTGCCTTGTCGGAGCAAGAGCAGCAAATGTGGAGCCCATCGATGCCGTCCATACCGCCTACCGCGATCTCGAAGGGCCTGGAGGCAGAGGCCCGGGCCGCCGCACGCGACGGCTTCACGGCGAAACTCGCCATCCACCCCGACCAGGTGCCGGTGATCAACCGCATCTTCACGCCGGCGCAAAGAGATGTCGACCGCGCCAGGCGCATCGTCGACCGCCTTTGCCGATGCCGGAAACCCCGGCGTCATCGGGCTTGACGGCGAAATGCTCGATGTGCCTCATCTGCGCCGCGCCGAGCGTATCCTTGCCCGCGCCGGATTGGAGGCAGAGACCGATGTCAGCTGAGTCCGTGTTGATCGTCACAGACGTTCAGAATGATTTCTGCCCAGAGGGCAGGCTTGCGGTGGAGCGCGGCCATGAGGTCGTGCCGCTGATCAACCATTTGATCGACAGCCACGAGCATGTCGTGCTGACGCAGGATTGGCATCCTGCCGATCATCTTTCATTCGCTTCGCGCCATGAGGGTCGCCGCCCCTTCGAGACGATCAGCCTTCCCTATGGCCAGCAAACGCTATGGCCCGATCATTGCGTGCAGGGAACCGAGGGCGCGCTCTTCCATCCCGACCTGCACTGGACCAAGGCCGAGCTCATTCTGCGCAAGGGGTTTCGTTCCGCCATCGACAGCTATTCGGCGTTCTTCGAGAATGATCGCACCACGCCCACGGGGCTCGGCGGCTATCTGAAGGAGCGCGGCTTCACGCATCTCCATCTATGCGGTCTCGCCACCGATTACTGTGTCGGTTTTTCCGCTCTCGACGCGCGAAAGCTCGGCTTCACCGTAACCGTGGTTGAAGCGGCCTGCCGCGCCATCGACCTCGAGGGCTCGCTTGCCGACATGCGCCGCCAATGGGCGGAAGCGGGAGTAAGCGTCACCGGCCGCCAGCCTTCCTAGCGCCGACGTTCAGCGCCACGGCGGCGCGAATGAGCGCCTTCAGCGCCTTTTCATCGATCTTGTCGCCCTCGCGCAAATCGATGGCACGTCTTGTGTTGCCTTCGAGGCTGGAGTTGAACAGGCCCGAAGGATCATCGAGCGCAGCACCCTTGGCGAAGGTCAGCTTCACGACAGCCTTATACGTCTCGCCGGTGCAGATGATCCCGCCATGCTCCCACACCGGAACCCCTCGCCACTTCCACTCCTCGACGACTTCGGGGTCGGCCTGCTTGATCAGAGCTCGGACCCGCGCAAGCATCTCGCCGCGCCAATCACCCAGCTCGGCGATCCTGGCATCGATGAGATGAGAGGGAGAGGGAGAGGCTTCGGCTTTGGTTTTCTTCGGGGCGGGTTTCGGGTTCTTCATGGTCATTGCCAGCGGCTCCTTTGCGACGTTTGCTGACGCCTTAGACGTGCTTTTGGCGATTACATTGATTCCCACTGAGGAGATCCTCAATCTGACAAACGGCTTGGAGGTTGCAAGTTTGATGATGACAGACAGTAGCAGCGCCTAGGGTTCGAATTCCTTTTTCAGCTCAAGGTAGCTTTCGTAGCGCATCTTTCGCATCTCATCTTCAGTAAATGCGGGCTCCTGGATTCTATGGTCAGACCTATAAAGCCGCGTCGGGGGCACGCAGTTAGTGCTATCCACTGATCTCGATCTCGATTCGAGAGCCTTCCTGAATGTGGGGGCTTGCCCATCTATAATGCCGACTAACGCCGTTTTCGTCGGATTGTGTTAGTCCTCCGACGTGCAAGCGATAGTCGACAGCTTCCGCGTGCGGTCCGCGGCCGAAGCCAACGATTACTGATGAATTGTCGAAATCAGCGACACCGAGATCGCCCAAGGCATTACCGTCCACCACAACACGAAATGCTTTCACGGCGACCTCCGTAGGCTGATGATTTAACGTCCACTCGCACCTCCCACTTTCCCCTTCACATCCGTTCGCCCGGCAATTGGCTCGCCTGCTTCACCCAAGCTGCGAGCTGCGCTTCATCAAGCTCGTCGTCCTCACGGATGTCGAAATAGCGCACGGTCTTATGCTTGGACGCGCCCGGAGGAACAGGACGCAGCGATGTGCCGCGGAAGAAAGTCACTTTGACGTAGTGCGTGAAGCAATGAAAGCTGAGGAACCAGCCATTGCCCTCGATCCCGTAAAATGGCGAGTTCCATTTGACCGCCTTGCGCACGCCGGCAACCGTGCGCGTGATCAGTGCGTCGAGGCGGCGCCCGACGCCGCGTTTCCAGCCCGGCATGGCCGCGATATAAGCCCGCACGGGGGCGTCGCCCTCGGCCTTCGCGATCTGAGGATTGCCGCCCGCGAGAAGGGTCGGTTTTGCGGCTTTACGAGGCTGCGATTTCCGCGCCATCGCGCCCTAATCCGGCCGCCGCATGCGCCAGGCCTCCTCGACCGTCGCATATTCGCTGTAGCCGAGCCGCGCGATCAGCTTCATCGCGGCGGTGTTCACCCTGCCCTCAGCGATGAACCGGTCATCGATGTGAATGCCGACCACGCGGCCGATCGTCACGAAGTCCTCCGCGGCGCCATTGATCATTCGGCAGATCGACCACCTTGAACAGTCTGCATTCGAGCACGGCGGGTGACGCCGCCACCCTGGGGCATTTGACGATGCGGCACGCCGCTTTCTTCAGTCCCGCCAGTTCGAACTCATCGACGCCATGCGGAACCCTGGCCGATGACGCGTTCACCGCCTCGCGCAGATCCCAGCACGCTAAGTTGACCGCGAATTCGCCGGTCGCCTCGACATTGCTCAGCGAATCCTTCCTGCGGTTCGACCCGAACACCACATAGAACGGCCGCTCCGCCATGGCGTTGAAGAAGCTGTAGGGTGCCAGATTGGCGACACCCTCCGCCGACAACGTCGATATCCAGCCGATCGGCCGCGGCGCCACCAGCGCCTTGAACGGATCGTTCGGAAATCCGTGATTGTTGATGACGGCGTCGTAGAACATTCACTGCCGCTCCAGGAAAGCCGGCAGCTCGGCGATGCTCGCCAGCACGGCATCGGCCGTCGTTCCGAAATCCTCCGACCGGCTGTTGCCGCTGAGAACACCGATGGCTAGGCCGGCCCCGGCATCATGCGCCATTTCCAGATCGTGCAGATTGTCTCCGACGACCGCCACCTCGCGGGGTTCCAGCCCGCAGGCATCGCAGAAGGCATGCACCATGTCGCCCGCAGGCTTTGCCCGTTCCACGGAATCATAGCCGGCGACGAAGTCGATGAGCGAGCCGATCCCGAGAAGCGCGACATGATTGCGGGCGGAGACTTGATTGTCGTTCGTCGCGATGCCCAATTTGTTGCCTCGCGATTTCAGCTCCTTCAGGATCGGTTCCAGCGGAATGAGCGGCCGCATGTATTTCACCGATTTTGCCACGAAGTCGTCATCGACCTGCCTGATCCGCTGCTGGCGATCCTTTTCGGCGAGCCCCGGCCACCACAGATCGACAAGCTGATCGGTCGTTCCCGCCGCGATCACCGAATTGGCCTGGAAGCTCTTGGCCTCGGCATCATAGCCGGCGCGGCGCAATATATCGTCCCACTCCGCCGGTTTGCCGGGAAAGGCCTCGGCAAGCATCTCGCGATAGACCGGGAGCCAGGTTTCGATGACATCGATCAGCGTGCCGTCCTTGTCGAACAGGATCCCTCTGATCGCCATGCTCACTCCTGCCAGCGCGATAGGAGCGTAGCGGGATCGGGCCGCGGCCGGTCTTCTACCGGCATCGTGGGCGTTCCGAGATAGAAGAAGCCGGCCACGCGCTCATGCGGTTCCAGCTTCATCGCGCGTGCGATCACCTCGTCATAGGCGGGCCAATCGGTATTCCACTGCGCTCCGATGCCGAGCGCGCTTGCCGCCGAAATGATGTTCATGCCGACCGCACCCGCCGACAGCTGCTGTTCCCACTCCGGTATTTTCGGATGGGGCGCCGCCCGCGAGATCAGCGCCAGCACCGCCGGCGCCCGCAGGAAAAACTTTCCCCAGAAATCGGCCATGTCCGGCTTCTCGGGATGAGTCTCGAGCCAGCGCTTAGCCAGCCTGTCGCCGAACCGTGTTCTTGCCTCGCCCTCGAACAGAATGAAGCGCCAAGGCTGCAGCTTGCCGTGATCGGGAACACGAACGGCAATTTTCAGTATCTGGTCGAGCTGCTCAGCTGTCGGGCCGGGTTCGCCGAGCGCCTTCAATGGCACCGAGCGCCGGGTTGAAAGCAGGCTCAAGCCGCTTTTCGCATCATTCAAGGTCATGGGCTTAGAAGATCCGCTGATGGGCGGGGAACTGCTGAAGCAGGCATGGTGGAAAGTCAAGACGGCTCCAATTGTCCCCGCCGCGTTAACCCAAAATTAAGCATGTCGTTGCCGGCAAATCCACCTCATGCGAGGTATGTCGCGCCGACCGGACTGGTCGGGGGAGTTGCGTGCTGCGGTTCGTCTGATGGGGTGGCAATGCAGAAGGCGAAAAAGCCTGGAGTGCTTGGTGCAAGGGGTCGCCGTCTGCGGACGGTGACCCTTTCTCTTATGGTTCTCGGCCTGATTGGTGCCGATGGCGTCATGGCGGCGCCTCAGCCGGAGGCATCCCCCGAAATCACCGGATCGCTGCCGCTCCCGGAGGCGCCCTATGATCAGCGCGCCTTCATCACGCGCGCCGGCACCGAGGGGTTTCGAACTGGCGGCTCGCCTGCAGGAGCGCGGCGGCATCATAACGAAG
The DNA here is from genome assembly GCA_963770205.1 of uncultured Alphaproteobacteria bacterium. Taxonomy (GTDB): domain Bacteria; phylum Pseudomonadota; class Alphaproteobacteria; order Rhizobiales; family Aestuariivirgaceae; genus DATBLQ01. The sequence goes on from CAVYOS010000018.1 coordinate 23,297, forward strand.
CCGGTGTCCTGGCGGGTGTTCCGTATACTGACGGAGCCCGGCGGCGGCGATCTTGTCTATGAAGGCACGACACCGGTTGCCGATTTCGTGGCCCTGCCCGGCGATTACCGTATCGATGTCGAATATGGTTTCGCCCGTTATTCGCGGGTGATCACGCTCGATCCCGAGCGCCGGCAGTCCATCGCCTTCAATCTGAATGTCGGCGGGTTGCGGGTGCTGTCGCGCCTCGCCGCCGATGTCCCGGTCTCCTTCGCCACCTCCCATCGCATCTTTGCCCTGACGGGAACGAGCCGCGCCCATCTTGTCGCCGAAGATGCCGTGCCGGGCGATTTGCTGCGCCTGCCCGCCGGCCGCTACCGGATCGAAAGCCATCTCGAACCCGGCAATGCCGTGGCCCGCGCCGAGGTCGAGGTCAAGCCGGGCATGCTCAGCGCCGTCGAGATCGATCACAAGGCCGGCATTGCGAGCTTTGCCGTCGCCAATGATGCGCAGGCGCGCGCCTGGCATATTTTGAGCCCGTCGGGCCAGATCGCCGCGACCGTTGACGGCGCGGCCCCCGCCGTCGTGCTGGCGCCCGGCACCTATTGGGTGCAGGCGGCGGCCGGCGCGCATACGATCACGCGCAGCTTTACCGTTTCCGCCGGCAGGCACGTGCAGGTGACACTCTCGCGCTAGGCTTTCGCCGCTGTCGCTATCGCGATTTGCTCGATGTGGCGGCGATCGGTGCCGCAGCAGCCGCCAAGCACGGTAAGGCTCGGCAGGCGCTTGCACATATCCCTGTAGAGAGCGGCAAGCTCCTTCGGATCCCCGGCGTCGAGATCGGTGGCATTGTCGAGCTCGGCATGGCTGCGCTTCGATGCATTGGCCCTGAGCCCGCGGATTCTTTGCGTCCAGGCATCCTTCCCATCCACTATGTTGCTGAAATGGGTCGGGTGCGCACAATTGATCATGAAATATTCGGGCGCTGCATCGCTCAGCCTGTCGACTGCGGCGATTGCATCTTTCAGCGTTTGGCCCGTCGGCAGCCGGCCGTCTGTCTCCAATGTGAACGCGATGGCGACCGGCATCTGCGCCGCTTTCGCCGCCAGCGTCAGGCCCGCCGCTTCATTGACATTCGTCATGGTTATCGCGGTCACCATGTCGGCCTCCGTCGTGGCGAACACGTCGATCTGCTCCCCATGAAAGCGCTGCGCTTCGTCCACGCTCATCACCTTGCCGGGATCATAGCCATCGCCGCGCGGCCCGACACAGCCGCTGATCACCATGGGTGAACGCGGTGTTTCATATTGCGCCCGAATTTCCGCCATCAGCGCGATGGCGTCACGATTGATCCGCGCCAGATCGTCCTTGCCATAGCCGAGCTTCTCGCCCCAATCGGCGCTTGCGCGCCATGTCGGGCTTTCCAGCACGAAACCCAGGCCCCTGTCTTTCGCCAGCTGCGCATAGGGAGAATAATAGTTTCTGAGCGCGCTGCGTCCTTCTTCATTCTTCAAAAGATCGAACGCTGCGAAATAGGGCAGCTCGATGCCGTCGAGGAAAATGAGAGAGGTTTCGATACCGCCATCGGTCAGGAAAACGCTCCCCGTAAGCTGCGGCAGTTTGGATCTGTACTTGGCCATCTGTCCTCCTCCCGAATTTTATCTGAGATCAGGCGGAACGGCTTCGAGCCTGAGTTCGGTAAGGGCGTCGGCGAGACTGCGGGATTGCTGCTGGCTGCTGCCGAAGCGTCGCACATTCACGCTTTGCTCTTCCATTTCGCGCTTCCCCACCACGAGCATCACCGGCACCTTCGCCAGCGAATGCTCCCGCACCTTGTAGTTTATCTTCTCGTTGCGATCATCGACATCGACGCGCAGCCCCGCGCTTCTCAGCTTCGCTGCAATGTCCTGGGCATAGGCGTCCGCGTCGGACACGATCGTCGCCACAACCACCTGAACGGGCGCCAGCCATGATGGCAGTGCCCCTGCATAATTTTCCAGCAATATGCCGAGAAACCGCTCCATCGATCCGCAAATGGCGCGATGGATCATCACCGGCGTCTTCTTCGCACCGTCATTGTCGACATAGAAGGCCCCAAACCTTTGCGGCATGTTGAAGTCCACCTGCGTCGTTCCGCATTGCCAGTCCCGGCCGATCGCGTCGCGCAGCACATATTCGAACTTCGGCCCGTAAAAGGCTCCCTCGCCGGGATTGACGGCCGTCTTGATCTTGCCGCCGGACTCACGTGCGATCTGCTCGAGCACCCGGCCCATGACGGATTCGGCGTGATCCCACATCTCCTCGGTTCCGACCCGCTTGTCGGGCCGGGTGGAGAGCTTGACGATGAATTCCTCGAAGCCGAAGTCCCGGTAAACCGAGAGGATCAGATCATTGATCTTCAGGCATTCTGCGGCCAGCTGGTCTTCGATGCAGAACACATGGGCATCGTCCTGGGTAAAGGCCCTGACTCGCATCAGCCCGTGCAGGGCGCCCGACGGCTCGTAGCGTGAAACGGCGCCAAATTCGGCGAGCCTCAGCGGCAGATCGCGATAGGACTTCAGCCCGTGCTTGAATATCTGCACATGGCCGGGACAGTTCATCGGCTTGATCGCGAAGACCCTCTCGTCCTCGGTCTCGATGAAGAACATGTTCTGCCGATACCAGTCCCAGTGGCCCGACGTCTCCCACAGCGATTTATCCAGAATCTGCGGCGCATTGACTTCCTCATAATCGCCCTTGAGCCGCCGGCGCATGTAATTCACGATTTCCAGGAATATCGTCCAGCCTTTCGGATGCCAGAACACCACGCCCGGCCCTTCTTCCTGGAAATGGAACAGATCCATCTCGCGGCCGAGCTTGCGATGATCGCGCTTTTCCGCTTCCTCGAGCGCGCGAAGATGCGCCTCCAATTCGGCTGCGTTCGCGAATGCGGTGCCATAGATGCGCGTCAGCATCGGGTTGCGGGCATCGCCGCGCCAATAGGCGCCCGCCACTTTCATCAGCTTGAAGGCATTCCCAATCTTGCCCGTCGAGGTCATATGCGGGCCGCGGCAGAGATCGATCCACTCTCCCTGGGCATAGAAATTGATCTGGTCGCCCTCCGGGATGGCGTCGACAAGCTCGACCTTGAACATCTCTCCCTTATTGCGGAAGAATTCTTTCGCCTCGCCGCGGTCCATCACGCTCTTGGTGAACGGCTTGTCGCGCTGGATGATTTCGCGCATCTTTTTCTCGATGGGCGGAAAGTCTTCCGGCGTGAACGGCTGGTTGCGGTAAAAGTCGTAGTAAAATCCGTTCTCGATAACCGGCCCGATGGTGACCTGAGTGCCGGGATAGAGCTCCTGCACCGCCTCGGCCAGAACATGGGCGCAATCATGCCTGATGAGTTCCAGCGCTTCTGGATCGTCGCGCGTGATCAGCCTGACCGCAGCATCCTTCTCGATCGGGTCGTTCAGATCGCGAAGGCGCCCGTCGAGCGTCATCGCGACGGCTTTTTTTTCCAACGATTTTGCGATGCTTGCGGCAACGGCGCGCCCCGTTGTTCCGGCCTCATAGTGCCGTTGCGCGCCATCGGGGAATGTCAGCGTAATCATTGTTCTCCTGCTCACTCCTGCTGACCCTGCAGGTAAGCTTCACGGTCGATGGGCGGCTTGTGCCTGCTCACCGTTGAGGCGTCAAGGCTGGGCCCCACACCTTTTATTAACCATCACCATTCATGATTGCGGTCATGATTTTAGTGCAATCTTTGAGGGAATACCGATGTTGAAACTTTGTACATCCTTGCTTGCCGCTGCCGGCCTTGTGGTCTCGGTGAATGCCGCTCATTCGGCGGATTTCGGGGTTCCTACGCCGGATTTGCGGCCGGCGAATTATGATTGGTCGGGATTCCACCTCGGCGGTTGGCTGGGCGCCATGTGCCTCGACACGGCCTATATTCCCGAGGCGAGCGACGATCCCGAACTCGCCGGTTGCCGCATAGCCGGTGGTGCTCTCGGCGGCTACAGCTACCAATTCGGCAGCAATTTGGTCGTTGGCGTCGAGGGCGACTTCGGCTGGGGCGGACATATTGCAGAGAACTCTCTCGATGAAGTCAGCTTCGCCCTCGACAACACGGCCACTCTGCGCGGCAGGCTCGGCTGGGCGTTCGACGATACCCTCCTTTATGCCACCGGCGGCGCGGCATGGGCGGAGGGCACTTTGTCGGGCGTGTTCGGCGGCATGGATGGGGAAGACACGCGGTGGCATAAGGGCTGGACCGCGGGAGTGGGCATGGAGCATGCCATGTCGGACAGCTTCCGCTTCCGTCTCGAATATCTGTACGCCACGCTTGACGATAAGGAATATGAGGTGACCTGCGGCTGCACGATCGACGCCGGCTTGGATAATATCCATATCGCACGCGCCGCCCTGATCTGGGCTTTCGGCAGCGGCGGCAACAGCGCCTCTGTCGCTTATTGACGACATCGTGGCCGGGCTTGACCCGGCCATCTACCTTTCCGGGCGCTTCATTCTCCCGAGCCGCCAATACGCGCCCAAGGCAAAGGGTGAACGCGGCACCTTGTTGGGCACCGGGTCGAATCCCGATGTGCCCCAGGGGTGGCACCGCATCACCCGGAATAATCCAAGCAGGAATCCGGCCCATGCCCCGTACCGGCGAATAGCCTCCATGGCGTAGTTCGAGCAGCTCGGCAGATGCCGGCAGCGCCGGCCCATAAAGAACGCAAATGTCAGCTGGTAGAGCCGAATGGCGCCAAGCAGCATCGCCTCAGCCGGCTTGCGCCTGGATGCCGCCTGTGGGAGTTTGCCCGCGCCGTCCTCGTCCTTCTTCATCAACTGCTCATATATGACCAAATCCGCGAGCCCCAATATTCTCTTCATCGTGGCCGACCAGCTGTCTGCTCCGTTTTTGCCGGCCTATGGGCACCGGCTCGTCAAAACCCCTCATATCGACGCGCTTGCCTCGCGCGGGATCGTCTTCGAGAACGCCTATACGCCGAGCCCGCTGTGTGCTCCCGCAAGGGCCGCGCTGATGAGCGGCCTGTTGCCGTCGAACAGCGGCGTTTATGACAACGCCGCGGAATTCGCGTCCGCAATACCGACCTTCGCACATTACCTCAGGCTTCAGGGCTATCGTACCTGCTTGCGCGGCAAAATGCATTTCGTCGGCCCCGACCAGCTCCATGGATTCGAGGAAAGGCTCACCACCGATATTTATCCTGCTGATTTCGGCTGGACGCCGGACTGGTCGAAGCCGCAGAAACGCATCGACTGGTGGTACCACAACATGACCTCCGTCAAGCAGGCGGGCATTGCCGAGATCACCAATCAGCTCGAATATGACGACGAGGTGGCGTTTCTCGCCGTGCGCAGAATTTTCGACCATGTCCGCTATGGCGAAGGCGCGCCATTCTGCCTCACCGTGTCCTTCACCCATCCGCACGATCCCTATGCCGCGCGCCAGGAATTCTGGAACCTCTACCGCGATGACGATATCGACATGCCGCGCGTGGCGCCCATTCCCTATGATGCGCTCGATCCGCACAGCCGCCGCCTCTATGATGTCTCCGCGATCGACGATTATGAGATCACCGAGGCCGATGTCCGCAGCTCCCGCCACGGCTATTATGCCAATATTTCCTATGTCGACAGCCTGATCGGCCAATTGCTTGAGGCACTCGCGACCTGCGGTCTTGCAGACAACACCATTGTCGCGCTGACCTCCGACCATGGTGATTTCCTCGGCGAGCGCGGCCTATGGTACAAAATGTCTTTCCTCGAACATTCCGCCCGCGTTCCGCTGATCATCTCCGGGCAGAACAATTTCGCAGCCGCGCCGCGTGCGCCAGCCGGTAACGCTTGCCGATGTGCTGCCCACCTTTTGCGATATCGCCACGGCCGGGGAAGCGGTTCTTGCGCGCCCGGTCGACGGCAGGAGCCTTTACCCTCTTCTCGCGGGCGGCGCGGAAGATCCGCAAGCAGATTGCTTCGGCGAATATCTCGCCGAAGGTGCCACAGCACCCATCTACATGGCGCGGCGCGGCCGGTGGAAACTCATCTACTCGCCCGCCGACCCCGACCAGCTTTTCGATCTCGAGCGCGATCCCGACGAGCTCGACAACCTCGCCAAAAAACCCGAGCACGCGAAAATCGCGCAAGAGCTGCGAACCGAGATCACGGCACGCTTCGACGTCGAGCATACGACACGAAAGGTCATGGAGAGCCAGAAGGCCCGGCACATGCTGTTCACAGCGCTGCGGCGCGGCAGCTATTTTCCCTGGGACTTTCAGCCGCTGCGCGATGCTTCAGAGCAATATACCCGCAACCACATGGATGTGACCGAGCGCGATATCCAGTCGCGTTTTCCCAAGGCGCCGGAAATTGGCAAAAAGGCTCAATAGGGCGTGCCGTCCTTGCGCGTCGTTTTAAGCGGTCCGCCGGCCTCTCTCGTCGCCATCATGTCGATGTCCGAATAAACCGCCTGCTCGTCCGGCATCCGGCTGCCGACCTCCAGATAATGCGCTGTGCGGGTGCCGCGGTTGACCAGATGATGGCCGTTTTGATCGCCTGCCTTGAACCCGGCGCACATGCCGGGCATAAGCAGATGCTCGCCTTCATCGTCGATGAGCGTGATCTCGCCCTCGATCACAAACACGAACTCGTCCTCGTCTCGATGCCAGTGGCGCAGCGAAGACCAGCAGCCCGGCGGCAGAGTGGTCAGGTTGACGCCGAATTGCGTAAGCCCGAAAATATCGCCCAGCGCCCGCTTCTCGCGTGTTGCGCATCTTTCGCGCATGTTCGGCAGGATAATTCGTGCCGACGCCGAGGCTTGACTTCGCCGGCAACGATCGTCGCCTTTCTTTCAGCCACGATCCTTCTCCCTCGCCCCTGCCCTCGATCTGGTCGACGGCGTCTACCACCGCATCGAAGGTGAGAAGCGTCGAGGCATGCCGCGCCTTGAAATCGCGAACCGGCAGCAGCGCTTCGAGATCCTTCCATTTGCCCGTCAGGCGCCGGGCCATTCTCTTTCAGCATGGCATACATTTGCTGCCTGACGGATTTCAGCTCATCCGCGCTCGATCCGACCACATGGCGCGCCATGATCGAGGAGGAAGCCTGGCCGAGCGCACAGGCCTTCACCTCATGACCGAAATCGGTAACCACCCCGTCATCCATGGCGAGGTCGACGGTCACCTTGCTGCCGCACAGCCTCGAATGGGCGATCGCCGTGGCATCGGGCGCATCAAGCCGTTGCAGCCGCGGAATATCGGCCGCGAATTCGAGGATTTTCTTGTTGTAGATGTCGTTGAGCATGGGCACACTATATCATGGCAGGGCCCGGCGCAGCCGCCGCGGGGCTTTGCGGCGATTGGCCGCCATGATATGTGAGGCGTCGCTGCCCAAGTTCAATACCTGTGCCGCAATGGGGCCGCCTCGCAGTTTTCAATGGCCTGATAGGAAGATAGCACATGGATGCCAGTGTCAAGAAAGACCGCAACCCAGGCCATTGCCCGACCGTCTCAGGAGCAGGCCGAGGAAGCCGTCCGCACGCTGATCGCCTGGGCCGGCGACGATCCCGACCCGCGAGGGCCTGCAGCGAACGCCGCGCCGCGTGGTCAAGGCCTATCGCGAGTATTTCAAGGGCTATAAGAGGATCCCTATGAGGCGCTGTCGCGCACCTTCGACGAGGTCGAAGGCTATGACGACATCGTCATGCTGCGCGACATCGAGTTCAATTCCCATTGCGAGCATCACATCGTGCCATTCATCGGCCGCGCCCATGTCGCCTATCTGCCCACGCACGCGGTGGTCGGCATTTCCAAGCTTGCGCGTGTCGTGGAGATCTATGCCAGGCGGCTGCAGACCCAGGAGACCATGACGGCGCAGATCGCCAGCGTCATCGATCATGCGCTTAAGCCGCGCGGCGTCGGCGGTGATGCTCGAGGCCGTCCACCAGTGCATGTCGCTGCGCGGCATCAACAAGCGCAATGTGGTGACCATCACCACCCAGTTCACCGGCGAGTTCAGCTCCAATCCCGTGCTGCAGGCGCGCTTCATGGATCTCGTCCGCTCGCCATCGCCGGTATTTTCGCTCTGAGTGAACAGCACTGATGTCGACAGCGCTGAGCCTGGAAGAAACCTCGGACTTTCGTCCGCGTTTCGACGGGTCCGGTCTTTTGCCGGTCATCGCGCAGCATGAGGTCACCGGCGAGGTGCTCATGCTCGCCTATATGAATGCCGAAGCGCTTCGCCTGACGCTCGATACCGGAGAGGCCCATTACTGGAGCCGGTCGCGCGCCACGATATGGCGCAAGGGCGAGACATCGGGCGAAATCCAGGAAGTGATGGAACTGAAGGTGGATTGCGATCAGGACGCCCTGTTGCTGACTGTCAGGCTCAAGGGAGCCGGGGTCGCCTGTCACACTGGCCGGCGGAGCTGCTTCTACCGGTCGCTCGCCGGCAACACGCTGCGCTTTGCCAAGATCACGGACTAGGCTTCCGTTCCAGAAGCCCGAGCAGAAACAGGCCGGCGATAAACCCGCCGATATGCGCCTCCCAGGCGATGAGTCCCTCCCCTGCCGGCATGCCGATCCCAGTGGCGCCGAACAGGTAATTGAGCCCGAGCCACACCAAGATGAACATCAATGGCATACGGCTGGTGAAAGTTTCGCTGAGCGTCAGCGCCGGCCGCGGCCCGATTTGCCTCTCTCCTGCAATGCCCGCGAGGGCTGGCCGTGCGAATATCAGTCGAATGGCACCCGCTACCTGCGCCGATACCGCTGCCGAGGCACCGATCAACACCGCGATCTGGCTTGGATGCAGCATGTAATAGGCGAGCGCGCCGCCGATCGAGCCGAGCGCGCTGAGCAGGAGGAACCGTGCCGCGCCAAGCCGCCGCGCCAGCGGAGTTCCAAATGCCAGCATCGAGATCGAATTGAAACCCCAATGCATCCAATCGGCATGCAGGAAACTGTAGGTGACGAGGCTCCAGAACCGCGCCCCTTGCTCCAGCAAACTATCGCCGACCGGCAGAGTGCCGCCCAATCGCGCCGGTATGAACGCGAAATAATAAATGACCGTTTCATCGCTCACCGGCCCATAGAGCCGGAAGAGATGAATTGCCGCCAAAAGCCCGATTAACCATGGAATGATCCGCGGCACGTTGAAGGCCGGGGGATGCCGGCGTGGCGGGCTTTCGAACTCCATCATGCTTTCCTTCGCTTCCTTCGCTGCCGGCTCGAACCTGACGGAACGCCATGATTGCAATGGAGTTCGTTATCAATGGCCTAGGCGCAGGAGATTCCCCTTTTTGGCACGCCTTCTGCAAGGGCTGTTTAGCGGTGTTGGAATGACACATAAATCGCTCCAGTGGGGCCGGCGGGGCGAATAGGATGGGACGATTGCGTATGATGGACGATCCTTCTTCGACTCCGGAAATTGCCCACTCGGGCACGCGTCATCTCTTTCGCTACTGGGAATCGATCCGCAAGGAGCGCAGCACCCCCTTGCGCAGCGATATTGGGCTGCACAGTATCAGCCAGCTCCTGCCCTGGGTCTTTATTACCGAGCTGGTTGCCGATCAGGATCGTGACGAGATTGATGAACCCACCCGTCAGCTGATACGCGGTGGCCTGCGCGCCGAACGCGTTCCCGAACAGCAGGATCATCGAGCCCAGCAGCGATGGCAGTAGCACAGGGAACGCGACATAGCGCCAGTACTGGAGCTGGCTGGCACCCATGTTCTCGGACGCCTCCCGCCACTCCTTCTTCAGTCCATCGATCGCGGGCGCGATGATCAGGATCATCAGCGGCAGCTGGAAGTAGAAGTACACGATCTCGAGGCCGATCTTCGAGTAGATCGTGAACCCCGGCGTCGTAGGGGTCGAGCCCCAGGCCGGCGAAGAAGGTGGTCAGGAGACCGACCCGGCCGATCGTGAAGACGAAGGCCAGCGCCAGCGGCACGCCGGCGAAGTTGGATGCCACGCCCGAGAAGGTCATCAACGCGCTGCGCAGCGGCCGTGGCAGGCCACCGGAGATGACGGCGTAGGCCATGAGGAACCCGAAGATCCCAGCGGCGAGCGCGGTGACGAAGCTGATCTCGATGCTGGTCAGGTAGGCGTTGAGCTGCAGCCCCTCGGTCAGCTGCGCGGCATTTTCCGAGCGTGATCTCACCGTCCTGGCCCACGAAGCTGCCGACGACCAGGTAGAGGGCCGGGATGAGCAGGAACAGCGTCGCAAAGAGCAGGAACAGGACCACCCCGAACCAGGTCAGGCTGAAATCGACGCCCAGGACGCGCCGGTGGCGCGCCCTGGGCGGTCTGCGGCAAGGCGGCGGCGTCAGTCACCGCTCGTCACCGCTCGATGCCGATGTGATCGAGGCCAGCGCTTTCGACGATGACTCCCACGGTCGTGGGCCAGCCCCTCGTGATGGCTTCGGTGGCCTTCGTGATCTGGTCCAGCGTCGGGAGCACGGCGCCCATGGTCTCCGGGAACTTCGCCGCCAGCTCGGCTGGGACGACCTTCCGAGCCACCAGATCCTCGTAGCGGATCGGGTTCCGGTAGCCCTTGAGCCAGATGAGCTGGCCTTCGTCGGAGTAGAAGTGCTCCATCCACAGCTTGGCAGCATTCCGATGAGCACGTACTTGTTGATCGCCTGGACGTACATGTCGCCGAAGCGACCAGACGTCGGCACCGCGACCTCGACCGGGGGTTGCCCGCCAGCGTGTCCTTGTCCGCGAGGCCGTTGTAGGTCCACGTGATTCGGATCGGCGTCTCACCGGACGCGACGGTCGCCGCTCCCCGCGATGACCGGGACGAAGTTGCCCACGTCGTTGAGCTGCTTGAAGAAGTCGAGGCCCGGCTGGACGTTATCGATCGTCCCGCCGTTTGCGAGGGCCGCGGCCCAGACGCCGGAGATCGCCTGGTTGCTCTGCGTCGGGTCACCGGACAGCGCGACCATGCCCTTGTATTCGGGCTTCAGCAGGTCCGCCCAGTCCTTGGGGACGTTCTTCACGACGGCCGTGTTGGTCTCGAACGACAGCACGCCGTAGTAGTCGCCGTACCAGTGCCGTCGGCATCCTTGGCCGTCGCCGGGATGGTGTCCCAGGTCGCGACCTTGTAGGGCTGGAGCAGCCCGTCGGTCACGGCCTGCGGGCCGAGGCCCAGCCCGATGTCGATGACGTCCGGCGCCTGTGGCCCCGGGTTGTCCTTGTTGGCCTTGATGGCGTCGATCTCCTCGGCGGAGCTGCCATCCGGGTTCAGTTCGTTGATCGGGATGCCGACTTCGTCGTGAAGCTGGTCAGCATCTCGCCGTAGTTGCACCAGGTGTGCGGCAGGGCGATGGTCGTGAGACCGCCTTCGGCCTTGGCCGCGGCGATGAGCGCGTCCATGCCCCCGCCGCCCGCGCCCGCGGATGCGCCCGAGCCCGGGTTTGCGGTGGTGCAGGCGGCGAAGAACATCGCCGACGCTGCCAGCAGACCCGCCCAGCGGGTCAGGGTTGGTTTCGTGGACAAGTGACTCTCCTCCGATCGATCGATGCCTGGATCGAACGTACCCCTTCGGCCGGGCCCTCCTCGACCCCGCCGATCCCGAAATGGACGGCCACATGGCGTCTGGATCGGTGTCCGTGCATTCCACCCCGCGGACCCGCTGCCGTCAAGACGATGTGATGAGTTCGTTAACGGCGCGTGTCCGCCACGATATCCGCTTGCAGACCGCGCGGCGCGGTCAACTTCGCAGGCGGTCATCTCCGGATCGAAGAGCGGATCCGTCGCGACGGTCGCCGGGACCGCCTCCCCGAAGTAGCGGATCGTCACCGCCTGCCCGGCGCGCGCCACGTCGGAGGGAAGCCAGGCGTACGCGATCGGCGCATCCACCGAGTACCCGTAGGCGGCGCTCGTCGACGTACCCGACCGACCGGCCGTCGACCTCGACCGGCTCCTTGCCCATGACGACCGCTCCACGGTCAGCGATGGTGAGCGGAAGGAGTCGCCGGATGGTCTGGAGCCGCGCTCCGGCACTGAGGGCGTCGCGGCCGATGAAGTCGCCCTTGTCCAGGCTGACGGCGAAGCCCAGGCCGGCCTCGGCTGGATCGTGCTCCGCCGTCATGTCGGTGCCCCAGGAGCGGTAGCCCTTCTCGAGGCGCATGGTGTCGAAGGCGGCCCGGCCGGCGGCTATCAGGCCAAGCTCCTGTCCGGCGGTCCAGAGCAGATCCCAGAGATCGGGCCCATGTCCGCCGGGGCGTACAGCTCCCAGCCGAGCTCGCCGACGTAAGAGAGGCGGAGCGCGGTGACGGACACGTGTCCGACCTCGATTTCGCGGAAATTGAAGTAGCGGAACGCCTCGTTGGAAAGGTCGATGTCGAGGCGGCGGCGAGGATGTCGCGGGCGCGCGGCCCCCACAGGCCGATGCAGACGTGCTGGCGGTGATGTCGCGGATGTGGACGTTGCCGTCCCGCGGGGCGTGACGGCGGAGCTAGTCGAAGTCGAGTTGCCCGTTGCCGCCAATCTGGAAGTGGTCCGTGGCCAGCCGCGCGATGGTGAGGTCGCTGCGGATGCCGCCCGCGCTCGTCGAGGAGCAGGCAGTACGACGACCGTCCCGACCGGCCGGTCCACGCGATTGGTCGTCAGCCGGTCGAGGAAGGCGCAGGCGCCCGGCCCGGTGACCTCGAGCCGCTTGAGGGAGGTCATGTCGTACAGGCCGGCGCCGCTCGCGGGTCGCGAGCGGTTCCGCACCAGCGATCGACGACCAGAACACGCCGCCCAGCCATTCGCGCCGCGGGAACTCGTACGCCGAGCAGGGCCGCGTTCACATTCGTACCAGTGCGGCCGCTCCCAGCCGTTGGCCTCGAGGAAGTACGCGCCGAGCTCCTGCTCGCCGGTCGTAGAACGGGAGGTACCGCAGCGGCCGGGGTGCTCCATGCGGTTGCAGCGGGTGGATGATGTCGTAGACCTCGACGTAGTTCTGGGCGCCTCGGTCCTGGATGTAGGACGGGCGTGGGCTGGTGGGCCTCGAAGCGGTTGAGGTCGCACTCGTGCAGGTCAGGTCGGGAGCCGCCGTCGATGAGCCAGTCGGCCATTGCCTGGCCAACGCCCGGCGTGGGTCACCCAGACCGCCTCGGCCACCCAGAAGCCCTGGACGTCGGGCGACTCGCCGATGAGGGGAAGCCGTCCGGGGTGAACGAGAAAATCCCGTTGATGCGCTCGTCGATCTCGACGCCGGGCGAGCGCAGGGCCGGCACGATCCCCTGCGCCCAGCGCCACGACTCGGCGAACGTGTCGGGCGTGAAGTCGAGGACCGACGGCATGACCGG
>CAVYOS010000019.1:0-68794 GCA_963770205.1 uncultured Alphaproteobacteria bacterium
GTACACGCACGGAATGGGAACGGGGCGGAGCAGAAGCGCGCGGCTCGGGTTTTCGACGACGGCCATCTCCATCTACGAGGACTACGTGTTCGCGGCGCATTTCACGCCGCGGAGCGTGGACCTCACCGACGTCGAGGCGTTCTGGCTGGTCCATCCCGACGCCAAAGAGGGCAAGGACTACAACGTCGAGCACCTGGTCGGGCTGTGGCACGAGACGCTGCTCGAGGATGGTGGCTCGGCGAGAACAACCACCACGGCATCATGAGCAGCCGTTACAACCACAAAGGCGGACAGCCCTACATGGCGGTCGAAGGCGGACCGGCGGGATTCGTCAAGTGGTATATGGGCGAGGTCGTCCCGAGCCAGCCTGATCGGCGGACGACAGCTGGATAGGAGGTTGTAGCGCGGCCCTGAAAGGGCCGCGCTACGCCACACTGCGAATGGCGCAGGGCTGACCGCCCTGCGCCATTTTTTTTGGTCTGGACTACTCGTTGGTGAGCTTGGTGCGCGGGAGACCGGCGACTTCCCGCATGTACCACTGGCAGATCGACGCCGGACCGCCTTCGGACGCCGCGTACGGCTGGCCCGAGTTGCGGAAGTTGTAGCGCTCAGACATCACACCAAACTGCTGGTTTTCGCAGATCCAGCGATCCTCGCGGAACGTGTTTGCCCACAGCGCCTGCATACGCTTGACGTCGTAGTCCTTGCCTTCCTTCGCATCGGGATGGACCAGCCAGAACAGCTCGGCGTCGGTCCTGTCGGGACCGCGCGGCGTGAACCGCAGGCCGACGACGTGATCGTCGTAGGCTTTCAGCCACGAGGTCGAGAAGCCGACCGAGGCGCCCTGGTAGTAATGGCTCCATTCCGGTCTCGCCGGCAGCAGCCGCGAGAGCGGTTTGCCGTCCATGCTGCCGCTGAGGAAGCCGAGCTTCATGTGGCTGCCCGGGCCGCTGTTGCTCATGCCGCTCATGCTGGCGCCGGGGTTCGCCTGCGGACCGCCGGTGGGCGAGTCGCCGCCCAGCGGTAGGCATTCGCGTTCGCCCTCCTGTTGCCGTCGTCGTCCGCATCCCGCTCGCGTCTCTGGAGCGGCTTACCGTCCCACTTCTCCAACTCCGCGTCGTACGCGCGCGCTGTTCGGGGGTCGACGTTATCCGGGTTCCCGAGGTTCTGGTGCACGGCCGAGTAGGTCTTAGTGTGCGCCGGATAGCAGTGATAGCACTCGCGGAAGTTCTCGAGCACGAGCTTCCAGTTGGCCCGAGTCGGCGCTGACACGCGCGTGGCGATCTTCAGCTCCGTGGTGCCGTACTTCGCGGTAACGGTGCGCCAGTTGCGCACCCATGGCTCGAAGTCGGGCGCATCACCGGTGGCAAGGCTCACCCAGATCCACCCGTTCACCACGTTGAGGTACGCCGGGTGCAGCCCGTACTGAGCCAGTAATGCTCCTCGTCACGCGACAATGCGTTCGGCGCCTCGTGGATATAACCATGGAAACCCACTTCATGATCGTCCTTGACCATGGCCTCGATCGCCTGCGGATAACGTTCGATGCACCAGGCAGGCACGAAAAACGTCTGTTTTAGCCCATAACGGCGATAGGCCTCGAGGATGCGCGGAACGGCGACAAGGGGACCATATTGGAGCATTGAGATCGTGGATACGCGGGTGATGAAATCACCGGGGTGTTCGATGTGGACAAGGCTGTCGGCGTCCATATCGAAAGTAATGGCCGCGGCGACCTTCGCGCCGTTGGGCCAGGGAACAGGACGCCAAATCATTGCGGAACTCCCCTCTAGCAATTTGACAGCAATCGAAATTAGCACCCAAATGCCGGGCTGGCACCCAGCGAGGTGCAGTCAGGGAGAGAGATATGAAACGGAGCGCAATTTTTGGGGCAGCCGCCGGTCTCATTTGTTTTGGAACAGGCGCGGCGCATGCGGCGGATCAAATTCGAATGCTGGCGCCGACTTGGCTGGGGTTCGCCCCGGTGCATGTGGCAAACGATCTCGGCTGCTTTCAGAAGAACAATCTCGAGGTGGACTACAAATTCGAGGATGACCGGACAAATGTGATGGCTGCCTATGCGCGCGGAGATATCGAAGTCGATATGCGCACGGTGGGCGAGCACCAGGGCAGGCCGCGTGATGCCGATACGCCGGGCATCATCATCGGCACGATCGATGAATCGGTGGGCGGCGACGGCGTCATCGCCGACAGCTCGATCAAAACGGCGGCCGATCTCAAGGGCAAGACGGTGGCGGTCGAGCCCAATATTCCCGCACGGCTGCTCCTGCAAATGGAGCTGAAGAAATCCGGGCTGACGTTCAAGGACCTGCAGATCAAAGACATTGCCACCGCCGATACGGCCTCGGTGTTTGCCGATACATCAATCGCCGCAGTTGCCACCTATGAGCCCTTCATGTCGCAGGCGGTGAAGAGCTCCAACCGCGCAGGGCGCGAAGGTGTTCTTGTCGTCGAAGGATTACCGGGGAATCATCATCGACATCATCAGCGCCCGCCAGGATGATCTGAAGGCCAATCCGCAAAAATATGTCAATTTTCTAAAATGCGTCTATAAGGCCGTCGACTACAGCCAAGAGGAGCCGGAGAAATATGCGGAGCTCGTTGCCAAGCATTTCGGGCTCACGCCGGCTGAGGTGAAGGACATACTGACAACGAGCCTCGCCTATACGCCGCTTGAAGGATGCCCAAGCCTATATGGGCAAAGCGGGCGAAAGAGGAAAACTGCACGACATCTTCGATACGGTCATGGCGCTCAATCTCGAGAACGGAGCAGCAGACAACAAGCTCGATTCCAATCAGCAGATCGACAATTCGGTGATCAACAAGCTGGCTGCGCAATAATTCCCAAGGTGCACAAGCCCCTCAGCGGAACTCCGCGAAGCGGGGTTCGAGTCATGATGCGCGATCTGATCGCGTTCCGCGGGCACGCGCTCGCCCGCGGTGGAGGTCAGCCGTCGGTATTTTCACCGCCGCCGCGCTGGTGGCCATCTGGGAGTTGACGGCGCGGGCAGGGTGGGTGGCTCCGCAGTTCCTGCCCTCGCCGTCTGGGGTGGTCAAGGCGCTGTGGCGCATGACAACCGCCGAGGGGCTGTTGTGGCACGCGGCAATTTCCACCATGCGCGTGTGGGCGGCGTTCCTGCTCGCCGCGGCCATGGCCATTCCGATCGGTATCCTCATGAGCAGCTACCGGATCATCGGCGCCGCGCTCGAGCCCACGATAGACTTCATTCGTTATCTGCCGGTGCCGGCGCTGGTGCCGCTTTCGATCATCTGGTTCGGCGTGGGAGAAAACACCAAGATTTTTCTGCTTTGGCTCGGCACTTTCTTTCAGCTCGTGCTGCTCGTTGCCGACGATATGCGGCGGGTACCGCATGAATATGTAGAGATCGCCTTTACGCTCGGCGCGAAGCCGCGCAGCGTGCTCACCGATGTCGCGCTCCGGGCCATGGGGCCGTCGCTCGTCGACAATCTCCGCATTACGCTCGGATGGTGCTGGACCTATCTAATCATCGCGGAAATCGTGGCGGCGGATTCGGGGCTCGGTTTCGTCATCTGGTCGGCGCGGCGCTATGTGAAGACGCCGGAAGTCATGGCCGGTGTCGTGGCGATCGGGGTCATCGGTCTGGTGACGGACCAGCTGTTGCGCATCCTGCACCGCCGCATGTTCAGATATCTGTGAGGGCGCGACATGGCCGCGGAGTTTCTCGAATTTGACAGGGTCACCAAATGCTTCGGCGATGTGCCCGTCGTGCAGGAGACTTCACTTGCCATCGAACCCAATTCGCTCGTGGTTTTTCTCGGACCGTCGGGCTGCGGCAAGACCACCATGATGCGCATGATCGGCGGACTGGACATGCCGTCATCCGGGGTGATCCGGCTCGAGGGCGTGCCGGTTATCGGACCGGGGCGCCGAACGGGCATGGTGTTCCAGTCCTACTCGTCCTTTCCGTGGCTAACCGTTGCCGGGAACATCGATTTTGGAATGAGGTATCGGGACGATCTGACAGCAGCGGAGCGCCGCGACCGGGTGAAGCATTATCTGAAGCTCATCGGGCTTGAGGACTTCGCCGAGACCTACCCCAACCGGATCTCGGGCGGCATGCGGCAACGGCTCGCTATCGCGCGCACCCTTGCTGCCGGATCCGCGGTGCTGCTGATGGACGAGCCCTTCGGCGCGCTCGATGCACTGACGCGCGAAAAGCTGCAGGTCGAACTACGGCAAATCCAGATGCGCGAGGCCAAGACGATTATTTTCGTGACCCATGATGTGGAGGAAGCGGTGTTTCTTGCCGACCGGATTATCATGCTGTCGTCGCGGCCAGCATCGGTCGTCGCCGATATGAATGTCGCGGGCATTCTCGGGACAAGCCGGCCGCTGGCAATCCGCGAGTCGGAGGTTTTCTTCAAGCTGAGGAACGAAGTTCTCCATGTCGTCAGGCGGGAGGCGGAAGAGGAGCGATGAGCATCGATTTGTCCGGCAGGACGGCGGTCATCACCGGTGCAAGCCGTGGGATCGGACTTGGCATTGCCGAGCGCTTTGCTGCGGCGGGGTGCACATTGCACCTGATCGCCGATGACGAAAAGGTGCTGGCGGCAGCCGCCAAGCTCGGCGCGAGCGCCGCGGTGGCGGATATTGCCGATGCCGAGAAGGTGAGTGAAGCGCTTTCGACTCTCAGCCGGATCGATATCCTGATCAACAATGCCGGCCTGGAAAGGCTAACGCCCATCGCCGAAGGGGCCGAGGACGTGGAAGCCATGTTCCGCCGCATTATCGAGGTCAATGTCATCGGCACGCAGCTCGTGACAAGGCGTGCGATCAAGCTGATGGGGCAGGGGGCTGCGATCATCAACACCGCGTCGGTTTGGGGACGCGTGGCGGAACCATTGTTCGGGGCCTATGTCGCCTCGAAGCACGCGTTGATCGGCTTGACCAAGACCTGGGCACATGAGCTGGGACCGAAGGGCATCCGGGTGAATGCGGTGTGCCCCGGATGGGTTAAAACCGAATCCTCCATGCGCTCGCTCGCCCATATGGCCAAGCGCCGGCAGGTCGGCGAGGAAGAGCTGCTCGGTCAGATCGTCGGCAAACAGGCCTTTGCGGGACTGATGGAACCGGCTGATGTTGCTACACTCTATCTGTTCCTTGCCTCCGACCTTGCGGAGAACATCACGGGACAGTCGATTGGGGTGGACCGCGGCGAGGTGCCATGGTGAATGCACTCCAGGGCAAGAAGGTACTGATCACCGGCGCGGCGAACGGCATCGGAAAAGCAACCGCGCTTGCCTTCATGCAGGCTGGCGCGCAAGTGATCGGGCTCGATATATCCGAAGGCGGCGAGGAGATTTCGATCGTTCGCTGCGACATTGCCCGGGAAAGTGCGATTATCGAGGCGGTTGCCGACGCAGCGGGGCAGCTCGGCGGCATCGACATATTGGTGAACAATGCCGGCATCATGCAGGATGCGGCGATCGGCAAGATCACCACTGCGCATATCGATAAGATGTTCGCGGTGAATGTGAGGGGAGCGATTCTCGTGACGCGCGAGGCGCTGCCGCATTTTGCCGAGAACGCGCGCATCGTGAACATCGCATCGGAACTTGCCTATCTTGGACGGCCAGAGGCTTCCGTCTATTGCGCCAGCAAGGCGGCGATCATCGGCCTGACGCGCTCATGGGCGCGCGAGCTTGCGCCCCGTATATTGGTGAACGCGGTGGCACCCGGCCCAACCGATACGGCGCTCCTGGGCTTCGACCAAATGACGCCGGCCGAGCAGGCGCTTGAAACAGCGCTTCCGCTCGGAAGGATCGGGCGGCCGGAAGAAATTGCAGCGGCCGTGCTGTTCCTGGCCGGACCCGGTGCTGCTTATTTTACCGGCCAGTGCCTCGGGGCAAACGGCGGGGCCGTCATGGCGTGAACGCCATCCGAACACTCAGCACCTGCCCTCGCCCACCAGCGGATGAACGATTTGTGAACGGACCATTCAATGCCGGTTCTGACGACGCATGCAAACTACCCGCCAAGCAAATTGCGGAGGTGGAAATGGGAACGCTCAGAGGCATGAGCATGAAGCTGGCGTCCGGCGTGGCGCTTTCCTATGCAGAAAGCGGCGACCGGCAGGGCCTGCCGCTGCTCATGCTTCCCGGCATGACCGATTCCTGGCACTCCTTCGGCCCCATGGTTGAGCATCTGCCGCACTCCATGCGCGTGATCGCTCTGTCGCAGCGCGGTCACGGCGATTCCGCAAAGCCGATCGGCTGCTATGGAATCGCCGAACTGGCGCAGGACGCCATTGCCGTGCTCGACCATCTGGGGATCGAGCGGGCGGCCGTGCTCGGCCATTGCCTCGGCAGCCTCGTGGCGATGCGCATGGCAGCGGATGCGCCGCACCGCGTGTCGGGACTTGTGCTGATCGGGGCCTTGAGAACTCTCAAGAACAATTCCTGCGCGGCAGGTCTTTGGCGGGAAGTGGCACGCATGAGCGATCCGGTCGATCCGGAATTCGTGCGCGCATTTCAGCAAAGCACGCTGGCGCGGCCGATACCGGCGGACTACCTCGAGCTGGTCATCGGGGAGAGCCTGAAAGTGCCGGCGCATGTATGGCGGTCGGCGCTGCGCTCCATGCTCGACTACGCCGATGTTCCCGAGCGTATCACAGTGCCGGCCTGCATCATTTGGGGAGACCAGGATGCGCTGGCCTCGCGCATGGAGCAACTCGCCATCACCGCAGCCCTATCCACGGTTCGGCTTATCGTTCACGAGGGCAGCGGCCACGCGCCGCATTGGGAAGACCCGTGCGGGGTGGCGGCGGATATTGCCGGATGGGCACGCCAGCAAACCCTGCTCGCCGCATAAGCGTGCATTCCATCAGTGCTGCGGAGTACCGGCCTTGCGTGTATAGACAAGGAGCAAAATATTGTTCGAAAGTCACGCATGCAGCCAAAAGAACAAGCGACAGCAACAAATTCAATCCATCCCCTCGATCCTTTGAACGGCGAGGAGATCGAAGCCGCCGCCGCGGCCGTCCGCAGGCACGGCGGTTTGAGCGATCTTGCCTGGTTCGAGACAGTCGCGCTTCAGGAACCGGAAAAGCAGACCGCAGCCTCTGCTGCGCGGCGCTCAGCCTATGTGTGCTGCTATGATCCGGCCCGAGGTGAAACCTGGGAAGGCGTGGTCGATCTCGAAGGCGGAACACTGGAAAACTGGCGTCACGCCGAGGGCGCGCAGGCACGCATTGTCCCCGATGAGTTCTTCATGGGCGGGGAAATCCCCAAGAGCGATCCCAAATTCATCGAGGCCTGCGCCAGGCGCGGCATCACCGACATGGCGGAAGTTCTGATCGAGCCCTGGGCAGCAGGACATTTCGCCATGAAGGAAGAAGAGGGCGAGCGGATGGCCTATGGCCATTGCTGGGTGCGCAATGAGGCGGGCGACAACCCCTATGCCCGGCCCATCGCCAATCTGCACCCGGTCATCGATCTCAGGCGCAGGAAGCTGGTGCGGGTGGATGATTATGGCGTAGTTCCGCTGCCGCCGGAAAACACCTCCCTGGTGCATCCTTCGCCGCGCCGCGATTTGAAACCCCTCCATGTCGACTCAACCCGAAGGGCCGAGCTTCGAGGTCGATGGCCATCTCGTGCGCTGGCAGAAATGGCAATTTCGGGTGGGCTTCCACATGCGCGAAGGGCTCGTCCTTCACGGGATCGGCTATGAGGACAAGGGAAAGCTCAGGCCGATCATGCATCGCGCCTCGCTGGCGGAAATGGTCGTCCCCTATGGTGATCCGACAGGTGGACATTTTCGCCGCAATGCTTTCGACACCGGCGAATACGGCCTCGGGCCGTTTCTCGATTCGCTGGCGCTCGGTTGCGATTGCCTGGGCCATGTGCATTATTTCGATGCCTGGAGCCACGACTGGCACGGCCGGCCGCGCAAGATCGCCAATGCGATCTGCATGCATGAAGAAGACTTCGGCATATTGTGGAAGTTCAGCGACCTGCAACGGGGGCAAACCACCGTCAAGCGCTCACGGCGGCTCGTAGTTTCCTGCCTGTCGACGATCGGCAATTATGTCTATGGCTTCTTCTGGTATTTCTATCAGGACGGCACGATCGGGGTGGAGGTGAAGGCGACCGGCATTCCGCTCGTCACCGCCCGGCCGCCGGGCGAGCCGTCTGTCTATGGCGCGCTGGTCGCCCCTTGTATCGACGCGCATGTGCATCAGCACGTCTTCTGCTTCCGGTTCGATATGGCGGTCGATGGTGAGCGCAATTGCGTCTCGGAGGTGAATTTCGGTGCAATGCCGGTCGGGGAAGACAACCGGCACGGCAATGCGATCAGGATCACCGAAACCCGGCTCAAGACGGAAAGCGAGGCGCAGCGGAACATCGATCTCGCATCATCGCGCTATTGGCGCGTCACCAATCCGAGTTCCCTCAATGCCTTGGGCCAGCCGGTCGGCTACAAGCTCGTACCCGGCGCCAATGCGCTGCCGTTTCTCCATCCGGATTCGCCGGTCGGCCGGCGGGCAGGGTTCATGTTTAGGCATTTCTGGGCAAGCCGATATGCGGGGGATGAACTCTATCCGGCAGGCCACTATCCCAACCAGCATGCAGGCGGTGCCGGCTTGCCGCAATGGACGGCGGCCAACAGATCGCTCGACAACGAGAATGTGGTGGTGTGGTACACTCTGAACTATCACCATCTGCCGCGGCCGGAAGACTGGCCGGTGCAGCCATGCGTTTACGCGGGGTTTCACTGGATGCCGTCGGGGTTCTTCGACGCCAATCCGTCTCTCGACGTACCGACACCCGAAAGCGCCTGCTGCTAAAGGCTCAGGCGTCTTCCTTCATATCGAATTTCTGCTTGTCCACCGGCTGTGGCTTGCGCAGAGCCATTCCGTCGAGCGGCTGGCCGCCGAGCGCGACCCGTGCCGCGACGCCGATGTTGTGGATCGTGTCTTGGATCTGGTCATCGCCGTGCTGAGGGTGGGTCGCCACCATGATCGTGCGGTTCAGGATCTCGAGGGAAGCTGAACACATATCCTTGCTGTAGCTCCTCCTGCACGCCGCATTGGCCGGCATGGTGTAAGGGTTCATCGCCGGATGCGCGGCACCTTCACCGCTCAAAATCTGGTCCCATTCGGTATAATTGTGGCGACCTGTCTTGCCGGCAATCACGCTCGGGAACACCTTGACGAAGCCGGCGGCAAGCTCGGCCGAGGGCAGGGTGTACATGACCTGGGTGGCACAGTCGTCATCGGGGCTGTGAGCGGGGGCGGGCCTTAGACCCAAATTGCTGAGCGAAGCCGTGCCGCGCAGGATCGCCTGCCGCTCGGCCCGCATCGCCGCGACCATGCCGTCCAGCCGGTCGAGCTGAACGTTGAGCATGGCGCCCATCAGCTCGGAGGCCCTGGCGCCGTTACCCGCGAAAGGTTTCTCATCCTCGCGGCCGTTCCAGTAGAAATGACATGGGTCGATGGCGCAGCGGGCGCGCTTGGCGAGATTGTCGTCGTTGACCGCAACACCGCCGCCTTCGCCGGAGGTCATGTTTTTGTAGTAGTTGAAGCTGAACGCGCCGATATGACCGATCGAGCCGAATTTCCGGCCATGATAAGCGCCACCGACGCCCTGACAGGCGTCTTCGATCACAATGAGGTTGCGGCGCTTGGCTATGTCCATGATCCGATCCATGTGACAGGCGGCGCCCCACATGTGCACCGGCACGATCGCGCGCGTGCGGGGACCGATTGCCGCCTCGACGGCCTTGGGATCGATGGTGATGCTTTCATCGATGTCGACGATCACCGGTATGGCACCGACGGCCAGCACCGAGGTTGCGGTCGCCATATAGGTATGGGCCGGGATCAGCACCTCATCGCCCGGGCCCAATCCAACTGCCGCCATGGCAGCCGCCAGGGCATTGCTGCCGCTGGCGGACAGAGCGAAATGCTTTACCCCCAGGTATTTTGCATAGCGCGCTTCGAAAGTTTCACACTCACGGCCGATGCCATAGCGGAACAGGGCGCCTGAACGTATCACGCGCGCAAGCGCGTCGATTTCTTCCTGGCCGGCGATATACATGAGGGGCCTTTCTTCATTATTCACCCGTTGGTGCAAGTCAATCGCGCAAAGCCTTGAGGGTTACAAGGTTTATTTCATCGAGCAGGACGCCTGTGGCGCTGCGGGTTGACAGGGGCGAGGGCCGCACCTATGGTCCGCCGCGATCGACAGAGGCAGACCTCCGGCACCCGGATAAGACAATGAAAGTTCGCAATTCACTCAAATCGCTTGCCAAGCGGCATCGCGCCAATCGCATGGTGCGCCGCAAGGGGCGCGTCTATATCATCAACAAGGTGAACCCGCGCTACAAAGCCCGCCAGGGCTAGGTTTAAGGGAATCACCTGATTTTGAACGCCGCACGCGACTGCGCAGCGGCGTTCGGCTTTTGCAGAAGCCCGGTTGATCGTAAGATAGCGCATGCGCTGGATACAGATCGTGGCATTGAGCATCGCGGTGGGGCTCAGCCTGGCACAAGAGGCGGCCGGCCAGGCGGCCAAAGAGGGCGTCAATCCGCCTGCCCCCCCGGCGAGCAAGCTCTCGCCCAAAGAACAGCGCAATGAACTTCTCGACCGGCTGTTCGGCCGGCTGCAGACAGCGAAATCAGATGCTGAAGCGAAGGCCGCCGAACAGGCGATCTGGAGGCTGTGGACGCATTCCGGCAGCGCGACCGACGACATTCTGCTCGAGCAGGCGGTCAAAGCCATGAACTCCCGGCATTACAGCGAGGCCATCCAAATTCTGGATGCGCTGATCGAGCATGCTCCGGAATTCGCGGAGGCCTGGAACAAGCGGGCAACGGTGAACTACATCACCGGCAAGCTGGACCGGTCGCTTTCGGATATCGACAAGGTGCTCGAACTCGAGCCGCGACATTTCGGTGCGCTTTCCGGCCTCGGCATGATCCGCCGGGACAGGGGAGATGAGCGCGGCGCGCTCGAGGCTTTTCGCGACGCGCTCGCCATCAATCCGTACATGTCCAGCGTGCGCGATGCGGTGAAACTGCTGGAGAAGGATCTCGAGCAGAAGATATAGCGGCCCTGACGTGGTGGTTGACGGATTGGGAAGTCCGGCCATGACGACGAAATGACGATGCGGAGCTACCGGGCGGGCGAGGTCCCCTCGCCGACATAGGCAATGCGGAGCAGGTTGGTGGTGCCCGGCGTGCGCAGCGGAACGCCGGCGGTGATGATGACGCGCTGGCCGGGTGCGGCAAAATTTTCCTCGAGCGCAATGCGGCAAGCCTTGGACACCATATCGTCGAGGTCAAAAGCGTCTTCGGTCAGCACGCAATGGAGTCCCCAGACAAGCGCCAGCCGGCGGCCGGTCCCAGGATTGGGGGTAAGCGCGATGATCGGAACCTCGGGACGCTCCCGGGCAGCCCTGAGGCCCGTCGAGCCGGAAGAGGTGTAACAGATGATAGCAGCGAGCTTGAGCGTTTCTGCCACGGTGCGGGCGGCAGCGGAAATCGCATCGGCCGCCGTCAATTCGGGATCGGTGCGCTGGGCATGAATGATTCCGGCATAGTGCGGATCGCGCTCCACGGCGACGGCGATCTGATCCATCATGGTGACCGCCTTGTCCGGCCAGGCGCCGGCGGCGGAATTCAGCGGAGAGCATCACGGCATCGGCGCCTTCGAACACGGCCGTCGCAACGTCGGACACCTCGGCGCGAGTCGGTACCGGCTCATGGATCATCGATTCCAGCATTTGGGTCGCGACGATGACGGGCCGGCCGGCCTTGCGGGCAGCGCGGGTGATCTGCTTCTGCCGGCCAGGCACTTGTTCGATCGGCAGTTCGACGCCGAGGTCGCCACGCGCGATCATGATGCCGTCGGAGAGCTCCAAAATCTGGTCGAGCTCGGAGAGAGCGGACGGCTTTTCGATCTTGGCCATCACGCCGGCACGCCCACGCACGAGCTTGCGGGCCTCGGCGACATCATCGGGCCTTTGAACGAAGGACAGGGCGATCCAATCCACACCGATGCTGGCGGCAAGCTCGAGATCGCCGCTATCCTTCGGGGTCAGGGCGGGCATGCCGATGACGGTGTCGGGAAGATTGAGGCCCTTGCGCGAGGAGAGTATGCCGCCATAGACAACCTTGGTCATGATGGCCGACTTCGACTTCTCCAGCACGCGCACTCGGACACGGCCGTCGTTGAGCAGCAGACTGTCGCCGGGCTTTACGGATTCGAAGATCTCGCGATGGGGAAGATTGATACGGCGCTGATCACCGGGCTCGGGATTGTCGTCGAAGACGAAAACGTCACCGGCATTGATGCGAACTTCCTTGTCGCGGAACGTGCCGATACGCAGCTTCGGGCCCTGCAGATCGACGAGAATGCCGATCGGCCTTTTCTGACGGGTCTCGATGGCACGAATGATGTCGCAGTATTGTTTGAGCAGATCATGCGAGGCATGGCTCATGTTGATGCGAAACACGTCCGCGCCGGCAATGAACAGATTTTCGATCTGCTCAAGAGTGGAGGAGGCGGGTCCGAGCGTAGCAACGATCTTAACGCGGCGGTTTCGCCTCACTGACTTGGCTGCTCCGTGGTCTTCTCACCCGACAAGGAAACCGTCCAGTCGATTTCCTCTTTGGTATCGACCTCGAAGAACCCAGTTTTCTGATAGCCGCGTTCCTTGCAATCCTTGATACCGCGAATGGTGAATATCTTGTCGCGGGTGCACATCACGGCCTTGCCGCCCCAGGCGCCGCCCTTGTCGTAGTCGACCGCATAAATATAGTAGAAACGGGCGATCAAGGAACCCTTGAGCAAGGTCTCGCAGGCATTGGGACCGATATTCCACCAGCCTTCCGAGGCCCAACCTTTCGCATCCTTGTAGCCGAGCGCGACGCCGACACGGTTCTGGGTATTGTTGCATAGCTTGAGGTCGGCTGATGCGGGCACCGCCAAGGCCGGACTCAGCGCGCCCAACAGCAGAGCGGCTCCTAGCGCTTTTCTGAACAAGCTTTCCCTCTCATTACCAAATCACCCGCTAACATGGTCCAGGCCGCCCGAAGCGTCAATCGGCTGAAGGCGCGGCACCAGTTCGGCCAGCAAATTTGGCAGCACGATGTCCAAGTTGCACGGAATTTGACGCCGGGCCAATCGGGCTGGCAAGAGGAAGGTGCTTGCTCCATATTTTGGTGCCAGGGGCGAAGCCGGAACGGAAAATGGCCATGGCCACGATCAGCAATGACGAACAGCGGGATCTCGAGTCTGAGGTTTTGCAGAGGCTCATCAGGCATCTCAGGGAGAGAAGCGACGTTCAAAACATCGATCTGATGACTCTTGCGGGTTTCTGCCGGAATTGCCTTGCCAACTGGTATCAGGATGCAGCAAAAGCACGCGGCCGCGATGTCTCACGCGATGAGGCGCGCGCATTCGTCTACGGCATGCCGTATGAGGAATGGAAGTCCAAGCATCAGCAGGAAGCGACGGACAGCCAGAAGCGAGGTTTCGAGAAGGCCCGCAAGGGCCATTGAGAGCGGGATTGCAGCGAGGTCGGAGATTCATGGATACCAAGACGTCTTTTGCCAAGGGACAACTAAAAAGCCTGGTCGAGCGGATCGAGAAAATGGAGGAGGAGAAAAAGGCAATTACCGGCGATATCAAGGAAATCTATGCCGAGGCGAAGGCTCACGGCTTCGACACGAAAGTCCTGAGGAAAGTGATCGGGCTCAGAAAGAAAGACCTGCATGAGCGCGAGGAGGAAGAGGCCATCCTCGACCTCTATCTGCATGCGCTGGGAATGGCAGTTGCAGCCGAGTAGCTATTGGATGCTGTGCTTGGCCGAAATATCGACGAGGGCGTCTACCTGACTGCCGGATGCCAATTCCCTGAGCGAGTTCGGCTCGATGTCGGCCTTACCGGAGCGGTTCACCATCAACCTGTCAGACTTGGCGGAAGCGCCATCGGCCGGGGACCCCTTGAGCCCTTGCAGCACGGCGATGAAATCGCCAAGCCCCCATGGCATCGTGGAAGCCTTGTGGACCACCCGCTTGGGCTCCTCAGGCTTTTGGGCCGCTTCGCCCGGCGCTTCGGAGTTCAGGCTGGTGAGGGTGATGTCGATGGGCTGCGGCGCAGGGTTACGCCTGACCACGCTCGTCGTGCTGAACAGCCAGCGCGTCGGCCACCAGAAAAAATCATCAGCAGAGGCGTCTGCGGCCGAAGCGGTGACCAGCTCGGTCTGATCATGCATCGCATTGGCAGCGAAGTTGGCCTTGTTCAAAGGATTGCTTGCGGAGAACTCAGGTTCGAACAGCTCGGGCGGCAGGCCCGGCAGAGAAGCCTCGGCAGCCGCCGTTTCGTGCCTGGAAAAATTCGGCCGGGGCGGCGGCGCAGAGGCCGGCTCGATATGCATCCGCGCCGCTGCGAGCATCAGCACCTCGATGGGCTTCTGGCGCGGCTTCGGAACCGGATAGCCCGCTGCCGCGACGGCCTTATCCTTGGCGGGAGCGGATACAGCCTTCTGAACGGAGGCTGAAGCTTCGCTCTCATCCTCCTCAACTGGGGGCGGCGCTGAGGCGATTTGGGTGTTGCCAGCACGCTTGACGGCAACGGGAGAAATGCCGGTATCGACCTGGGTTGCCATATAGCCGTTGGTCATCCGCGCGCCGATGGTTTTCCTGTAGTTCTTCTTGATCTCGGCCATCTGGGTTTCGTTGGGCCGCGGCCAATACCGCACCCGGCCGGAATCGATATGGACAAAGCCGGAGGTGCCAGAACGCGGATAATAACCGACGCCGCCGATCTGGCGAACGATGGCGCTGCCGCGGATCTTCTCAACGGAAATATCCGGGAAATAAAGATCGATCGCCTTGCCGCGAATATGCATGCTCTGCTTGGCGACGTTGCGGCCGATCTTCTTCAGCATGGCGTTGGTGGCGGAAGAGCGATAACCGCTGATGATATGGATGGGGGCCCGGGAACCAAGGTCGGCATGCAGCTCCCACATCAGATCAATGGTCTTCGGATCGATGGTGGTGACTTGGTTCTTACGCCAGTCCCGCAGCAGATGATTGAGCTTCTCCAGTGCTGAGGGAATGTAGCGGCCGTTCTTCTTATAAGTGATGGTCAGGGATTCTTTGGTGTGTACGTGATAGATGCTGAGGGTGCGGGTTTCACCAGCGGCGATGAGTGACCCGGGCAAGGTTCCCCAGGCAACAGATGCGCAGGCAGCAAAGAGTATAGAGGCTGCGGCGAGCTTCTTCAGGCGAGATGACAACGGTTGGCGATGTCCCACTAAAGAAAGGTCCCCACTCAACTCCATACACACAAACCGGGGGTAGTCCCCGACTCCCCTAAGCAATCCCCAACTTGGCCTCCCACCCCCGAAGTATGTCGCGGAAGGCACTTTCCCACAAGCCACAAGATTGCGGCCATGATTTGGCACGTAACCCAATGTTTAGAATAAAACAGGATACTTAACGAAAGGTTACCGAGGGTACGGTATAGCGAATTCCGTGCATTTGTCGATATTCGCGCTTGCCTTTCGGCTGGAGTTGGGGATGGGGCCGAAGTGAGGATAGCCAGCAGCCGTCAGGCGCGGACTTGATCCGCGCAATCTCATTGCCGATTGCGAGATGCCCGGATCAAGTCCGGCGATGACGTCAAGTGGTGCTCAATTTCCCGCGACGGCGATGGTGTTGAGTGCCTTCTCCAGCCTGGCATCTCGATTGTAGACATCCGGATGATAGGCGATCTTGCCCGACCCATCGGGCCAAGCCGTGAAGTAGTTCAGATGAACCGGAATACGCACCGGCAGCCGTATATCCTGGTTCATCCCCGAAGCGATCATGTCATCGATTTGCGTGCGGTCCCAGCCGAGAACAAATTCGGCGAACTTGCGCGGGTCCTCGACGCGCACACAGCCATGACTGAAGGCGCGCGACTTCTCGGCGAATAAATTCTTCGTCGGCGTGTCGTGCATGTAGATGTCATGGGAATTGGGGAAGAGGAATTTGATATTGCCGAGCGCGTTGTCATCGCCGGGAGGCTGGCGGACATCATAAGGAATTTTGTCTCCATAGGCCCACCAGTCGACGGAGCTCGAGCTCACGACATCGCCCTGTGAATTCACAACTTCGAAGCCCTTGCGGTCGAGATAGGAGGGATCGTTCACCAGATAGGGCATCATCTCATATTTGATGATGGATTTCGGCACTCCCCAATAGGGATTCAATACCACAGTTTCCATCTCGTCGCTGAAAACCGAGGTCTGAGTGTCGGCTTTGCCGACGATTACCTTGGTCGACCAGGTTATGCCGCCGTCGTCTATAATGCGGAGTTCGAAAGAGGCTTGGTTGACGAAAATATGCCGCGTACCGAGATCGCGCGGGAGCCAGCGCAGGCGCTCCATGTTCATAACGAGCTTCTGAATGTTGCGCTGGTCGGAGCGGGTATTGAGCGCCTCGACCGTGGCCTTATCCAGACGCCCGGTCTGCTTTAGCTTGCGCGAGGCCTGAAACGCCTTGAGCGCTGCCGACAGTTTGCGATCGAGGGTCCTTGCCAGCACCTCATCGGCAGCGCCTGCATCGGGAGCATTGGCGGTTTCTTCTATCCAGGCCAGCGAATCGTCGACGCTGAGGAGGCCGAGCTTCACCATGCGCTCGCGAACCAACGGCACACGCGCATCGCGGGCCCCCGGTTTCACGGTCTCGCCCTTGGGAATGGACTGCTGATTGCTCTCCGCGAGCTTTGCCCGCAGTTCGGAAAGGGATGCCCTCATCGTGCGATAGGCCGCGTGCTGCGGACGCAGCGAGGAGAGGTAGAGATCGGGGAGGCGACGGTATGAAAGCTCGTAGAGGGCGAGGCCGAGATCGAGGGCCGGCGGAGTGACATCATAGTAGCCGGATAGTTTTTTCGGGATGATGCGGCCGCTGTAAACATGTTCGGCGTAGCGCATGACCATTGCGGTCATGGCGATATCGAGACGGGCGAGTGCCGGGACCTGGCCCTTGAATATGCTGCCGTCATCGCTGAACGAGCCTAAGGTGGGGGGCATGTAGTCGAGCGGTATCAACCCCTCAGATTCAGCGTCGGCGAGCAGCGCAAGGGCGCGGCGTGATTTTGCAGTCAAGCCTTCGGAACTGACCCAAAGCGGCTCGAAATCCATTAAGCCGGTAAAAATTGATAATGGCATCGCGCTGCTCCGCCGTAACCCTTAACGGGCTTTCCGGCACGCGCATCTCATAGAGGATCGCAGAGGCAATGGCATGAGCCGGCTTTGGCGCTTCGAGCTTGGGATTGCTCAGGGCGACGAGCTTGGCCGGGCGGTAAATTCCAAAACCATCGTCGGGAGATTTGGGCTTGCCCTGGACAATCGGCAGATCCGGCTCGGGATCGAAATTTTCGAAGAAATCGAAAAAGCGATTCCGACGGCGCTCATAGGCCCGCTTGTTCCTGCGCTGGTCGAACAGCCGTGACTTGCGCTCGAAAAAGAACGGATTGGGGTCCTCGACGTCTCCGGAACTGAAATTCCTATCCTGCGCGCGCTTGAAGGCGCTGTTGCTCAGCCAAGAATCGTTGCTTCCGGCAGCGGCGGGAGGGCTTGACGCACCGAGCCCGACAAGTCCGGCAATTCCAAGAACATGCCAAAAAGACGCCTTCATGGCCGCACTCCCCACTCCTATGTGAACCTATTGTCCTCTTTGGCCACAGGCAATAAGAGGCGCTGGTAGTGGTTCTGATACCAGCGTGATGTTACATTTTGGCCTCATCCAGCCCCATGTCGCGCATTTTACGATACAAGGTCGAACGGCCGATACCCAACTTGCGCGCGACTTCGGACATCTGTCCCCTGTAGCGGTTGAGGGCGAGGCGAATCATGTCAGCCTCGATTTCCTCCAGCTTACGAATATGTCCGCCTTCCGTCACTGCCGGAATGCCGATCGCCATGCCGTCCTTTATCATGGTGCCCGCCAGAATGGGCTGTTCGGAGCCGATCATCGCTCCGGGGCCCGAGGGCAGTTCCCGTTTCGCAAGCAGCGGTGCAGGCGGGATCTTCGACCTCATAGCCCTGGACCAGGGCGGCGATCTGGGGGAAATCCTCAATCGCAAGCCGGTCGCCCTCGCAGAGCACGATGGCGCGAAATATGGTGTTCTCGAGCTGGCGAACGTTGCCTGGCCAGCCATAGGCTTTGAGCATTTCGAGGGCCTGGGGCGCGATGCCATGGATTTTCCGGCCCTCCTCAGCTGCGAAGCGCGTGATGAAGTGGTCGACGAGCTCGGCGATGTCCTCGGGCCGCTGGCGCAGCGGAGGAACGAGGATCGGATAGACATTCAGGCGGTAATAGAGGTCCTCGCGAAACTGGCCCTGCTTGACCATTTCGATCATGTCGCGGTTCGTCGCCGAAATCAGCCGAAGGTTCACCTTTACGGGCCGCTTGGAGCCGACCGGATCGATTTCGCCCTCCTGGACGGCGCGAAGAAGCTTGACCTGCATGTCCAGCGTGAGCTCCGCCACTTCATCGAGGAACAGAGTACCGCCATCGGATTCCTGAAATTTTCCGAGATGCTTCCCTGTAGCTCCGGTGAATGATCCCTTCTCGTGGCCGAACAGGATGCTTTCGACCAAATTGGCGGGAATGGCACCGCAGTTGACGGCGATGAACTGCCGGCCGCGGCGGTCACTCTCGCCATGGACGGCCCGGGCGATCATTTCCTTGCCGACGCCCGATTCACCTTCGATCAGCACGGGGATGGAAGACTGGGCGGCCCGCTTGCCCAGCCGGACGACATTGGCCATGGCGGCGCTCGAGGCGATCAGGTCGTGAAAGGTCAGAATTCCTCCGGCCTTGGCGTTGAGGCGCTTCACCTCCTCGGTAAGGGCGGTGACTTTCAGCAAGTTCTGGATCGATACCTTGAGCCGTTCCTGCGATATCGGCTTGACGACGAAATCATCGGCGCCGGCCCGCATGGCGCGGACTACCGTCTCGATCGACCCCTGGGCCGTCTGGACGATAACCGGAAGGCCGCGGCTGTGCGCGTTCAAGGAACTGCAGCCCGTCCATGCCGGGCATCACCAGATCGAGAATGATCAGCTCGATGCCCGAGGATTGCGGGCCCTGCAAAATCTCCAGCCCCCTGGCGCCACTATCGACCGCAAGGGCGCTCAGGCCGAGGCGCTTGATCATTTCCTCGAGGATGCGCCTCTGGGCGGGATCGTCATCGATAATCAGAACACGTGGAGCCATTTGTGTGGGTCGTCCAGATCGGATGCTTGAGATGTCGGGGCTAGCCCTGGGCCGGGTCCCAAAATGTGACAGCTAACCGTAAAGAGGACCTTAAGAGCCCATTTCAATTGGCACATTCCCGCGGGTGGCGAAGCTTGCAGGGCGGCAGCGTTGTGTCCATATGAATGAAGTTGCGGGGGGGCACCAATTAACCGTCCGAAGGAGTTGCAATGTCGGTAACCAGGCAGAGCTTGGGTGATTTGCCCGAGTGGGATTTGAGCGACCTCTATGAAAGCGGCCAGTCAGCCAGCTTCGAGGCCGATCTCAGACGCGCCCAAGAGATGGCCAGGGATTTCGCCTCAAGGTATGAGGGCAAGCTCGCCGACCTTGCCGGCGAGGCGGAAAGCGGCGCCCGGCTAGGGGAGGCCATCAGGAATTACGAAGCACTCGATGAGATTCTCGGCCGTCTCGGCTCCTATGCGCAGCTCTATTATGTGGGCGATACGACCGATCCGGCGCGAGCCAAATTTTTCGGCGACACGAGCCAGAAGCTGAACGACATCGGCACGGGGCTGCTGTTTTTCGAACTGGAGCTCAACCGCGTCGATGATGCGGCAATGAGCAAGGCGCTCATGGCGCCGGAGTTCAAGCGCTATGAACCGTGGATCACCGACCTAAGGAAGGAACGTCCTTATCAGCTCGACGATCGCAGCGAAAAGCTGTTCCATGAAAAATCGCTCACCGGCTATGCCTCATGGAACCGGCTGTTCGACGAGACTATGGCGTCGTTGCGGTTCACGGTGGAGGGCGAAGAGCTCACGATCGAGCCGACGCTCAACCTGCTCATGGATCCGGAAGAGGGAAAGCGCCGGGCGGCGGCGGAAGCCATGGCGAAAACCTTTGGTGGAAATTCGCGGCTTTTCACGCATATCACCAACACGCTGGCGAAGGACAAGGAAATCTCCGACCGCTGGCGCGGATTCAAGGACGTCGCCGATGCGCGGCATCTGTCGAACAGGGTCGAACCGGAGGTCGTTGCCGCCCTGGTATCGGCGGTAAGAAAGTCTTATCCGCGGCTGTCGCACCGTTATTACCGGCTCAAAGCAAAGTGGTTCGGCAAAGAGAAGCTCGATCACTGGGACCGCAATGCGCCGGTGCCGGCGGAGGACACGAGAATAGTGCCATGGCAGGAAGCTCGCGACATCGTGCTGAACGCCTATGGCGGCTTCGATGAGCGCATGGCCGGCATTGCCGAGCAGTTCTTCACCAAGCGATGGATCGATGCGCCGGTGAGGCCCGGAAAGACACCTGGCGCCTTCGCCCATCCCACGGTGCCGTCGGTGCACCCTTATGTGCTGCTCAATTATATGGGCAAGACGCGCGATGTGATGACGCTGGCGCATGAGCTCGGACATGGCGTTCATCAGGTGCTGGCGGGGCAACAGGGGCCGCTCCTGTCGCGGACACCGCTGACGCTCGCTGAGACGGCAAGCGTGTTCGGCGAGATGCTGACTTTCCAATCGGTGCTCGGGAGTACGGACGATGCCAGGAAACGCAAGGCGCTGCTCGCCCAAAAGGTCGAGGACATGCTCAATACGGTGGTGCGGCAGATCGCGTTCTACGAGTTCGAGCGAAAAGTTCACATGGAGCGGCGGTCGGGCGAGCTGACGGCGGAAAGACTCGGCGCGCTGTGGCTCGAAGTACAGGGCGATAGCCTCGGCCCGGCCATCAGGCTCGGCCCGGGGTATGAGACGTTCTGGTGCTACATCCCGCACTTCATCCATTCGCCGTTCTATGTCTACGCCTATGCCTTCGGCGATTGCCTGGTGAACTCGCTTTATGCGCGCTACCGCGAGGCGGAAGAGGGCTTTGCGGAGAAATATCTGGCGATGCTGCGCGCGGGCGGCAGCAAGCATCATAAAGAGCTGCTTGCCCCGTTCGGGCTCGACGCGTCCGACCCCTCGTTCTGGGAGAAGGGCCTGTCGGTGATCGAGAATTTCATTGGCGAGATCGAGGCACTCGACAAGGCGACGACGTGAACGATCAGACGCGCGACAGGGAGGGCAACCGGCTCAGCGCGCGATTGAGCCGCTATGCGAGCGTGGGAACGGGGCTTGGCGCGACCGCGGCACGGCTTGCCGCTGGACGCATGATGACCGACAAGCCCGATCTCAGCGAGGAGGCAAAGCTCTTCCGCGCAACTCTCGGCTCGCTCAAGGGGCCGCTGATGAAGGTTGCCCAGCTTCTGTCCACCATTCCCGATCTCCTGCCGCCGGAATATGCCGCAGAGCTCAGCGAACTTCAGTCGCATGCACCGCCGATGGGCGCCGGTTTCGTCAGGCGGCGCATGGCGGCCGAACTCGGCATGGGCTGGCAAGACAAATTCCGCACTTTCGAGCAGACGGCTGCTGCAGCGGCCTCGCTCGGACAGGTGCACAGGGCAATCAGCCATGAGGGCGCTGTGCTGGCCTGCAAGCTCCAATATCCCGACATGAACTCAGCGGTCGAGGCGGATTTGGGACAGCTCAATCTGCTGCTGATGATCCATCGCCGACTCGATGGGGCTCTGGATACGAGCGAGATCGGGCAGGAGATAGGCGCCAGGCTGCGCGAGGAGCTGGACTATGAGCGCGAGGCGAAGCATATCGCGCTCTATACCGCCATGCTTGCCAAGGACGCCGACATCAGAGTGCCGCGCGTTCATGCCGAATTGTCGACGCGGCGGCTCCTGACGATGACATGGCTCGAGGGCGACCCGCTTCTGACGTTCAAAGATCACTCGCTCGAT
The DNA here is from genome assembly GCA_963770205.1 of uncultured Alphaproteobacteria bacterium. GTDB lineage: Bacteria > Pseudomonadota > Alphaproteobacteria > Rhizobiales > Aestuariivirgaceae > DATBLQ01. The sequence goes on from CAVYOS010000019.1 coordinate 22,047, forward strand.
GACCGCAATCTCATTGCACAGAGCCTGTTCAGAGCCTGGTGGCAGCCGTTTTGCCGCTATGGGGTGATCCATGGCGATCCCCATCTCGGCAATTACAGTGTCTATCGCGAAAACGGCCGGCCCGAAGGCCTCAACCTTCTGGACTATGGCTGTATCCGGATTTTTCCTGCGGCTTTCGTCGAGGGGGTCGTCGCGCTTTACCGCGGGCTGCAAAAAGAAGACGAGGCGCAGATCGTTCACGCCTATGAAACCTGGGGGTTCAAGAATCTGTCAAAAGAGCTGATCGGAATATTGAACATCTGGGCACGGTTCATCTACGGACCGCTGATGGAGGACCGGGTGAGGGCAATCGCGGACGGAGTCAAGGCAGCGGAATACGGCCGCCGGCAGGCGTTCAGCGTTCACAAGGCCCTGCGCGACAAGGGCCCCGTCGTGGTGCCGAGAGAGTTCGTGTTCATGGACCGGGCGGCGATCGGACTGGGGGGCGTGTTCATACATCTCAGGACGGAACTCAATTTCTACCGGCTGTTCAACCAAGCACTGGAGGGGTTCAGTGTCGAAACAGTCGCGGAAAGGCAGAGGGTGGCGCTTGATTCAGCCGGGCTCGGGCTGTAGATGCAGCCATGAGCTCCCATTTGTCCGTCCAGCCCCGGGAAGGCACTCTCCATTCACGTCGAGGATTTAATGGCTGAAAATGACGTCCGCCAGCATGATCTGGAAGAGCATATGCGGAGCTACCGAGCCTTCCTGAAAGGCGTGGTGGTGGTCATCATCGCATCGGCGTTCACTCTGGTCGCGCTCAGCGCTTTCGCTTTCGGCCAGGCGATGTCGATCCTGCTCGGCTGGGCAGGGCTGATTATCGGAGCGCTGGCGATCATCATCGATCTGAGATCGGAGACGAACAGCTGGCGCCTTTCGATCATCACGCTCATCGTGTTCGGCCTCTTGACAGCCATCAACGTTTCCTGAGGGCCAAGCGAAAATGAAGATCGGGGTGCTGGCAGAACGAGTTCCCGGCGAGACACGGATTGCCGCAAGCCCCGACAGCGTCAAAGCCTATCGCAAGCGCGGGGCGAGCGTTGCCATCCAGTCGGGGGCAGGGGCCGGCTCTTACATCACGGACAAGGCCCTGCAGGACGCCGGTGCCGCAATCGTTTCGGCCGAAGAGGCAGTGCGGGATGCCGACATCATCCTCACGGTGCGGCGCCCGGCGCCGGACATGCTTGCCGGTGCCAGGAGAGGCGCGATGGTCGTTGGGCTCATGGAACCCTATGGCGACTCAGCGGGGCTGGAGAAGCTTGCGGCGGCCAATTTGTCGATCTTCGCGCTAGAGCTCCTGCCGCGCATCACAAGGGCGCAAGGCATGGACGTGCTGTCGTCGCAAGCCAATTTGGCGGGCTACAAGGCGGTCATCGACGCCGGGAGCCAGTTCACCCGCGCTTTCCCGATGATGATGACCGCCGCGGGAACCGTGCCGCCGGCGAAAGTCTTCGTCATGGGTGCCGGCGTTGCAGGCCTTCAGGCCATCGCGACCGCACGGCGGCTCGGCGCGGTGGTATCGGCGACCGATGTCAGAGCGGCCGCGGCGGAGCAGGTGCAGAGCCTCGGCGCCAAGTTCATTTTCGTCGAGGGACTGAAGGATGCCGCAACCAAGGGCGGCTATGCCCAGGAGCTTTCGGAAGAAGACCGGCGCAAGCAGGCGGCACTGATCGCCGAGCATATCAAGACCCAAGACATCGTCATCACCACAGCTCTCATCCCGGGGCGGCCGGCACCTGTGCTGATCACCAAGGAGATGGTGGAGGCGATGAAGCCCGGCTCGGTGATTGCCGATCTGGCAGTCGAGCGGGGAGGAAACTGTCCTTTGTCGCAGCCCGGCAAGACAATCGAATACCACGGCGTAACGATCATGGGACTGCTCAATCCGGCGGCGCGGCTGCCGGGAAACGCGTCGATGCTCTATGCGAAAAACCTCCAGAACTTTCTCGAGCTGGTGATCTCGAAGGAGGGCGAGCCGGCGGTCGACTGGAATGATGAAATCATCAGGGGCACGCTGATCGCCAAGGACGGCGAGATCCTGCACCCGATGCTCAAGCAGGCCAAGGCATCATGACGATCGATCCGTTCATCTATCTCTTCGCGATTTTCGTCCTGGCGATCTTTGTGGGCTATTACGTGGTCTGGAACGTCACGCCGGCCCTGCATACGCCGTTGATGTCGGTGACCAATGCGATCTCTTCGGTCATCGTCGTCGGCGCGCTGCTGGCGGCGGGGACGGGGGCCATCGCGTCGGGCTCGTCCATTGCGATGATCTTCGGCTTCATCGCTCTCGTGCTGGCATCGGTGAATATCTTCGGCGGGTTCCTCGTCACCCAGCGCATGCTCGGCATGTACAAGAAAAAAGGAAAATAATTCATGCCGGCCAATCTGGTCGCCCTGCTCTATCTTTTGGCCGGAGCCCTGTTCATCCAAGCCTTGCGGGGGCTGTCCAACCCGGAAACGGCGCAGCGCGGCAACAGGCTCGGCATGGCCGGCATGGCGATTGCCATCGTCACCACGCTCGCCGCAGCGCCGCCCGCCTCGGTTACGGGATGGGTGCTGATCATCGCCGGGCTTGCCACCGGCGGTGCCGTGGGTGCCGTAACCGCGCGGCGCATCGCCATGACGGCGATGCCGCAGCTCGTCGCCGCCTTTCATTCGCTGGTCGGGCTTGCGGCCGTGTTTGTCGCCGCCGCGGCGCTTTATCAGCCGGATGCTTTCGGCATCGGAACAGCCGGCCATATCCATCCGGGGAGCCTGCTGGAGATGTCGATCGGCGTAGCGATCGGGGCGGTGACGTTCACCGGCTCGATCGTCGCGTTCACAAAGCTCCAGGGCCTGGTATCGGGCGCGCCCGTCGTTTACCCGAACCAGCACAGGATCAACCTCGCACTCGGTGTCGTGCTCCTCGCGCTTGTCGTGTGGTTCTGCCTGACAGGCAGCGCGGTGCTGTTCTGGCTGATCGTGCTGTTATCGTTTCTGCTCGGCGTGCTGATCATCATTCCGATCGGGGGAGCCGACATGCCGGTGGTCGTGTCGATGCTGAATTCCTATTCGGGATGGGCTGCGGCCGGCATCGGTTTCACGCTCGGCAATATCGCCCTGATCATCACCGGCGCGCTCGTCGGTTCATCGGGAGCGATCCTGTCGTACATCATGTGCCGGGGCATGAACCGGTCGTTCATCAGCGTCATTCTCGGCGGGTTCGGCGGAGAAACGGCCGTGCCCTCGGGGGCCGCAGGCGAAGCGAAGCCGGTTAAACAGGGTTCGGCCGAGGATGCGGCGTTCCTCATGAAGAACGCCGGATCGGTGATCATCGTGCCAGGCTACGGAATGGCTGTGGCGCAGGCGCAGCACAGCCTGCGCGAAATGGCCGATCATCTGAAGAAGGCCGGGGTGAACGTCAAATATGCGATCCACCCGGTGGCGGGCCGCATGCCCGGCCATATGAATGTGCTGCTCGCGGAAGCCAATGTCCCCTATGACGAAGTGTTCGAGCTCGAGGACGTCAATTCCAGCTTTCCGCAGAGCGACATTGCCTTCGTGATCGGCGCGAATGACGTGACCAATCCGGCGGCCGAAGAGGATCCGAAATCGCCGATTTACGGCATGCCGGTGCTGGAAGTGTGGAAGGCGCAAACCGTAATGTTCGTGAAGCGGTCGCTGGCGTCGGGATATGCGGGCATCGACAATACGCTCTTCTACCGCGACAACACCATGATGCTGTTCGGCGATGCCAAGAAGATGGTGGAGGAGATCGTCAAGGCGCTGTAACGTTTTTTTCCAACTTACAATGCAACGAGGGAATTCTTCGTCGTGCGCGGACTTGATCCGCGCATCTGGCGCGTGAAAGAAGATGGTCGGATTAAGTCCGGCCATGATGTGCTGGGCACAAGGAAGCTGGATTCCGGCGTTCGCCGGAATGACGATGAGGGTAAATGGGAGCGACTCAGAAGGGTTTACCCCTCATCCGGCTCGATGCTCAAAACGCATCTCGCCACCTTCTCCCACAAAGGGGAGAAGGAAAACAGACGCGTCATGCTCCGGCGTTCGCCGGAATGACGCTGGAGATGGCCGGATCAAAGTCCGGCCACGGTTGGTGAAAGTGAAGCTGGATTCCAGCCCTAGCGGGCGGGGCGCTCGACCTTCTTGGGAGCAGGCAACAGGCCTTCGCGCTGCAATTTCTTGCGGGCGAGCTTGCGGGCACGGCGGATGGCTTCGGCCTTCTCGCGCGCCCTGCGCTCAGAGGGCTTTTCGTAATGGCCGCGAAGCTTCATTTCCCGGAAAATGCCCTCGCGCTGCATCTTCTTCTTGAGGGCCTTGAGCGCCTGATCGACGTTGTTGTCGCGAACAATTACCTGCACGAGCTAACCTTCATTTGTGCCACGAAGGGGCGGAGCCCTTTTAAGATGGCGGGTGGGATATCAGAAGTGCCGCGTGATGTCGAGGGGGTCGGGATGAGCCCGACCTTGCCTGGATCAGCCCCGGCGCAAAGGTTTCAAGCGATTGACATGGCCCATTTTGCGGCCCGGCAGGACCGTCTTTTTGCCATAGATATGGACGACCGCGCCGGGATCTGCGGCGACCGCGGCGGCATCGACTATCTCGGCCCCGAGCAGATTGGTCATGACCACGTCGGAATGGCGCAGCGGCTCGGGCAGCGGCCAGCCGGCGATGGCGCGGATGTGCAAATCAAACTGCGACAGGTGGCAGGCGTCCATGGTCCAGTGGCCGGAATTGTGAACCCGCGGGGCGATCTCGTTCACCAGGAGCTGCGGCCCCTGCGGCTTATCCAGGAGGAAGAGCTCAACGGCTAGAACGCCGATGTAAGACAAGGCTTCCGCCAGGGTGCGGCCGATCTCCTGGGCGGCTGCCTGGGTCTCAGGGGCAATCGCGGCCGGCACGGTCGAGGAGCGCAAAATGTGGTGTTCATGCCGGTTCTCCGGCACATCGAAGCAGACGAAAGCGCCATCGGCACCGCGCGCGACGATCACCGAAAGCTCCTTCGAGAAGCGAACCAGGGACTCCAGGATCGCTGGGCGCGCGCCGATAGCTGCCCAAGCGGCAGCGAGTCCCGTTTGTTCGTAAATCGCCGACTGACCCTTTCCATCATATCCGAACCTGCGGGTTTTCAGAATGCATGGATAGCCGATGTCGCCCGCCGCGGCTTGGAGCTCGGTGAGAGTCGCGGCTGGAGCAAAATCCGGCGACATCGAGACCCTGTTCGCGGATGAAGGACTTCTCGGTCAGCCGATCCTGGGCGATCTCCAATATCGCGGGACTCGGCGCGACAGTGACATGGCGCGCCAGGAGAACAGCCGCCGCGGCAGGCACGTTCTCGAACTCATAGGTGACCACGTCGACGGAGCGGGCGAATTCGGCAAGTGCCGTCTCGTCGTCATAGGCAGCGAGCGTGCGCAGGCCGGCTACCTCGAATGCGGGGCTGTCGGGGTCCGGACAGTAAATGTGACATCGCAGGCCGAGCTCTGCCGCCGCCATCGCCAGCATGCGGGCGAGCTGGCCGCCACCCAATATGCCGATCGTGGCGCCGGGCGAAAGCGGCCGCGGGGCCCGGCTCTCAACCATTTGCGTCGGGCTGGTGCATGACCGCAGCGGTTTGCTTGTCGCGCCAGATCGCCAGCGCGCGGGCAATCGCCTCATCGGTCAGGGCCAGCACGGCTGCTGCAAGAAGAGCAGCGTTGATGGCGCCGGCCTTGCCGATAGCGAGCGTGCCCACGGGCACGCCTGCAGGCATTTGCACGATGGACAACAAGCTGTCGTGACCCTTGAGGGCCGGCGTTTCAATTGGCACGCCAAAGACGGGAAGAGGCGTCAAGGAAGCGGTCATGCCGGGCAGATGGGCTGCACCGCCGGCCCCGGCGATGATGATCCTGAAGCCCGCCTCCTTGGCGCCACGGGCGAACTCGTAGAGCCGATCGGGCGTGCGATGTGCCGAGATGATTCGCGTCAGATGCGCAATTCCAAGCGCGGTCAGGGTTTCTGAGGCGTGCTGCATGGTCTGCCAATCGGATTGGCTTCCCATAATAATCGCGACAGGGTGGTCTTTGTCTCCCGTCATCCCATTTGCCCAGCCCGCAAGGAGAGGCCTTTTATCCGAAGACTCAGGGGCAAGGCAATCTCCTTGGCTTCGCCTCAGGCAATGATAGGGGGAATAAGCTTGTCGATGATTTTCTTAATTTGATCCTTGAGCAGGAGCTTCTGCTTTTTGAGCCGGGTGAGTTGCAGCAGGTCGCGAGAGGAACTCTGCTCGAGCGCAGCGATCATGCCATCGAGATCGCGGTGCTGTTGCCTAAGTTCAGCAAGGCGCGCCCGAAGCTCGGCTTCAGCTTCAGTGTCCAAGGTTTCGTCTCCGTTACCTTGAATGGAGAGTTTCGCGTTCTTTTATGTTCGTTGCAAGCACCGGATTTAATTTGCCCAGCATTAAACTTGAGCGCGCAGAGCATTCGACAGGAGCGCTTAAATATGCCAGAATTCGCCGCGTAGAAACCATCGGAAAGGTGGAGGCCTAGATGTCGCTTCAGACGCATCTTAGTGAGTTAACGGCAAAGCACAGGGCGCTGGAATCGCAGATCGAGGAAGAACTCTCGCATCCTGCTTCCGATGATCTGACGATTACCGACCTCAAACGTAAGAAGCTCAAGCTGAAGGACGAAATTACACGGCTCGAGGCCCAAATCCGGGGCCATTAGGCAGCCGTTCGACTGGCGGTTCCGCAGTCCGGGCCGAGCGGCGGGAGTGCTGGCGAAGCTGTCTGAGCCGGTGAGGGGGTTTACCCCCTCAGCCTGACCCTCTCCCACGAGGGGAGAGGGGGATTTAATTCTTACTCCTGGAGCGATTTGGCCATATCGCGGAGCTTGAATTTCTGGATCTTCCCGGTCGAGGTCTTGGGGATCTCGGTAAACAGAACATGCCGGGGGCATTTGAAATGCGCCAGCCCGTCACGGCACCAGGCGATCAGCTCTTCGGCACTTGCCGTTGTGCCGGGTTTGAGTTCAACGAATGCGCAAGGCGTCTCGCCCCATTTGTCGTCGGGCCTCGCCACGACGGCGGCGGCGCCTACCGCTGGATGTTTGTAGAGCCGATCCTCGACCTCGATTGAGGAGATATTCTCGCCGCCCGAGATGATGATGTCCTTGGAGCGGTCCTTGAGCTGGATATAACCGTCGGGATGCACTACGCCGAGGTCGCCCGAGTGGAACCAGCCGCCACGAAACGCCTCCTCGGTCGCCTTGCGGTTCTTGAGATAACCTTTCATCACGATATTGCCGCGAAACATCACCTCGCCCAGCGCGCTGCCATCGGCAGGCACAGGCTCGAGCGTCTCAGGATCGCGTATGCTCAATGCCTCGAGGGCGGCATAGCGCACACCCTGGCGCGCCTTCCTGGCGGCGCGCTCCGCGCTCGGCAGGCTGTCCCAGCGGACGTCCCAGTCATTGACGACGGCGGGCCCGTAGGTCTCGGTCAAACCATAGAGATGGGTCACGTTGAACCCAGCCTCGGCCATGGCGGCAAGCACTGCTTCGGGAGGCGGAGCGGCAGCGGTGAAAAATTCGACGCTCTGCGAAAGGGGGCGTTTTTCCTGCGCAGGCGCGTTGAGGATCGTCGCCATCACGATCGGCGCACCGCACAGATGAGTGACGCGATGCTCGGCGAGAGCGTCCCACACCGATTTGGAGCGTACCCAGCGCAGGCAGACATGGGTTCCGCCGACGACGGACATGGACCATGGAAAGCACCAGCCGTTGCAATGAAACATGGGCAAGGTCCAAAGATAAACCGGATGTTTCGGCATCGAGGCGGTCAACACATTGCCCTGAGCCAAGAGATAGGCGCCGCGGTGATGGTAGACGACACCCTTCGGATTGCCGGTGGTGCCGGACGTGTAGTTCAGGGATATCGCATCCCATTCATCCTGGGGCATCGCCCAGGCGTAGTCGGGGTCGCCCGTGGCAATGAATTCCTCGTAGGTGATTTGTCCCAAACGCTCCCCGGGTATATCGAATTCCTGTTCCTCATAGTCGATGACCATGGGCTTTGCCGATTTCATCATCTTCAGCGCTTCGCGCACGGTTGCGGAAAATTCGCGGTCGGTGAGCAGCACCTTGGCACCGGCGTGATCGAGCGAGAAGGCGATGATGGCGGCATCAAGCCTAGTGTTGAGCGTGTTCAGAACGCCACCGGTCATGGGAACGCCATAGTGCGCCTCGAGCATGGCGGGGGTATTGGCAAGCATGGTCGAAACGGTATCGCCGCGGCCGATGCCGAAACTGCGCAGGGCCGAGGCAAGACGCCGGCAGCGGGCATAGAACTCCGCATAGGTGAAACGCCGGCGTCCATGGATGATCGCGGCGTGGCCGGGATAGACGGAGGCCGACCGCTCAAGGAACGTCAAGGGGGTCAGCGGCTGAAAATTCGCCGCGGTCCGGGGGAGATCGGCGTCGAAGGGATTCATCGCGCTGTCCAAAGATTGCGTTATCGCCACCTTCTCCCACAAGGGGAGGAGGATTTACAGCGCGAAGATCAGCGGGCCATCATCTCTTTGTAGGATCTGACCCAGGGCAGCCTCTCATTCAGGCGGGCAAGCGCCCCGGCGACGTGCCAGGACAGCAGGGCAATTGCAATTGCCGCATAGCTGTCGAGGGCATAATGCCAGCCGAGATGGACCGAGCCGAGGAAAATCAAAAACGCATAAGCCGTCAGCGTCCAGCCGATGGCGCGCCCGATCTTGAATCCGGCGAGCGCAATTATAACCGCGACGGCATTGTGCATGCTCGGAAAGGCGGAGATTCCCAGGAAGCGTGCCTGGGGCGCGGCGTAGGTGTCCCAGAGCATCCGTTGAGCGTCCAAGGCCCAGATCGGAACGATCTGATCGACCTGGCCAAGATAGGCCATGAGCGGGGCGAAGGGATCGGGGGCGAGACCGATCAAGCTGTAATAGGCCGGGCCGGCGGAAGAAAAATAAAGTGCCATGAGTCCGCCGCCGATCCACCACGCCATCATCGTTGCCAGGAAAAAGCGGATTCTCAGTTCCGTGTATTCGCGCCGAAAGGCAAACCAATATTCAGATGTGAAGAGCGCCAGGAACCAGAAACAATAGCCGAAGTTGAGGATCGCCGTCGGGATGGTGTAGCCAAGAAAGGGCTGCAGGAGCTTCCAGGGATCGACACCGAAATGAAGGGTGCGGTCGAGCTCGGCAAGCGTCATATCCCAGGAGAAGGGATTGATCTCAGGGATCGCCGGCTTAAGGTCAAGCATCGCTTTGTTGAGCATGACCATGGCCAGGACGACGGGCAGGGCATTCAGAAAAGGTTTTGGCGACCGAAACAGCGAGAAGACGTCATCGCGCAATGCGAGGATCGGACTCACCGGCTTGATAATGAAGAGAAATTGAAACAGCCTGATCAGCAGCATGGTGAAGAGTGCTGCCGGCATGCCGACCTGAAAGGCCCCGAGGAAAACCTTGGACCAGGCGGTACCCCGATGAGGCCCGATGGTGCTCAGCAGCAGTTCATTGCCGGCCAGATAGAGCAGGGGGATGACGAACAGGATGGCATGGGCCTTGAAACTGGCACTCGCGCATTCGATAAAGTGCGACAGACCTCGGAATTTCAGGGCAAGTGCCGTCGCTGCGCCTTGTTGCATTCGCATACTCACATATGATGATCGCGACCGGATGGTAATGAGGTTCAGCCTAACACTCCCTTAACCTTGGAATTGCCGATGAACGCCTATGAGCGAACCTATGCCCGCTGGAAGGCCAATCCGGAGGCCTTCTGGGCGAAAGCTGCCCAGGACATCGATTGGATACGGCCATGGCGCAAGACGTTCGAGAGGGTCGATGGCCTCGACCGCTGGTTCGTGGGGGCGGAGTGCAATACATGCGACAATTGCCTCGACCGGCACGTCCGCGAGGGAAGAGGCGGACAGAAGGCGCTGATCTACGACAGCCCCGCCGCCGGCATCAAGACGAGCTACACCTATCGCCAGCTTCTCGATGAAGTCGCGACGCTCAGCGCGGTTCTGGCGGCGCTCGGCGTGGGCCGTGGCGACCGGGTCATCATTTACATGCCGATGGTGCCGGAGGCGGTCATCGGCATGCTGGCCTGCGCGAGGATCGGGGCTATTCATTCGGTGGTGTTCGGCGGATTTGCGCCCCATGAGCTCGCGACGCGCATCGACGATGCGAGGCCCAAGGTGATCCTGTCGGCGTCGTGCGGCATCGAAGCCGCGCGGATCGTCGCCTATAAGCCGCTGCTCGACAAAGCCATCGACATCGCCGCGCACAAGCCGCAAGCCTGCCTCATCCTCAAGCGGCCGCAAGCCGATGCAGTAATGCAATCGCGCGACCATGACTGGGATGCGCTCGTGAACAATGCGCGGCAGAACTCAAGTCGCGCGGGGTGCGTGCCGGTTGCCGCCACCGATCCTCTTTATATCCTCTATACATCGGGAACGACGGGGCAGCCAAAGGGCATCGTCCGTGACAATGGCGGGCATATGGTGGCGCTGAAATGGTCGATGAGGCATATCTATGGGATCGAGCCGGGCGAGGTGTTCTGGGCGGCATCGGATGTCGGCTGGGTGGTCGGCCATTCCTATATCGTCTACGGGCCGCTGCTGCAGGGCGCCACGACGATCCTCTTTGAAGGCAAACCGGTCGGCACGCCCGATGCCGGCGCGTTCTGGCGGGTGATCGACGAATATGGCGTTGCGGCGCTGTTCACCGCACCGACGGCGTTTCGCGCCATCAAGAAGGAGGATCCGACCGGATCTCACCTCGGGCGCACCGCGCGCAAGAATTTTCGCACGCTGTTTCTCGCCGGCGAGCGCGCAGACCCCGACACGCTGAAATGGGCCGAAGAAAAGCTGAAGGTGCCGGTGATCGATCATTGGTGGCAGACGGAAACGGGCTGGGCCATCGCCGCAAATCCGGTCGGGCTCGGCATGCTGCCGGTGAAGCACGGTTCGCCGACCGTCGCGATGCCCGGCTATGAGATCCATGTGCTGGACGAAGCCGGCCATGAGGTCGAGCGGGGAAAGCTCGGCGCGCTGTGCCTGAAGCTGCCGCTGCCGCCGTCATGCCTGCCGACGCTGTGGCAAAATGATGAGCGTTTTAGAGAGAGCTATCTTGCCGCTTATCCCGGCTATTACCAGACGGCCGATGCCGGCTATGTCGATGATGACGGATATGTTTATGTCATGGCGCGCACCGACGACATCATCAATGTCGCGGGCCATCGGCTGTCGACGGGAGGTATGGAAGAGGTGCTCGCGGGACATCAGGACGTGGCGGAATGCGCGGTGATCGGGATCAATGACGCGCTCAAGGGGCAAGTGCCCCTCGGCTTCGTGGTGCTGAAGGCCGGCGTCGAGCGAAGCCTCAGCGGATATCGAGCAGGAGTGCATCGGCTTGGTGCGCGACCGGATCGGCGCCGTCGCCTCGTTCAAGCGAGCGCTGGTTGTGCCGCGGCTGCCCAAGACCCGTTCGGGAAAAATCCTGCGGGGAACCATGCGCAAGATCGCCGATGGCGAGGCGTGGAAAATGCCGGCGACGATCGACGACCCCGCCATATTGGAAGAGATCGCGGGCGCATTGGCTCAGAACAAGGCCGCCGGGGCATAGAAGCTGCCGACCCATGATGAAGCGGAAGCAGCTCGCGACACGGCTCGCCATCGCCTCGATGTTCCTCATTCACGGCGTCATCACGGGTGCCTGGGTGCCGCATATTCCATTGGCGCAGCAGCGGCTCGGGGCCGACCTCGCCACTTTCGGCCTGGCGCTGCTCGCTCTGGCGGCCGGAGCCGTGACGGCCATGCCGGTTGCGGGATCGCTGATCCACAAATACGGCAGCGCGCGCGTGACGCTCGCTACCGGAATTCTGTTCTGCCTTGCTTTTCCGATGCCGGCGCTTGCCGGCACGATCGGCTGGTTCGTTGCGGGCCTCGCTATATTCGGCGCGGCCATGGGAGCGATGGACGTTGCCATGAATGCGCAGGCGCTTGCCTATGAGAAGCAAATCGGCAAACCGGTAATGTCGCTGTTTCACGGCATGTACAGTGCCGGGGCAATGGGCGGTGCAGGCTTAAGCGCGCTCGTGCTGGGGCAGTTCAGTGCGCAAACGCATCTTGCGGGGACGGTGGTTATCGGCTTCGCGACGATCTGTGTAGCGGCTTTCTTCCTGCTGCCGGCAGATACCGATCGGGGACTAGCGGAGAAACGCTTCTTCGCTTGGCCGTCGCGCGCGACCATCGGCCTCGGCAGCCTGTGCTTCCTGGCATATATGTCGGAAGGCGCGGTGCTCGACTGGAGCGCTATCGAGCTTCGGCAAAAGTTCTCGCTGAGCGCCCATGTCGCCGGCATCGGCTATGGCGCATTCGCAGGCGGCATGGCGCTCGCTCGTTTTACCGGCGATGCGCTGCGCAGCCGGTTCGGGCCGGTCGCGCTGGTGCGCTCAGAGCGCGGCTCTGGCAGCCGCCGGCATGATCATCGCGCTCGCAGGTCAAGATGCGGTGATGTGTATTGTCGCCTATGGACTGGCGGGGCTGGGCCTCGGCAACATCGTGCCGGTTCTGTTCGAGCGGCGGGGGGAGGCTGGAACCGGAAGCACCCGGGCGCGCGATCGCGGCCGTCGTGGCGATGGGCTTCGCCGGCTCCGTCATCGGCCCGCCATTCATCGGCCTTGCGGCGCAGGGTGCGGGGCTGTCGGCGGCTCTCGGATTCATCGTCATCGCCATGGTTATCATCGCGGCCGTGGCGAATACGGCAAAGGCAGCGCGGGTTTGAAACAGAATCGATCAGCCGTCGGCGATGATGACCTGGCCGGTGTGGCCGCCCTCCACGCTCTTGACATAGGCCTGGCCGACACGAGCGGAACTCACGGGAATATGGCCGGGAAAGGCGCCGGCGTAACGCGTCACGGATTCCTCGAGAAGAGCGGGGCTGACGACATTGATGCGGATGCCGCGCGGCATTTCCAGCGCCGCGCTTCTGACAAAAGCGGAAACGGCGCCATTGACGGCGGCTGAATTCGCGCCGCCGCGCACCGGATCGCGGTCGAGTACGCCGGTCGTCAAAGTAATCGATCCGCCGTCGGACACATGTTTGATGCCGATGAACACGAGATTCACCTGGCCCATCAGCTTGTCGTCCAGACCTTTTCGAAAATCCTTTTCAGTCATGGAGGCGAGGGGACCGAAATGGGAATGGCCGGCCGTGCATATGACCGCATCCACCTTACCCGATTTTGCAAAAATGGATTTGATGGAACCGGGATCGGTCAGATCGGCGTTGATTTCGCCCGAGGTCCTGCCGACTTTGATGATCTCGTGCCGATCCTCGAGGGCCATCGTGGCGGCACGGCCGACGGTGCCGTTGGCGCCGACGATGAGAATACGCATCAGTCGGAGTCCTGATCGAGCTTCACGCCCTTCAGCTTGGCGAAAACGGAATCGGGATCGTATTGCTTTTCAAATTCGCGCTGGGACGAGGGGGGTGCTGCAGGGGGCGGCGTTTCCGGCTTGGGAACGGTTTCACTGGCCGGCAGCAGAGTGGCGCCGCGGGCCTGCGGCTCGGGCTCGCCCTTCCTAAGCTTGCGCGCGGCACGCTGAACGGCAAGGTCGAGCTCGAGCTGCGTACAGAGGCCGAGAGTTACCGGATCGACGGGCTTGATGTTCTGCGCATTCCAATGCGAGCGGTCCCTGATAGACTGGATCGTCGATTTGGTGGTGCCGACGAGCTTCATGATTTGCGCATCGGCAAGCTCAGGGTGATAGCGAAGAAGCCAGGCAATGGCATCGGGCCGGTCCTGGCGACGCGAGACCGGGGTATAGCGGGGCCCCTTCTTGGATTTCGTCGTCGGCAGAGCAACCTTGGATTCCAGGATCTTCATCCGGTAGCTCTTGTCGGTCTCGGCCTTTTCGAGCTCCTCGCGGGCAAGCTGGCCGCCGGCGATCGGATCGAGACCCTTGATTCCCTGCGCAACATCGCCATCGGCGATGCCTTTCACCTCCAGCTCATGCAACTGACAGAAGTCGGCAATCTGCTGGAAGGTTAAGGCGGTGTTTTCGACGAGCCACACGGCGGTGGCCTTGGGCATGAGCGGTGGCTGTGACATAGGTCAATTCCTTCAGACCCACAGGTTCTGACGTAGCAATTCAAGGTTTCAGGATTGGGGGGCTATATAAGCGGTGAGTGGAGCTTTGGGAAGGAAAAAAGCGGGCCTCAGGTTAAAAGGACAATTTTTCCAATGTGCCGGCTCGATTCCATCAATGCATGGGCATCGGCGGCCTGGTGCAGCGGAAAGGTCGCATGAATACGAGGCTTGAGCGTGCCGCGTTCGATCAGCGGCCAGACTTTCTCCTCCAAAGCGCGGCAAATCTCGGCTTTCTCCTCGATCGTGCGCGGTCGCAGCGTCGAGCCCGTCAGGGTAAGACGCTTCAGCATAATCGGCATGAGGTCGATTTCCACGCGCGAGCCTTTAAGGAAAGAAATTGAAACGATGCGGCCGTCCTTTGCCGCGCAACGCAAATTGCGCGCGACATAGTCGCCGCCCACCATGTCGAGAATGACGTCGGCGCCGCGGCCTGCGGTGAGCTCGAGCACATGCTCGGCAAAATCCGCCTGGCGATAGTTGATGGCGTGATCGGCGCCTAGGGCCAGGCAGGCCTGGCATTTTTCATCGCTGCCCGCCGTGACAAGCACTTTTGAGCCAAAGGCCTTCGCCAGCATGATGGCGGTGGTGCCAATTCCGGAGGAGCCGCCGTGAACGAGAAGAGTTTCATCTTTTTTGAGGCGGCCGCGGTCGAAGACATTCGTCCAGACGGTCATGAAGGTTTCGGGGAGCGCTGCTGCCTCGATCATCGATAGTCCGCGCGGCACGGGCATGGCATTGGCCTCGGCGACCACGCAATATTCGGCATAGCCGCCGCCGGGTACCAGCGCGCAGAGCTCGTCTCCCAGGGCAAATCGTCGGGCCCCGTCGCCCGTGGCGGCAACCGTGCCCGCTATTTCGAGCCCCGGCGTCGGCGGCGCGCCGGGCGGCGGCGGATAAGCACCCTTGCGCTGCATCACATCGGGGCGATTGACGCCGGCGGCGGCAACCTTCACGAGGAGCTCGGCATGTTTGGGCCGGGGCATGGGGATACGAGCAGGCCGGAGGACTTCCGGCCCGCCCGGAGAAGCGATTTCAATCGCTTGCATATCGCCTGGCGCTTCCAGAGGCATCGGGCACAGTGCTAACACACGGCTCGAGGAGGACCAAACCATGGAATCGGACGACGTAAGAAAAGTTCAAAAGCCCTCACTACAGATCGGCGAGGAGCTTGCGCTCCTGTCGGTGGAGGAGCTGTCGAGACGGGTCATGATCCTCGAGAGTGAAATCGAGCGACACAGATCGGCGATCGCAGAAAAACAGAAGAGTTTGAAGGCGGCTCAATCGGTGTTCAAGCGATGAGCGGAAGGCGCGAAAGGGAAAAATATCGTAAAGAAGGAGTTGCGTTAACCTTTCGGTAATAACTTTAATTGTATTCTCGTTAATGCAATCCAGTCCTTCTGGATTTCATCGAGTGGCTTCTGTCCACTCTGTTTGACGCCTCCCTGTTTAGACTTAAAGAGCCGCGAATTCGCGGCTCCTTTTTTTGTTCATCAAGTGGCGCACAAATTGCTCCACAGGATTCGAACAGTTAAAGCCTGCACCATATTGACCGGCAGCGCGTGCCATACGATGATCCGAAACTGCGGAACAGCACATCGCTGAGTATCGAGGGGACAGAATGACCGGTAATGGCACGAATCGCCAAAGCGATGCCACGATTGACTTCGCCGTGCATTTTGCCACATCCGATCAGTTCAAGGCCGTGTTCAAGGAAGGGATGGGTCTCGTCGAGGAGACTGCCAATTATCTCGATGGCCCGGGACGGAAAGAAGCACGAGGGCTCGATCGCCATGGCTCGATCGCCTATGCGACCGAAAGCATGAGGCTGACGACGCGGCTCATGCAGCTCGCATCATGGCTGTTGCTGCAGCGCGCTTTGCACGCCGGCGAGCTGACCCAGGAAGAAGCGGTGTCGGAGAAACACCGCATCAATTTATCGGAAATCGGCTCGGGACATACGCTGCAGGGCGGGGAAACCTTGCCGGATTCCCTGAAAACGCTCATTGAGCGAAGCCTGCGATTGCATCACAGGATCCAGAAGCTCGACCATGTGCTGAACGACAGCGAGAGAGCGAACGCCGACAATCCCGTCAGCAGCCAGATGAATTTCCTGGCTGCGGCCTTCGGCGGCAGGCGCGCGGAATAAAGCGGGCAGAGCTGAGTTTTTACGATTTGTCATCCGGCGAAAGCCGGAATTCCAGCTTCCGTCGAGGTTACGATGACGGGCCGCGTATAACCTATTTGTTGAGAAAGCCGAATTTCTGCTTGAAGCGCGAGACGCGACCGCCGCGGTCGACGAGCTGCTGCTGGCCCCCCGTCCACGCCGGGTGCGACTTCGGATCGATATCCAATTGCAGGCTGTCACCCGGCTTGCCATAGGTCGAGCGCGTTTCAAAAGTAGTGCCGTCGGTCATCACGACGGTGATCATGTGATAATTCGGGTGAATCTGCTTCTTCATCGCTGATCTTTCCGCGACGGCCGAGAGGGCTTCACGCCGTCCACGTCGCTGTTCGGCGGCTCCTATACAGGAGCGAGGAATGCAAAGCAAGCTGGTTGGCGGAGCGATTTCGGAGTAGGGGAGTTGCCGGTCGCAAAGGATTGCCCGCGTTGAAATTCGCCACAAGCCAGCCATCGACAGCCGCTGGGCCGGGACGCCGTCCGAAGAGCAGGGATGTCAGGCCGCTCCTGCGGCTTGCTCCTTTTCTCCGGCGTTATCCGGGACGGGTGTCGCTTGCGCTCGGCGCGCTCATGGTCGCGGCCGGCACCACGCTAGCCGTTCCGGTCGCCGTTCGCCGCCTCATCGATCACGGCTTCTCGAGCGCGGATGCCTACACCGTCAACCAGTATTTTCTCACCATGCTCGCGCTCGTGGCGCTGCTCGCCATCGCCAGCGGCACGCGGTTCTATTTCGTCAGCTGGCTCAGCGAGCGGGTGGTGGCGGATGTGCGTCACCGGGTGTTCTGCCACTTGTTGGAGCTCTCGCCATTCTTCTACGAGCAGACGCGCACGGGCGAGGTGGTGTCGCGGCTAACGGCGGACGCGACGCAGATCAAAACGACCTTCGGCTTCGCGGCCTCGGTCGCACTGCGCAATATAGTGATGATGGCCGGCGCGGTGGTGATGATGGTGCTGACGAGCGCCAGGCTTTCAGGATTCACGCTGCTGGCAATTCCACTGATCATCATCCCCATAATCCTGTTCGGACGGAGGGTAAGAAAACTATCGCGGCTGGCGCAGGACACGCTCGCCGGCAGTGCAGCGACGGCGCAGGAATCGCTGAGCTCAATTTCGATCGTGCAAGCCTTCGGGCAAGAGCAGCGCGTCAGCGAGCGCTTCGGCGGGGAGACGGAGACGGCCTTCCGCGCGGCCCGGCGGCGAAGCAAAGCACGGGCTCTGCTGACCAGCTCGATCATCTTTTTGTCGCTCGGCTCTATCGTGGCTATCCTGTGGCTTGGCGCGCAGGACGTGCTGGCCGGCACGATCACCGCGGGCACGCTCGGCCAGTTCGTGCTCTATGCGGCAATCGCTGCCAGCGCTGTCGGTGAGCTCAGTCAGGTGTGGGGCGAGATACAGCTCGCGGCGGGTGCCGCGGAACGCTTGAGCGAGATCCTGGACAATGAGCCGGACATCAAGAGTCCGCCCAATCCAGTGGCGCTGCCGGTGCGACGTGCGAGCAGCATTGCATTCGACAATGTGTCATTCCGCTATCCCTCACGGCGAGATCAGGAGGCACTGCGGTCTTTGAGCTTTTCGATCGCGGCCGGGGAAACGATCGCCATCGTCGGGCCGTCGGGCGCGGGTAAGTCGACGATCTTCAACCTGCTCCTGCGCTCCTATGACGTCGATGACGGGCGCATCATGATCGACGGCATCGATATCGCGCTTGCCGATCCGAAAGCGGTGCGGCGCCGGTTCGCGGTGGTGCCGCAGGAGAGCGTGATGTTTTCCGCCTCGATCTACGACAACATCAGCTTCGGGCGGCCGGAGGCGAGCGAGGAGGAGGTTATCGCGGCGGCGCGCGCGGCCCATGTTACGGAATTCGCAGCCGGTTTGGCGGAGGGGTTCCTCACGCAGGTCGGGGAACGCGGAATAACGCTTTCAGGCGGCCAGCGACAGAGGATCGCCCTAGCGCGGGCCATCCTGCGAGATGCACCGGTGCTGCTGCTCGATGAAGCAACGAGCTCGCTCGACGCGGAGAGCGAACGGGCCGTGCAAGAGGCGGTGGAGAGGCTCAAGTCCGGGCGCACCACGCTGGTGGTGGCGCACCGGCTGGCAACGGTGAGAAACGCCGACCGCATCCTCGTCATGGAAAAGGGACAATTGGTGGCCGAGGGCAGCCATGAGGAGCTCTTGCGGCGCGGCGGGCTCTATGCACGACTTGCCAAGCTGCAATTCAGCGAGGCCAGCTGACAGTTTCGGTGGCTTATTGATGCAGCGACTTCAGAACCGATTTCTTGATCGCATCCATGTCCAGCAAATCGCTATCCTTGGCACAGGCGATTACGCGATTGGAAATCCATTGGCGCACTGTCGTTTCGTCAGGATGAACCCTGCCGATTTTTTCGAGATGGCGCCAGATCGAATCGCAAATCTGCTCCAGGACCACGAGCTCGTCCGGGCCTAAAACCGCTGTTCCTCTCCGCATCGGCTTACCCCACCACTGACAGCTCAAGCAAAATCCTTCCGTGGGAGCCGTCAAGAGACAGTCTGAAACCGAACTCTTTTCAGTGCGCTCAGCGCTCGGTGAGCTTCAGCTCGATGCGCCGATTGCGGCCTTTGGCATCCTCGCTGTCGCCGGCATCGATCGGCTGATACTCGCCGAAGCCGGCGGCAACGAGATGCTGAGGCTGAACGCCGTTCTCGATCAGAACGTTTACGACCGAAATGGCGCGGGCAGAGGACAGATCCCAGTTGGACTTGAAAGCCGCATTGACGATGGGATCATTATCCGTGTGGCCGTCGACGCGCAGCACCCAGGCCAAATCGGGCGGGATCTCCTGCTCGAGCTCGCGAAGGGCGATGGCCAGCTTGCGCATCTCGGACAGGCCCTGCTCATTGATCTGGGCGGAGCCCTTGGGAAAGAGCACCTCGGACTGGAAGACGAAACGGTCGCCCACAACGCGGATTTCGGAGCGCTGCGACAGGATCTGGCGCAGGCGGCCGAAGAACTCCGAGCGGTAGCGGGCGAGTTCCTGGACCTTCTGGGCGAGAGCGGAGTTGAGCCGCTTGCCGAGATCGGCGATCTGCGTCTGGCTGTCGCGGTCCTTGGTCTCGGCCGCTTCGAGGGCGGCGTTCAGAGCGGCAAGCTGGCGTCGCAAGGCGGCGAGCTGCTGATTGAGAATCTCGACCTGCGAAAGGGCTTCGGCGGAAGCCTTCTTTTCCTTATCAAGAGCCGACTGGAGACCCGATGCCGTCGTCGAAGCCGCGGCACCTTCGCGGCTTTCGGCTGCCAGCAGGCTCGACAGCCTGACATTCTCCTCCTTGGCTGCGGTGTAATCGTCGGTGAGCGTGCCTAGTGCAAGCTCGATATCGGCCTTGGCGGATTTTTCCAGTGCCAGCAAGTCGGTCAGCTCGGCGATTTGCGAGCGCAGCTTGGCAAGGGCAGTATCCTGGCCGGCCATCTGCCGGGCGACGAGAAACTGGGCGATGATGAAAACCGACAAAAGAAAAGTGATGACCAGCAGAAGCTGTGCCATCGCATCGACGAAGCCCGGCCAATAATAACCGGTATCACCGTAGCGGCTGCGGCGGGTGGCGATGCTGGCCAAAGCCTATTCCTCCCGGCCGCGGGTACGGTTGGCCCGCACCTCATGGGCGGGGGGCACGCGGCCGATGCGGTTCATCAGTTCCTTCAAATCTTCCTGCTGGACGGTCTGGGCCTGGGCCCATTGGCGGACGATCTTCTGCTCTTCCCGCATCTGCTGGACGAGGCCCTGGACGGCGCCCGCCAGACGGTCGAGCGCTTCGGGATCTGACTGATCGGTTGATATCTGCGCCTGGGTGGTGGCATCGCTCAAGGCATCGGTGAGCGTCTTGTTGATTCGCTCGATGCCGCTTTGGAGATCGCGCAGGTCGAGTCGGAGATAATGGGGAACCGACATAGACCCCGAACCTTCACCGGCTTCGATATCGGTCACGCTCGACAGCCAATTCTCGAGATCGTTGTAGAAGCGGTTCTGTGCCTGATTGGTCTGGAGATCGAGAAATCCCAACACCAGGGAGGCGGCAAGGCCGAAGAGCGATGAGGAGAAAGAGGTGCCCATGCCGGCGAGCGGGGCGGCAAGGCCGGACTTCAGCTCGTCGAAAATGGTGCCCTGCTCGGTGGCGCTCACATCGAGCGCCTGGATCGCCGAGCCGACCGAGGTCACGGTGTCGAGGAGGCCCCAGAACGTGCCGAGAAGACCCAAGAAAATGAGCAGGCCGACAAGGTAGCGCAAGAGGTCGCGCCCTTCGTCCAGGCGCGATGCCAGCGAATCGAGGAGCGAGCGCAGTGTCAAGGGCGACAGGACCATTATGCCCTGGCGGTCGCGGAGGAGGGCGGCCATGGGGGCGAGGAGGCGCGGCTGATGGGGAATTTCGAGGCCGGGGTCGGCGATGCGGAAACCGTTGATCCAATTCACTTCCGGGAAAAGCCGCACGACTTGGCGAAACGCATGGGCGATGCCGAACAAGAGAACGAGGGCGATGAAGCCGTTAAGCCCAGGATTGTGCATGAAAGAGGAGCGAATGGTGGGGAAGAGGATCGCCACCAACAGGGCGACGATCAGGATAAACACCATCATGCGGATCAGATAAACCCTTGGCAGGTCCACGGAAACCTGTTCTGGACTGTCCGTCATGGCTTGCACCAGCATGCCTCCCACCCTCTTCTAGCCGGACATTAAGGCGAAAACCTTAGAGGGGAAAGATGTGGCAAAGCGATGTCACAGGAAAACCAGGGGTTATACAATAGAAGAGCCTTTCGCCAGCTCTGAAGCTGGATTCCGGCGTTCGCCGGAATGACGAAGACATCAGGCCGAGGCAAGCCGCTTCTGCATCTCGCCAAGAAGCTCGGCATTGGAGGCGATCACATTGCCGGTTGCCATCGGATCGCCGCCCTCGATGTCGACCACGCGGCCGCCGGCTTCGCGGATGATGAGTATTCCGGCGGCCAAATCCCACGGCTTGAGGCCACGTTCCCAAAAGGCATCGAAACGGCCCGCCGCGACATAGGCAAGATCGAGACAGGCGGAGCCGGTGCGGCGCAGCCCGGCGACCTGTCCCTGAAAGGCGGCAAGCTCGCGATTGAACCTGGCGAAAGCATCGGTCGTATCATGCGGCAGGCCGCAGCCAATCAGCGCGTCCTTGAGGTCGCGGCGGGCAGTAACACGAAGGCGGCGGCGCTCATTGATCTGTGCGCCGCGCCCGCGCTCGGCGGTGAAGAGCTCGTTCATGATCGGATTGTAAATGAGACCGGCCACGATCTCGTCCCGGCGCTCGAGGGCGATCGAGATGGCAAACAGCGGCATGCCGTGGATGAAATTGGTGGTGCCGTCAATCGGATCCACGATCCAGCGGTTGTCGGGATCGCTGCCTGCGGCAAGGCCCGCCTCCTCGCCGAGGAAGCCATAGGCAGGACGCGCCTTGAGCAGTTCATCGCGCAGGATCTTCTCGGTGCGCTTGTCGGCATTGGTCACGAAATCGCCCGGGCCCTTGCGCGAGACCTGAAGATTTTCCACCTCGCCGAAATCGCGCTGGATGCCGCGCGAAGCCTTGCGGGCAGCATTGATCATGACCGTCATCAGAGGAGAAGACATTTTGGGAATTCCGTTGGCAAATGGGCGGGGAAACTAGCGCATAAGTGGAGAGGAGGGGAAGGATATCCACCGCCAGCCTCCTTCGTCTCCCCGACGAAGCCGGGGTCCAGCTTCGATCACTGAAGCTGGATTCCGGCTTTCGCCGGAATGGCGATCCGTAAAACCGTCATCCGCCGGAGCTCGCGGCCTTCTCCGCGGCCGCCTTGGTTTCGGCCGCATGAAGGGTCGTCCAATTGTCGGCGCGCTTGGTCGCCGAGGCGCGATCAGCCTCGTTGAGGCGGCCGACGAAGTCATCGAGCCAGCTGTCGGTGCGACCGCCCTTGCTCGCCAGCATATGCCATTTGGCGGCTTCTACCGGATCAGGCTTAAGACCGCGGCCGGCGGCCAAGACGCGGGCCACGCGATTTTGAGCGATGACATTGCCGCGCTGAGCCGAAACGAGCAGCCATTGCGCGCCGATTTCCTCGTTCTTCTCCACGCCGTCGCCGCGAAATACCATCACGCCGTATTCGAGAGCAGCGTCGGCCATTCCCTGCATGGCCGCCTTGAGAAAATACTCCCCCGCGGCAACGGGATTTTTCTCCACCCCGCGGCCTTCGGCGTAAAGCACAGCGAGATTGTATTGGGCTTCGGCAAAGCCGCTGTCGGCCGCCTTCTGAAACCAGGATTTGGCCCGCGGCCAGTCGGGTTCGCTGCTTCCGGCACCCGCAGCGAGCAGGCCCATATTGTGCTGGGCGGGGACGCTGCCGCTGTTGGCGGCCTGCTCCATCCATTTCGCAGCCTCGTTGAGATTGGGCGTGCCGGCGCT
This sequence comes from uncultured Alphaproteobacteria bacterium, assembly GCA_963770205.1. Taxonomy (GTDB): domain Bacteria; phylum Pseudomonadota; class Alphaproteobacteria; order Rhizobiales; family Aestuariivirgaceae; genus DATBLQ01. Next base: position 44,865 of record CAVYOS010000019.1, read on the forward strand.
CTCGTCGAGATAATGGATGGCGAGTGCAAATTGCGCGCCGGAATTGCCCTTTTCGGCAGCACCGGTGAGCCATTTGATGGCAGCCTTGGCGTCTTTTTTCACGCCGAGGCCCTGCTGATAAAGCGTGCCCAGCATCGCCATGGCCCGGGCATCGCCGCCCTCGGCCAAAGGTTTTGCCACCTGGAAGGCCGTCTTGAAATCCTTGTCGGCATATAGTGCCACCGCTTCCTCGAAGGTCTCGGCGGCCATGGCCGGCGTGCCTATCAGTAGCAGGGCGAGGAGAGCCGTCTCCAAGCGCTTGATCATCACGAATTTTCCCCGATGAATGAATTGAAGGATCGCACCGCGGCTGCGGCAGACTCGACATCGCGCCACATGGTATCGGCGGGGCGAATGAAGTCGGCTCCCTCGGCAATGAAGACGCGGGCGTCTTCCTCACCCGCGGGATCAAGCGCCACGCTGGGCAGCTCGAATAATGTGTCCCACCAGCCGATGATCGAGCCCGCCTTCGCGGGCAGGAGGCCGGAGAAGGCGATGTAGTTTGCACCGAGTTCGCCCATTGTCATTGCGAGATGGCGGGAGTCCTGACAATCGGCGCCAATGATCCCATCCTTTCCAAACAGCGCACGGGCTTCGGCATAGGCGTGAGACGAGGCTTGGATATGAATGCCATCGGCGCCGGCGCTGCGCACGTCATTGGCAGCGCCCTCAAGAAGAAGGGCGGCGTCATGGGCGTGGCTCAAGGGTTTCAGCAGTTTTGCCGTTTCCAATTGTTCAGGACCCGAAGACAACAAGACAAACGCAATATCACCGGCCGCCAGGGCCTTTTCGACCATCTGCCGCGCCGGTTCCGGAGCTACCCCCGCCGGAACGACTAGGAAAAGGCGGCAGTTGGGCAATCTTGTGGCCTCTCAAACCTTAAGCTGCGGGAATGATTTCCGGCTCGCGATGGCGTGGCAACAAAGCCACCCCAGCCAGCCGGCCCTGCCGCGCCCGTAATCCCAGGTACAGCAGTTTGCAGTCCAATGGAACGGAAGGATGCACCAAAAGCGCGGCGGCACCCCGGCGCTGGTGGCAAAGTTCTTGTGCCAGAATGCCGGCAAGCGTCTCCGGACGCTCGAGCTTTTCCAAACCGCAAAACTCGGCCAGCCGGTTCAGCTCGCGGAGGGGGTCGCGGAAGAAATCTCGATAAAAAATCAATGTGCGCGGCTGTCCCGTGGTTTGTTCGAGGGCGGCTTGCATGTAACGCCGCCATAAGCCGCAGGCGGCCGCAACAGTCATCCCGTCCCGCTGGACCAGAGAGTTGGCCACTTCGAGAGGGTTGCGAATGCAGATAACGTACCGAAGCCTTGGGATGATTGTGCGCCAAAACGGAAGCAGCACCGTTGTTCGCGGCTCCTTCCAACCCCAGGAACGGCCGTTCACCGACATGGCCTCCGCGAGGTCGGCGGCCTGGAGGGCAAGGCCCTGCACAACGGAATCTTGCTGCCACCCAGGCGGCAATGCCGGCGGGTTGTCCCAGCTGCCGCCAAAACGGCGCAGCAGCGCCTCGTTGATCTCCAGAAAGCGCAGATGCTCGAAGTGACCGGTCGGGTTGCTGGGACTTGGGCCCATCAAGCTGTCGCTCGGTCCGAGATCGAGCCCCAAAAGGTTCAGCAGGCGCGCAGTGATGGAGGTTCCGCTGCGGTGCATGCCGACGATGCAGACAGCCCTCGGCGCTGCCGAAGGCATGCCAAAACCCTGCTCGCTCATTCCTCAGGCTGCCTTTTCGAGGTCCCTCGACCATTTGCCGAGAGTGGCGAGGCCGTTCATCCGGGCACGATGGGCAAAGGCACGCTGGCCGGCGGCGAAATTCTCGCTGCGCCCGCTCCAGGCCTTGAGGGCCGCAGCCTGGAGAGCCCGGCCATAGGAGAAGGTCAGGTTCCATGGGAGCTCACCCATCGCGTTCATCAGCGAGAGATGATGCGTCGCCTGCTCATCGCTCTGGCCGCCGGAGAGAAAGGCAATTCCGGGCACGGCGGCAGGAACGGTGCGTTTGAGGACGCGCAAGGTCTTTTCGGCAACCTCCTCAGGTGCCGCCTGCTGCTTGGCGTTCTTGCCGGCGATGACCATGTTCGGCTTGAGAACGATGGCCTCCAGCCTGACGCGGGCGATAAAGAGTTCATCGAAGACGGTGTTGAGAACCCATTCGGTAACCGTGGCGCAGCGGTCGATGTCATGGCTCGCGACAGGACCGTCCATCAGCACCTCGGGTTCGACGATCGGAACAATATTCTGCTCCTGGCACAGAGCGGCGTAACGGGCAAGCGCATGAGCGTTGGCTCTGACGCCATTGGCGGTGGGGAGGTCGCCGGCGATGTCGATGACGGCCCGCCATTTGGCGAAGCGGGCGCCCAGCCCATGATATTCCTTGAGCCGCTCGCGCAGACCGTCGAGACCTTCGGTGACCTGCTCACCCGGCGAAAGGGCCAGGGGTTTCGCGCCGGCGTCGACCTTGATGCCGGGCACCGCGCCCGATGCGGCGATGATGTCGGCGAAGGGCTTGCCGCCGCGCGACTTCTGGCGAAGCGTCTCATCGAAGAGAATGACGCCCGAGATGCAGTTGCGCATCGCATCTTCGGCGGTGAACAGCATCTCGCGATAATTGCGGCGCGTGTCCTCGGTCGATTCAGCGCCGATGGAGTCGAAGCGCTTTTTAATCGTGGCGGTACTTTCGTCGGCGGCGAGAATGCCCTTGCCGCGCGCCACCATTTTAGATGCGACGTCGTCTAGATTGCCGGTCATGGTCGGTGCCCCGTTGCTTGCCGTTGATGATCCCATTCTAACACTTTCACGCCCGGAAGTGTCTTGCCTTCCAGCCATTCCAGAAAAGCGCCGCCGGCGGTCGAGACATAAGTGAAGTCATCCGCCACGCCGGCACGATTCAAGGCAGCGACGGTATCGCCGCCGCCGGCGATGGAGATGAGGTGGCCATCGCGGGTTCGGCCGGCAACATTGCGCGCGACGGCGAGCGTGCCGCGGTCGAAGGGCTCTACTTCGAAAGCGCCGAAGGGGCCGTTCCACACGAGAGTCGCGGCACGGTCAATGGCATCGTTCACCTGGCCGGCGGTCACGGGACCGATATCGAGGATCATTTCGTCCGCCAAAACGGCGGTGACGGGAGCGATGCGGACATCGACGTCTTTCTTCAACTCGCGGGCGAGAACGGCATCGCTCGGCAGAAGGATCGAGCGGTTCTTCGCCGCGGCGTCGCGCATGATGTCACGCGCCGTGCCGAGCAGGTCGTGCTCGCAGAGCGATCTGCCGATGCTCGCTCCATTCGCTGCCAAAAACGTGTTGGCCATGCCGCCGCCAATGACCAGCGTGTCGACATTGGCGATGAGATTGGAGAGGAGTTCGAGCTTGGTTGAGATTTTTGCTCCCCCAACGATGGCGAGCAGCGGACGGGCGGGGCTCTCCAGCGCCTGTCCCAGTGCCGCGAGCTCCGCCTCCATGGCACGGCCGGCAGCGGCGGGCAGAGCCTGGCGATGCCCTCGGTCGAGGCATGGGCGCGATGGGCCGCGGAAAACGCATCGTTGATGTAAACATCGCCGAGCCCGGCCAGAAGGGTGGCAAATTGCGGATCGTTGGCTTCCTCGCCTGGATGAAAACGGGTGTTTTCCATGAGAACAATGGGACACTTAGCCGATTTCTCTTTGCCGACCGGATCGTCGTGCCAATCGGTGGCGATGAAATCCACCGGCCGGCCAAGCACGCGGGCAAGGGCAGGGACGACGGGCTTCAGCGACATTTCCGGCACGACCTTGCCTTTCGGGCGATCGAAATGCGCCAGCAGCACGACGGCGGCCGCCTTGTCCGCCGCTTCACGGATGGTCGGGACAACACGCTCGATACGGGTGAGGTCGCTGACTTCACCCGCTTCGACCGGCACGTTGAGATCGATGCGGATGACGGCGCGTTTCCGCGCGAGGTCGAGATCGTCCATGGAGCGGATGGCGGGCATCAGCGTTTTCGCCGGAAGGCGGCCGGGTCGAGCCCGGCCATGACGACCATTGTTACGTCATTCGCGGGCTTGACCCGCGAATTTGCCGCTATTCCATTCATCTCATCTTCTTCTTTACCGCTTTGGCGACGGCTTCAGGCGTGATGTTGAATTCGCGATAAAGATCCTCATAAGGCGCGCTGGCACCGAAACCCGACATGCCGATGAAAATACCGTCGGTGCCGATGAAGGAATCCCAACCCTGGCGCACTGCCGCTTCGATACCGATGCGGATATCCTCATCGCCCAGGATCCTATCGCGATAGGCCTGCGGCTGGCGCCAGAAAAGCTCCGTGCAGGGCACGGAGACGACGCGGGAGGGGATTTTCATGCCTTCCAGCAAAGCCTTGGCGTCGAGAGCAATGCCGACTTCGGAGCCGGTTGCGAAAATGACGGCTCGGGATTTCCTTGCCGAGGCGGCCACCTCATAGGCGCCGCGGGCGGAGAGATTCTTCGCCTCGAATTTGAGCCGGACCGGTTTCAGCTTCTGCCGGGTGAGGGCGAGAACGGTCGGCGCATCGCGGGAATTGAGCGCCAGCTCCCAGCATTCGGCGGTCTCTACCGCATCGCAGGGACGCATGACGAGAAGGCGGGGAATGGCCCTGAGCGCGGCCAGATGCTCCACGGGCTGATGCGTCGGCCCATCCTCGCCGAGACCGATCGAGTCATGCGTCATCACATAGACGACGCGCTGCTGCATCAGGCAGGAGAGGCGCAAAGCGGGCCGGCAATAATCGGTGAAAACGAGGAAGCTTCCGCCATAGGGAATAACCCCGCTGTGCAGGGCCATGCCGTTCATCGCCGACGCCATGGCATGCTCGCGAATACCATAATAGATGTAGCGGCCGTCAGGCTCTTCGGCCGTGAAGGGCTTCAACTCCTTGGTCTTGGTGTTGTTCGACCCGGTGAGATCGGCCGATCCGCCGAGCGTTTCGGGCATGAGAGTGTTGATGACCTCGAGCACGTTCTGCGAGGCGTTGCGGGTGGCGATGACCGGCGGTGATTTGGCCAGCTCCTGCTTGTAGCTTCGCAAGGAAGCCTCGAGCTTCTCCGGCAGGTGGCCTTCGAGCCTTCGATTGAACTCGGCGCTCCTTGCGGCATCGGCGGCCTTCAGGCGCGCTTCCCATTCCTCCCGGGCGGGTGCACCGCGCTTGCCGATCTCGCGCCAAGGCTTCAAAATTTCATCGGGAACCACGAAGGGCGGGTATTCCCATCCCAGCTTGGTGCGCGCTGCGGCGATTTCCTCAGCACCGAGAGGCGAGCCGTGCGTGCTCGCGGTTCCCTCCTTCGTGGGCGCGCCATAGCCGATGATGGTACGGCAGGCGATGAAAGAGGGGCGCTCGGAGTGCTGCGCGGCTTCGAGCGCCCGGGTGATAGCCTCGGGATCATGGCCATCGACGCGAATGACCGCCCAGCCGTTGGCGGCGAAACGCTTCAGCTGATCGGTGGAATCGGCAAGGCTGAGCTTGCCGTCGATCGTGACGTTGTTGTCGTCCCACAGCAGTGTCAGCTTGGAGAGCTTCAGATGGCCGGCCAAGCTCGAGGCTTCCTGGGAAATGCCCTCCATCAGACAGCCGTCACCAGCGATCACATAGGTGCGGTGATCGACGAGATCACTGCCGAACTGGGCGGCGAGGTGACGCTCGGCGATTGCCATGCCGACGGCGTTGCCGATTCCCTGTCCGAGGGGCCCGGTGGTGGTTTCTATCGCGAGCGCGTGACCATATTCGGGGTGACCCGCCGTTTTGGAATTAAGCTGGCGGAAACGCTTCAGCTCATCGATCGGCATATCCTTATAGCCGAGCAGATGGAACAGCGAATAGAGAAGCATCGAACCGTGGCCTGCCGAGAGCACGAGACGGTCGCGGTCTGGCCAGCGGGGTGCCGAGGCGTCGAACTTGAGAAATCGGGTGAAGAGTACGGTCGCAACATCGGCAAATCCCATGGGTAGTCCGGGATGACCGGAATTCGCCTTCTCGACCGCGTCCATGGAGAGAGCGCGAATCGCGTTGGCCATGGCATTATGCTGCTGGCGATCTATTTCCGGCGGTGCGGGCTTGGTCACGGTAATCGAAACTCATCGGCGTCATCGAAAAGGTGGCCAGACATAGCATTGAAGAGGGTCGAGTCAATGGTGGTGCCATGTGTTGGGAATGCCACAGTCGTTTCAGTTTTTTGCCACGCGATGGCAAAAGTTGACGGCCGGGACGGCAAAACTGATAATCGACGGTTCAGGCGGCTTTTGGGATTCTAGCGGATCGATGGCGGAAGATTCGAAGATAGACGAGGCCCTGTCACGCTTCGAAGCCGCACTCAGGCGGCTGGAAACGGCAATCGTGCAGGTCAATGAAAATGGTGCAGGCCTGCCGCAGGATGCAGCCGCGCTCCTCGACGACCGCGACCAGCTGGCCCGGGAAATCAGCGACGTTCGGGCCAAGGCCACCGAGCTTGCCGAAAGAAACCGCAATGCCGCAAGCAGGATCGATTCCGCGATGGCCAAGATCAAGTTAGTGCTTGGTTGAGCGTCCGTCATTGCTAGCACAGCGGAGATGAGAACGATGGCGCAGGTTGTCGTCCAGGTGAACGATCGTCCCTACACGATGCAATGTTCAGACGGCGAGGAACGACAACTGCAGGAACTCGCCAGACTGCTCGACGGCGAGGTGACGAGGATCAAGCAAAGCGTGGGCCAGGTCGGCGACATCAGAGTGCTGCTGATGGCGGGGCTGATGGTGGCCGACCAGCTCGCCGAGGCGCGGCGGCGCATCGAAGAGCTTCAGGACCAGATCAACGGATTGCGCGAATCGCGCAGCACCGCGGTTCATTACAGCCGCACGATCGAAGAGCAGGCAGCGGACCGGCTCAACAATGCGGCCAAGCGGCTCGACTCTTTGGCTTTGAGCTTCAGCGAGGCCGGTTAAGGCCCTATTTCGTCGGGTGAGGATAAAAACCAGTCGATTGCCTTAAGTTCGCATCAATCCTGTCCTCGAGAATAAGTTGCATCCTCCATGTATCACCCTTATCGGTTGTAGAAAGGTTCCAACCGAGGAAGGGTCTTCTCAACATGAAGCAGGTTTTGATTGGAAGTATCGTTGCGCTGAGCCTTTTTTGGCTTGGACCGACAATTGCGAAAGATGTCGAGAAGGACAATCTCGGGCGCATCGGCAAATTGGAGGCTGATCTTTGGGAAGGCGTCAGCGCGGTCTATTACCTCGCCGCCGATTCCGACAATCTGGCGAAACATGCCTTTGCCGCAGAATTCAGCGATGAGGTGAAGGAGTTCGAGGACGCGTTCAGCGCCTTCAAGCACTCGGGCCATCTTCACGGGCCACTTGCGCAGGACGTCGCCGGGATCGAAGAACATTGGCCGGAGTTCAAGGCAACCGGCCAAGCAATCGTCGAACAGGCGCTGAAAGGCAAAAAGGCCGCCGCCGCCGATCTGGCGAGGTTCTGGCAGACGGCAGATGCAATCGATGAGCATCTCGACGAGATCATAGAGCGGGCGTCACATCCCGAGATCTGACCCAATCGCCCTCAGCGAACAATAACCTTGGCGCCGAGCGAAACTCGGCCATAGAGATCGATCACGTCGTCGTTGAGCATGCGGATGCAGCCTGAGGAAACGCTGCGGCCGATCGATCGCGGCTCATTTGTGCCATGAATGCGATAAAGCGTGTCGCGGCCGCCTTCATAGAGATAGAGCGCGCGGGCACCGAGCGGATTGAACGTGCCGCCCTCGAGACTATAGGGGATGAACCTGTGCTCTGCCGCCGCACGATCGATCATCTCCTTCGGCGGATACCATGCGGGCCACTCCGCGCGCTTGGCAATATGCGCGGTACCCGACCAGGCGTGGCCATCCCTGCCAACAGCTACGGAGTAAAGAATAGCCTTGCCCCCTGGCTGGACGAGATAGAGCTTGTGCTCGCGGGTCTCGATGATGATCGTGCCCGGCGCTTCTGCTGATCGGAAAGGCACGATTCGCGGTCCGCGAAAGGATTCCTTCGCAGGCTTCGACCAGGGCCATAGGAAGGCGGAGCGACCGGCAAATGCCGGTTGGCTCAATGCGACAGCCAAGAAAACTGCCAAAAACATCCGTGCGAGCGTCATCTTCGTTATCTCCTCCCCACAAGGGGAGTTTCACTTGCGACAAGATAAAAAAGAGTTGCCTGCCGCAAGCGTGGTCTTTGTGTTGCAAATGTGTCATGCTGGAGTTGCTGTGATTCGCGACTCGGAGGGGACGCAAATGGAAATATTTTCCAACACAAAGTCAGTGATAGCGCAGCTTATCGATATCGGCATGAGCCTTGTGGCGCTCGCCATCGTGTTGTCGATCCTTATCGGCGGCACGCTACCGTTCTTCGGCTCCGTCGTGGCCAATTTGACAGGTCTGGTCAACGCTCTCGGCAGCAACGGCCTCGTCGGCCTGATCGTTGTCGGAATGATCATGTGGCTGTTCGCCAGCCGCACGACCATGGCGGTCCGTAAATAGAACAGGAGAGGGGGAGCGAAAAACTCCCCCTCGACATACCCGGGATGGAGAAAATAACAGAAATCCTGAGGTTCTCGATCGTCGTCCTGTTCCAAATCGTGCTCGGAGCGGTGCTCATCGCGCTGCTGCTCGGCGAAGGAGCAGGCCCGACGGTCAGCTCGGTCCTCAGCAACACGGAACGCTTCCTATCGGCGCTCAACCCGGCGGCAGCGGCGGTTGGGTTCGTCCTCTATCTCATCTGGCTGCAGCTGAGACCGCAGGGGAGCTGAAGCGGTTCGACAATCGATGCCGTCCGCCCCGCCCGCAAGGGCCGAGGGGCCGTTTGCGCGGCCTTGGGGACATTGCAATTCTTGGAACTGGATTTTGCCGGGCAACCGTCCTACATAGATTTTGGCGGGCTGCCCGGTTCGTGAGACCATTTTCCCAGGGCCCTATACCGATCTCCATGGGAGCCGTCCCTGTTTGGAACCGTGGTTCCTTACACATGGTGCCCACCTACGTTAAGTAGGACCCGGGATCGAAAAGTCTCACGGCCAGGGCGGCTTCGCCACCTTCATGCAAATGCTCAGCCGAAGGCCTGCCGTGACCGCTGCCTTGCAGGATCTCGATCAACAAAAACGCGCCCTTCGCCGCGAGGCCGAAAGGATCCGGGCGCTCGTTCACGAGGAACACAAGGCCAAAGCACCGCTGAGCCTCGCGCTAGCGGGTCTCGATTTCACCGGCCTGGAGCGTGGTCTCATCGTGTCGGGATTCTACCCGTGCCGATCGGAGATCGACACGCTGCCGCTTCTGGCACGGCTCGACAGCGAGGGGTGGACCACCAGCCTGCCGGCGGTGCGCGCCGAACGCCAGCCGCTCGTATTCCGCAAATGGGCGCCGGGAGAGCCGACGGTGCCGGGCGTGTGGAATATCCCAATGCCACGCGAGGATGCGCAGGAGGTCGAGCCCGACGTGCTGCTCGTTCCGCTGCTTGCCTATGATGCCATGGGATACCGGCTGGGCTATGGCGGAGGTTTCTATGACCGAACGCTCTCGGCGCTCAGGGGGCGAAAGCCGATCACGGCCATAGGGGTCGGTTATTCAGCGCAGGCACTTGCGCAGGTGCCGCATGGGCCGATGGACCAGAGGCTCGATTATGTGCTGACCGAAGACGGCCCGAGAAAATGCGGCTGATCTTTCTCGGCGACGTCGTCGGGCGAACGGGCCGCGAAGCGGTGCTGCGCGAGCTGCCGCTGCTCAAGGACCGGTTCCGGCCGGATTTCGTCGCGGTCAACGGCGAGAATGCCGCGCATGGTTTCGGCATCACAGAAGAGATCTATCATGCACTGCGCGATGCCGGCGCGGATGTGGTGACACTCGGCAATCATTCCTTCGACCAGCGCGAGGCGCTGGTGTTCATCGAGCGGACGCCGGAGCTTCTCAGGCCGGTCAATTATCCGGCCGATACGCCGGGGAGGGGAACGGCGCTCCTGCCCGCCAGGTCGGGGCAGCAAATTCTGGTGATCTCGGTCATGGGGCGGGTGATGATCGATCCGGTGCTCGACGATCCGTTCGCGGCGATCCAGCGCGAGCTCGAGCTCTGCCCGTTGCGCCGCGGTGCGGATGCGGTGGTCATCGACATGCACGCGGAAGCGACATCGGAGAAAATGGCGATGGCGCATTTCGTCGACGGAAGAGTGAGCCTGATCGCGGGTACGCACACACACGCGCCGACATCCGATCATCAGATCCTGCCCATGGGAACGGCCTATGTTTCAGACCTCGGCATGTGCGGGGATTATAATTCGGTCATCGGCATGGAAAAGACGGAGCCGCTCAACCGCTTCCTGCGCAAGGTGCCGAACCAGAGGATGGAGCCCGCCAAGGGGCCAGCAACAGTGACCGGCATCGCGGTGGAGACGGATGATGCGACGGGACTGGCGGTGAAGATCGCGCCGATTCGCATCGGCGGCAGGCTTCAGCCGACGCTGCCGGACTTCTGGTGAACGCCAAGGCGGGGCAGGGTGCCGAGCGTGGCGAAGCGGGCGAGCCGGTCCATCAGCAGGAGCGCTCTCGTCCATTGCCGTGATGCATTGCACGGATCGTTGCCGATCAATGCCCGTTCGCCGGCGGCGAGACCGGTTTCGATGCGGGCCGTGAGCGCGCCCAGGGCCATAGCCTCGTGCAGGCAGGCACGCTTCGGCTCGCCCAGACATAGATCATGCACGCGCCTCAAGCCGGAATAGGCCGCCGTGGCCGCCAGCCCGTCTGCCGCATGCGCCAATTCATTCACAAGATTTGCTTGCGCCGTCATCTTAAGTTCGCCGTCCGTTCCTGAGGGCAAGCATCGGACGAGAGGCTTTAAGATGGGGTTAAGCAGCCGCTTTGGATTTCAGACAAATATCTCTATAAGCCGAGCAAACCACCCATAATTCCATTCCAGCGGGAGCGGTTGCGATGGCCGGCCATTCACAATTCAAAAACATCATGCATCGGAAGGGCAAGCAGGATGCCATCCGCTCCAAGCTCTTCGCCAAGCTCGCGCGGGAGATCACGGTCGCGGCCAAATACGGCGTGCCCGATCCATCGGCAAATGCCCGGCTGCGACTGGCGGTGCAGAATGCCAGGGCCGAGAACATGCCCAAGGACAACATCGACAGGGCGATCAAGAAGGCAGCCGGCGGGGATGCGGAGACCTATGAGGCGATCCGCTATGAAGGCTATGGGCCGGGCGGCGTGGCGGTGATCGTGGAGGCGTTAACCGACAACCGCAACCGGACGGCGGGGCTGGTGCGCTCGCTCTTTACCAAATATGGCGGAAATCTCGGCGAGACGGGATCGGTGTCGTTCATGTTCAGCCGGGTGGGCGAGATCACCTATGGCACGCGGGCCGGATCGGCCGACAAGGTTCTCGAGGCGGCGATCGATGCGGGAGCCGACGACGTCGTCTCGGATCAGGAAGGCCATGCCATTTATTGCGCGGCGGATTCGCTCAGCGACGTCTCGGCGCAGCTTTCCAAAACGCTCGGCGAGCCCGAGGCGTCGCGGGTGGTGTGGAAGCCGCAGACCATGACACCTCTCGATGAAGAGAGGGCGCAAGCGCTGATGAAGCTCATGGCCGGCCTCGATGACGATGACGACATCCAGAATGTCTATTCGAATTTCGAGGTGTCGGACGACGTGCTGCGGAAGCTCACGGCGGCGTGAGGGTGACCCGCGAATCTGCCGCTGGCACGAGATAGCCGGATCAAGTTCGGGATGTAGCACGTCATTCGCGGGCTTGACCCGCGAATCTGCCGCTGGCGCGAGATGGCCGGATCAAGTCCGGCCATGACCTCTTCTTTATTTTCTTCGTCACCCTGACGAAAGTCAGGGTCCAGCTTAGGAAGCCGCAAGCTGGATCAGAGGCGTTCGCCGGAATGACGAAGGAAGGGACACGTCATGTGCGGACGTGATCCGCGCATTCGGTACCTGAAAGAAGGTTGTCGAGAGGAGAGCCAAGAAAATAGGTCGAGAACCGTCGAGTGCGCCTTGACTTTACCCGTCTTTGCAATCTTAGATAGCGCTTATTGTTTAGGTAATTAAAAGTTGAATAGGGGGCATAATGTCGGCGAAGCTCTGGGCGAGGCCATTTTGCCTCGCGATTGGCCTTTATTGGTGGCAGGAGAGATCGTGGCGGCTAATGAGACCTGCATATCGGTAGGAACATACCCTTCCGATGACGGCGATACCGAGATTTCCCTCACAAAATCTGACTCTGGGAGCAAGTTGCTGGATTGGAGCAGATCTTCACAGGTAGGCTTCCGTCACCCAACCAGCGCATAGACGTGGCGACCGCAAAAACGAAGTCTTACTGAGCCAGACAATTTCCACAAATGATGCGAGCGTTTCAGTTTGGGTGAACCACCTTCGATGGCCGACCAAGATCGTGATTGTAGTGAATAACCGAAGTTGAAACGCAGCCTTTATAATGGGCTTAGGTCGCAGCGAACGCGCCACTGCAGGTGACGCCGTCCAGGGCCATATCGGCTAGCGCTACGCGAAAAGCGGGAAGAGCCATCTCTGGCTATGCACGGAGGCGTGGGAACCCCTCATACCAGCTCGAATGATCTCCGTTGTGGCCTTCCATGCCGGGCTTGGTGAGGCATCCCTTGGGGTCGATGTGGCTGTCGATGCGTTTTGCGGGCCGTTCGTGCCACTGAATATTGAAAGCGCAGAGCTTCGGATAGAATTCGAGATGGGCATAGGGAAGGTTATCATGGATCCACCAGGCCAGCTTGCGCCAATCCTCGCCCTCGGCATACCGGTCGGCGAACCAGGGCAGGACGATGGAAGCGGCGGCACCCGTGCGGCCGTTCTCGTCCGGCATGTCCCAGATGTGATAGGCGGCGTTCACCGCGACCGAACCGCACTCGCCGCGGCGGTTGCCGAATTCCGTTACCTCGGGCGAACGATAGCCGGAGCGCACCGCGACGCGTCCGAAGGCGGACTGCAGCGGTTCCAGCAGTTCTTCGCATAAACGCCGGCCGGCGATAATCGCCGCCTCGGGATCGGAGGGAATGTTGGGGATTCCGTAAAAGCCGGCGATCTCGGAGAAGAGAAAATCCCGCATGAAGAAATTCGCGCTGAGACGAACGCGGCCGAGATCTTCCAAGGCACGCATGGACTGTGGCTTGCGCATGGCTCATTATCCGGTGCGGCGGGAAATGTGCAAGCCGGGCAATCACCCGATGCGGCACCGGAGGCTTCAGCGATGACGGCGCAGGCGATCAGGATCATCGGGCTCGATCCGGGCTTGCGGCACGCCGGCTGGGGAATCGTGGACAGTATCGGAAACAATCTCGTTCATGTCGCCGACGGCGTGGTCAGGCCGCCTCCCGATCTGCCCATGGCGGAACGGCTCCATATCATCTATCGCGAGCTTACCCGCATCCTCGCGGAGTTCTCGCCCGACGAGGCGGCCATCGAGGAGACCTTCGTGAGCAAGGATGCGCGGGCGACGCTGAAGCTCGGCCAGGCGCGCGGCGTCGCCATGCTGGTGCCGGCGGCGCGCGGGCTGCCGGTTGCCGAATATGCGCCAAACCAGATCAAGAAGAGCGTCGTCGGAACCGGCCATGCCGCGAAGCAGCAGATCCACCATATGGTCAAGGTGCTGCTGCCGAAGTCCCGGGCGGCATCGGCCGATGCAGCGGATGCGCTCGCCGTTGCAATCTGCCATGCCCATCACCGGGCCAGTCTCTTGCGACTCAGGGCCTAGCCCGTTCTCGACTTGTTCTAAGGACTCAGCTAAGGGGTGTCGCATGATCGGCAAGCTGAGAGGCCGCATCGACGGCTATGGGCCAGACTGGGTGACGATCGACGTCGCCGGCGTCGGCTATCACGTTTCCTGCTCGGCCAAGACGATGGCGGCGCTGCCGCCTCAGGGAGAGGCGGCGGAGGTCTTTACCGAAATGCTGGTGAGCCAGGACATGATCCGCCTCATCGGTTTCGCCACGGACCTCGAACGTCAGTGGTTCCGGCTCTTGCAGACGGTGCAGGGGGTCGGCGCGCGGGTGGCGCTCTCGGTGCTGTCGGCATTTTCCTCCGCCGAGCTCGCCAATGCGGTTGCTCTCCAGGACAAGACGATGATCACGCGGGCGCAGGGCGTTGGGAAAAAAGTGGCGGAGCGAATCGTCGCCGAACTCAAGGACAAGGCGCCGCAATTCGCAGCCGGGGATCCGATGCTGGCACGGCTGCAGAGCGATCTCGATGCGCCGCAGCCGACGGCGGCGGCCGAGGCGGTTTCGGCGCTCGTCAATCTCGGCTACGGCCAGGCGCAGGCAGGGCTTGCGGTTGGAGCCGCCCTGAAGAAGACGGGCGATGAAGCAAGGACGGAGACGCTGATTCGCCATGCGCTCAAGGAGCTGGCGCGATGAGTGACCGCGTCATCGACCGAAACAAGCGCGATGAGGACCAGCTCGATACGCATCTGAGGCCGCAGCGCCTTGCCGAGTTCCTCGGCCAGGAACGGGCCAAGGCCAATCTGAAAGTTTTCATCGATGCCGCACGGTCGCGCAACGAGGCGCTCGATCATGTGCTCTTCGCGGGGCCGCCGGGGCTCGGCAAGACAACGCTGGCGCAGATCGTGGCACGCGAGCTCGGCGTGAACTTCCGCGCGACGTCCGGTCCGGTGATCTCCAAGGCCGGCGATCTCGCCGCGCTGCTCACCAACCTCGAAGACCGCGACGTGCTGTTCATCGACGAGATGCACCGGCTCAACCCGGCGGTCGAGGAAATCCTCTATCCGGCAATGGAGGATTTCCAGCTCGACCTCATCATCGGCGAAGGGCCGGCGGCACGGTCGGTGCGCATCGATCTGGCACGGTTCACGCTTATCGGCGCGACCACGCGCACGGGGCTTCTGACCACGCCGCTCAGGGACCGGTTCGGCATTCCGATGCGGCTCGACTTCTACACGGATGCGGAATTGCTCGACATCGTGCGCCGCGGCGCGCGCGTGCTCGGCGTTTCGCTGGCGGAGGATGGTGCCGGCGAGATTGCGCGGCGCTCGCGCGGCACGCCGCGCATCGCCGGCCGGCTATTGCGGCGTGTCAGAGATTTCGCCATGGCCGAAAATGCCGATGTCATCGACCGGCGGGTCGCCGACCGGGCGCTTAAGAAACTGCAGGTCGACAACCGCGGTCTCGATGGGCTCGATCACCGATATCTCACCTGCATCGCGGTCAATTTCGGCGGCGGGCCGGTGGGGATCGACACGATCGCAGCATCGCTTTCGGAAGCGCGCGACGGCATCGAAGAGATCGTCGAACCCTTCCTCATCCAGCTGGGTTTCGTGAAGCGGACGCCCAGGGGGCGGCTGTTGACGGCGCATGCCTTTCGTCATTTGGGGCTGGCGGTGCCGCAGCGGCCGGAGATCACGCAGGGCGTGCTGCCGCTCGGCGAAACCGACGATGCGGCATGATCGCGCATAATCCCTCCTGGCCCGATCTTGCCGGGCGCTTCGAAGGCGACAGGCATGTGCTGGCGGTCAGGGTCTATTATGAAGACACGGATTTCTCCGGCGCGGTCTATCACGCCAATTACCTGAAGTTCTGCGAGCGCGCCCGCTCGGATTGCCTGAGGCTGCTCGGCGTCCATCATGGCGAGCTGCATGAGGCCGGCGGCGGCAGACGGCTTGGGTTCGTGGTGCGGCGGCTCGTCTGCGATTTTCTCAAGCCGGCGCAGATCGATGCGGTGCTGGAGATCGAGACGCGGTTCGATGCGATGGGCGGGGCGCGGCTCGAGCTCGACCAGGAGATCAAGAGGGATGAGGAGCCGATCTTCAAGGCCAAGGTCATGCTGGCGCTCGTCGACGGCCAGGGGCGCCCGGAGCGATTGCCGGAGGCGCTGGTGCAGGCTATCGAGGCGCGGCGCGGGTAATACATTCTTAACTCTAAGCTGGTTCCTTCAAAGGCCGGTGACGCGGGAGAACGGATGCGCATCATTGGGGTAACCCGCCGTAGTTTCGACATGTTTGGTTTGTTTTCATCCCCCGGCCATCGTGTGGGAGCCGTGCGGGACGGATCCGGCCGGCGCGGGCACGCCCGCAGCGGTGCGGTCGAAGGGGCGTGAATGGAAGGCGAACTGATTCAGGGGGCGGCACAGCAGGGCAATTTCGGGCTGATCCACCTGTTCCTGCAGGCGCATATCGTCGTCAAGATCGTGATGCTGGGCCTGGTGCTGGCCTCGGTTTGGTGCTGGGCGATCATTTTTGAGAAATATTTCTCGGTGGGCCGGGCGCAGAAGGCGACGGAGCGGTTCGAGCAGCAGTTCTGGTCGGGCCAGTCGCTGGAGGATATTTATCTGACGCTCGGTCCAAAGAGCACGGTGGGCATGGCGACATTGTTCATGGCCGCAATGCGGGAATGGAAACGCAGCCAGGAGAGCGCGATCAGGGCCGGCTTCCAGGGCGTGCAGCGGCGCATCGAGAAGGTCATGGACGTGCAATTGCAGAAGGAGGTGGCACGGCTCGAATCGCGGCTGCTGTTCCTCGCGACGATCGGCTCGGCCGGCCCCTTCATCGGATTGTTCGGGACGGTGTGGGGCATCATGAATTCATTCCGCGCCATTGCGGTTTCGAAAAACACCAATCTCGCCGTCGTCGCACCGGGCCTCGCGGAGGCGCTGTTTGCCACGGCGCTCGGACTGCTCGCTGCCATACCGGCGACAATTTTCTACAACAAGTTCGCCAACGACATCGCCAGGATCGGCACAAAATTCGAGAATTTCGCCGATGAATTTTCCGCGATCATCTCGCGGCAGCTCGATGAAAGAGCTTGAGGGAGAACGATGGGGACAGCGCTTGGCGGATCGGGAGCGGCAGGAGGACGGCGGGGCAGCCGAAGATCCTACCGGCGGCTGAATTCGGAGATCAACGTCACGCCGTTCGTCGACGTGATGCTCGTTCTCCTGATCGTGTTCATGGTGGCTGCACCACTCCTCACCGTGGGCGTGCCCATAGAACTGCCGGAAACCCAGGCCAAGCCGATGCAGGGCGACAACGAGCCCCTGACCGTCACGGTCGCCGCCAACGGCAAAGTGTTCCTGCAGGAATCGGAGGTCGGCCTCGATGCGCTGGTGCCGAAGCTCCAAGCCATTGCCGAGAACGGCTATGAGGAGCGGATATTCGTGCGCGGCGACAAATCAGTGGGCTATGGCGAGGTGATGCAGGTCATGGGCGCGCTCAATGCCGCGGGCTTCAGAAAGATCGGGCTCGTCACCGACAGTGCCGTGAAGGCCGCAGGCAAGTCGGAGTAGGATGCGCTACAGCCTTGCCATCTCCATCGGAGTGCACGCAGCCATCCTGCTGGCGGCGATCATCGCTCTGCCGGCGCCCGACACATTGAAGGTCGAAGAGCTCGACAGCATTCCCGTCGATGTGGTGTCCATCGAGGAATTATCGCAGCGCAAGGCAATGGTGAAGGCGGAAGAAAAAAAGCCGATTGAACAGCCTGCCCCACTCAAGCCGCTCGTCGAGGAGAAGAAGCCCGAACCCAAACCCGCCGAAGAGGTGAAAAAGGCAGCAGTCGAGCCCGAGCCCGAACCGGAGCCGGCCAAGCCCATAGAGAAACAGCCCGACCCGAAGCCGCTCGAGGACCTCATCAAGGAAACCGAAAAGGCAAAGCCCAAGACAGAGGAAAAGAAGACGGCCGAAGCTCCAGAGGTGAAACCCAAGCTCAAGCCGGAGAAGCCGAAGAAGAAAGCAAAGAAGGAACTCGACATCGACAAGGTGGCAGCCCTGCTCAACAAGATCGAGGATGAGCCGGCTTCGCCGCCGAAGATCGAGGAGCTCGTGGGTGAGCCGGAACAGGGCGATCTCAATCTTGCCTCGGGCGAGGACACGCGCATCTCGGCCAATGAAATCGACTGGCTCAGGCACAAGATCAGGGAATGCTGGAATCCGCCGGTCGGGGTGATGGAGGCGCAGGGCCTGCAGGTGCATGTGCAGATCGAGCTCGACCAGTCGGGTGCGGTGCTCGGCCAGCCGGCCGTGGTCAACAGCTCGGCCCATCCGCTCTTCGGTGTCGCCGCCTCATCGGCGGTCAGGGCAATCCTGCGCTGCCAGCCCTATGACCGGCTGCCGGTCGAAAAATACGAGTCCTGGAGAAGCATCATTTTGAATTTCGACCCGGTGGAAATGTTCTCGGGGTGACGCAGTTCGGAAATATCGGATCGAGGCCATGATCATCAGCTTGAAATCTGCCCTTTATGCGATCGCCGCGGCAGTGGTCGCCATCGGGATTGCCGCTGGCCAGCCGTCGCAGGCGGCCCTGCAGGTCGACATCACGGGTGGCCAGGTCGAGCCGATGCCGATCGCGCTGCCGGTGTTCATCGCGGGTTCCGAGGAGGTCGGACAGATCAGCCTCGACCTCACCCAGGTGATCGCCAATAATCTGGACAATTCGGGCCTGTTCAGGCCGCTGCCGCCGCAATCCTATATCGAGCAGATCAGCGATTTCTCGCGCGAGCCGCGGTTCAGCGACTGGCGCACCATTCAAGCGCAGGCGCTGGTGACCGGCCAGGTGGTCATGCAGCCGGACGGCAGGCTTAGGGCCGAGTTCCGCCTATGGGACGTGTTTGCCCAGCGGCAGATCACCGGGCTGCAGTTCCAGGCAACGCCGAAGAGCTGGCGGCGCATCGCCCACAAGATTTCCGATGCCATATACATGGCGCTCTCGGGGGAGGGCGGCTATTTCGATTCACGCATCGTGTTCGTCGAGGAGTCGGGACCCAAGGACCAGCGGGTAAAGCGGCTGGCCATCATGGACCAGGACGGAGAGAATCTCCGCACACTGACGAATGGCGAAGACCTGGTGATTACGCCGCGGTTCTCGCCGACCACGCAGGAAATCACCTATATGTCGTTCGCGGGGGATACGCCGCGGGTTTACCTCTATAACATCGAGACACGGCAGCGGGAGATCGTCGGGGTGTTTCCCAACATGACGTTTTCACCGCGGTTCTCGCCCGACGGGCAGCGGGTGATCATGAGCCTGCAGTCGGGGGCGAATGCGAACATCTTCGCGCTCGACCTCAGAAGCAGGACGACACGGCAGCTCACAAACACCACCGCGATCGACACGGCACCGTCGTACTCGCCCGACGGCGGTCATATCGCGTTCGAGTCGGACCGGGGCGGGACGCAGCAGATTTACGTCATGAGCGCCGATGGCGCCGGACAGCAGCGGATCAGCCGCGGACCGGGGCGCTATTCAACGCCGGTGTGGTCGCCGCGAGGCGACTATATTGCCTTCACCAAGCTGGTGAACGGCAATTTTGCGATCGGCGTGATGCGGCCGGACGGTTCCGGTGAGAGAATATTAACCGAAGGTTTCCACAATGAGGGTCCGACGTGGGCGCCCAATGGACGGCTCCTGATGTTCTTCAGGGACAGTCCCGGGGAGTCCGGAGGGCCAAAGCTTTACAGCGTGGACATCACGGGCCGAAACGAGAGGGTGGTGAATACGCCGGGATTTGCCTCCGACCCGGCCTGGTCACCCCTGCTGAAATAGGCAGGGATGGAAGGCATAGGAGGGGGACCGGCGGGGAGGCTTGCGAATCGCCATCCAATTGCCCTGTTTTGTGGGAATAGAGCCCGCGCACAGGCCTTTGGGGGCCTTTCCATTCGGGGGCGGCCAATATTGCCGCGGGTGCAAGGAGTGGGAACAATGCTGAGGTTGGTTTCAGGTTTCAGACTGGCAGTTCTGTGCATGGCATTTCTCGCCATCGCGGGGTGTTCGAAAAAGAACACGCCGGTGCTCGATGCAAGCGGGGGATCGGCGACCCCGGGTTCGGTTGCCGAGTTCCAGACCGTGGTCGGAGACCGCATTTATTTTCTCGTCGATCAGAGCAATCTGACCTCCGAGGCCCAGGATACGCTGTCGAAACAGGCCGAGTGGCTGAAGCGCTACGGCAATGTGACCGTTCAGGTGGAGGGGCATGCGGATGAGCGCGGCACGCGCGAATACAACATCGCTCTCTCGGCGAGGCGGGCTACGGTGACACGCGAGTTCCTGGTGTCGCAGGGCATCGAGCCGAACCGGGTTACGACCATCGCCTTCGGCAAGGAGCGGCCGGTTGCGCTGTGCGACGCGGAGTCTTGCTGGTCGCAGAATCGGCGGTCGGTGACGGTCGTGACGTCGGGGGCGGTAACCCAATAGGGCTTTGCGGCCCTA
Organism: uncultured Alphaproteobacteria bacterium; assembly: GCA_963770205.1. Lineage (GTDB taxonomy): Bacteria > Pseudomonadota > Alphaproteobacteria > Rhizobiales > Aestuariivirgaceae > DATBLQ01. The sequence continues at coordinate 65,092 of CAVYOS010000019.1, forward strand.
TTTTCACCGCCTTTGGCCGGCAGTGTCGATCGTTGACAGGACGCGTGTTTTCGGGCATCCCAAGAGCATGATATCGCTGCATTTTAGCGCAGCTCGCCTGCGGATGGCGCAGAGCAACGGCACAGACCAATGGTGACAGCATGATGATGACATTGCGAAGGATTTCGCATGCCGCCCTTCTCGCGGCGGGTCTCGCCCTGCAGACGGCCGCCGCCTCGGCGGAAGACCCCTCGGTGGCGGTGCGGCTGTCTTCGATGGAAGAACAGATGCGCCAGCTCTATGGACAGATCGAGCAGCTCAACATCAAAATGCAGCAGATCGCGGCCGAGCTCCAAGAGATGCAGGGAGCGGATACCGCGCGTGCACAGCCTGACAAGGTGGCGGGAGCGACCATGGGCGCACAGCCGGACGCCGGTGCCCAGGAACTCGCCGAGCAGCCGCTGCCGCCGGTCGGCGTCGAGCCCATCGAGCAAAACGACGATCTCTATGCTTATCAAACCGGCGAGCTCGACAAGGAAGCGGGCAGCGAGGTGATCACAGGCGGGCTGGAGCAGGCACCCGGTCCGAAGCCGCTCGGAACGCTGCCCGACAATTCCGCTGCCGGCGCGCCGCCGGCCGGCGAACAGCTCGACCTCGGCCAGCCGGTAATTCCGGAAAAGGTTGAAACGGCCTCGCTCGAACCCACCGCGCCGGTGGCCGATACGCCAGAGAAGCTATACGAGCTTTCCTATGAGAGCCTGCTGCGCCGGCGCTATGGCGAGGCGGAGGCTGGATTTCGCAGCTTCGTCGAAAAGAATCCCGAGCATGAGCTCGCCGGCAATGCCGAGTTCTGGCTCGGCGAGACTTATTATGTGCAGTCGAACTACAGAGCCGCCGCGCAGGCCTTCCTGACAGGGTACCAGACCTATCCGAGGAACCGCAAAGCGCCGGACAGCCTCTTGAAGCTCGGCATGTCGCTGCAGCAGCTGGGCCAGAAGGAGCAGGCCTGCGCCGCCTTCGGAACGATCGACGCCAAATTCCCGAAGGCGGTCGAAACCCGCAAGAGGGCTCAGAATGAGTCCCAAAAAGCCGGCTGCTGACCGGGGGAACAGCGGCTTTCCGCCTGAACGGATCGACAAGATCTTCTCACCCCTCGGGCACTTCCGACATTTGGCACTGGCCGTCTCGGGCGGGGCGGATTCGGTCGGGCTGATGCGGCTAGCATCGCGGTGGAAAGGGCCGGTGAAATTCACCGTGCTGACGCTCGACCATGGATTGCGAATGAATTCCCGGCGCGAGGCGCAGCAGGTGTCGAGATGGGCGCGGCGGCTCGGATTCCAGGAACGATTGCTCACATGGAGCGAGGAGAAGCCGGAGCGGGCGCTGCAGGCGCGTGCGCGAGAGGCGCGCTATCGGCTGTTCGCACAATGGTGCGCGCAGAATGACGCAGAGGGCGTGGTTACCGGCCATACGCTCGATGATCAGGCGGAGACCTTTCTCATGCGCCTCGCGCGCGGGTCCGGCGTCGATGGCTTGAGCGCCATGGCGGGCGAGACGGTTCTTCATGGCGTAAGAGTGCTGCGGCCGCTGCTCGAGGTTCGCCGGGCGCAGCTCAGAGCTCTCCTCGAGGCAGAGGGGCAGGCGTTCTTCGATGATCCGAGCAATGAAGATGCCGTGTTCGAAAGGGTGCGAATCCGCCAAGTGAAGGACGTGCTCCACAGGGCAGGCGTGAGCTTCGAGCATCTGGCGATGGCAGCGCAGCGGATGGGCCGCGCACGGGAGGCTCTCGAGAAATCGACGGATGAGCTTCAGGACCGCTGCGTCAGCTTTGAGAACGAGGGGCATGCGATCGTCGACATGGACCATTTTCTCGGCGCGCCGGAAGAGATCCGAGTGCGTCTGCTGGCGCGGCTCTTCGCCAGGCTCGGGGGAGCATCGCATCGCCCACGGCTGGCGGAGATCGAGCGCTTCAGCGCGTGGCTTCAGTCCGGCGAGGGGCAGGCGCGCACGCTGGGCGGCTGCCGCGCCAAGCGGCGGCTTGAGAGTTTCGTCATCGGGCGGGAAAGCGGACGCATGGCCAGGACGCCGATCACCATCCAGCCCGGCGAGACGCGTCTCTTCGATGACAGGTTCAAGGTGCGGCTCTATGCACGCAAAGGAGAGAGCATGACCCTTCTGCCGCTTGGCCAGGCGAAGCGCCGCAGCGCGGTCAAGAGGCCGAAAAACCTGCCGGAATTCGTGTTCAGGACATTGCCCGCACTGGTTGCCGGAGACGAGATCGCCCTTGTTCCGCACCTCGGCTACAGCCGGGTCGATCTTGGCGGGAAAGTCCGGGCCGAGGTCGCGCCGGTAACAGGCCCTCATAATTCATTGAGGATTCAATGAACTTGGCAAGGGGAGGGGGGACACCTATGTTACATTAGAATTGGACTGTGGGTTGGGGCCAGTTGGCCTCGAGTTGGTGGGCGGCTCTGGAGCCGCCGTTCGGTCAGCGAGGCAATTGTGGTCAATTTTCGTCACTTCGCCGTGTGGATCATCATCGGTCTCCTCCTGTTTGCGCTCTACAACCTGTTCCAGGGGCAGAGCCAGAGGGTCGGTGCGTCCGACATCAGCTATTCCGATTTTATCGGCAAGGTCGAAACCGGCGAGGTTAAAAGCGTGACCATCGCCGGGGAAGTCATCAGCGGCCAATATAACGACGGGCGCAATTTCCAGACTTACGCGCCGCCGGATCCCAATCTCATCACCCAGCTTCGCGACAAGGGCGTGGACATCAAGGCCAGGCCGGCGACGGATGAATCCTTCCTCACCAGCATGCTGGTATCGTGGTTCCCAATCATATTGATGATCGGCGTGTGGGTATTCTTCATGCGCCAGATGCAGGCCGGCAGCGGCAAGGCCATGGGTTTCGGCAAGTCGAAGGCCAAGCTACTGACAGAACGGCAGGGGCGGGTGACGTTCGAGGATGTCGCCGGCATCGAGGAGGCAAAGGAGGACCTGCAGGAGATCGTCGACTTTCTCAAAGACCCGCACAAATTCCAGAGGCTTGGCGGAAAGATTCCGCGCGGCGTGCTGCTGGTCGGGCCGCCGGGCACCGGTAAAACACTGCTCGCCCGCGCCATCGCCGGGGAAGCCAATGTTCCGTTCTTCACCATCTCGGGCTCGGATTTCGTGGAAATGTTCGTCGGCGTCGGCGCATCGCGGGTGCGCGACATGTTCGAGCAGGCCAAGAAAAATGCGCCCTGCATCATCTTCATCGATGAAATCGACGCAGTCGGCCGCCATCGCGGCGCGGGGCTCGGCGGCGGCAATGACGAGCGCGAGCAGACGCTGAACCAGCTCCTGGTCGAAATGGACGGTTTCGAGGCGAATGAAGGCGTGATCTTGATCGCCGCCACCAACCGGCCCGACGTGCTGGACCCGGCGCTCTTGCGGCCAGGCCGGTTCGACAGGCAGGTCGTGGTTCCCAATCCCGACATCGTGGGCCGCGAGCAGATCCTGAAGGTGCACATGCGCAATGTGCCGCTCGCACCCGACGTCGACCCGAAAGTAATCGCGCGCGGCACGCCGGGCTTCTCGGGCGCCGACCTCGCCAATCTCGTGAATGAGGCGGCGTTGCTCGCCGCGCGGCGCAACAAGCGCATGGTCACTCAGCATGAATTCGAGGACGCCAAAGACAAGGTCATGATGGGTGCCGAGCGCAAATCCATGGCGATGTCGGAAG